>NZ_JADYVH010000015.1:0-127967 GCF_020193615.1 Bradyrhizobium sp. IC4059
TCAGCCGTAATGGCAACGACATCACACTGACCTTCAGCAGTGGCGGTTCGATCAAGCTGGTGGGCGAGGACGCCGGGAATGCGACGGGGCTGGAGCAGATCGTGTTCGGCGACGGCACGACCTGGAGTCGTCAGGACCTGGAGAGCGCCTATATCGCACAACAGGTGGCCGCAGGTGCGACGACGATCACCGGGTTCAACTTGAACAATGACCTACTTATCGGCACGAGTGGCGCGGACACTCTGTCCGGCCTGAACGGCACCGACACGCTGACCGGGGGGCAGGGCAACGACAGCCTGGACGGCGGCGGCAACGCCGACACCTACGTCTACAGCGCCGGCGATGGCAACGACACGATCACGGATGCAGGCTCCTATGACAGCACAGTGGATAAGCTGCTGCTGGGAGCGGGCCTCACGCCGGCGACCACTTTGATCAGCCGTAATGGCAACGACATCACACTGACCTTCAGCAGTGGCGGTTCGATCAAGCTGGTGGGCGAGGACGCCGGCAACGCGACCGGACTGGAGCAGATTGTGTTCGGTGACGGCACGACCTGGAGTCGTCAGGACCTGGAGAGCGCCTATATCGCACAACAGGTGGCCGCAGGTGCGACGACGATCACCGGGTTCAACTTGAACAATGACCTACTTATCGGCACGAGTGGCGCGGACACACTGTCCGGCCTGAACGGCACCGACACGCTGACCGGGGGCCAGGGCAACGACAGCCTGGACGGCGGCGGCAGCGCCGACACCTACGTCTACAGCGCCGGCGATGGCAACGACACGATCACAGATGCAGCCTCCTACGACAGCAACGTGGACAAGCTGTTACTGGGAGCGAGTCTTGTGGCGTCAGATACGAGGGTCGGTCGCATAGGAAACGATGTCATATTAGCTTTTGCCGGTGCGGGCGGATCAATCAGGCTCATTGGAGAAGCAAACGGGAGTGGCACCGGAATTGAGCAAGTCGTGTTCGGGGATGGCACGACGTGGAGCGGTCAGACGTTGTTGTCTCTCGCCAGCCCAGTTGGCACAAGTGGAAACAACGCACTCTACGGAACAACCGGTAACGACTCTTTCGACGGAAAAGGCGGCTCCGACTTGGTCGTTGGCCAAGGAGGGAACGATATCTATGTATTCAATGCGGGCTACGGCCGCCTGGAGATAGACAACCAGGGCGGCAGTAGCGCGCATGGAGAGTTACAGCTTGGTTCGGGACTGGCAGCACAGACGCTTTGGTTCAAGCAGAACGGAACCGATCTTCTGATCCAAGGAATTGGATCAATGGATCAGATCAAGATCGGCAACTGGTTCGGCGCCAGCAATGCTCAGTTGTCTGAAATTAAGCTCAGTGACGGCAATAAGCTCGATGCGCAACTAAACCAACTCGTTTCTGCAATGGCCGCCTTTACCGTATCAAACCCCGGTTTCGATCCGGCGACCGCGACGCAGATGCCGAATGATCCGTCGCTGCAATCGGCTATCTCAACATCATGGCACAGCTAATTAACTCATTCGGGATCCAGGGCCGGTGCTCAACAAGAGGCGATCTTGGCGGCACTGGCTTCTGATCGCGGAGCCCTGGCAAGTATCGACTTCATTTGTCATCGGCCTGCTCCTTCGTCTGAAGGACCAGCACCGTTATGAACCAATGTTTTTGCCCGAGGGTGCTACGGAGCCGTTCCACACTAAACAGAATTTCCGATAACAGGAACTTCAGCTTGATCCCCCAGCTGTTCTGTCGGGACTCGCTTGGTCTGCCGCTTGGTTAATTACATCCCACAGCCTAGCATCGAAGCCCTCGCAGTCGGTCCGAACGGCAAATGGCCAACCAGCCACGTGAAGAAACACGCCCGCTGTGGTCCGCTTATGGACCTAAGCTGGGTGTAGGTTTGGCCCTTGCCATTCTTGTGGGTCTCTATTTCTACGGATCGCCGCGTTATAGAGCACTAAAGAAAGAGTGTATTGAAACTGGCATGGAGTATTCCGATGCTCCATCGGACGACGATTTGCACCGCTTGTGGATGGCTTGCCGCAAGATAGGCTTCGGTGCTCCGTTGTGAAAAGAGGCAAGTGACCTAGGTCGGCCGTTGGCCCATCACTGCCGCATCCACGACCGAAAATATCTCGGCTGTCAGGGGTAGACCGGGTCTAGCTTTAGCCGGGCCAGATCGCCGCGATTGACCCATAGCTGACCTTGCCTCCAGATCAGTGGTGTCTTTCAAGGACAATCAGTGGAAGTCTATCAGCGACTAGCCATTTCGAGGCGAAATAGCAGTACTCGCCGGGGAAGTCTTCAAGAGAAGCTGGCTTTTCGGCGAGTCGTGACTTCACCTCCGTCTTCCAGAATTCGAACCTTTCCGCAGGATCTATCCAACGGGGCCGCAATCCAACGTCAGCGACGACGAAAGTCGCCCCTTCTTTAATTGTCTCCATTACTGCCGATGCGTTCAGCCCGGTGGAGATACGCTTCGTGTCTAAGATATGATTTCGTCCCACAACTCCTCAAGAGGGAGCTTGGTGACCAGCTTTTTCGCAATGTCCATCTCTCGCTCGGCCCATGGGTCAACTGAGCCAACCTTAGCACATGCTCAACACTAGTGTCTGCAAATGGCCCATCGCTGCCGCAGCCCAAGCCCAAGGATATGTCGGCGGACAGAGGTAGACCGGACCTAACTTGAACCGGGCCCGACCGTCTCGATTGACCCATAGCGGTCGATTGCCCTTTTCGACCTCCATGGCTTACGTTCGGAGCACAGCACGATCCCGCAAACCAGCCGAGAGCCAGAATGCCTAGACTTGTGTCGTTCACACACTTCCTTGTGCTGATCGCTGTTGTTCAACCGACCGCTGCTTTTGCCCAAGACAAGGAATGCGTTCCAATTTCTTGCCGCGCAGTATACCGACTTACGACATGCGATAAGCCAAGGTCTGGCGCCACGATCTTTTCGGGACGCGTCGTCAGCGTGTCGAGGGAATGCTCGAATGATGTTGTCCAGGTGCAAATTGAGGATGGGGAGACGAACAGGGTGCCGCCAGTGGTCGAGATCATCGTTCGGCCCTGCGGGCACTTCGTGGGAAAGGTCGGTGATCTTACTCGGGTTGCTGTGATGA
Organism: Bradyrhizobium sp. IC4059; assembly: GCF_020193615.1. Classification (NCBI taxonomy): domain Bacteria; kingdom Pseudomonadati; phylum Pseudomonadota; class Alphaproteobacteria; order Hyphomicrobiales; family Nitrobacteraceae; genus Bradyrhizobium; species Bradyrhizobium sp. IC4059. The sequence continues at coordinate 3,120 of NZ_JADYVH010000015.1, forward strand.
ACCCAACACCCACCGTCCGGCGCTATGATCTCGCTTGCAGATACTATTGAGGTGCGATTTCCGCTTCTGGCCCGAATGCGAAGTCTAAGCGGGCAGCCAAATAGTCCGCTTATCGGGTGTGACCGGAAACGGCGATACGCTCGCGAGCAATAGCGGCCGGTTGTTTAAGGGCGTCCGACGAGCAATGGCAGCACGTCTGCACCGCCCGCCATGAGCGGATTCGACGGCTCGAAATGTTCCCGCAATTCTCGCTTCCGGACGAGTGAGCGCGCCTCGAGAAACGCATCCTTCAGGCTGACAGCTTTTCGGAGCGCGACGTTGAAAAAAGCGTCCCCAAAATAGGTCCACTTGGCCTTGTCCTGGCAGCCGAACGACGGATGCTTGTCATCGGCCGCGGTGATGACCAGCACATCGGGAGTCGCCAGGCGCGGAATAAAAACCCCGGAATAACAAGCCGAGATGACCACCACCTTGTGTCGCACACGTGTCTTCGCGAGCATGTCGCGGAGACGAGATGGTGTAAGCGTTTCTGTCAGCCGCCCCGCCTTGATTGCAAGGCCATCAGGAGAGCCATGCGAGGTGAGAATCAAAAACAGAACATCTTTTTCGGGATCCAAGCGGTTGGCTGCCGCCTGCAACGACTTGGTCAGAGCTTCGATCGTTGCACTTCCCCCTTTCTTGGAATTGTACTCCACGTTGATCGGTCCAGTCTCAAAACGGCTGGCCACGACCTGAGCCGCGCCGGTCGCCTCGGATCTAAACACGCTTTGATCCCCATACAGGCCAAAGGACACCACGCCAACCTTTGCAGCGCCCTCAATAGCATGCAACGGAGGAACGAATGGCCAGATGGTCAGAAAAAAAGCGACGAGCGGCGCGCGGAGCCGCCTGATCGAGGACCTGGAGGTCATCGCGAACCTCGTTTCGAGATCGCCGCTTCAGAACTGCGGCTCAACACAAAATAGAGGAAAGTCAGCGGATTTTCATCCTTCGGAATGCAAGTGCAAGGGGTCCGGACATGGCCGACGGCGACGTTCGATGCGCCTCAAAAAAGGTCCGCTTGTCAGGAAGGACCGGACGCCCCGATCCGGCACATTGAGGGCCGAGTCTGACTCAAACCCCAGGTGATACCAGCATTGAGCGTGCAGCGGCCTACGTTCTTGCCTTTCAGCTCTTTGCAGCGTCGGATATAGGAAAGGCACAAGCGGCATAGCAATCCGGTTGCACTAGGCCGACCTTCTCGTAGACCAGAGGATAGCGTTAGAGAGGATTTTCTGGCAGCGCGGGTCCTGCCAGACCGACGCCTCGTGGCCGAGCGCCGAATAGAATACTCGCCCCTCGCCGTAAAATCGTTTCCAGGCGAGCGGCCAACCATAGAAGCGTTGATGCACACCGGCCTTATTGAGATCCACCGAACTTTGGTCAAGGCGCAGGAGCACGCGTGATCCGCGGTAGTCGAAGTCGCTGATCTGGTAGATCTCATCGTTCAACTGCAACGAATTCCCCAGAAACGCCACCAGTGGATCTGCAACATCAGCAACCTCGATGGTTACACCGTGATGCCAAGGATGACCGTTGAAGTAGCCGCCGATCAGGTCGAGATAGTCTGGCCAAGTGTAGAATGTGTCCGTGGCCGAGTGAACGCCGAGAAAGCCGCGTCCCGAGCGCACAAAGTTGAGAAGTGCTATCTTTTGGGCGCCGCTCATCGGAATTTCGCCGCTTGTGTAGAACATCACAGCGGCGTACCGCTCGAGGTTTCCGGTCGAAAATTCAGACAAGTCTTCCGTTGCGATGACTTCAAAGGCACCGGAATTCCTTCCAAGCTGCGTCAGGATTGCTTCGGAAAGTGGTATGACGTCGTGCCGATATCCGGCCGAGTATGTGAAATAGAGGACACGTTCTGGCGGGCGCTCTGCACGCGCGCCGAGCGGTCGGATTGCCGCCGCGCTGCTGACGAGCGCGATGAACTGGCGTCGCGTCACAATCCTCTCCCCGATGCTTAACCGGCCAGAAAAGCTTAACACATATCAGCGCGCCGCGCCCTGCAGCACCGCCCTACGCCCCGCGGTTCAATTGATAGCCTCGACTTGGCAATGTCGCTTAATGGCGAAGGTGCGCTGCGCTCACGGAGGTCTGCTTATCGCGGCAGAGCGGACCAGATTTGCTCAACCTGAGTTCTTCGCATTTTGACCCCAAGCGGACATCGCGCCGCTGGTGGTCAATGCGGGATACTATGACGGTAGAGTCACTCCAAGCCGAGGAAGTAGCGCCACTCCATGCCCATGTTGTCATCGGTAACGAGCGTTTGACCGGTGGTAGCCTCGAGGAGCTGCGGACATGGTTCAATCGCGGGACCATCCTGACGGAAGTCGGCCATCAGTGCGTCGAGCCGAGCGCCGTCAGTACCATCGGAAGCAAATTCGGGCTTGCCGTCAATGCTATAAGCTTCCAGCGTTCGCCGCCAGCGACCATGATCCCAGGCGATCGGGGTCTGCGACAGCACCATATGGTTCAAGAACCGGGCGCCGTAGGAAAATGCGATGCAACCTGTGCGCTGTGCGCGCCGCGAATTCGTGGTGTTATAGAAGAAAATTCCATCGGGCTTTAGGTGTTGCTGCACGAGGCTCAGGAATTCCGACGAAAGCAGATTGGTGATATTGGCGCGGAAATGCCACGTCGTGTTGGAGACCACCGCATCGAATTGTGCGTCGGGATGATGTCTGAGCCAACGTCGTCCGTCATCCTCGACGATCTTGATCTTGGGATTGTTCAAGATCGATCTGACATCGTCGTGCTTTGCGATCAACTCAAGATACCCACGATTGATCTCGACGATCGTGAGCGAATCCACGTCAGGATTGTTGGCTATGACTTGGGCCCACGAACCGGATGAGAGACCGATCATCAGTACCTTTCGTGGTGCGGGGTGGAAGAGACTCAGCGCATACGGCCGGATGATGCCATTGAGATCGGACTTCAGATCTGTATTGAAGCGGCCATCATACATGCCGTTGCCGAAAACGTTGCCGTCGTTGTCGACGGTGATGATGCCGCTATGATTCTCCACAATCTGCGTGAAGTCGTGGTCAGCGAGCATCTTCGTCTGTAAATTCTCCAGCAGCCGGGGACTCAACAAGGCGCTTGCGCCGAGGCCGAACACGAGAACCGCAATGGCAAGATTGCCAAGACGAATTCGCTCCTGCCTGGTGGTTTGACCAGCCGCAATCAATGCGAACGCGGCGATCGTGCCGCCGACGAGCAGTATCGCCGCGATTTGCCTGATTCCAAGATAGTCCGTTAGCACGAAGCCCGTGAGGATCGCCCCGCCGGCGCAGCCTGCGATGTTGGCGAAATATAGGAGGGCTGTCCGCGGACCAATTTGTTCGTCCGCGGCGATACCAAACTGCGAGAGGTAGGGAAGCAGTGCACCCCACTGCCGCGCGATCAGGTAGGTGATCGCGAGCGCAATGCCTATCACGCCGGCGCCGAGCCATGCCAATTGCGTCATCAACGGAAGGAATATCGCGCCGAACAAATTGGCCCAGATCAGATCGGTTGCGGCTTGGCGCATCGCATCTTGCGGCGCAAGCATTCTGCAGGACTGTCCGGCCTTTCGAGCGCCGACTGCGATTCCCGTCAAAAAAGCATAAAGCGTGATCGCAAATGCCAGCGAACTCGATCCCGAGGCAAACGACATAACACGGAACAGGTAGATCTCGTAGGACAACGAGACAAATCCACCCGTCATTGCGAGTAGCACGACAAGACCCATGCCAAGGATGGGCTGAGTATCCGGAGCTTTGGTCGACGTATGTGATTCGAGTGTCGCGCCGGGACTAGAAAGGATGTGCGCTGCGATCGCACCGGCACCGACCGCGAGATTTATTCCAGCTGCAATTGTGACCGCCTCTTGCATGCCGAGAAAAGGAAAAATGAGGATGGCACATAAAAGGCACGCGGCACCCGCGCCGAGGGTGTTGACAAAATAGAGTGTGCCGACGGCGTCGCCGATTTGGCCCGTCATTCGTGCCAGATATGAGACCAGGATTGGCAGCGTTGCGCCCATCAAAAGGGTTGGCAGGAGCACAAGGACAAGGTTGATTGCTGCGAGGGCTGGCAACGGCAGATCTGCTACCAGAGCGCCCACCTTTTCGAAGATCTGGAGTGAGGCCAATCCAAATGCTGCCGTAGCGAGCTCGATCACACCGAGTAGCAACAATGGCTTGACGTTGATGCGTTGGGATATCCAGCCGCCACTCAGGCTGCCGAGCCCTAATCCGAGCATGAACGCGGTCACGATAATCGTTACTGATTCCGAATTGACGCCGAATATCCGAAACAGGCTTCGCTGCCAGGTCATTTGATAGATCAGCGCCGGGAAACCGGAAAAGAAGAAGAGGATGCAGAGAATGCGAACACGGTATGCAGCGAACCCCTGCACCGACGCATTTGCGGGCAATTCGATGGCTGTCATATTGATAGAAACCTCCTCCGGGACCCTCGCAACCTGGAGAAGAATGGTAATCAAACATTGCTGTTGGTTGCAGAACGAAGAAGGATTTGACTGCGCAAGCTGGCAGCTTGGTGCGCAGGGTTAAGGCATGGTGAACAGCGGATGTGGCGATCTGAATGCTCACCTAACGTGCACTGATCCAGAGGCCTGTCGAAAATATCGAACGCGCCTGCGGTGAGAGGGCTGTAAAGGTACGGGATTTGCCCATTGCTGATTTGGGGCGTGTCCCGCCGATTCGTGAGCTTGTGACCTAGGGCGGACATCGCAGGCCCAGACGTTTCGCGGGAAAATCCGACACCTAATTTTTCCAGTTGTTCCCGATTGTTACTGCACGCGGATGTTGTGTATTTATTAATAGTTGCATTGGCAGAAATATTCCCTTGAAGTGCGGGAATGCCAAATGACAACTAAAAGGAGCAGGCGACATTTCGAGTCCGATGAGACTTTCCCAGGTGTCGGGGAGGAGGTGGAGCTTTCTCTAAAGCTCTTTCAGCTCAACTGGATCATCATCGGCCTAGCTTTGGTCTTGCTCTCACTCGGTGTTCTGCTGACAAACTTTCGGGCGGAACCCAAGGGCTACATCATTATCTTGGGATTGACCGGGCTTTACGGATACATTGGACATCGCAACGCGAGATCCGAGCGCGGAAATCCGCGAGTCTATGCAACGCTATTCACCTTAGCGCAAATCATCCTGATCTTCGTACTCGTCACCTCACTGGGATATATTGCGGTATCTACGGCTTTCCCAATGCAGGAGGCCCGATTACTTGCATTCGATCGAGCGCTGGGATTGGATTTTCGGGCTTATTTGTCGTTTGTGAATGACCGGCCGGGATTGGTCCGCGTGCTTGCTTCTGCGTACAATTCCATATTCACGCAGCTGACCTTGCTGGTCGTTCTCCTGCCACTGTGCGGTCTGTACCGACGTGCTGCCGAACTCGTTCTCGGCTGCGCACTGACGCTGATCATCACGACGGTCATTTCCACGCTGGTTCCTGCTACGGGCGTTTATCATGCCTTGGGCCTGCTGCCGGCGGATCATCCGAACATCGAGCCATCCGTCTACTATGACACCTTGCGAGAGCTTCCCCTCGTGCGTGATGGCACCACCCGGGTGTTGGACGCGTTCAGCCTTGGACCTCTCCTGACTTTTCCGAGTTTCCACGCCATCACTGCAATCCTCTACGCGTGGGCCATGTGGCCGATCCCTTGGCTGAGAGTTGCCGGGATCCTATGGAATATTGTCGTGTTGGCGGCAACGCCGATTGGCGGCGGCCACTTCTTCGTGGATGTCGTTGCTGGAGTAGGGATCGCGTTTGCGACGATTTATGCGACGCATCGATTTGGAAAACATCTCGCCGGCGGCAGACTGCGGAAGCGGCAGCGGGTGTTGATCCCCCCTCATGCCGCAGCCAGTGCAACTTAACGCGAGCCTCCTAAGCGGGAGGTCAAATCACCCGCTACTGCAACACCAAGTCGGTGGGCCAACGTCCGCTTCTGGCCCGTAAGCGAAGATGGTGGCGGCGTTCAGCACGACCGTCGTCGGGGCCAGACCGGACATCGCGCGCTGGCGGCCAAATCGACGCTTCTGACCCGAAGCGGACCTGATGCTTTCAGTTTCCGAGGCCACTCGAGCAGCCATATCCGAGGCAATAGTTGGAGATCAGGCACCCTTGATCCCTACTTCGCGCGGAGCCTCTGCAGCCGCTTCACGGCAAATTCGTCGCTTGGATGTAGTCTTAAGACGGTCTCGTAGTCGCGATACGCACGATCAAGCTCACCTGTCCGTTCATGGGCTAGCCCTCGGTACCTGAGGGCTGTAGTCGAATTGGGGGCGAGTTCGACAGCCTTATCCAAGCTTTCGATCGCGGCCTTATCATTCTTCAATTTGAGATGAGCGGCTCCGACGCCCACGCGAAGTCGATAGGTATCGCTTCGCGTGAGATGTCCGAGTGCCAGCGCCTTGTCGTAATCCTCCAGCGCGGTTTGCGGTCGGCCCGAACGGTTGTAGGCCTCGGCCCTTCCAAGCATGAATAGACCTGCTGTCGGCTCAAGCTTTATCGCTTCGTCAAACCGTGTGATCGCTTCGTCGAATTTGCCCTGCTCCATAAGCGCCAGCCCCTGACCGTTGGGGAAAGCCCCGATATCCGGGAACAGCTTCGCCGCGGCGGTGTAGTCGGCCAGCGCAAGCTCGAAGTGACCTCGGTGGTGATAGAGAAAGCCACGGTCCTGATAAGCGCGCGGGTCGGTAGAGCCGACCATTTCGACGGCCGCGGTAAAATCGGCTTCGGCTTGATCCCATCTTTTTGCCAGCTGAGCGGTTACACCCCTCATCAGCAGCAGCTCCGCCCGGTCCTTGAGACTGAATTGCTGTTCGAGCCCTTTGGAGTAGATTTGAATGGCTCGGTCAAAGTCCAGCTTGCTTACGGCAACGGCAGCAGCCGTCTGGTAAGTCTCGGCGTCAGACGCAATTGCCGCAGAACAGAAGGGCCAGAGCACGGACAGGAAAGCAATCCCGCGCAGAACCCGCCTTGGCTCTAAGCCCACTTTCATTTGCTTCTCCGGGCCGAAAAACTGCTCTTGCCGATGGTAACTCAATCGGCAGTAAGGCCCCACGGAGCACTGCAACGTTAACGCGGATTTCGGTTAAACAATCGTCAAGCGAGTAGAGGCTATTCACCGTTGCGAAGCTAGACTAGCGTGCCTTCGCATGTCATTGGTTGGCCCTTTCTCGAACAAGGCTGAGCCATTGTGGTGTCGGCTGCTGAGTGTGGACCCGACGCGGCGTGCAAGGGTCAGGACCGCTCATTCTGACCCAAAGGCGACTATGGTCAAGCAGCGGACAGGGAAGCGGCCCTGCGGACTCCAATAGATCTGATCTACGGCAACTTGCCCTGCCAAGTTTTCCCGAAATTCTACTCTGGAGATGTATTGATGTAGTTCGCACTCATGAATTGTGACTCTTTTAAGAGTTGTTCTGCCAGAAGCGTTCTCCTTTGAAGCGAGAATGCCTAATGACAGAACAAAGCGATGAGGCCCTACCGCAATCGCCTCTCAATGCGCCGCTTGAACCGCTGCCGTTTGACCCGTCACTCTCACTCCTTCGGCTGAATTGGACGCTAATCAGCGCACTCGCCGCAATATTCGGCGCCGGCGTTCTCCTGACCGACTTCAACATCAAGTGGAACGGATATCTCACAGTAGGTGGGGTGGCAGCGGTTTACGGCCTTGTGGGGCACCTCAACGCCAAATCCTCGACCGCCAGCCCTAGGGTCTACGCAACACTCTTGCTGCCAGCGCAGACCGTCCTGTTCCTCATCCTTCTCGTATCCCTCGGCTACATTGCGGCCTCCGCGAATCTGCCAATGCAGGAATCCAGGCTGCTGGCCTTCGATCGCATGCTGGGATTGGACTTCCGGGCCTATGTTCACTTTGTGGACGAGAGGCCGGCTTTGTTGCATGCGTTCGCGCTCACCTATGACTCCATCAATCAACAGATGCTTCTACTAGTCATCCTCCTGCCGCTGTTTGGATTCCATCAGCGCGGCACGGAGTTTGTGCTCGGCCTCGCCGTGGCTCTGATCGGGACCACCTTCATCTCTACCCTCGTCCCTGCGACGGGAGCATATGAGGCCGCCGGACTTCATCCCTCCGACTATCCGAACTTCGAGCCGGTCTGCTACTACGCGACTTTGCGCGAGCTGCCATTAATCCGGGAGGGCGTGACCAGGGTAATTGATGTGTACGCCTTGGCTCCCGTTCTAACCTTTCCCAGCTTTCACGCCGTTTTGGCTGTCCTCTATGTCTGGGCGATTTGGCCGATTTGGTGGTTGAGGATCCCGGGCGCGCTGTGGAATGCGGTCATGCTAGCTGCAACGCCGATCGGCGGCGGTCATTTCTTTGCCGACGTCATTGCCGGGGCCGCCATCGCTTTGCTGACAATAGTTGCCGTGCATCGCCTTGGACGTCGCTTGTCGCGCGACCAGAAGATGGTGAAGCCGGTACTGCTGCCGCTCACTAGCACGGCGGCGGTCCATGCGTGATCGGTTCCTTCTGCACCTAACAAATCACCAAATGCAACGCCCCTGTCAGTCCCTCGTAGCGGCAGAAGTCCCGCCGCAGGGCGAGACCTACCGCGATGGGTCGGCCAAGTGCCAAGCTTCTAAGACGCCGCAGGTGTTCGCGGGTGTACAGGCTATGCGCGGCATTGCTGCGCTGGCAGTGGTCTGCGGGCATGCAGTCAGCGCGCGACCCGATATGGTGGGCCCGGAGCTTGCCGAAGGCGCGCTGACCATTCTTGCCAGCGGCGTTGACATCTTCTTCGTTATCTCCGGCTTCATCATCGCAACAACGGCCGCGGCACAACACGACCCCTTGAATTTCGTGCTCAGACGAGCCGTTCGAATTTATCCGGTCTATTGGCTCACGTTGCTGGCGGCGTTCGTCAGCTCCTGCTGGATCGCACTAGCGCCGGGGGAACGTCCGGCATTGGACACCGGAACGATCTTCGCATGGACATATCCGAACTGGTATGTAGGGCCAGCATGGTCGCTCGCTTTCGAGCTTCACTTCTATGCTGTGGTCGCGATCATTCTCGCGATTAAGCCGAACCGGCTATTCGAGATCCTCTTCGCATGGCTCGGTCTGGTCATCGTCGCTCTCTACTTCCGAATCCAACTCGGCATCTGCTCCCACCCGCTGGTGCTGGAATTCGGCGCCGGGGTTGGCATTGCCTATCTCCTGATCAACCGCGGACTTCGCTTTTCGCCCCGTGTCGTGGCCTGTTCAGCAGGCCTATTCTTTGCCGGCTGGTACTGGATCTTCGTGCACGGAGCAACCGATCCACAGTTCGCCCGCGTGCCGACCTATGGCCTTGGCGCGGGATTGCTCATCCATGCGGTGGTATCTGCCGAGATCGAAGGGCGATCCTTCTCGCCCGTCCTGCAATACCTGGGCAAGATTTCGTACTCGCTGTACATGGTACATTACCCGTTGGTGAAATGGATCGCCAATTATGACAGGCCGTGGCTGTTGTCAGTCGTCGGGACAGTCATCGTTCTCATCCTGTTCTCGATCGGTCTTGCCGCTGCCATGCACATCCTCATTGAAGAGCCGATCCTCCGTTGGGGAAGAAGGTTGAGCCTTATGCGACGGAGCCAAACATCGGATGCGCCGAAACGAGAAGGGACCATGCTTCCGACAAGTAAAAATGAAAAAACTTCTGCACGGCAGGGACCAGCCAGTGCCCGAATGCCAGCTTCGGGCATCCTCAATGTCGGCTCACCGGAGTAGATCGATACAGAAGAGCACCGTAAGCCGGATGACCAATTGATCTACAATTCGCTGGCGGAGGCGCTGAAAGCCCTGGAGACAGTGCGGACTGAGATATGAGCATGTTGTCGTTGCGATTTGCTCCGCAACTGTGACGTCCGTTGTTGGCCCGTCGAAGACCTTCCGTTCGGCGCTGACCACGTCGGCTCACCGAGGCTAACCCGAACGACCGCCCCGGGGCCAAACCGACGCGATTGACCATGAGCAGACCTCTGGGCCGACGCTAACCGATGCCGAAAATCGACGAACTGATGAACTCAAGACGCGGGTCCACTCGCTTTTATGATCGCAACTCAATGGCGCAACAGCTTCAGGGCAGTATTGCTCATTGCCGCTGAGCAGGGCGTGGCGACGAATGATGATGCGCGATCACCCATTCACCGTCGCGCTTCACAACCACAAACGTAAAACGCGATGGTCGGGGTTCGTAGTTTTGTTCCTGTCGGGCAAAGTCATAAAATCCTGCGACAACGACAGCGTTTTCACCGAGCACGATTACATTCTTCTCTTGTATCGTGTTCCTGCGGCCACCCTTATCAAGCGCAACGAAATACTCCCGAATCGCCTCCGTGCCTCGGGTCGCGACCGGGTCGGTCGTTCCGAGAAGAAGGGCATCCGGCGCATAGAGTCTTACCAGTGCATTACGATCATTGGCGCTGTATGTTGCCGACCACTGATCGACCACAGCGCTTGCCTCTTCTGCAGGGCTAGCGAGAATTGGCGTTGCCATCGAAACGAGCGCCACGCATAGAGCTTTGGTCAGAACCCTCATGTAACCCTCCCATGAACGGAGGGAGCCATCATAACACTCAAAGTCGCCTATTGGCCCATCGCTGCCGCATCCCACGACCAGGGATATGTCGGCTGTCCGGGCTAGGCCGGACCACCTAAACCGAGCCAAATCGTCGCGATTGACCCTTGCTGACTTTTCCCGTCATACGTCTGCAAGGGTGTTCGCTGTCCCTGAGGGAGTGGGCGGATTCGACCCACGTCTAGACGTGACCCGGACTGGAACTCGGCCGAGTTCGTGTATGAACCATTTCAACTGTGACCCCTACCAAGGGTCGTAAGAGGGCTTCGAGGAAATAGCGATCGGCTATCTCGGCCCCTCACGACGGCCCAGAAGGCGATCGGGCGAGTGAAGATATTTGAGCCAATTAAGAGCATTACTTCTGGGCGTTCGGTTACCGCTGGAGACTGCTGCTGTGAACCCAGAAAAGCGCATCCTGCTTACCCTCAAGAGCGCACTAAATTATATCGCGCGCCAGCAAGAAGTGCTCTCAAAGCCAGAAGTGACGACGAGGGAAGTCCTACCGACGCTAATCTTGATGCTCGCCTCAATCTTCCTGTTCGACTGGATCGAGGAAAAGCTGTTCGGCCGCACGACTGGCATAGGCATCGCGGTCGGATGGATTGTCGGACTGTCGATCTGCTATGGAGCAAGTCATTTCCGAAATTCAAAACTAGGCTCCTCAAAGGGGGACGCCGGGACGCCGGACAGGAGTGAACGGCAGCCCTGAGAGGAGTGGACGGTGAGTGAATGTCGCCTATTGGCCCATCTCGGACCTTACAGTCCGTGCCGAGCACTTCCGCTTACCGGGCTGAACCGGAATATGCAATGACGGCGACCGGATCGGTCTCTCTCGACGCGGTGATCTGCGTCACGTTGCGGTCATGGAAACCCGCATCGTCAATAACATCCCCGAGTGGCGCTATCAGGCGGAAGTCATCGCTCGCCTTCACGCGCTCGAAGATGCCGGGCTTCCGATCACCTGTGCCGGTGACATGAACCGAGCCAAGCGTTCGCGGCGCGAACGCATGGAAGCCAAGGTAACGGGCCTTACGGCGGGCGAGCCCGACGTTCGCGTTTATGTCACCGGCGGGTTTCTGCTCAGCATCGAACTGAAGACGCCGAAGGGCTTGCGCTCGAAGGATCAGAAGGATCGGCACAAGAAACTGACGGACCTGGGCTTCACCGTGATCACGGCGAAGGCTCCCACCCCCGAAGAGCTCGCCGACGAAGTCGAGCGGATCGTGCGCAGCTACCTCTAGTGCAGATCACACTCACGCTCACGAAGGGGATGCTCGACCGGATCAATCAGCTTCGTGATCGCAGCATCAACACCGCAACTGCCAAGGCGCTGACCTTCACCGCGAAGGATGCGCAGCAAGCGTTGCGCGTGCAAATCCCAGGCATCTTCGTCCTGCGTCGTCCCTGGGTGATCAGCGGCATCCGCATTCGCCCGGCGAACGGCGGCAACCTGATGGCCGTCGTCGGCAGCATCGACAAGTACATGGAGCGCCATGTCATCGGTGCGGGCAAGGAGAAGTATCCCGACGACGCGCTCTCGATCCGCTCGAAGCGCAACAGCGACGGCCGCCTCGCAACGGGCGGCATCTTGATCAATCCCTACGGCTCCATTGGCAGCGCCCCGGTTCATACCGTGGTGCGTCGCCGGTTGAAGCGCATGGATACGCAGAAGCGGAAGACGTTTCAGATCGTGGTCAACGACAAGGTGCTCATTGTGCGTCGTCGCACGAAGAAGCGTCTGCCGCTGCAAACGCTCGCCGTGCTTCAGGGTAGCGCAACGATCAATGAGCATTGGGACTTCCTGGGCACCGTGTCCGGCGTCGTCCAGGCGCGCTTCCCGCAGCACTTCTATCGGGCGGTCGTGAATACGGTGATGGAGTGACGAAAGCGGACACCCTATGGTGACCGTCCATGGCGCCTTCGGGGGCAGAGCTGTCCAAGTAGGGATGGGTCGGCGAAGTCGCCCTTTGACCCAAAGCCGGGCACCTCGCGCAAGCCCGATCGCCAGATCAAAATGAATAAAGATCTGGCACCGTCGCTGTGCCGTCGATGTCGCGCTGCGCTAGTAAAATGGTTCGCCTCCAGCTAAGGTTGATAATGGGATGAGGCGGGCAGATGTTTGAGTCGTCTCTTTGGATCGCATAGGATTGAGGGGCGTTAATTTGGACGGGTTAGTTAAGGAAAATTGGCCAGAACCAATCTGGCAAATCACGTCGCCTGAGGCTGTTGGTTGGTCCGCAAGCGGGCTAGCTGTCGTGGACGCAATCGCGGACGAGGTTGGAACCGCTGCCCTCATGATTGTCGAGGGAGGCGCAGTCGTTCATCAAAAAGGCGCAGTCGCTCATCGCTTTATGTGTCATTCAATTCGCAAGAGCCTCCTGTCGGCTCTCTTCGGTATCTACGTTGCTGAGGGAAAGATCGATCTGTCTTCCACTTTGGCGTCACTTGGAATCGATGACAAAGAGGGGCTAACTGATCGCGAGCGCCTGGCATCCATAAATTCGCTGCTCATGGCGCGCTCGGGTGTCTTCCATCCGACAGGATACGAGACCGCTTTAATGATAGCGCGGCGGGAAGCGCGTCACAGCCACGGTCCGGGGACTTTCTGGTGCTATAATAATTGGGACTTCAATGCGCTCGGCACAATTTTCGAGCAATGCGTCGGTCTTAGCTTGTTTGAGGCCTTTCGGGATCGGATCGCGATACCGTGCGGTATGGAAGACTTCCGCTACGGGCCGGATGCGAAGGACGGCGGCTACGTCGAGCTGGAAAAGAGCATCCACCGCGCTTATCCATTCCGTCTCACGGCTAGGGATCTGGCGCGGTTTGGGCTGCTCTATCTCCGCGGCGGACGTTGGGGTAGCCGACAAGTCGTGCCGAAGAAGTGGGTGAGGCTCAGTGTGCAGCCCTATTCTGATGCGGGGCCGGCGGGAGCTTATGGTTACATGTGGTGGGTCGTTCGCAACGGTATCCACTTTCCCGAGGCAATTATGCCCCTGGCTACAGCGCTCAAGGAGCGGGTGGTCATGTGGTGATGGTCTTGCCGGAGCAGGACTTGGTAGTGGTGCACAGGGTTGATACCGACGCAGGCCGAGTTGTTTCGGGCCAGCAGCTTGGGCGCTTGTTTGAAGCGATTATTCACGCACAATCTGCCACAGCTTACGGGAATTAGGCACGAACCGACGATCAGCTTGCCTCTGAGTGGCATTCCAGGGCCGTGTAGGATTCTTTGAATTGGCTGGCGGCAGCTTCTGGCCCATCCCGTCAAACTCGATGGGGGCGCTGGTCGTCGGCAATGAGGGGTAAACCGGACGCTGCCTTGGTCAAGCTGAACCGACGCGATTGACCCAAAGCGGACTTGGCGCTTCGTGCTATACGCTGGATCTAAGCAGCGAGATGGTACAACCTATTGCGTGATGATTATGGGCTAGTCGGTGGACGCGGATGTATCGAGAACTCTCCATCTGGAAACGAATTGACGGCGAAAGAGCAGCCCACTTCAGATGCTTTGAGGACCTTGCCTCGCACCTTTTCTGCGTCCAAAGCGCCGACTACTATGCCTTGCCGGTAACGGTCACCGCCCGTCGCGAATTCGACCGCCAATTTGTTGAGCTCTTTATCGAAGTCGAGCCGAAGAAGCGCAGTCGATGGTTCGCCACTATTGAGGAGGCTATTGCTGCACATGAGGAGGAATTCTCCTCGATGGGACGAAGTATCGCTGAGCATGAAAAGAAGCGATAACGCGGGGTCCGGAATTGGCCCGTAGCTGCCATAGTCGAGGCGAGGGATCGAAGTCTGCTTTGGACTTCTAATGGTGCAGGAACTGAAGCACTGCTTCAGGTGATGCGGCCGCCAGCGCTCCGACACAAAACCCGACGAAGCCAACCGCAGCAGCCCCGACTAATCCGTGAGATGCCCAGCCGGTCGCCGCGCCGATCACGGTGCCGAACGTAATCGTGCAAATCGCCCAGATCACATGAAGGACGGTTTTTATCGTTCTGCCCATTCGCTCAATCTACCACGGGCTCTTTCAACGGCCCTTCACAAGTTCATTAGAAGTTGTGCAATGCAATCTGACGAGAATTGAACTGAAACCTTACCAGTATCCGCACCTGGCCCGGAGCCGTCTGTGAAGGCGGCGCAGGGCGAGTCTGCTCTAGCCCCGAAGTCAGACGTCGACTTGTTCTGCTATCGCGAGGGCGTCGTCGACCTCGATGCCGAGATATCGAACGGTGCTCTCGATCTTAGTATGTCCCAGAAGGAGCTGCACGGCTCGCAGGTTGCCGGTTCGGCGATAGATCAAGGTCGCCTTGGTCCGGCGAAGGGAATGCGTCCCGAACAGGTGCGGGTCCAGTCCGATGTCGGCGAGCCAGCGGGATAGGAGGCGAGCATACTGGCGGGTCGTCATAGGTCCACTCGGGCGTCGGCCAGTGAACAGATATTCTCCTGACTTCTTGCCGGTAAGCCGCAGGTAGTCGTCGATTGCCTGCCGGGTCGATTCTGTCAGTTCAAATTTGACTGGCCGGCCCGTCTTCTTCTGTCGGACGGTGGCGCGGTCCGCCGAATATCCTCCTGGCGCAAGGTCATCAACTTTCAAGGCTACGACGTCGCAGCCGCGGAGCTTGCTATCGATGGCGACGTTGAACATTGCCAGATCGCGCGTTCGACCTTCGACCTGGAGCTTGGTCCGGATTGACCAGACATGCTTCGGACGGAGCGGCGGCCTTGCGCCGACGATCTTGCCCTTATTCCAAGGCACTTGCTTCGAGGCGGCGGCGGCGGTGCTTGGGGTAACGGTCATGCTGACCTCCTCATTTAGTGAGGCTGGTCAGTTTCCGCCCGGAGCCCTTCCAATCCGGCGTCTGCTTCTAGACGATTGGAGACGTACTTGCGTCCAATTCGAGCGATGGGAGGACCGATTTTGACCCGAAGCTGACCTCAGCGAAAGCCGATCCTTGTTGCTCGTCGATGTTCGTTCCGACGCCGCCAGACTAGACGAGCTGGCTATTGGCGCCTCTTTTCGCTTTGAGGCTCCTGACGGAGCTGCTTTACTTGCGCTATGTCCGTCATAAGTCTCCGCGAGGTCACCGCTGCAACCGTCCGGGCGATTTGTGCTTTGGAAACAACGGAGAAGCAGAAACGTTTTGTCGCCCCCAATGCACTCTCATTAGCGCAAGCCCATTTCGAACCCCGAAGCAGCTTCAGGGCGGTATACGCAGACGAGGTGCCCGTTGGCTTCGTGATGTGGAAGCCAACTGATCAGACGGAAGTCGCCTATCTTTGGCGCTTCATGATCGACCAGAAGTATCAAAACATGGGATACGGAAAGAAGGCGATTGCGCGGTTGATCGATCTTCTCCGCGACGCCGGGTATCGACAAGTGCAGACGAGCGTCGTGCTCGGCGATGGGGGGCCGCTAGACTTCTATAGGTCGATCGGATTCATCGAGACCGACAGGACCCTCGCAAACGGAGAACGGATCATCCTGCGCGAATTGTAGGCGATAGACTGAATTGGCTCGGAGACGTCCTTAAACACCGGAGTGCATTTCCCCTTTGGCCCATCGCTTCCGTTGGGGCAGTGCAACGGTAGGTCTGTAGTCAGGGCAGAGCAGAAGTCATCGCCTCCGGTTCGGACTGCCGCCTTTGACCCGTTGCGGATATTGCAGAGAATTGGCATCCTCGCGCAATGATCTACATTTGGGTTGCCAGCATGCGTACGTGGGCTGTCTGTTTGATTGCCTATTGTGCTGCTTTCACAAGTGCAGTGGCCTGTGTGTTACCGGGTACGCCAGCATTATCAAAAAGCATCCTCTTCGAGCATGTCCCGACCAACATCGACGCACCGGTCGTCATCGAAGCGACCATCTGTGACGCAACGTATAATGTGGGCTACGAGCATGACAGTACGTTCTCATCCATCACACTGATGAAAGCGCGAGTGGATCGAGTGATCAAGGGATCGATGTCAAGGATCTCAAGATACTCGTATACCCCAGTAGCTGCGCCCGCGCTGGCGTCGGGCGGGGAATTGTTCTCGGAACGCTTCGAGAAGATCCTCAGCGTGGGATAATGTTGGAAGCAATCCAAATGGCCGACATGCGCGACTGGTCCAAAGAATTTGTCGCAAAACAGGTAGCAATTCATGGTGCTACAAAGTGCTTCAAAAACGAGTTCGGCGCCCCTGAGTGCCGCCTACCCGGCATTGGCCCGGAATTAGCTCAACCCTGATATCCGAAGCGGGCTCCGCTTGTGGCCCATCGCTTCCATTAGGGCGTAGCGACGAGCTGTCCGGAAACGGGGGTAAACCGGAAGCGCCCGACCGCAGGGCAAATCGGCGGCCTTTGACCCGAGGGGGACATCACCCATCCGGTACTCCGGCAATGTGCAATCCCTTGACCATACGTTTGGCCCCTGCAACGAACTTTGCATCGCCGCGCAATGGAATGTTTTTGAGTCGACGGATAGTAAACGTTGGATCAAGAGCAAGGCCCGTTTTCGCGGCCACTTGCGCTTCGTCTAGCCTCCCAAGAAGCGCGAGCGCAGCAGCGTTCCCAAAATGCAGGAGCGGATAGTTTCGGTTGGCCTCAATTCCTCGAGCAAACCAAGCGGCTGCTTCAGCGTCTGCTGCGATCTGCAGCTTGGCAAAGCCCGCCGTGTTCATCCACCGGAAAGCGAAGATATCGCGAGGGGACAGCCGCAGTGCTTCGTTGACATGGGAGTCAGTATCCGCGGCGCAGCCCATATAGTGTTTGGCGATGCCCATCAGTTCGTGAGCGTCAGCCAAATTGCGATCCAGGGCCAAGGCTCGCTCGCACTCAGCCACGCCTTGAGCAACTCTATTCGTATGGATTAGCAGCACGGCTAGGGTTAAATGAGCCCAGGCATGGTCCGGTGCAAGGCACAGGGCCTTAAGCACGATTGTTTCGGCCACTTTGAGGTGATCGTGGGGGTGGTCTGTTAAGAACAAAACTCCAAGTGCGGCCTCGACCGTCGCCGCCCAGCTCATGGCGTCGACATTTTTAGGGTCGATTGCCAGAGCCAATTCGAAGTAATCGCGAGCTTCTGTCAAGTATTCGGGTGTCAGCCCCTTGTTGAAGGAATGGCGGCCTTGGAAATAAAGATCCATGGCACCGGGATTCAGCGTTCTTGTTGCGCGCCGGGCCTCGGCAACAATGAGTTGGATATCTAACGTCCGAGCAATCCTGGCTACGATTTCGTCCTGCATATCGAGCAGATCGGCGATGGGCTTGTCGAAGCGATCGGCCCACAGATGATTGCCAGTCTTCGCATCGATCAATTGAACATTGACCCGGAGACGATTGTCACAACGCTGTACCGAACCTTCAAGCGCGTAGCGAACATTCAACTCCCGACCAATCTGCCGGGCATCGACCAATTTGCCTTTGTAAGTAAACGCGGTGTGCTGGCCGATAACAAATGAGCCACTGATGCGGGACAAGTCTGTGGTGAGGCTCCCGGTCACGCCATCTACAAAGTAGTCCTGCTCGGGATCGCCACTGAGGTTGGCGAGGGGCAACACAACGATGGACAGCGGAGGGGGCGAAGGTGCGCTTGAATACGCGCGCTGAGAGAGCGTCGCTGGGCTAGGTTTATCCAAAATCACGGAATAGACCCCAACCGGACGGCCGATGTTTTTGAGGTTCTGCTCGCCCAGATCGGCGAATCTGTCACCGAGCTTGCCCTGGACCTGATCGTAAACAGCCGAGGAAATGCAGATGCCGCCGGGTGCTGCGATGCTTTCAAGCCGTGCCGCGATATTGACGCCATCGCCAAAGATGTCGTGGGGTTCGACGATGACATCGCCAATGTTGATGCCCACTCGAAAAGCGAAACGCCTGTCATCCGGGTCGTCCGCGGTAAGTTTGCGGACGCGCGCTTGGAATTGCATCGCAGCCCGAACCGCTTCGACGGCACTCGGAAACTCTGCCAAGAACCCGTCGCCAGTGTTCTTCACGATGCGACCGCCATGTTCCGCGATTGCGGGCGTGACGCCGCTAGCGAGGAGCGCCATCAGCTTGGCGTGCGTAGCCTCTTCGTCCTCGTGCATAAGTCGCGAGTACCCGGACACGTCCGCCGCCAGTATGGCCGACAACCTGCGCTCGATTCGAACTGGCCGCTCTTGCACCATGATGGACAGATCCTGCCTGCCACATTTGTACGCTAGATTGCAGGCAGTACCAAACGCGCAACACCGAGAGGACGGCGACTTCAATTATCCGCCCGACCGAAACGACAGCTGCACTGACTGTGTTTGATCGGGAGGCCGGGAATGTTTTGCCTTACGCGAGTTGCCGAGTCGCTTCGAGGTCGTCATCAACATGAAAACCGATGCGGCACTTGGCATTAAGATTCCAGTTGCAGTGATGATTGTGGCAACCGACGTCGTCGAGTAACATCGACTTTTTGTGCGACGCATTGGTCCGCTGCGAAGTTGCGCCTCGGCGCTCGCAGTCCGCTCGTTGAGCCAGAGCGGACCAGATTTGCTCGATCTGAGTTCTTCGCGCTTTGACCCTAAGCAGACTTCAACCAGTCCCTTACAGTGGGATACGTCATCAGTGGCGACACTCTCTGCAGCCAATAGGATGGATGGGCAAAACCGAGAGTTGCCGACCGGCGGGAGAGGGAGATCTGAGATGCCCCTTGTCCCTGATCCTTCCGGCTGGTTCGAAGAGGCGAGTCTGAGGCTGTTCTGTTCGCAATGTTCAGGGGTGATGACCGGATCGTCTGCAGGAATGGTCTGCCCTGCGTGACCGCGCGGCGTCAGTCGGACCCGATGCAAATGACGTCGCCAGCACGTTTAGACGGCATCGGGGGGACCATCGAGCAGATCGCGAGCGAACAGTACGACGCAGGCAAGCTGATGCCAGTGATCCAGGGAGAGCAACTTACTGCCTCAGGCTGAGCGAATTAGCCCGCGGGGGCGTTCCCTTCATTGAAGTGTTCACTTTGTAACACAAGTGATGGACGCTGGGGGTCACACGGAATCAGAGTCCTCCGTGATGAACCCTCGATCCGAATCATACCGCTCGCTTGGCAAGCTCTGCCGCCACCAGGCAGCTATAACAACGACTCCGGCGGCTAAGCTGGAATTGTTGCAAATGGCTAGTGAGTACAAAGCTTTGGCGGATTGGTTGGATCGCCAGTCGCTTATAAGTTCAACTTCGGACCAAAACGCTTCCGGGTAGTTTCCCGCCTGTCACCTCCGGGGCTGGGGCCGCGGTGATCGCCGATCAGTCTTGGGGCATTTACCTGAAAGGGCGGCGGCCGGCGGCAGGTCGGACGTCACCTGGCGGTTACCGGAAACGCAGCTCATTCCAAGTTCATGCGCGATCAGCTCTACTGCCGGCCCGCAGTCTCCCGGCTTCACGAAAATCGGCAAGCTGGCAAAGCGGGAGGGAATAGAAGTTGAGTCGTAGCCGGTCAGCAAAGCAACAGGTTTGCCCGCCGCCAGGAGTTTCTCCAGCAGGGGAAAGACCATCTCCCCGGCGAGGTTGACGTCAAGTACAGCGCCGTCCGCTTCGGCAACATACGGCTCCGCGTCAGCGAGCGTGCCGAAGGGACCCAGCGCGTGCAAGCCCGTAGCTTCGATCACCCTGGCACAATCGTCAGCCAGGAAATATTCGTCTTCCACTACCAGAATGTTCTTCATCGGTGCCCTCCGCTATCACAAGATAACTGGCACGCGAGAACAATGTGCCATTTGCCGAAGGTCAGCCAGCCAGTCCGTTTCCTGATGCTCCGGCGATGCCGCTCACACGCCGTTTAGTGCATCGCGAAGAGACTTGAGGAGAAATTCGGGCCTCCACGACTTCCCGACGTTGACGGCGTCTCGCAGGATAGGATGGGCTTCGAAGTCGGCCGCAATGTATCCGCTGGCAAGAATGTAGGGCACGGACATCGCCTTTAGCGCTTGCGCGACCGGAGTGACCCATTCCCCTGCCAAATTGACGTCGAGGATGGCCGCGTCGGGACGGCTGGCGTTCAATAGCTCCAGTGCCCCGTCGACGTCGGAGGCCGGCCCGATCACGCGATAACCGGCAGTCGTCAGCTGAGTCTCGAGCTCCAACGCGATGAGGTACTCGTCTTCGACAACCAATATTCGGGGAGCGTCTTGCACAATGCGTCCCCGGGGTTCAAGCCTCCACAGGCGCGGTGATGTGAACTCGTAAACCGGCTGCCTCATACTTCAGTTCCACGGCGCCCCGTAAGCCTTGCACCGCACTAAGGTCAATCAACCTGGAGCCGAACCCGGAGCGGGTTGGCGGTGTCACTGGCGGGCCGTTTTCTTCTCGCCAGTCGATGTGAAGGAGGGATTTTCCGTTCTCTTCTGCGGTGCGCCAGCTCAAGTGGACGAGCCCGCCAGTGCGAGAGAGGGCCCCATACTTCCAGGCGTTGGTGACGAGTTCATGCAGAATGAGGCTCATCGGCACGATCTGGCGTTGCTTGAGAACCACTGGCGGCCCGGAAATGATGCGGCATCGTTCTGGACCGGCCGACTTCAATGCCTGCTCCACCAAGGCGTTCAAATCGGCTTCCGAGCTCCCCGCCAGTGCGAGGGTTTCGGCTTCGGCCACGGCCTGGAATCGGCCTAAGAAGGCCTCCCGGTAGTCTTTGGCCGATCGGCCTTCCACGTCGGTTTGATTGGCAAGAGAACGCACGATGCCGAGAAGATTCTTCATCCGGTGGCGCGTTTCCGCGAGGAGAATGTCTTTTTGGGCGTCGCCACGCCGCCGGTCGGTCACGTCCTCAAACAGGATCAGTACGCTGGTGCTATTGTTATCGGGGTGAACCAGCCGACGGGCGCTGACCAGCATTGTTCGCGGCCCGATGGTCGGAAAATTGGCTGCCACTTCGTAGCCGACGATAGCGGTAGACCGGGGAATGATCTCGCCGACGAGGCGCCTTAGTTCAGGTATGTCCCATTGACCGTTGCCGAGGTCGAACAGGCTGCGTCCCACCGTGTCGTCCCGTCCGACCCTGAAGGTTTCGTAAAACCCGCGATTGGTCGTCAGAACACACCCGCCCTGATCCAGCACCAGCAGGGGTTCCTCGAGGGTATCGACGATCCCTTGCGCCTGGACGTGTTCGCTGCGCAGAAGCCGGTACAAGTCTTCAAGATTCATCTGGCCGCTCACCTCTGCAGGTTCCCTACGGTAATACGGGGTGACCTCATTCACAAATGAAAATGGGTAAGTTAGTTTGGCGAAGTGCTATCGAAGCTTGCCCACTCCTTTCCTCCCAAGCTTTGGTGCGTTGAAATTCAGATGACGTCTCAGGTCGGGTGTCTTGGTTCAAGCTGGACAAAAAGTTTGGCTTCGTAGAACTGGCCCGCGCGTCTACGCGAGCAGGTCATTCGGAAGGCTCGCCAATGCGAGACAGGCTCGCACATGAGCGAGTGGCTACAATCGCCTGGACTAAAGCCGCCCGCCAGCAACGTCGCCCTAGGGCGCGTTGACCCTTCATGGCAGAGTCGTTCGGTCATGAGTTTACTATCGTCGAGATGACCTCGGATTCAAGGTCAGCGACGTAGATATGGTTTGCCCTTGCTAAGCCAAACCAGGCGGCCACGCTGGTCCTCGCAGCTGTGCCAGAAGGTTGGACAGCGCAAGTTCTACCTACTACTCTTTCTGAAAAACAGCAAAGAATCTGAAGAAGTCAAGCTCAAGCCAGGTGACGTTTGCAAACTTTCCTCGGACTGAGAATGCGTCCTCGGCGACCCTACTTTGTCGGAATGTCTTCCTCTGCCCCAGAGCTGTCCTGCCGTACAGTTCGGTGCTTCGACAGTTTTTGATCCGAACCGGAAGTCCCTGAGGAACAGCGCACTTGTGATCGCGAAGATCGGTAAGCTCGAAATAAACAATCTCTGATTTGCCCGTTCGGCTGGGGTTCAGATCAACCTTTTAAAGTCTCCGTCTAGGAACCGAAGGTTAGCTTCCCAAGAATTAACCTAAGCTAACTCGCCAGCCGGACATTCCTAACATACTTTGGACCTTCTCAATTTTCGTTGCCGCTTCCGCAACCCTTGCCGCCCCGTCACATTGAGGGACATGCGCTTAGGCGCACGGCTATCCAGTCCATAGCCCGAGCGGCCCCAGCCCTGGGTCCTTGATCCAGGCCTGGGGTCGTTCTTCTGCCGAACACCAGGCGATCTCCATCAAAGTGGAGACATGCGTGCGGCTGCTCACGTAGAGGTCTTCAGATCGAGCACGAGTTGGGAGCGAGCGGTCTGTGGCTACCTGGCCGCCATTTCTTTCCCGAGAACATCCCCTAGTGCATTCAACTTTGTGAGCCGTCCAAAAATGAAGGCCCGAACGTGGTAGGGAGCCCAGCTGGCGACAAGTCTTTCCAATGGCACGCAGGACGGAGGGGTAGGGGCAGAACACTCAGCGCATCTCGCTTGGTTACATGCCCTGGGCCCGTGTCTTGGACGAATAGGAACCCGGAAGTCGACAGGATCGTTGCAAACACCAGGATAGCTGCGATGACCAATTACTTGAAGCTGCCGACTTGGGCCGACAAAGAGAATATCTTCGCCGTCGTTGAAACTCCTCGCGGGAGTTGCTGCAAGTTGGAGTTTGATAAGAAGCTGCGGGTGTTTACGCTATCAAAGGCATTGATGGCTGGCTTAACATATCCTTACGACTGGGGATTTATCCCATCCACTCTAGCTGATGATGGCGACCCGTTGGACGTGTTGGTGATCCACGACGGCGCTACGTATCCCGGCACGGTCCTTAGGTGTAGGCCCATTGGCATTCTCAAGGTCCTTCAGGTGACCGAGCGCAAGAAAAAGAGGAACGACCGAGTTGTTGCGGTGCCGCGTCACTCTTTCTTTGCCGGTGATTTGCCGGACGTTCGTAACCTACCTGCGACTGCGATTAAGCAATTGGAAAAGTTCTTTGATGCTACCAACGCGCTCAAAGACAAAAAACTCGAGTTTCTCGGTTGGCGCGGGCCGGTCAGGGCCATGAAGCTCATAAATCGATGTCGGCTCTAGCCTCGGTACGTTCGGGACCGCCACTGTCGCATCGTCCGCTGAGCGGCAACAGGCGATGAATCTGCTGCAGGTTGAGGAACAACTGAGGCGAGCTCGATTCAGAATGGTGAACGCTCGTGACATTGAGGGCGGCAGAAGCCCGGTGCTCAGTCATATGCAGTAGGAGCTCCGAGGCAATCACCGTGCGAGAATGGCGGCTTCATTGCCTCAGCGCAGGCACTCGATGAGGCAGGCAAGTGTCGTGTGTGCTGGTCTAGCTTAGTCGACAGCAGCGCGCGTCGTTCTGCACACTGCGCAATGTAAGAGTTAGCAAATCAAACTGGCGGCCGCACCGAGCTCCAGGTTGAGGGGATCACGCTCGACTCGCAAGTTGAGATGCAGCAGGTTGAGAGCTACCCACCGCCGATTCCGATGGGTGCGCGTTCAACTTGGAAGAGATTGTAAATCTCTCCAAGCAACCACAGCTCTTCGGGTGAAAATATATTAGGTCCGAGCATCTCAAATCCATATGATTAGACTGATGCTGTCATTCAATCACACGGCCGCTGTGATTTATCTTTTGCATATCGCGAGGATTTTCGGGCCTTGCTCTCCTAAGCCCACCAGCACAAGTCAAGCCGAACCGTATTGTCCTGAGAGCAGAGCAGCTTGACCCGAGCGTTCTCCTAATCGAGCGCGACGCTTTCAATACGAATGGAGGGGGTGGGGTATCAAGGTCTAGCGTGCCGGTCGACCACCGGTGTGGGTGGTTCACACGCAAAAAAGTTCAGAATTAAAAACAAGAAGCCCACCTACCCGAAAGGCTAAGGTGAGCTTGCACTCCAGGGGTCTTGAGCGAACGATCGGACACAGTAGGCCGCTTTTGCGGAGAGCGCGCATCTTCCGTGCCGCGGCGAAAGCTAATAAAAGAAGCAATTTCAGTCCTCACGAAAGCGACAAGGTCCCCTCGCACGAACTGAACGACGCCGAGAGGTTCGCGCGAGGCCCGCCGACGACAGCTGGCGCGCCTGCAACGTCGCCTTGCAGCCCACCAAAATGCTAGTCAAGGCGTTGCCTTGCGAATTGAAGAGGTTCACCCCCGATCGCGATCGGTGGGTCGGCTTCCGCGGCCTGACGGTCGAACTTCGATGGCTTGAGGTGCATGCGGGCCAGCGTGCCCACCACTTCAAGTGGGCTGAGTTCTTACGTGCCAATGTCCATTAGGAGGTTTTTGCGGTCCGGATCCTCGCAGTTGAGGCCCTGAATGGAAGACCGCATCGCGGCAGCGAGTTCGCCGTTGGCGCCGCCGAACTGTTTGGGAAGCATGTTGCCGAAGCGGGGGTCCGGCTCATCGACGCGGACGGTGAATTTCAGCTTCTCGACATGGTGGTACATGGACGGCCTCATGCTTGATGAATAGCGATGTGGCCCGGGACCACGTCGAACGCGCCGTTTGTTCCTGTCGCGGTATGGATGCCGAGGGTGCATACAGTCGCCGCAGCCGCGCGTTTAGGAACGTAGCTCCGCACCCGATGTTCTTGCCTTCAGCAACCAGCGGAGGAACAGATGACACAAACGGCTCGCGACATATTCGTGGTCGGCTTGAGGAACGCGCACGCGATGGAGATCCAGGCGCGCGAACTGATGGAACGGCAATCCGAGCGCCTGGACGAGTACCCGGAGGTGAAGCAAAAGGTCGCCGCCCACCTTCAAGAGACAAACGAGCAGTTGAAGAGGCTGGAGCAATGTCTGGAAGCATGCGGTGAGAGCACCTCCACCCTCAAGGATACGGCGCAGTCGCTCGCGGCGAACACCATGGCGATGGCTCATTCGATGGCAGGTGATGAGATCCTGAAGAATACCTTCGCCAACAACGCTTTCGAGCATTTCGAGATCGCCGCCTACAAGTCGCTGCTGACCCTTTGCCCGGCGGCCGGCATGGACTCCGCCCGCGCTCCGCTCGAGGCCTCCTTGAACGAGGAGGAGCGTATGGCCGCCTGGATCGACGCCAATGTGGCGAAGGTCACGATGGATTACGTCGCGCACGAACAGGCGGCGTAAGAAGCGTCGGGAAGGACCTTGGTTACGGGCGGCGCGTTGCGAGGTACTTACCTTCCGATGCGTGAGCCATGTTGAAGCGTTGGATTAGCGGCGCGTCGCGTCAACGCGAGGCGGAGGTTTCTGGTCAAAGATCCGGCCGATTAAACCGGATGGCGTGCACCCATTGCCCGCAACACTGCACCGGGGACGGAGGTGGTCGCCCGCGCCCTGACTTGGGGGCCAACGAGAAGTTCCTTGTGCCGCCGGCACCCGTCGCTTGGCTTGCGTCGCCTGGACGCAAAGAGACCCTACAGCGCGCCGGCAGTCATGCTCTGCTCGTCACGGTCGCTGCCTCGTTGCTGCCCATGCCCAGAAACGGCTGTTCGAACAAACCCGGCCCGACCGCAGGACGGTGATTGGCCACCTCCATGGCGTTCCATTCTCCGGAAAACGGGAGGGCGCGTTCCCTTCGGGCCGCGCGGCGCACATGGGAGCCGGCGGCCTTCGCCCCTGAAGGTCAGCGGTTTTGGCAATGTGACGGTGATGCCTGCCTCCTCGCAGCACGAATCTCTTCGCCATCGTGGTAGCTGCCTGCACGCGCGCTTCAGCGGCCCGTAACCAGCAATCCAGTAGGCCGCCAACGGACCTTCTATTAGGTGTCGCTGATCGTGAAAGCCGGAAACATCGTGCCCCCATGCATGTGAAGGCGGCAAACGGACCCCATGACTTGACAAATGTTCTCTCCATCCATAAACCATCTATATGGATGGTGATTGGATGGACTTTGCCCATGACAGACAACGTTCGCGAACTCCGGCCGAAGCCTTCGGACAGCGAAAAAATCACCATCAATCTTGGCTATGTCGATCTTGGTCAGGTCGACCTGATGGTGCAGGAGGGTTTCTATTCGAACCGCACCGATTTCATCCGCACGGCAATCCGCAACCAGTTGGAGCGGCATGCCGAGATCCTGAAGAAGTCCGCCACCCGAAAAAGTTTGGATCTGGGTTTGAGGCACTTCAGCCGCGAAGATCTCGAAGCGGCGCGGCAAGCCCGCGAAATGCTCCACATCAACGTCTTGGGCCTTGCTAGCATCGCTCAAGATGTCACGCCCGAGCTTGCTCGCGCCGCGATTGCGTCGGTCTACGTCCTGGGCGCTTTGCAGGCCAGTCCGGCGGTCAAGGCCGCCCTCGCCGATAGAACGCGGTGAACACGATGCTGAGACAGGACATGATTGGAGAAGCCACGCGCCTGACGCGCGCTGGTCGGCTCGTCGAGGCTACCGCACTGCTGCAACGCATGCTGCGCGGCGGAGGTGCGCCAGGCCCGAATTCGCGCAATGCCCAGCCCACCCTTGAAGAGCCGACAATCATCGACGGGCAGGCCAATGTTATCGAGGAGAACAACGGCCCGGACGTGACGCCGGCGCAAGCCCACATGCTCCGCGAGTTGCTTGACCGCGCAACGCAGCGCGGTGGGTTTGCATTGCGGGGTGTAACTGCGCGCAAGCCGCCCTCGCCGGCAGATGTCGTGCCTGACGGCACACGATTCATCGAAGGTAGCTACAGCAATCCAGCGGGAAGTCGTGCCTACAAGCTCTTCATCCCGAGCCGCCATAAGGACCAACCCCTTCCCTTGATCGTGATGCTGCACGGCTGCACCCAATCCCCGGACGATTTCGCCGCTGGTACGAGGATGAACTTCATCGCTGAGCAAAAATCCTGCTTTGTGGTCTATCCCGCGCAGCGCAGCGAGGCAAACCGCGCGAAATGCTGGAATTGGTTTCGCGCAGCCGACCAGCAGCGGGGCAGGGGTGAACCCTCGATCATTGCGGGGATCACTCGTCAGGTCATGCGCGATTTTCCGGTTGATAAGGATCGTGTCTATGTCGGTGGACTATCGGCCGGAGCTGCCGCTGCTGCCGTCATGGGTAACACCTATAAAGATCTGTACGCAGCAATTGGCGTACATTCTGGACTTGCTTGCGGCGCCGCCACTGACCTTCCTTCTGCGTTGGTCGCCATGCGACAAGGCGGGGGATCCAATCGCTGGGCTGTTGTTGGTGACGGGCCGCCTGTCCCGACCATTGTTTTTCACGGCGATCACGACACAATCGTTCATCCCAACAACGGTGATCAAATTCTTGAGCAGTCTGTACGAGCCATGCGGCTGCAAAAGAAAATTGACCGCGGCCAGGTACCTGGAGGCCATGCCTACACCTGCACGATCCTCAGCGACGCGAGCGGGCGCGGAATATTGGAGCATTGGAATATCCACGGCGCAGGACACTCATGGTCCGGAGGCAGCCCTGCTGGCTCCTACACTGATCCGAAAGGACCGGACGCAACGACGGAAATGATGCGTTTTTTCCTCGGGCATTCGCTCGCGCAGCGATCAGGGTAGCGGCCGTCCGCTCATGGCCCGATGGCGAAGTTCGGTTTGGCTCAGATATGGTCTTTTGATCGGGGCACACCGGAAGTGACACGGCGCCGTTCAAACCGGCGCTTTTGACCCGTTGCGGAAGTCACGCCTAGCTAGCCTTCTTCCGCTGGGTGACTAGGTATCGCGGCAGCCGCTGCATGCCGAGACCGGCAAGAACGGGGAGCGCCACGAACTCCGGCAGCAGACAAAGTGCGCAGAGCCACGGGTTCACTTGCTTGCGCGGTCGGACCGTCAGGCCACTGACGATGAGCGGTGCTGAAGCAATTTGATCGTCGGTGAGCGACTTCGGTACGTCTCGTACCAGGGCTGAGCATAACTTCAACTTACCACGGGCCTTTCAGCGGTTCACGACTTCACGATCCAATGCTCGGATGGCCTTCAGGGACGATTAACCAAAATGCTGACGGTGACTGCTGTTGGCCCGAATGCGAAGTCTAAGCGGGCAGCCAAATAGTTTGCTTGTCGGGTGTGACCGGAAACGGCGATACGCCCGCGAGCAATAGCGTCTGAGCTCACGGCCGGTTGCTTAAGGGCGTCCGACGAGCAATGGCAGCACGTCTGCACCGCCATGAGCCGATTCGATGGCTCGAAATGTTCCCGCATTTCTCGCTTCCGGACGAGTGAACGCTCATCGAGAAATGCGGTCCGCAAGTTCGACGCCGCAGACCGGGAAAGGGGTCATGGCGCGCCTCGCACGTTGCGAAAGCCCCGAAGCCAACCAGCGAACTCCCCGATTCGGAAGAATTTCTTGGATGAACCAAGCGTTTGCCGATCGATAGCAGCAGAGCCTCGGTCCCAGCTCGTTTTTCGATCCTGAAAAACCTCCAGGCTGGGACCGATGTGGTCTACAGCGGCGAAAGCCGTTCCATCAATACCAGCCCATCTTGAAACAGAGGCCACACCAACCAGCGAGCGCGATTATAGCGGCGATGTTGATGTACTTCTGCACGGTCTGCATCACTTGTCGTAGTCAAAGGCTCGGCCACACGAGCTTTCTAAGCCGACCAACGATCTTGCTCTTCCTGATAGGCTTGCTCGTTGAGCCGCTCAGCGATCTCCCCCGCAAGCTGTTCCGTCTCGGCAGAGGCGACCGGCTCGCCTTTTTGGTTCTTGAGCTTTTCCCTGTGCACTTCGATTGGGAAATCGTCCGGTGTCAGTGGGGGATCTTTGTTCATGGCGACCTCAGGGGGTTGTTTGGTGCTGTAACCCAGCCGATCGTTGATAGTTGCTCGCGAGCGGCGCCTGGAAGATCGGCGGCGAAATCCTCAATGAGCCGCCGCGCCTCTTCGAGCCGGGACGGTCTTGGCTCTCTTACCTCGCTCTGCTTCACGGCCTCGACAATGGTCCGACTGAGCACCCCTTTGATTCAATCAAGGACAGTCCCTAGCAGTTCGCCTGCGTCGTCCGAATCCGTGAGCGCCCAACAGCCCTTGCGCGCGAGCTACGGCTGGCTCCAACACCGATGTCGCGAAGCGAGGCAGGGCGTCACCCTAGAGCCCGACGCGCGGAGGGCAGGCTTTCGCCGCGACCAAGGTGAGCAATCTTCACGCCCCCGCCTTTCGGATAGACTTGTGGTCACGTCACCGGTCGTGCTGTTTCCTTCACCGCCTGGGCTGTTGTCGCCATGCCGGCGGCATAGGCGGCTCCTGCGCCGAGGAGAAGCGAACAGAAACTTGCAAACATCACATACGCGAAGTGTTTGCGAGCTGCATCGATCTGGGCCGCCGTCGCAGGTCGGCCCGTTGCACCGACAGTGTCCCGTCCCGTGTTGTTGGACCAATAGGCGACGCGCGCGCTGGCTGTATATGACGGACCGACCAGGTTGCTAGCGATGCTGGTCGCGGACGCCGGCATCATCGCTGCCGCACCAACCACGACGACGGTCGCGACCGCCCAAGCGGCAAGTGCGTGGCCGACGCGGCCGAGCCCGGTCTGGTCCGGCGAATTGGCTGCGGCAACCGCACCGCCAAGAAACGCGGCGATGATTCCCGACACTGCCCACCACACGAAAGCGGCCCAGCTGGCGCCAGCAGGCGCCGACGAGGCCGTGGGAATGTCGATGGCGAGCAGACCGACGCCCAGACCGAGCATCGTCAGCAAGATCTGGACGACCAATGACGTAAATACTCCGGCCAGTACGGCCGACCAGGTCCAACCAAAAAAGGGGTTGGCTATTGTACGTGCGGCCATAGCGAGTTCCTCCACGAACTTTGTTTCGTGTTCCAACGCTCCCTCGGATTTTCCGTTCCTGGGACAGGAACTCCGGAGGCATTCGCGTTTTGGTTCGCACAAGGTAGAAGAAGGCCGGATACCATGACACTTGGTAGAGGTGCCCTATTGTGGCTGTTCGGTATTCCCCTCCCTGTCATCCTGCTGCTTGCGCTGTTCTGGCGTTAGCTTGCGGATCGGAGAGAAGGGCGCAGCCTTAGCTGAGCCAGCGAACGTGCATACAGTGCGTCCGCTCCTTGGCCGTCGCGTCCTCATTCGACGCCGGCTTGCGCAGTCCCGTCACAGTCAAGACGCCGGCCACCTCCGGCCTTTCCCAGCTCATTATTGCCTGCGCTGATATCTTTGCAGGGTCTTTGATCCCGCTTTTGAGCGATTTTGATGATTGTCTTCGCCACCAATTCCGTGAGCGGATCGTCGCGATCCTTCACACAAAGGGTGCGCAACGTTTACTTGTATCTTTGTAATACAGGCAATCTGCTTGGCGCCATACTGTCGGTTTGCAAATGCAAGCAGATGGTCATGTCTCGCCCTCCAGCACTCCTATGAGGTCGCGCAATACCATGGAACCGGAGCTTAGCGGGAACTGGCCGTCATTCGTTCTCCTAACACCGTGACCCCCGCGCGGCAGGTCAAGGTATTTGGTCCTATGAGAACAGAACAAGTCCGAAAAAGCCTAATCCACTTTTAGAAATCAGTGGGAGCTTCCAACCATGCAGGACCATCAACTGGCGTGCTGGCACATTGCCCCGGGCTGCCGAAATGAGCCAAGGACTTATCTGCGCGACTGAGCCAAGCTGTCTTGCAACGCCTTCTTGTCAAGCGGCACGCGATACAGCGTGACGCTGACGACACCTCCCGCCTCCTCAACAATTGCGTATTCCGCATGAGCGAGGATAGTTGGACGTGCCGCTGCAACATACTCCTTGAAGGGCATGCCAACGCTGCCCACGTTCAGTACAAGGCTACCTCGATGCTGTCGCAGCATCTGTAGATGGGTGTGGCCGCCAGCCATTACTGGCGCCTGTCGCTCTTCAAAAAGCGTGTCCAATTGCTCGGAAGGGGTAGTCGCAAGAATGTCCTCAACGTTAGAGCGGGGTGAGCCATGGTAGAGCAGCATCGAACCCAAACCGAGCGGAAGCTCGGCAGTGGGCTTGAACGATGCGAAATAATCAAAACTGTCCCTCGTCAGCTGTTCCCTGCACCAGTTGATGGCATCGATGACGGGCACAGCTTGGGTATATGCCCTCATTAGCTTGGGCTCCAACAGGAGGGCGTCATGTTTGCCCATGATGCATAGGCAATTCGACTCGACGCGGAGCTCAACAGCTCTTTGGGGGGATGGTCCAAACGTGGCTACGTCGCCCAGGCAAACAATATGATCGACGCCGTGCCTCCTTATATCGGCAAGCACCGCGCGAAGAGCCACGTCGTTACCGTGAATATCAGAGAGTAGAGCGACCGGCATTATGTCCTTGGCAGCCAAGGGGACGGTTTGGAGAGGCTTGGTAAGTATATCAACCAGTGCGGGAAGCTCAAAATCGCCACAGCTTCCAGACGGGCAATAGGAACCAAGACGACCGGTACGCAATTGGGATGCAATTCTCCATGCAGGCGCTTCCCGATGCTGTAAGCGTCGATTCCTGGAGCGCGTTCATGAACCTATCAAAGAACTCCAAGGGAGGCGCCAATGTCTGACGTCGTAGCAACGTCGCCCATGCAGTATCTTGACAGAGCGACCCGAGCTTTGCAGGGAATCGGTATTGCCCCGCCCCAGGCCATGGAGGCTCCAATTGCCGGGTTGCTGGAGAAAATCACCGCTCTCGATGAAGATCGAATCGTCATCATCGCTCGCACTCTCGGCCAGACCAGCGTCTTCAACGAGGTCGTCCGCGAGCAAGTTCAGGCGATGGAGATCGGCGAACGTTACCGTCAGATCACCGAATCCTTCAACTCCATTCGCGACGACACCAAGAAAATGGTCGACCAGCTGGAAGACCAGAAGATCGATCTTTTCGAGCGCATCAACAACGTTTGGATGAAGCTGTCTCGCGGTGATGTCGCCGACCGCTTTGATGAGATCAGGCAGGTTTATCTTGACGTCACACGCTCAACGAAGGACCAGATCCAGCGTGAGCAGGTCATCCTCGACGCTTATCGCGACTTCCGCGGCGCGCTCAAGCACGCTGAGGTCATGGCGCTTGAGGTGCTCAGGATCGCCGAGCAAAGGCTGGAAGGCGCCCAGGCCCAGTTGCAGAAGGCGTCTGATGCAGTGGCCAACTTTACAGGACAGGAGGTATCCGAACGTGCACGGCTCGAGCTCGCCCGTGACGAGCAACTCCGGCGCACCCAGGACGAGGAGAAACGTTACCAGATCGCCAAGGACCTCTCGGACAACCTGACGATTGGCTACAACACGTCTGAGGTCGTCATGGCGCGGCTCATGCAGATGACCAACGCCAAGGAGCGCGTCTACGCCCAAGCGGTGACCTTCTTCTCGACTAACGATTCCGTCTTCACGGCTCTGAAAGCCTCTTTCACGGGCATGTTCGGCCTCAATGAGTCGACACAGACCCTGAATGAAATGAAAGAGGGCGTGTCCCGCAGCCTCGAAGTGCTCGCCGAAATTGGCGATCAGGTCGGAGAAGCCGCCGTGAGAGCGGGCTACGGACCGACGATCCGTGCCGATGCGGTCAAGAAGCTCGTAGAGTCCGTGATCACGTTCCAGGAGCGCTCCCAGGAGATCATTGGAGAAATGCGACAACTTGCGACACGGAACTCGGCCGAAATCCGTGACGCCGTCGAAGAAGGCAAGCGCCGCATCGCACGTCTCGTAGCGGAAGGACAGGCATTGCCGGCCAATGGCTGATCAAGCTGCATCGATCGGGCAGGAGGCCTTGAAGGCTCCGTCGAGTCTCAATGACGTCATGCTCGCGATGGACGTCGTCGATACGCTGCGCCACCAGGAGAATCTCGTCAGTCGAGAGCTGGGCGAAGAGCAGCGGGACGCCCATCTCATGAAGCGATTGCGCGAGATCTATCATGGGCAGGGCATCGAAGTGCCTGACCGGATCCTGGTCGAGGGGGTGCAGGCCCTCAAGGAACAGCGCTTCGTCTACACTCCGCCTCCTGCCAGCTTCGCCCGCACGATCGCGCACGCCTGGGTCAATCGTGGTCGCATCGGGCGCCGTATACTGTCTTTGGTGGCGCTGCTGGCGGTCGGTTGGGGCGCCTACCATTTCGGCGTAGTCGAGCCGGCACAACGACGGGCAGCGCAGGAGCAGGCCGAGGCGGAGCGTACCAGGATCGATCTGGTCGAGAGGCTCCCGGCCGCCCTGGAGCAGAAGCATGAGGATGTGCTGCGGGAAGCGAAGGTGGCAGCGGCGCGGGAGAGGGCCGACGGGCTTCTTGCGGATGGAAAAGCCGCCATCGCCCGCGGCGATGCCGACGGAGCACGGAAGGCTGTGAACGATCTCGACATACTGCGCACGGAGCTGCGCCGGGAATATGTCCTGCGTATCGTCTCGCGACCAGGCGATGCGACGGGCGTCTGGCGCGTACCGCAACGCAATCCGGCCAGCCGCAACTATTATTTGATCGTTGAACCGGTCACGCCTGACGGGCGCGTTCTAAAGCTACCGGTGACGAGCGAAGAGGACGGCCGCACCGTCGAGGTCTCAAAGTGGGGCGTGCGTGTGAGCGAGGCAACGGCCATGCAGGTGCAGCGAGACAAGAACGACGACGGAATCGTGCAGCAGAATAATCTCGGCGAGAAGCGGCGCGGCCAGCTAGACGTGGAATACAAGTTGCCGGTTCTCGGCGGGGCAATCACGCAATGGTAAGGCCATGATATCCGGAAGGCAGGCGCTTGCCGAGATCGAACAGTTCATCCAGAAGGCTCGCCAGCAGGAGGCGCAAGTCGAGCGGGCCTATGCGAGGGCGACTGAGGAGGTGGGTCGCCTCCGCCTCCAGCTCACGGAAGCGTTCCGCGAACTCGCACGTCTAAAGCTCGACGCAATCAGGCAGAACCAAGTCGTCGGCGAGCTGGATGTAGCGGAGCGTCAGGCCATCAGCCTGCTCGAGAGCCGTCAGCAAGCCTTGCAGCGATTGACCGAGCGACGGCACGAAGCCGAGCAACGGGTGCGGCAAGCGGAGGCCGAGCGGCAGGCTGCCTTGGATGATCTGCAGCGGGCCTTGGCCAACGCGGAAACGATTCGTAAGAGCGTCGAAGCCAAGATCAGCCTCAACCCCGAATGGATTTCTGTGCGGGCGCGAGTTGACGAGATCACCGGACAAGCCCAGCAAGCCGAGAAGAAGGCCATACAGGCGGAAGCCGACCGGGAGGAAAAGCGCCGTCCTTGCGAAGCCGATCGGCTGTTCATGTACCTGTGGAGCCGGAAGTTCGGAACCGCCGCCTACCGGGCAAACCCGTTCACCCGCTACATGGATCGCCTGGTGGCCAGCGTAGTCCGGTATGACAAGGCGCGGGTCAACTACTCTCTTCTCAACGAAATCCCCGAGCGCCTACGCGACCACTCCAGGAGGATTATCGAGAAGCTGCAAGAGGAACGATCCAACCTGAAGGCCTTGGAGCGCAAGGCGCTCGTGGACGCTGGCTCCGAGGCTGCTGAAGCTGAAGTCGCCAAGGCGCGGGATGCGGTAACACACCGCGAGCGCCAGCTTGAACAGGCGCGCGAGGCCCTGGCTGCTCAAGACCGCACCTATGACGCATCGATCCTCGAGGGGGACGCTCCCTACCGTGATGCGGTCGAGCTGCTGGCAGTCGCCGACCAGCGCGAAGATCTGCACGAACTCTACGAGGAGGCCACTCGCACGCCGACGCCCAAGGACGAGGAGATTGTCAGGCGGATTCAGTCTACGGACGCAGCAATGAACCTGGCGCTACGACAGGCAGTAGAGACCCATAAGAGGCTCAAGGAGCTTGCTCAGCGCCGCGCGACCGTCGAACACGAATGGGCGCAACTCCGGCATCAAGGCTACGACACGCCTTACGGCACTTTCGGCAACGAGGCATCACTCGGAAACGTCCTTGGAGGTATTTTGACCGGCGCTGTTGGAGGTGCGATACTGGGGCAGGTTCTACGTGATGGCTTCCACCATGGGCCCAGCCCATGGGACTCGGGCTTTGGCGGAGGGCTGCCGATCCCGCCGCCGGATGGTTTCGGGACTGGAGGATCCTTTGGGGGCGGAGACTTCAGGACGGGTGGATCATTCTGATTTCACCATGCAGGCTAGTATCCCGTATCGCTGGCATGGAGCCGCTACGTGGAACCGATGTGAGCGTTGCAGTAGGTCGCCGCCGAGACGCCAGTAGACTGCAGAATGCGCATCTTGTCTCTCTAAGCGGAGCCCGACCGGGCATGGCCGGCGAGAAACCAGTCCGCATGGACCCTTTCCCGGGCACTTCAATGCTGGCGAGCGAAGCGCGCTTAAACACCTCTAGGAGGATGGCCGACAGACTCCCCGGATTGCCCCCCATTTGATTTCCGCTTCTGGCCCATAGGCGACCTTCAACCATGTCTGCTGTTTGTGCCGCTGTTGAGTGATGAGCGGACATCTGGAGCGTCCGAACTAAGCGCGGTGAATGCGCCCCAGATCGGCGATCCTCTGGAAGGTTCGCTTTTTGGGGTGGGCGGTACAGCACGACAAAATTAGTTACTTTTTCGCGACCGGACGTAAACGCAAACCAGATCACAGCTCAATTGCTGTTTCACACGGCTCTTCACTAAACCAATGCTTATGTTTGCCCCGGTAGCCGCACATACGTGCCGCTCTCATGCAGCTCCAGCCAACCGCGCTCCTGCGCCAACGCGACTGCGGCGCTGAATTGTTCGCCCGTGCCACCCTGTTTCAGGAAGGGCACATTGGTCAGCTCGATGAAGACGCGTCCGTCCTGCACGGGTTGAATGCCGCTGGCGATCTCGACCGACTTTCGGGCGCCGGTCTCAGGATCGGCTAAGGGGCGAGCAGATGTGTATTTCATAGCGGCGAGGGATACATTGAGTCGCCGTAGCTGACCAACCAAGTAGGCGCCTAGGCCTTCGATGAAGTTACTTCGGCTCTTGCCTGCCATCCAATTCGCGAGCGGCCAAGCTAAGCTCCAGCTCTCTGAGCTGTTCGAGCAGGTGCTCTACGATCTCTTCGTAGTCGGATGGCGTGAGGGAATGCACGCCGCGCAACGCCAGTTCGTTCTGGAGGATCATCGCCATCATTGCTCTAATGCTCATGACCTCTCGCCTAAAAAGCTAATCGTCATAAAAACAATCGGAAGTAGACGCCGAACACTACGGGTGCGCAATCTCCGTAGAACTACGGTCGCGGCGGACCTTTGCAGTGCAAGTACGGCGTGCTCGACAACCGCTTTGGCCGCGGAATTCGACCATTGAGCACGAAGGAACGTGTTGGATTGCCCCCCTTTGTGATTGACGCGCGATCTGAAACCCTTACGAAAGCCGATCGCGCTTCGGAAAGTAAAATTGGTTCTGAGCTATAATTATAATGACTCCGACGCAAAAATAGAAAATAGGGTGGAGAAAACAAAAATACTGGGAGGAGTAGATGGATACTGTGAGTCGCCTGCGCGCGATGGCATCGCTATGCCGTCAGACCGCCGCACATCATCCCGATAGAAGTTGGAAGCTGCTCGCCGAGGCTGAGTATTGGGAGCACCTAGCCAATGATGCGCGGCGCGATCACCCGTACACATCTAGCTTTTCGCTCCCAGCAATCGGAGATGATGCGGACACCACGCAGTCGGCGCACGGTATGGCGGCATGAGCGCTTTCGGTTACTCAAAGTCCCCTCGACGGTGACAGCCCGCTCTCACTTTTGGCAACGCGAACTTATTTCTTTGGCAGGGGTTGCGTTCATGGATAGCGTAGAGCGATGCTTCGCCGCAGTGACGGCAATCGGTTTCGT
This sequence comes from Bradyrhizobium sp. IC4059, assembly GCF_020193615.1. Taxonomy (NCBI): domain Bacteria; kingdom Pseudomonadati; phylum Pseudomonadota; class Alphaproteobacteria; order Hyphomicrobiales; family Nitrobacteraceae; genus Bradyrhizobium; species Bradyrhizobium sp. IC4059. Next base: position 40,424 of record NZ_JADYVH010000015.1, read on the forward strand.
TGTGACGGTCGTCGGAATGATATTGCTGCAAACCATGTGAGTTCTACTTGGCCAGCTCGTGAGCGTTGCACACGGGAGCACGCAGCGGCGTTGGGCCGCCCGAACAGAGGCAATTGAAACAGTAAAGCGGTCATCATTGTCCGGAGTGGTGCCAGCGCCTCGCAACCGCGCGAAACGTGGAACGCCCCACCAATCTACATTGAACCTGGCCCCCTCGGGGCGCTTTCGCGCCGCGATGTCATCACGCCAGTGCTGAAGCCCTCTGCACAATCTGCGCCGGGTCGGGTGCGCTAATCGGTAACACCAAAGGATCGGGAGGCACGGCGGAGAAACCGCCCTGATGATCTTAGCACGCGAACCTATATTCTTTGAATTGTTCGGGAGGTTCGCGTGCGGACTATCCTCGTACTCCTTGGGCTATGGCTACTGATTAATGTTTTGTTCGTTGTGATTACGATGCCGCCTCGCAGGCCATGGTTGCCGCCTCGACCAGCGCGGTCACCATTGATCGGAGCATTGGATGCAATCAAGCGCTTCCTGAAAACACGGCGCCGTTGAAAAGTCAGACGATTGCGCGTCATTTAAACCGCTCAAAGAATGGACTATGACCGTCATTTCAATCTGCGAGACTTTCAATCCGAGACAAACAGTGGCTTGCGAAAAACAGGTCCGAGGAGGTTCGCAGTGGAGAAGGTACGACGCTTGCGCGCGATGGGTTCGCTGTGCCGTCAACAGGCAGCGTACAACAGCATGAACAAATCGAAACTCCTCGCGGACGCGGAATGCTGGGAGCACTTAGCCGAGCTTGAGCTCTCGTCCCACTGCCGGGAGTGCAACCTCAATAGCTCGACCAGCTCGCATCTGGCCGGGTAGAAACTCCGGTAAAGACGCGGGGGGATCAAACCATGAACCGGCCCAAAGTTGGGGCAACTCTTCAAACATCAGGGGCGTGCAATGGGTAACCGTAGTCGGACGTTCAACCGCGTTGTCCTGTGCCAGCGTGCTCAGGCGCTTCTTTCTCAGCTTGCCGAACTTGAGATCCTTCGAGGCCGAGTGCAAGAGGCCGAGGAAAATACAGCTCTCAGTCAGTCGGCAGAGCCGGTGAAGTCAACCATTCACTGATTGATCGCGGGTCTCGCCGTCGACGGCCGCATTCCAGGCCACGTTCGGGGCAGCTCATGGGTCTTGCGGACTTGAGAGCACCTTGGAAGAAGGGAAATTTTAAATCGGCGGTGATCGCGACATTGTCGGTGCATCAGGATGGCGGTCGTTCGAGGGACGCCCAGTGGCGTTTCTCCGCATCCCTATTGGCGGGCTCAGTGGATTTTGACATGTGAGCACGAGGTCGGCGAGTACGGCCTTCCCAATGTTCGCGACACTACGTCGTTGGGAACAGGAGCGTAGACGCTGGTGCTGCTACCGCCCCGGGGCAAGTGCGCTGCAACACGAACTATATTCGATTGCTTGCTCTAACCTAATCCGGCGGATATCTTCGCCTCCCTTTGTAGAGTTGGGGTGTTTTCCAATGAATGGTTTTCAGGCCAAGCTGGAACGTTTCGAAAGCCTCGCAGCCGAATGCGATCTGATTGCGAAAAAGTCTGAGGGGAATAATCGAGAGCTGTATCTCCGCGCCGGGCAGCACTATCGGGACTTGGCAAACGAGGTCCGCGCACTGATTGCATCGTTTGACGTCGCTGCGTAGGTTTTCCGAGAGCCGCGCTACAGCCTGAACCACCTCAGATCGCGGCGGACGAAGGTTTTCGGCCAGCGTCGCCAATGGACGCGCCTGGCTGACGAAGGGCACATCGAAATCGATCGAGAATAGGAACACCGTTCGCCGGTGCAAGGTTCTTCCTCATCATAGGCTAGACATTGAGGAGTTCTCTTCCATGGCTACCCAGATCGTGATGGACCACACGGGCCACAGCAGACACTTTTTTGACGAAACAGATCCGGAGGGGCTAGCAAGGGCTGAGCGCCGCTTTCGCAAGCTGACCGGCCAAGGATTTACAGCCGCCACCCGAACGCCCTCCGGCGATCTCAACATCGTACGGACGTTTGATCCGACCGCTGATGAGACCCTGTTCTATCCGCGCCTCGTGGGCGGCTAGCCACTATATGGCGCAAGATGTTCTTATTCAGACGCAGCGGCGTCGGCAGCAGCGCGCGTTTGCGCGCCCTGCGTGCGCTCTACTGGAGCTTCAGCGAGCAAAATACTCCCGAGGCACGTGCGCGGCGTCTTCTCCGCGAATGGTTGTCCCCCGATCAACGTGCGCAGTTTGATGCCGAAAGTTATTTCGAAGTCACCGGCTCTCACACCGGCCGACGATATCGAATTCACTATGGTACCGTGAGTAATGTTGTGCAGGTCGACGAAGCCGGACAGCCGGAGACTGGGTGGTGTTTCGTTCCCGAAAGAGCTTTGGCGGCAGGCGATGTCATGCTCGCGCAGAAGATCGCGCTCGAAACAGACGAAATGTCAGTCCTCGCGCTCGCCAACAGGATCTCGCCGAACCTGCCTCGATTGCATCGAATGGTGCGCCGGGCCCACTAGGCTTGCTCATGGGCGGGGCCGCCGACGAAGGCCGGACCCCTCGCGGCGAAGGCGCCAGTACGCGAACCAAGGACGACTTCGCGACTGTATCTAGCATCGGCGCCGCGGCCGGCAAGCGCAATGAGATACGTTCGTTAGTGTTACTCGGATGGCTGAGTGGTAGCCGGCGGCATCGCTGCTGGTTTGCGCGAGGTGATCGCCTCCACCTTCTTCAGCGTCTCTGCAAATTCAGATTGGAGATGTTGTTCGTGGTCGCGGTCTAAACTCGACCGGAGCGCGATAGCTTGGTTCGACGGGAGCTGTCTCGCCGAGGGAGGCGCACACGGAGCTATCGCCGGGACTCACCCCTGCATTGTTGACGAGGACATCGGGCGCTCCGACGGGCGGAGGCCGCAATGGCTGAGTCGCATGCAATCGCGTTGTCGGTAAATAGCCGTGCGGTCAATGCAAAGGTCGAGCCGCGCCGGCTGCTTGCCGACTTCCTGCGCCACGATCTCAACCTCACCGCTACCCATGTTGGCTGCGACCGCCGCTGTTCGTGCAGAGCGGTCTCGAAGCGAGTGCCGTTGCCGGCACAGGTGCGTAGGCCCTGACGATCACAAACAGGTCCGCGTCCAGGCGGAGGTCGCGCGTATCGAGGGGCGAGCCGACGCCTGGATAGCCGAAAACCCCGGGTTTCTTGGTCGTCTTGAATGTGTGCTGGGCATGTTCATGTCCTGTGAGCTCAGATGGCGGTGCCGGCGAGATCGCCGTCGTAGGCGGCTTTCACCAGTCGTTTCATCGCGGGAAGGTCGAACGGGCGGGGATTGTTTTTGATCAGCCGATCGATTCCGAGGGCGAGCTCTGCGGTCCAATCGATCTTGTCGGCGGGAAGTCCAAGACCGGCCAAGGTAGGCGTGATCCCAATCGCCGAGAACATGCGGCTGATTTTTTCAATCGTCGCGCGGGCCATCTCACCATCGCTCCTGCTCGATCGCTCGAGGCCGATCGCGATTCCGACTTCGGCGATTTCGGTTGTCGCCGCGGAGCGATTATAATTCATCACATAAGGCAGCATGGTCGCGACGCCCAGCCCATGCGGCGTATGGGTCAAGGCGCCGATCGGATATTGCACTGCGTGCGCGGCCGCTGTTCCCGCGGTTCCGAACGCGCAGCCGGCCGCCAGAGCGCCCATCATCACATCTGCCCGCGCGTCCTCGTCGGCGCCATCGCGGCAGACCTTCTCGAGACTGCGTCCTAGGAGCTTGATGGCGAGCAGGGCGAAGTGATCGGTCAGCGCCGTCTTGCCGATGAAAACATGTTTCTGCGGCAGGTCGGAAGCGACACCGCGTCTAACCGCAGTGAAGGCCTCGATCGCGTGGGTCAAGGCGTCAGCCCCCGCAATTGCCGTCAGGGACGGCGGACACGTCATCGTCAGTTCCGGGTCGCAGATCGCAGCAGCGGCAATCAGGTGGGGGCTCGAAATGCCGATCTTCAAAAATCGATCAGGATCGGAGATCACCGCGACCGGCGTTACTTCCGAACCTGTGCCTGCTGTGGTCGGCACGGCGATCACGGGCAGGATTGGACCCGGCACCTTGAATTCACCGTAATAATCGTGAAGCTTGCCGCCATGGCTGATCAGCAAGGCCGCGCATTTTGCAAAATCGAGACAGCTGCCGCCGCCGATGCCGACCACCATATCGGGCATGAAGCTCCGCGCTTCTTCAACGCAGATGCCGACCGAATCGACCGGTACGTCCGGCTGCACGCGATCATGAACGAAAATCTTAACCGACGACGCCTTCAGGCTCGCGGCGATTTCGGAAAAAAAGGCGGTGCCGGCGAACCGCTCGTCGGTGCATAGGAGTGCCCGACGCCCGTGTTTAATGGCGACGGTGGGAAGCTCGTGGCGCTGACCTTTGCCAAACAAAATCTCGCGGGGCAGCCTCAAGGCGGCGAACAGGGTCATAGTGTATATCCTCTGGCGATGGACGAATTGGATCGTGCGAAACCGTTGAGTTCGCTCCAGAGGCGAGGCTTGATCTCAAAACCGTTCGCGGCGCGAAGGTGGGCGGCGCCGAGAGGCGAGCCGGCTCGCATGGGCGGCGCAGCGCGAACCAGATCCAGATAGCTGGAGAGTCTCCGTACCAATTCCGAAGCGGAGCCCAGATCTATCGCGACGATGACGACGCCCTTGCAGACGAATTCCGCGGCGAGCGTGCTGCGGACGTCGGGCGCTGAACCTGCGAGTGTCGCGCATTAGGCCGAGTTCGGATTCAAATGAGGGCGTTCGCGTAGTGAAATTCATCTTCTTCAAGACATCCGCTCCATGAGCAGGCCACGCCCGCGCCCAGGTTGGTACGAGCGAATCCTATAGGATATAGGATTGAATATCGCGCAAGCTCGTGCTAGAGGCAGCTTGTGTCAAGAGGCAGATCGAAATCGATGAACGCCACCAATCCTTCTCAAGCGGGCATCGCCAGCGGGCAGATCGATCGCCCCACCAGTCTGGCGGGTGACGTGTATGAGGCGATTTTCACCCAGCTCATGTCGCTCAAGATTGCACCCGGCGCGCGCATCACCGTTGATAGCCTCGTCCGCGAATTCAACGTCTCGCAAACGCCGATCCGTGAGGCGCTAGGTCGGCTCGAGGGTGAAGGGTTGGTGCTGAAGACGCACTTGATCGGCTATCGCGCGGCGCCGCAGATCACGAAGCGCCAGCTTGACGAGATCTATGAGCTTCGATTGCGTCTGGAGCCCTATAGCGCGGCGAAGGCGGCGGTGCGTTTGGACGACACGAAGCTGGCGATGCTTCGCGAGGCGGCCGGCATGATGGCCCGCCGGGAAGGCAAGGACGAGCGCCTGCGGTATTCGAACTTCGCGCGGCAGGACGCCGACTTTCACGACAAGATCCTGGCCTGCGCTGAGAACGAACTCATTCGTCAAGCCATCGCTTTCCAGCACACTCACTTTCACATTTTTCGTCTCATGTTTCATTCGCGCGTCACCGAGGAGGCTCTCGACGAACACGAAGCCATACTGGCGGCCTTCGCGGCTGCGGATCCCGTGGCCGCCGAAGAAGCGATGCGCGTTCATATTGAACGCTCTCGCGATCGCCTGCTGTTAGCGTTCGATTAGGCCGCCCACCGATGTCGATAAACGCCGCGATAGACAGAAGAAAAGTGGTCGTGCGGCTCGGAAGTGTCAAGACGAAGATAGTTTAAGCCGGTCCTGCCGGCAACGAAGCTCTCGAAGCGATACGGCTCAGTGACCGTGCTTGCGGAACGTGGAGTGAGTGCGTGCCGGTGGCGAACCCGAATTCGCTACGGCGATGGTCTGGGGAATGGCAATGGGGCAGGTTGAGAAAACTGCACTGCGTTTGACAAATGTAGGCAAGTCATACGGCCGCGTGCGGGCTCTTGAAAACCTATCCTTCAGGGTCGCGGAAGGTCGTTTCTTTGTATTGTTTGGGCCAAGCTCAGTCGGCAAGACGACGACCCTTCGCACAATCGCTGGCCTCATCGCTCCCGAACGCGGGCACGTCGAGATTTTTGGAAAGGATTGGACCCATGAGCCGATCGCGGGCCGGGGCGTGTCAATGGTGTTCCAGTCCTTCGCGCTCTATCCGCACCTGACCGTTTACGACAACCTCGCCTATCCGCTGGTCGAAGAAAAGCGCCCGCGTGAGGAGATCGACCGCCGCGTAAAGGAGACGGCGACGATGCTCCGGCTCAGCATGAAACTCGATCGAAAGCCTAACACGCTTTCGGGTGGTGAACAGCAGCGCGTGGCCTTGGGACGCTCCTTGATACGTCGCCCGAGGATCCTGTTGCTGGACGAGCCTTTGACTAATCTCGACGCAAAGCTCCGCCATGAGATGCGGGCGGAACTGAAGCGCCTTCACCGCCAGTTTGGTCTCACCATCGTCTACGCCACACCCGATGAGCTCGAAGCTCTCTCGATGGGTGAGGAAATCGCAGTAATGCGCGATGGCGGCGTGGTGCAGATCGGAACGCCGGACGAACTCTTCGAAACGCCGTGTGATCTGTATGTGGCAAGCAAGATCGGCTCGCCCCACATGAATATGATCAAGGGCAGGCTGGCCACAGACAACGCCGCCCTCGAATCCGCAATTGGGCCGTTACCTTTCGTGATAAAGCTGCAAGCTGCGGAAGCGGGCGAAGCGGCCGTGGTTGGCATCCGCCCGAACGACGTGCGCTTTGCGGGGAAGGGCGAGCAAGGCCTCACGGCCAATATTGCCATGCTTGAGCCGCTGGGGGACGTCACGATCGTATCCGTGGAAACCGGCGGTGAAACCCTGCGCATGGTGCTGCCGGAATCCGCTGCCTCCGGTTTGCAGCCCGGCCAACAGGCGGCAGTTATTCTCGATCCACGAAAATTCTACATCTTCCGCGCTTCGAGTGGACGGATGATGGCCTGAGACGAGCGATCAAAAACAAAAAAATAAAACCTAAATAAATGAATCGAAACGGAGGAAACCAGGGATGACCACGACAAGGGTGATCAACAGCATGGTAGTGGGGGCCGGGCTTGCCGCTTCGCTCGTGCTGGGAACGACATTTGCTCTCGCTGCCGATGTGACGCTGACGATGGCTGTGCCGGATTGGCCGCCAACGCGCATCATGAAGAAGTTCTTCGACGAGCAGTACAAGCCAAAGTCCGGCAACACGGTGAAGCTCCAGGTGGATTTCATTCCGTGGCCGGACTTCTACACCCGCGTCAATGCCTCGCTGACGTCAGGCGAGAAGAAGTACAACTTCATCGTATCGGACTCGCAGTGGCTGGGTGCATTCGTCGAGGGCGGCTATTTCCGGAAGATCAACGATCTGCTCAACGCAGATCCGGAGTTCATGAAGACGTTCAAGGACATCCATCCGAACACGCTGAATGCCTACTCAACTTATCCGCACAAATCGGAAAATTACTACGGCTTCCCGCAATTTCCAGATGTGCTGGTGAACTTCGCGCGAAAGGACATTATCTGCCACGAAGCGGAACAGAAGAACTTCATGGCGAAATTCAACCAGAAACTTCCCTGCACGGGCGAAGAGCTCGATGCCATGACCTGGGATGACTTCAAGAACGTCGGCGAATTCTTTCGCCGCAAGAAGGGAGAGCTGCTGGCTGGCAAGCCCGCCGAAGACGATTTCTACGGCATCGCGTTCCAGGCAGGCAAGAGCTACGACTTCTCGTCCATGCAGATCAACGGCTTTATCTGGCAAATGGGTGGTGACATCTGGGATGAGACCCAGGCGCCCAACAGCAAAGCGGAAGGTGTCGTGAACTCGCCGGCGGCCGTGAAGGCGCTGGAGAAGTATCTCAGCCTGATCGCATACATGCCGCCTCTCGCCAAGACGGGCACGATGGACATCTTCAAGTCGGATGAGCTGTTCCGGCAGGGCAAGGTGGCCATGAGCGTCAACTGGATCGGCCTCGCCGAAGCCTCGCTCGATCCGAAAACTTCGAAGGTCTCGGACAGCCTGGTGTTCGGCATGATGCCGGGAACCAAGGGCGCTGACGGCAAGCTGGTCCGCTGGTCCAATATCGGCGGCCAGCCCTTCGTGCTGACGACCTGGACGACCGAGGCGCAGATCAAGGAGGCCGTGGAATTCGTGAAGTGGTGGCTGTCGTCGAACATCCAGCACCAGTTTGCGGCCGCCGGCGGTCAGTCTGCCATCAAGTCCGTGTACTCGGATCCGAAGTACGTGACTTACCGTCCCTGGAACAGGGCTTGGGCGCCTTCGCTGGATTGGCAGAAGGACGTGTGGCACGTGCCCCAGTTCTTCGAGTTGCTGACCCAGCAGCAAGACCAGTACGATCTCGCCATTACTGGCAGACAGGATGCCAAGACGACGTCGGACAACATCGCCAAGTTCCAGCAGCGCCTGCTCAAGGAGGCGGGCCTGATCAAGTAACATGACGCGTGAGCTCTGCGAGCGACGGCCATGGCGGTTCGGCAGGGGAGGTGACTTCGTCTTCCCCTCCGGCCGATTGAAAGAGACGGCCAAAAGCCGGCAGCCGTCGCACGAGTGCGCTCCGCAGCGTACAGAAATTGCTTTTCCACGGAAGTTTCATGCAACTGATGTCAGCCGTACAATCTGCCAAGACCGCGCCGGCTCTTCTCGAGCTTTCGGCCGACAATTGGCGGCTTGCAATTCTCGTCGGGCTCGTCGTCTCCGGGCTTGCGGTGGTGACGCTGCCGGCCTCTGGTTCATTCTGGGTAGTAGGCGCCATGTCGGCCTTGGTGGCTGCAGCATTCGCGGTGAATGCCTACCGCCGTCGCTACTATGGCGGGCTCCTGGTCGCGCCCGCCATCGCCGTTCTATTCGTGATGAACATCTTCCCGCTGCTTTGGTCCCTCGGGCTTTCGTTCTTTGCGTACCAGTCGAACCTGCAGTCCATCCGTTTCGTCGGCCTCAACAACTACATCAAGGTTCTGACCGACGAGGTCGCGGCGCCGGGCAACTGGACGGCCCTTATCAATACCGCCATGTTCGCTGTGTGCACGGTCTCTGCACAGATGATCGTGGGGTTTCTACTGGCGATGCTTTTTGCCAAGCAGTTCCCGCTGCGGAAGTATCTGCTGATTCTGGTTCTCACGCCGATGATGCTGTCGGTCGTGGCCTCGGGCGTCTTCTTCACCTACTATTATGACCCCACCTTCGGCATCCTGAGCTATGTGATCAATAGCGTCGCGGGCGGTCAGTTCATCGTCATGGACAGCAAGGCGGGCGCGGTAGCCGGTATCGTCTTTGCCGACGCCTGGATGTGGTCGCCCTTCGTCATGCTGCTCGTACTGGCAGGGCTCGTGTCCGTGCCGAAATATCTCTACGAGGCAGCCGCCATCGACAGGGTGTCCGCCTGGCGGCGCTTCTGGAGCATCACCTTTCCCTATATCCGCGGGCTCCTGATGCTGGCGCTGCTGTTCCGCACCATCGAAGCTTTCAAGCTGGCAGACCTTGTGATCGTGCTGACCAAGGGCGGAAACGACACGATGACGATCTCCTACCACTTGATCCGCATTGCCAACGAACAGAACAAGACGAGCGAGGGAGCCGCCATCTCCTACATCATCCTCTTCATAGTGATCGTGCTCACGAACCTTTATCTCTACGTTGCCAATCCCAAGAACAGGGACGCCTGAGCCATGACAGACAGAGTTTCGTTCTGGGAGCGGATCGGCTTTCGCAGCGCCGGCGGCATCGCGGAGGCGGGTTGGGGCCGCACGCTCGTCGCGGCAATTGTCAGCTTCATCTACTTCCTGCCGGTCCTCTTCATCATCTTCACCGCGATAAAGCCGCAGGGGCTGGCGCTGTCGGTGCCGCCGACGATCTCGCCGACCTCATTCTTTGGTCTCATCCCCGAGCAGTTCGTCTTCACGCCGACATTGGACAATTTTGCCTCGGTCTTTTCCCGCGTCATGACGGCGGGCGGCCAGCCGGAGTCCACCGGGTTCGACCGGTTCTTCTTCAACTCCATCGTGATCGCGTCGGCGTCCGTCCTGCTTGCCCTCGTTATCGGCACGCTGGCCGCCTATGGATTCTCGCGCTATCCGCTCAAGGGCAACGATACCTATCTCTTCGTCATTCTGACGACGCGCATGCTGCCTGCGATCGTCGTCATCATTCCGGTGATCCTGATGTTCCGCGCGGTGGGCCTTTCAGGATCTTATCTCGGCATCATCATGCTCTATACGGCCTTTAATCTGGCGTTCACCGTGTGGATGATGAAGAGCTTCTTCGATGAGCTGTCGACGGACGTCGAGGATGCGGCCCGTATCGATGGATCGTCGGAAATCAAGGTGTTCTTCAAGATTTGTCTGCCCCAGGTCGTCGCGGGTCTTGCAGCAACATTCGTCTTCGGCCTCATCCTGACCTGGAACGAATTCCTGTTCGCGCTGCTTCTGACGGGGCCTGATACGCGCACCGTACCCGTAGCCATGAACCAGGCGGTGTCTTCCGGCGGGCGCGGAACGGACTGGACGCTGCTGGCTGCGATCGAAACCCTGTTTCTCGTTCCCGTTTTCCTTGCCACCTTCTTCTTGCAGGATCACTTGCTGCGCGGCGTCACGTTCGGCACGGTCAGGAAGTAATCATGTCGACCATCGAGATACGCGACCTCACCAAGAAGTTCGGCGCATTTGTCGCCGTCAAGGACGCCAACCTGTCCGTGGCCGCGGGTGAAATTGTTTGTCTGCTCGGGCCTTCGGGCTGCGGCAAGACGACTACGCTCCGCACGATTGCCGGCCTCGAACGCGCCACGGCAGGGGACGTGGTCATTGCAGGGCAGCGCGTGAACCACCTGCCGCCGGAGAAGCGCGACATCGCGATGGTGTTCCAGTTCTATGCGCTCTATCCGGCGCTGAGCGTCGGGCAGAACATTGCGATGCCTCTTCACCGCGAAGCGGTTGGGAGCGCGGAAGTGGCGGCGCGCGTCAGGCAGGTGGCCGATATCCTGCATCTTGGCGATATCCTGGACCGATTGCCGGGACGGATCTCGGAAGGCGAGAAGCAACGTGTTGCCGTTGCCCGCGCCATTGTTCGAAATCCAAAATGCTTTCTGTTCGACGAGCCTCTGTCGCGGCTCGATGTGGAGCTCCGTCACTCCATGCGCGGTCAGATCAAGTCCGTGCTGTCAAATCTGACGAAAGCCACCGTCATCGTCACCCACGACCAGCTCGAAGCCCTGACCATGGCAGACCGCATTGCCATCATGCGCGACGGGCTCATCGAGCAGGTGGGGAGCCCGCACGAGGTCTTCGCAAAACCCGTCAACGTCTTCGTTGCGAGCTTCATCGGCACGCCGCAGATGAACCTGATCGACGCGCAATTCAAGAGCTACCGCAACGGCAAGGCGAAAGTGGTGTTCGACGAACAGGATGTCGACCTCAGCGTTGATCCCGTGGTCGCAAACCTGAAGGCAGGAAAGGTCACGGTGGGAATTCGCCCGCGAGCTTTCAGCGTCGTTTCCGAGGACGCCGGGGACACGATCGACGCCATGGCGGAGCTCATCGAGCCAATGGGTGCCGAGACGCTCATTCACGCACGCACCAGAACGGGGAGCGACATTCGAGTCGTCGTGCCGCGTGACAAAAGGGTGAAGATCGGCGAGGCGCTCCACCTCGTTCCGGATCCCGCGCAAACCCACGTGTTCGCAAACGACGGAAAGGCGGTGCGTGCATGAGAAATGGCGAGCAAGGCAATGGCGGACTGAAGCCGACGGCGGCGCGGACGTTGGAATACGGCATCATCGGGCTTGGCGTACTCGCGCTCCTGATGATTTTTCAGCCGTTCAACATCGCGCTTTTCACGATCGGCTGCGGGCTGATCGTTCTGGCGGGGCTCGTCAACAACCTCCTGCCTCTGGCGCAACCTGGTGTACCCAAGCGCTCGCTGGTGACGATGGCAATGGTCGTCGCCATGATCTTCTGCATCGTGCTGCTCGCTTCAATCGTCGTCGCACATCTCTACGGCGCGTTCTTCCTCAAGCCGCCGGATCCCAGCACCGTGCTGGGCAGGGTTCAGCTCAACGCAACGCCATGGTACATGCATGGCTTCACATGGACAGTTGCAGTCATCGCTGCTGCTTTGGCTGGCCTCATCACGCTGCAAAGTCGCCGCAAGGAGTGAGCCTGCACCTTTCACGGCATCCACGGATCGGGTGCCTGCCGATCAACGGCCCTCAACCGGCAGACCCCGTTGCATAGGGTGGATCGTTCTCTGATGTTTTTAGCCGCGAATGTGCCAACCAACCTCGTTCAGGAGCAAGAAAGATGAACGCGTCTCCTCAAGCTACTGCCTTCAACCGCATGCAGCAACTGATGTCCTCTTCGCCGGTCCCGTCCATATCGACTGAATTGTTGGTGATGGCCGACGGCGAGTTGAACCGAGAGCTCAGGAGCTTCCTGCTCGATCCGCCGACAAATCCTAGTCTGCTCGAGGGCAAGCGCATTGCCATCTGCTGCACCAATGGCGTGGAGGAAGTCGAGATTCTGGGGGCTCATCGCTGGCTCACCGAGCACGGCGCCACCGTTCATGTCGTCTCGCCCCGCATAGGTGAGTTTCATCCCACGCTCGGCCTCCGCTTCCCGCCGCAATGCGCCACCCATGTCCTCGCCATCCGCCTGATGGAAAACGCGGGTTGGTTGAAGATCGATCGTTACACGGACGAAGCCAGGGCGGAGGATTACGATGCCATGCTCCTGCCGGGCGGATGCTGGAACCCCGATGCGCTACGTATGGACGAGCATGCGCGCGCGTTTGTGTCGGCCATGTATGAAGCGGGCAAGCCCACATGCGCCATCTGCCATGGTCAATGGGTCATGGTGAGCGCCAAGATCCTCAAAGGTAAGCGCGCCACGGCCGTCTGGAACATACAGATCGACCTCGAAAACGCCGGCGCTACGGTTCTGGACGAACCGTGCGTGGTCGACGGCAACTTGATTACGGCCCGTTTCCCTTATGACCTGCCGCGCCTGATTGAGGCGATGGTGAAGCAGCTGGTGCCGGCAAGGGGCTAGGCCAGCGGAACTGGCCCCGGATTCTGCGAGAATGCTCAATGGGACGGCGCGGATGAAGTACGGATTCAATCTGTTGCTCTGGACAGGGCATGTCACCGACGAACACCTGCCTGTGCTGGAGGCGCTCAAGAGGACGGGCTATGATAGTGTGGAGGTTCCGATCTTCGAAGGAACGATCGATTCCTACGCAAGGCTCGGAGAGCAACTTGCCAAGATGGATCTCGACGTCACGAGCGCAAGCGCGCTGGGCGCGGGGCACGATCCGCTCTCGGACGACATGATGGAGCGGCAGGGTGCGGTCGAGCGGGCCAAATGGGTCATCGACTGCACCAAGGCGGTTGGAGGGTCGATCATCGCCGGCCCGATCCACTCCGAACTCGGTCGCTTCACCGGAAAGGGACCTACCGCGGATGAGCGCAGGCGCGCGATCGATTTTCACCGCCGCGTTGGCGATCATGCCGGAAAGCATGGCGTAAGCTTTGCCCTTGAAGCGGTGAACCGATTCGAATGCTACTTCCTCAACACGATGGATCAGTTGGCCGGCTATCTGGACGAAGTCGATCATCCCGCGATCAAAGGGATGTACGATACATTCCATGCGAATATCGAGGAGAAGGACCCGGTCGCCGCTATAAATACAATCAAGCGGCACATGATCCATGTCCATATCTCGGAGAATGATCGCGGCACGCCGGGGAAAGGTCATGTGCCCTGGGGTTCCACCTATAAGGCGCTGAGGTCCGCAAAATATGATGGCAGGCTGACGATTGAAGCCTTCGGCCGCGCCGTTCCGGCGCTCGCCGCCGCCACCCGCGTGTGGCGCGACTTCTTTCCCAACAAGGAGGAGGTTTATGAGTTCGGGCTCAAGGGCATGCGGCAGGGCTGGGCCCAGGCCGGGTCCTGACTATCAAGGTCCGCCTCATCGGCACCTGCGACCGCTGACAATGCCCGAAACGTCAGCTTCGCAGAATTTCTCGGGTGGACCATTGGCGATCAGGACGGCACGTCCGCGCGCTTGAGATGATCACGACGTCCTGCGGCAATCGTTGGTGAGGCCATGAAAGCGGCGGTCAATACACGAAACTTATCGCCGGACGCCTTCGGGATCCGCGACATGTCGAATCCCGAAGGCCGGCAAGATCGTGCATGCCACGACGGGTTCGCGAAACGCTTTGCGGCGAACATCGAGCTCGCGCTTGCGCCGGACAGCCCCTGGACCGATGCGAAGGGCCCGGTAGCGGTGACGCGCGTCAAGGCATCGCAGGGAGCGACGCTGCATTTGCGCGCCGCCGGCCCCGATAGCAAGGCAGCGCTTGCGGCCGTGCTTGCGCTTGTGCATGACGGTTTCGGTGAGGCCTGATCGCCGTGGCAGAGACCCATCTAATCGGCCGTGCTGCCTCGCCGGGTCTCACAATCGGGCCGGTCACGATGTTGACTGCGGCTGTGGCCAGGCGGACAGCGAGCGAGGATCCCGCGCAGGAGGCGGCGGCACTGCGGGCCGCGATTGAAGGGGCGAGGGCGGAGATCGCCGAGCAGATCAAGACGATTCAAGGCGAGGTGGCCGACATTCTCAAATTTCATGCCGTCATGCTTGAAAATGATCCGCTGGCAGTTGCGGCATATGAGGTGATCTCGATAGGGATCACTGCTGACCGTGCCTGGCGCTTGGCGCTCGACGTGGAGATCGCTGGCTACCGCGATGCTGAAGACGAATATTTTCGTGCCCGTGCCGCCGATATCGTCGACATCCGCGACCGCGTGCTTGCGCATCTGTGCGGCGTGGACACGGTCGCCAGGGTTATCGGTGGTTCGATCGTTGCGGCCGACGACATCACGCCTTCTGCTTTTCTTGCCGCCGACTGGTCGCACGGGGGCGCCATCACGCTGGCTGCGGGCTCACCTTTCTCGCACGTCGCGATGTTGGCGCGAGCGCGCGGGACGCCCATGGTGGTTGGGCTTGGCCCACTGTCGTGGATCGGGCAGCCACCGACGTTGGCGCTGGTCGATGGCGACGCAGGAAGCGTGATCTTCGATCCCGAGCCGGAGACGCGTCGTTTGTTCGAGCAGCGTATAGTGGCTGCGAACGCTGCGTTCAATCAACGTCGCGGCCCCTGAAGATCTTGTGAGCCTCGATCCCGCGATTTGCGAGGGCATCGGTCTCGTGCGCACAGAATTCCTGTTCGAGGCGTCTCGCGGCCTGCCGGACGAGGACACGCAATATGCGGGCTACCGGCGCATTCTTGAGTGGGCCAGGAGGCCGGTAACGATCCGTACCCTTTTCCTGAAGGTTAACATGCCTGAATCCCCAAGTCGGCAAAATTGGGCTGCGGTCAGATTTTCCCTCCTGGGGGCATCTGATGTTCGACACGGCAACCACCGCGCTTTTGCGCGCGGTTCTCGATGAAGTATGCGAAAGCGTCTCGCAGCGCGAGATCAGTGCACGCACTCACGTCGCATCGAAGATTCTGGAGCAGCATCTGGTGGCGAAATTTTCTCGCGAGGGACTTAGGCAGGTTGGCCGGCAAACCTGGTCCCGCGCGCCCACGATGTGGCGGAGCCGGGCGTGAACTTCCACGTTACGGTCCTGAAGATCCTGGTGGCCTACCCCGACGGTTTCGCCGTGATGGCGGACCTCAAGAGGGACATGGCGATCCTGGCGACCAGCGGACGCGACTGGGCGGACCGGACCAGACGACTCGCGGCGCGGGCCCCGGATCTCGACATCTGGTCACAAGGGCTGGTCGAGCGCATAAACGGCGGATGGAGGCTGACTTCCAAGGGACGGGAGGTGCTCGAGTTCATGGAAGCCAGGGCATCGTCGGAGCCAGTCCAAGTGGCTGCGGTCGGCGGTACTACCCAGCCGGTTGCCGAACGAGCGCCGGTTCCTCCCATACGGCAGCCGACCGACCGCGGCAAGCGGCGGCGCGAGCGCCGCGAAGGTCGTCGCGAGGCCCGCGAACGAGCCGGGGCGAACGCCTCCTAACCAAAGAACAAGCCGCCAGCGAAGCGTCCGATCTTCTTTGCTGGTTGTCGGAGCATGGGTCCGTCCCTCGGAAGCACCTTGGGATCAAGGCTCTCCTTCCAAGGGATGAAGATACCGGTTGTTTCCGTTCTGCGCTCGCTGGCAGCGCAGGACACCGGGACCTTAGATGCGAGGCGGGTTCCTTCGGCAAAGCGCTGCGCAGTCGACCGAGACGGCACGGCTCAACTTCAGACAATCGCCACAAAGTTCACCGACACGCTCCTCAAACCTAGCCTTCACCAAGGCCGATATGTCCCAGTATCCACTCGATGTGTTACGTCAGCGCTATGTTGTCGAGAAAAGACGCCTCGAAGCCAGCGTCGAGCAGATCTTGCGGGCCGACACCCGGGCGGGAGCGCGTGCCATCCTGGCTTCAATCGATAAACGCCGCTTCGAAAATAGGTCCGAAGGCCAGCGCCTCCGCAAGATGCTCCGCTTCGAGACCTCGCTCTGGGAAAGCGGCCATCTTGCCGTGGCAGGCGTGGACGAGGCCGGAATGAGCCCTCTCGCCGGGCCGGTCTCCGCCAGCGCCGTGATCCTGAGACCCGGCACGCGGATCATCGGGATCGACGACTCGAAAAAACTCGATGCCGCGTCTCGCGAAGAACTCGCGAAGGAGATCAAGGCAAAGGCAGAGAGTTGGTGTGTGGCGTTCGTGGAGGTCGAGGAGATCGACACGATCAACATCTATTGGGCGGGCGTTCAGGCCATGCAGCGTGCAGTCAAGGGGCTGGGATTGACGCCGCAGCACTTGCTGATCGACGCAAAGCGGTTGAAGGAAATCGACATCCCCCAGCAGGCCATCATCAAAGGCGACGCCAAGTCCGCCAGCATCGCTGCGGCGTCGATCCTGGCGAAAGTCGAGCGCGACACGGTCATGCGGACTCTCGACATTCTTCACCCCGGCTACGGCTTCGCGGATCACAAGGGCTACCCCGTGCCGGCTCACTACGAAGCTCTTGCCAGGCTCGGTGCATGCGCAGCTCACCGTCGGTCGTTCGGACCAGTACGCAAGGCTCTCGGGTTGCCGCCCCTGCCGCCGTGGCCTTCTGCATCCGAGCGCGAAGCCAGCTGACCGGGTCGGACTTCTCTTCTCGGGTTTGCTATTTTCGTGACCAACTCTTTTCGCGAACGACGTCCTTGGCCTTTTTGTCGGACCGCAGGTCGAGATAGACGGGTTGGCGAAGCTCGCCCTTGCTTGTCCATTCCGCGAACTTCACTTCCGCGACCAACGACGGGCGGACCCAGGTCGTGACCCGTTCGTCCTTCACCTTGGCAGGAAATGGCGATCTGGCGGTTTTGAGCCTCACCAGCTTGCCGTGAAGCTCTTCCAGAACTTGGTGGCTGAAACCGGTGCCGACATGGCCAATGTACCGCCATGCATCGTCCTCGCGTACCGCCAGAACGAGGGCGCCGAAGAAAGGCCGGGTTCGCCTCGGCGCCGTGAAGCCGGCGATCACCACCTCCTGCCGCTGCGCGGTCTTCACCTTCAGCCAATCGGCGGTCCGGCGTCCGGACGCGTACGGACTGTCGAAGCGCTTGGCCATGATACCTTCGAGATGTCTGCGCTCGGCTTCTGCGAAGAACTTCGTTCCATTCCCTTTGCGGTGGTTGCTGAATGCGATCAGCTTGTGGCGCGGCAGGACGGCCTTGAGCCGTTTCTTGCGCTCAAGGAGCGGCAGCGCTCGCAGGTCCTCGCCGTCCGCGAACATGAGGTCGAACGCGCAGTACAAGAGCTTGGCCTCATGGCGCAGGGCGTTCTGGAGCAACTGGAAATGGGATGCGCCGTCCTTGCCGATCGCGACGAGCTCGCCATCGATCACGGCATCCGTCTTCACGCCCTCGAGTGCTTTCGCGACCTCCACATAGGAGTGGCTGATGATCTTCCCGTTGCGGCTATAGAGCGCGACCCGACCACCCCGAACCTCCGCGACCATGCGGAAACCATCGAATTTGTCCTCGAAGACCCAATCGGGATCGTCGAACGGCGCATCCGTCAGCGTGGCCAGCATGGGCTGCAGACGAAGAGGCAGGGTCGATTTTGGGGCCATGGTTAGGGCCTTCTACATGGCCGGCAGCGGCCGAAACGAGGAGGACGGAAGGCGAACCCGCGCGCCATCACCAGCCACGACCGGCCCGCCGGCCCGTACCACGCCAAGCACTCCGGATTTGAACGGAGGGCCGGTTTCCGCCGACGAGAGCACCTGCCGCTTGAGGCCGGCTCGGAAGCGGTCGATGAGGACGCAGGGCGTCCGGAGACCCGTCAGCTCGACGACCGCCGATGGCCCGAGCTCGATCAAGGTCCCGAGCGGCAACCGCTCGAGGTCCAGCCCTGCGATGGTGACGTTCTCGCCGAGGTCGCCCGCGCCAACCTCGAAGCCAGCTTCGAGGAGAGACGGGAAGAGTTCGGATGGGATCAGGTGGACCTGCCGGAGATTGGGCAGGCGGGGCCGGCGGCGTGCCAAATAGCGGTGCCGGACGAACGGGCCGGCGTGGGCGTCGCCTTCGACGCCGTGACCTTCCACCAGGATTATCCGGTCCTGAGTTGGTTTGCTGAAGTGGTGCCCGCGATCGGCGGCGACCGCCACCACGCTTCCCTGCAACGAGAATTCATTGTTCTGCGGCATTAAGCGGCACGCGCGAGCGAGCGCCGCTTCTGACGCATGTAGCGCGTGATCTCTGAGAGCGACATCGCGTTTAGGACCCGGTCGGCAGAGACGCCGCCTTTGCGGGCCATCTGGACGCCCCAGTGCATGTGGTCGAGTTCGGGGATCGAGTGCGCGTCCGGATTGATGCTCAGCATGCAACCAAAGTCGAGGGCCGCTTGGTGCCAGCGCCAATCGAGGTCAAGCCGCCATGGATTGATCTCGACCACGACGTCGTGCTTCGCGGAGCGGGTCCCAGGTTCGAGCCCTGGTGCGCCCACCAAACGATATCAATCGCTTGCAGCGAATGAGCATCAGAACGGGACGTTTGGTTGGACGTTTTCAGCGCCCAACCAAAACAGACACTGCTCATCGACCCCTGCACCACCGAGACCCGGGCATAGACGAGATCTTCGGGCACCAGAGGCAGGATCAAGCAGTTGCTCAACCTCGCAAAATGCGGGTCCAAACGGCTATCGAGATTTGCGGCCGGTCGCGGCGAGCAATTGTCCTGCAAAATGGTGCACGGAGCGCGCCCCTGCGCGTCAGTGTTCGCTTCCGAGAGGCGGTTAACGTCATCGCTGATTCCGCGATCCTCGGGTTACAGGAGCATCGGAGGTGACTCTCGCAGAGCGGAACGAGCAGGACCTGGGAGCGAGATGGCGCTGATGCGTTGGTGGGTGCTGCCGCTCGTGCTTTGCACTGAGCTTGAACTCTATCACTGCGCCGCGAGCCGGCCCACCAGTCGCCAAAGAATGCGATGATCAAGACCAACTGCGTGTCATGGGACGTGACGTTTCGTGTTTTCGTCGCTGCATAGTGCCAAGACACGACTTGGCTTCTTACAAGCACAAGGTCCTCATCAGCATCGATGACCTGCCGAATATCTCGGCGACAGAACTGATCAGCTCCACTTCCTTACCTCTCCCCTGCAGAGTCTCGGTCAGCCAAACGAAGGCGCTGGCGTGCTCAGAGCATCATCGTTATACTGCACTATTCTTCATCATCATGCCGCGCATATTGCGCTGCAGCGGGCCCGTCAGCTCACACCACGCCGAGCACGAGATGGAAGCCAATCGCGAGTTCAGAGGCTCTGATACCCACGGCATTCTGCAGCGGTTTGGGGCCGACATTCGTGCCTCAAGCGAGGGGTTTGGGTGGTCTTCGATTTACGCGTCGATCCAAAGGGAGAATCCCTTCGAGGGCCGGTTCGAAGCGATCGCAGACGACCTCATTGTGTTGCATCGCAGCGGCCCCGTGCAGACGACCTTTGAATCCGGCGGGCACGTCACTTCGCGCAGCATTCCGAGGGGAAGCGCCTTCTTTCTACCGGCGGGTCATGCGTGCAAGGTGGGACTGCATGGGGCGCTGGATACGCTGCATATTTATCTCCGCGCAACCTTAGTTGGACGCGAACGTGTCAATGAGGTCACGCCGCTGCTGGTCGAACGGGACGTGGTTCTACAGCATCTGGCGCACGCGGTTGAGCAGGCGCTTTGCGAGAAAGCCTCGAATTCAGCTCTCTTCATCGATCCGATAGCGCGAGCACTTGCGAACAGGATCTCCACGATCAGCAGAAGTAGCGAACCGTGGCAGGTTCAGACCGCTGGGCTGCCTGAATACCAGCTTCGGCGCCTTCAGGATTTCATAGAATCCAATCTCGAGGGCGAGATCACCCTTGCTGCGATGGCCAGCGCGTGCGGCATTGGCACAAAGTCGTTCGTTCGAGCTTTTGCAGCAACGACTGGCAAATCACCATACCAATATGTGATCGCGGCACGTGTCGAACGGGCCAAGCGCTTGATCGAGCAAAACCAGCAAGGTCTCGCTGAGATAGCACTGCGCTGTGGCTTCTCCCATCAGGAACACTTGACGCGTGCCTTCCGCAGGCTGACGGGCCAAACGCCCGGTCGGTACCGTCGCGGCATCAACTGATAGGGCCGATGCAGAAACGCTCTGATCCACCATCGCCAGCTGCAGCGCTAAATGAGCGTACCGTGCGGCCTTTCGACGGTGGCGAGGTCCATTCCGTGCTGCGACAGTTCGCCGTGAAAAGCCAGGCGTCGAGCGCGGGGCTCGGCTGGGCGACTATGTTCGCATCAGTTCAGCGGGAAGAGCCGTTCAGGGGCCGCTTCGAAGCCAACGCCAACGCCCTGCTGGTGACTGCAGCTAGTGGACCAGTCGATGTTACCTATCGGATCGATGGGCGCGTTGTGGCCAGGCACTTGCAGGAGAAGGGAATCTTCTTCCTGCCGCCGCGCCGCGACTGTGAGGTGACGTTAGATACGCCGTTGAATTCGATCCATGTGTACCTGCGTCCTGAACTGTTTACCGGCTCTGAAGGTCAAGCGCAGAACTCCGATTTCGGCCTCTTGCCTTTGTTGGGTGAGCCGGAGCCCTTAACCCACAATCTCCTGGCCGTGGTGGAGGAAATGGTGCGTGAGGGTGATGCCACGTGTTCCCTCCTGGCCGATTCAATTGCGCTTGCCATAGCCAGTCGATTTGTCGTGCTCAATGGACGGAAGCCGAAAACGTCGGGTGGTGTGGAACGCGGGCTGAGTACGCGGAACGTGCGCTCGATTCGTGATTTCGTCGAAGCCAATATCGCGGAGTGCATCAAGCTGGGCGATTTGGCTGCGATCTGCGGCGTAAGCCCCGAGTATTTCATACGCTTGTTCAAGTCTTCGCTTGGCGTTTCTCCTCACCGCTACGTTGTGGGGGTGCGGATTCATCATGCGAAACTGCTCCTGACCGATCCAAACATTGGCCTCGCGGAAGTCGCAAGGCAATGCGGGTTTGCGCACCAGCAACATTTCACCAACACGTTCCGTCGGATGACTGGCTTGTCGCCGGGCGCTTATCGACGGGCAATGAATTAAGCGCTCCACGATCTGCCTTTCCGATCCGAACGTTGACTCGTTTCCTGGAAACGAAGCCGGCAGTTTGTGTCAGTTTCCTGCAAACCGGTCCGGTTTGTGCAGGCTTAGCCCCCCGGCTTGCCCTACTTTCACCTCACGAAGAGGCGCCAGACGCAATCAAGGCGCAGATGGTAGGGAGAGACGCGCATGGCATTGTTCGATGCCGGGCGAGGGTGCTCGCATATCCGAAATGGCCAGCATTCGCTCGAGGAGCCTTGTACCTCGGGTGATCGTGCTGCGCAGGAAAGTGGGCAGCTGCGATGAAGGACTGGTCCCCCCTCATCGTCGGGATCGGCGGCACGTTGCGCGACGGATCAACCTCGGAGAGGGCGCTCCGACTGGCGTTGACGGAAGCCGCGCGGCTCGGTGCGAAGACGCAGGTCTTCGCCGGGCAATCGTTGAATCTCCCGCACTACGACAGCATTGAACGTACGGAGCGTGCGACGTCGCTGGTCGAAGCACTGCGCGCCGCAGACGGCATCATCATAGCCACCCCAAGCTATCATGGCTCGATCTCCGGCCTGGTCAAGAACGCAATAGACTACACCGAGGATCTCCGCGCCGACGCGCGCAGCTATCTTGGCGGACGCGCTGTCGGCGCCATCGTATGCGCGGGCGGAGCCCAAGCCATGGGAACGACGCTGGGGACCCTGCGGACCATCGTTCACGCGTTGCGCGGTTGGCCTACTCCATTTTCAGCGGTGATCAACACCGCGCAGAGGCCATTTTCCGCAGATGGTGCCTGCAATGATTCGATCATAGCGCAACAGCTTGCATTCGTGGCCGAGCAGGTCGTCGAGTTCGCGACAATGCGGCGGCTGTACGAGAGCCGGCGCAATGGGCTGCCGCCTCAAGGAATATCAGAAGCCGCGCCGGCGCAATGCGCCTAGAACGCGGCCGCAAACAACCATAACGGGAAACAATAGGGAGGGGTCATGAGCAAGAATCGCATCCTTAGTTACGAAAATCTCGTTGTCGTCCTGATGGGATCCGCGTTTGGCTTCGTATTTTTCGACCGTCTTGCGCTGAATTTTCTATCTCCATTTCTGGTGCCTGAGCTCCAACTGAACAACACCCAGCTGGGCGCCCTCTCGGCTGGCCTGGCTCTGACCTGGGCAATCGCCGGCTATGCGGTCGGCACTCTTTCGGACTATTTTCAGAATCGTAAAACGCTCCTGGTCTGCGCGATAGTGATCTTCTCGCTGTGCTCGGTAGGATCCGGTCTCGCTAATTCGTTTCTGACGCTGCTTGCCGCGCGCCTCGTCATGGGATTTGCGGAAGGACCTGTACTTCCGATCGCGCAATCGATCATGGCTGCGGAATCGTCGGAGCACCGTCGCGGCTTCAACATGGGCGTTCTGCAGAATTTCTTCAGCGCGCTGCTAAGTAATTTTGCCGCTCCTCTGCTGCTCGTCGCAATTGCGCAGATTTACGGCTGGAGAAGCGCTTTCTACATTGCGGCAGTGCCAGGCTTCGTGGTGGCCGCCCTGATTGTCGCATTCATCCGTGAACCTTCGTCGGGTGCCACTCCGATCTCGGCTGCGCCAGCGCGCACCACGATCCCGCTTTCGACGATGCTGAAACATCGCAACATCTGGGTTTGCGCGATCGTGAGCTGCCTGATGGTGGCTTGGCTCCTGATTCAGATCACGTTCCTCCCGATCTATTTGGTGCAGGTCCGCGGTCTGTCGCCCAGCGCGATGAGCGTTGCCCTGGCCGCGACCGGTATCGCAACGGCGGCGTCTTCGATCATCGTACCGGCGCTGTCGGATCGATTTGGCCGCCGTCCGATCCTCGTCTTGTCAGGCTTCGTCGGCGTGATTGCCCCGGTGACAACCGTCATGTTCGACGGGCCTTTGCCTTTGATGGTGTTGGTCATGGGTATCGGCTATCTCGCCATTGGCAGCTTCTCGTTGTTCATGGCCACCGTGCCGTCCGAGACAATCCCGCCGACCCATGTTGCTACTGCGCTCGGCTTCATCATGGGGGTTGGCGAGCTCGCGGGCGGCTTCGCGGGCCCGGCCCTTGCCGGGATCGCTTCCGACGTGTTCGGTCCGTCCAGCTCGATGTGGATCGCCGCTACGCTTTGTATCTGTGCAGGCTTGCTTTGCCTGATGCTGGACGAAACTGCGCCGCGGGTGCTCGAGCGCCACAAAAGAATGATTGTGAGTTCGCCGGCATGAATCCCTATCGCCCATCAGCCGCAACCGCGCTCAACGGAAATATCAGGAGATTGAAATGAACGTTCAGGCCATGCGCAAGAGCCTGCCGGCACCGGAACCTCACCTCACTCCGCAGGATCTGATCGATCGCGCAGCCTCGATGAGAACGCTGCTGCGGGAATCGCAAGACGAGACCGACGAGCGGGGACACTTTTCGGACGAGATCCAGCAGAAATTCATCGATGCTGGATTCTATCGGATCCTGCAGCCCAAAATGTTTGGTGGCTACGAGTTCGATTACGAAACATTTTTTCGCGTCATGGTGGAGATATCGCGCGGTCATCCGGCCGCAGGGTGGTGCTTGACGTTGGCCGCTTCTCATGCGCCCGTCATAGCCTCGCACTGGTCGGAAGCTGCACAGATCGAGATCTTCGGTGCATCCGGACATTTCGCGTCACCGCACCGGGCTGCCCCCGGGGGCACGTGCCTGCCGGTCGAGGGCGGCTATATCATCAATGGTGTATGGCCATATTCGTCGGGAATACCGCACAGCACGCACTTCCTTGGCGCAACGTTGCTTCAAACGTCGTTCCCGCCGCGAATCCTGCACTTCGTTGTGCCGCGAGGGCAATACACTATTCTGGGCGATTGGGGTGGGGACCGCACCTTGGGCATGCGCGGCTCCGGCTCGAACAGCGTCAAGATGGACAATGTCTTCGTGCCCGAGCACATGACTGCGTTCTTCGACGCGCTGGGTGTAAAGCAGGACCTCTCCGACGGCACACCCGGAACGCGATTGCATGGCAACCCCATGTATCTCGGCGTTCTCATGGGTCCTTATCACTCGGCCCTGACATCGCCTATCATCGGTGCCGCGCGCGCGGCGATCGACGAATATCGCGACATTCTGTTCTCGCAGAACACATTTGTTCCACCTTTCATCAAGCGTGCCTTCGAGACTGATTTCCAGGTCAATTATGGCCGCGCCATAGCGTTGACTGACGCAGCCGAAGGCGTGCTGCTCCAGGGTTTGCGCAAGCACATGGACTACTGCCAGCGGTGGGCGAAGACGGGTGTGCAAGCCTCCGCGGAAGAAAACTTGCGACTCTGGGGAATGCTGCAGACCGGTGCACGTCTTGCCTGTGAAGCCATCGAACTCTTGTTCCAGACCGCCGGGTCGACCGCGGCGCGGAAGGGCTCAAGGATGCTTCGATACTTTGGCGACGCCCAGATGTATCGAGGACACATGTCCTCCCAATACATGACCTTCGCGAAGTACATTGGTCGCAGCAATCTCGGGCTGCCGACCGGTTTTCTGGATCTCTGAAGAAAGTCGGAGGGGGACGTGACCCAAACTAAAGCAAAACCTGCTCCGTTGGTGCTGGCAGATCAGGGATTCTTCTGGACCGGTCTGGTCCGCCAGCAGACACCGAATGGCACCATCGCCGCGGGCCAGATGTTCGTGCAATATCAGATCCCGGAGCACATCCGGCATCCATATCCCATCGTCATGGTGCATGGTGGTGGGGGGCAGGGAACGGATTTTCTCGGTACTGCCGATGGACGGCCGGGATGGGCCACTTACTTTCTGAAACAGGGTTACGCGGTCTATGTCGTCGACCGCCCGGGGCACGGTCGCTCACCCCTGCATCCGGAGGCTCTGGGTCCCATGACACCTCCGCTGACCTACGAATTTGCCATGACGCTGTTTAGCGCGCCCGGCAAGCAGCCGAACAGCTGGCCAAACGCACAAAAGCATAATCAGTGGCCTGGTTCGGGCGTCGTCGGCGATCCAGCCCTGGACCAATTCATCGCGACCCAAGGTCCGTTCCTCGTGTTCTTGGCACAGACGCAACAGTTGATGCAGCGGGCCGGTGCCGAATTGCTGGATCGTATCGGTCCATCGATCCTGCTCACCCATTCCATGGGAGCGCCCTTCGGCTGGCTCGTGGCAGATAGTCGGCCGAACCTGGTGAAAGGCATTGTCGCGGTCGAGCCAATGGGGCCGCCTTTCGCCCAGTTGCCAATGGGGCTGGGCGACCTCTCTTACGGACTCACTGCGATCCCGATGACGTTCGATCCGCCCATCAAAGGTCCAACTGAACTGCGGCGCGAAATCCGCAAGGCTCAGAAGCCAGGGTTGGCGGACTGCTTCGTTCAGAAAGAGCCGGCGAGGCGTCTTCCCAATCTCGCATCGGTGCCCGTTGCTGTCGTGACATCGGAGGCGTCGGCCTGGTCCATGCACGACCACGGCACCGTCGATTATCTCGTCCAAGCCGGCGTGCGCGCCGTCCATCTGCGGCTCGAAGACCATGGCCTGCGCGGCAACGGCCACCTGATGATGCAAGAAAGGAACAGCGATGACATTGCTGCTTTCCTGGAAAGGTGGATCTCGGAACATGTAGGGTCACGACCAACATAGATTCGATTTTTCGCGCCGCCGCATCTTGTGGTGAAGCCGCGACTGGAAGGTGCGAGTGAGGTGGTCCGATTTGTCAGCAGACCGTTAGCGCAGGAGGAGTGCGAGATGGCGAAAAAGGGATATTGGGTCGGTCACATCAACGTCACGAGCCCGGAGCGCTACAAGGACTACATCGCGGCCAACGCCGCACCATTGAAGAAGTACGGGGCGCGGTTCCTTGTCCGAAGCGGTGCATGCGAAGTGCACGGCGACGCACTTCAAGGGCGTCGCCACGTCGTCATCGAGTTCGAAAGCTACGCAATAGCCAAGGCCTGCTACGACTCACCCGAGTATCAGGCGGCGGCCAAGATTCGCGACGAAGCCAGCACCTCCGAATTCGTCATGATCGAGGGGCACGAGGACTGATAGCGATCCGCGGCGGAAGCTCGGGCTGAACGAGATCGAAGTGAAAGACTGCCGATGAAAGCAACTGCGACCTTGGAGCTGCTGTGGACCCCGTCCGAGGACAAGATCGTCGGGTCTCGCTTGTGGGATTACATGAGGTGGCTTGATGAGCGCCACGGTCGCAAGTTCGAAGACTACGAGGACCTCTGGCGCTGGTCGACGAGCGACTTGAACACCTTCTGGGGATCGATCTGGGACTATTTCGACGTGCGGGCAGACGGTGACCCGACCCCCGTGCTGCAATCGGACGCGATGCCCGGCGCCGATTGGTTTCCGAATACCCGCCTGAACTATGCCGAGCACGTCTTCCGCGCTGCCAGGCCCGAATCGCCTGCGCTCGTCGTGCTCAGTGAAGCGGGCGAGGCCCGGGAGGTTAGTTGGGAAGCTCTGCGGCAACAGACGGCCGCGCTGGCGGCAACATTGCGTCGTCTGGGCGTCAAGCGGGGTGACCGCGTCGCCTCCTACCTACCGAATCGTCCGGAGACGGTCGTTGCGCTTCTGGCATGCGCCAGCATCGGTGCGATCTGGTCCAGCTGCTCTCCCGAGATGGGGCGAACCATGGTGCTCGATCGTTTCGGCCAGATCGAACCGAAAGTTCTGTTTGCCGCCGACAGCTACACCTACAACGGCAAGACCCACGATCGCGCGCCTATCGTCGAGGAGTTGCGCGAAGGGCTTCCGAGCGTCGGGCACATCATTCATGTGCCCGGCCCGCTTGCGGCGGAGCGACCGGTCCGATGGCGCAACCTGATGAGCTGGGGAGATGCCGTCAGCGGCGATGCCGAATTGCAGTTCGATCGCGTGCCGTTCTCGCACCCGCTCTGGATCGTCTATTCGTCGGGAACGACGGGCTTGCCGAAGGGGATAGTCCACGGCCACGGCGGCATCGTCCTGACCCATCTCAAAACCATGTCGCTCCAGCACGACCTGCGTCCCAGCGAACGCCTGATGTTCCTGGCAAGCACAGGATGGATCGTGTGGAACCTGCAGGTCGGCGCGCTGCTGACAGGTGCTTCGATCGTGCTGTACGACGGCAATCCGGCCTGGCCGGACAATCGGGCGATCTGGAAATTGCTGGATGCGTACGGCGTTACGCATTTCGGCTGCGGCGCCGCGTTTCTCACCAACTGCATGAAGGACGGCTTGCGCCCTCGGGAATTCGTCGCGCTGGAGAAGCTGCGGTCGATCAGCTCGACAGGGTCACCGCTGCCAGCCGAGGCCTATCGGTGGGTCTACGACGCGATCAAATCAGATCTTTGGCTTGCGTCGATCAGCGGCGGCACCGACATAGCTTCGGGCTTCGTGAGCTGCAGTCCTGTGCTGCCGGTCCATCCCGGAGAAATCCAATGCCGTGAACTGGGCGTCGCAGCATTCGCCTTCAACGAGGCGGGTGAACCGGTCATCGACGAGGTCGGCGAGCTCGTCATCGTCAAGCCGATGCCGTCGATGCCGGTTTTCTTCTGGAACGATGAGGGCGGCCGACGCTACCGGGAGAGCTACTTCGAACAGTTTCCCGGCCGCTGGCGACAGGGCGACTGGATCCGTTTTTCAGCCGCCGGGACCAGCCAGATCTACGGTCGCTCCGACACCACAATCAACCGGTTCGGCATCCGTATTGGAACCGCGGAGATCTACCGTGTTGTCGAGGACATCGCAGAAATCCGCGACAGTCTGGTTGTCGACCTCGAGTATCTCGGGCGAGAATCCTACATGCCGCTCTTCGTCGTGCTGCAGCCGGGGCTCATGCTCACGGATGAGCTCAAGGCGAGGATCGCCACACAGATCCGCACCTACGGCTCCGCTCGCCACGTGCCGAGCGAGATCTTCCAGGTCGAGGAGATCCCACGCACCCTGACCGGCAAGAAGATGGAGCTTCCGGTGCGCAAGCTGCTGCTTGGCACTTCTGCCGAAAAGGTGGCGAGCCCGGATTCCATGGCGAACCCGGCGAGCTTCGAATACTTCGTCAGGTTCGCGGAGCAGCTGAACCTGCAGCGGGTGTAGGGACGGGAATGGCACTGCCGCCGTGCGCTAGCTCGGTCCACCCCATCGACGCGGATGAACTGAGGAGACGATAATGCTGCATTGCGACATGTAGTTTGTGTCAGTTTTTTGCAACCCGGATCGATTTGTGCAGGCGGCGGTGTGCTGCTTCTCCTAGCTTGGCTTCAACAAACGCTTCGCAAGCGCGACGCGGAATTCTTGGGGGAGACGCGCATGGCATTGTCCAATGCTGGCGAGGCGACCTCGCATTGGCTTGCGACAGCTAGACATCCCCGGGGATGGCCTGGGCTGTTCGATGAGGGCGGTCGCTGATGATGATCGAGAGGTTCTCTGTCAAGGGATATGGCGCGATTGTCACGGGCGGCGCCAGTGGCATCGGTCTCGCTTTTGTCGAAGCACTGGCCGATAGCGGTGCACGGGTGGCGATCCTTGATGTGGACTCGATCTCCCTGGGCAAACAGGTGGACCGGCTCTCCGCGAGAGGTTTGGACGTTCGAGGTGACAAGCTTGATGTGACTGATCGCAAGGCAGTCGATCAGGTCTTCGCAGAAGTCGCAGCAGAATACGGACGCCTCGACGTCGTTTTTGCCAACGCGGGCATCGACCCCGGAATTGGCTTTTCCAATCCGGACGGCAGCCCGTCCGAGGCAGGTGCTATCGAAAACTACGAGGACGAGCGGTGGAACAGAACGATCGAGATTAATCTCAATGGCATCTTCGCCACCATTCGCGCTGCTGCGCGCCATATGAAACGAGGCGGAGGAGGCGGGAGCATCGTGGTCACAACGTCGATCGCCGCCTACTTGAATGAGGGGATGATAGGGGCGGCCTACATGGCCGCGAAAGGCGGGAGCAGCACATCTGGCGCGCAACGCTGCTCTCGAACTGGCCCCACACAAAATCCGCGTGAACGCAGTCGCGCCCGGGTTCATCGTCACGAACATAGGAGGTGGGTGGCTAAAGCAACCCGAGGTCCAGAATTCAATAGGAGCCACGGTCCCGATCGGCCGCATTGGAGACGCTGACGACCTGAAGGGATTAGCTCTTTTCCTAGCGTCCCCCGCGTCGAGCTACATTACCGGTGCGCAAATTCCGATTGATGGCGGTGTGAGTCTTGGAAAGAGGTCCGCTTGAATCGGCGGCGAATGCTGTCCTGGTGCGGCCCGAGACGCTGGTGGCATGGCGCATGCGTGGAGCGACGCCAAAAGGCATCGCTCATGCTCGAGAAGGCGCGATGACGTCGAGGGGCGTGCGCAAGGATCAGGAGCACCATCAAATGAAAGATATCGAAGACAAGGTCGCGTTCATCACGGGAGGCGCGAGTGGGATCGGGTTCGGAGTGGCCCGCGCGTTCCTGCGACATGGGGTGAAGGTCGTTATCGCGGACGTCCGTCAATCGCATCTCGATGCGGCGGCTTCCGCCCTCGATCGCTCCAACAAGAACTACCATCTGATCCGTCTGGACGTTACCGACCGCGAGTCAATGGCACGGGCCGCGACGGAGACCGAGAAGGTATTCGGCAAGGTCCACATACTCTGCAACAATGCAGGGGTATCGAGCATGGTGGCTATGGAAGACGCGAGCTTCGCGGATTGGGATTTTGTGATGAACATCAACGTCGGGGGCGTCGTCAACGGCGTCGCGACGTTCGTTCCACGGATTCGAGCGCATGGAGAAGGGGGTCACATCGTCAACACCTCCTCGATGGCCGGCATCCTCGCTCTTCCAAATCCCGGCGGTATCTACTCGACATCCAAATTCGCGGTGCGCGGCCTGACGGAGTCGTTGCGAATGGCGCTCGGACCGCACAACATCGGCGTTTCGCTGCTTTGTCCCGGCCTGGTTCGCAGCAATCTCGTCGACACGACGCTTCACCTCAACACGTCCGGTTCTGCTCAACCGGCGGGCGGCCCGTTCGCGGCCGGCGCTTCGCCGTTGGAAGCCGGAATGGATCCTCTCGCCGTAGGCGAAAGAGTGGTCGAAGGAATCGTCGGCAACGAGCCATACATTCTTCCGCACGGCGAATTCAAAGACGAAGTCGCAGAATCGTTCGCAGAGATACTTCAGTCGTTCCCCACCGATCGAGATATCGATCCGAAACGGCAACAGTTCGAAGCGATGCGCCGGCAAGCGACGACGGAGGCCAAGCGCTTGGCTGCAAGCATTGGTTAGAACTTCGGTCTGGCGATCGAGGAGGACGCCGATCTCCGTTGGATGCCCGCACGCAGCCGAGTAAGTTCGAAAGACGTCGCAACAAACGGGGGAAGCAATCCTCCGGACAAACAGCCGCTCTCAGCGCGGCCTATCAGGGAGGTGTCGATGCGAAGCGCAATCGCAGCTGCAGGGCTGTACGTGGTCTGGTCCGTTCTCGCTGCGCCAGCCGTAGCCGAAGACCAGCCAGGTATCACCGCCACCGAGATCCGCATCGGACAGACCATGCCCTATAGCGGTCCAGTGTCCGCCTTCGGCATCCTCGGCAAGGGGGAGGTTGCATACTTCAAGATGGTCAACGACCGCGGCGGCGTCAACGGCCGCAAGGTCAACCTGCTCTCGCTCGACGACAGCTACGTGCCCCCCAAGACCGTAGAGCAGACGCGCCGGCTCATCGAGAGCGACGAGGTTTCGTTCATCTTCTCGACCATGGGGACCGCGCACAACACGGCGATCGCCAAATATCTGCAGGGCAGAAAGGTACCCCAGCTGTTCGTCGCCACGGGCGCCTCGAAGTTCGGCGACCCGGCGCAGTTTCCCCTGGCGCTGATGGGCGTGATGGCGCCGTTCCGGAACGAGGCCCGCCTGTATGCGCGCTATGTCCTGCAAAAGAAACCCGACGCGACGTTCGCGGTGCTGGCGCAGAACGACGATTTCGGACGCGACTACCTCGCCGGGCTCAAGGATGTGCTCGGCAGTCGCTACGAGACGGCAGTCACGGCGGCGGCCTACGAGACGACTGAGCCGACGATCGATTCCCAGATCGTGAAGCTCAAATCGACCGGTGCGGATGCGCTCGTGATCGCCGCGGCCCCGAAATTCGCTGCGCAGGCGATCCGCAAGACTTACGAGATCAACTGGCGTCCGATGATGTTCCTGACCAATGTGTCGGTATGGATGTCCTCGGTGATGGAGCCGGCCGGGCTCGACGCCGGTACGGGCATCATCTCGAGCGCCTATGTCAAGGATCCGCTCGATCCGGCATGGGCGGACGACCCCGGCGTGAAGGGGTGGCGCGACTTCATGGCCAAATACGTGCCTGACGGCGACATCCGCGATGCCAACTACGTCAACAGTTACAACAACGGCATGGCGCTGGAGCACGTGCTCAAGGCGGCGGGCAACGACCTCAGTCGCGAGAACATCCTGCGGCAGGCGCTGTCGATCAAAGACTTGGAGTTGCCGATGCTACTGCCCGGTATCAAGGTCAATACCGGCGAAAGTGACCATCTGCCAGTCGAGCAGCTGCAGTTCATGCGCTTCACCGGCAAGCAATGGGAGCGGTTCGGCGAGGTGCTCTCGACCAAGTAGCGCGTCGATCTCGAGCCGCATGCAATGATATCGAGGCAGGTCGGCCCGCGGTTGCTGCCGTTGCACTGCAGCAACGATGGGAGCGAATATATTGAAAATTAGGGGCCGCTGGGTTTTACTCAGCGGCACCAAAGCCTCGAGCCCTTGGTCTGTCGGATGCAGGCGACGTCGAATTTTGGGGTGCAGGAGACGCACGGGATCCTGAACCGCTTCCAGGCCGAATTCCGCGGTTCGAGCGAAGGGCTCGGCTGGTCGTCCGCATTTGCCTCGGTTCAGCGCGAAAGGCCGTTCGAGGGGCACTTCCACGCACTCTCCGACAATCTGATGGTGCTGCATCGGGGCGGCCCGGTCAACATCACCTATGTGATGGACGGCAAGTCGGTTGCCCGGCACATCCCGCGCGGTGGCGTTTTCTTCCTGCCGGCGGGCCATGCATGCAACGTGCTCCTGCGCGCACCGCTGGAATCCACCCATATTTATCTGCGCTCCGACCTTTTCGCCGGCCCTGACGGGTTACCCGGCGTGATCGGCGGCCTCGCGCCGATGCTCGGCGATCAGGACGCTGTGCTGGAGCATCTTGCCTCGGCGATCGGTGATACCATCACCGGTGGTCTGCCGGCCTCGTCGCTCTTCGTCGATCCGATCGCGCAGGCGATCGCCAACCGTTTCGTGGCGATCAATTTCCACAAGCCGAGCGTGGAGGCCGGCAAGCATCCGAACCTGCTTAGTGCTAGGCAGATGGCACGCATTCGCGAATTCGTTGATGCCAATATCGATAGCGATATCCGCCTCGACCAGCTGGCGGAGCTGTGCGGCCGCAGCACCGAGTATTTCGTGCGGCTTTTCAAGGCGACCAGCGGCGTCTCGCCTTATCAATACGTGCTCAATTTGCGCATAGAGCGCGCCAGGGCGCTGCTTGCCGACGAGACCTTAAGTCTGGCCGAGATCGCGCTGGCTTGCGGCTTCTCCCATCAAGAGCATTTCACGCGGATGTTCCGCCGCTTTACTGGCATAACACCCGGACGATACCGACACAGCCACTAGGCTCCGCTGATCGCGGCCGCGGCGGTCGAAGGCCCGATCCGGCCCTGCATTATTTTTCCGGTTTTGTGCAGAATTTCTTCGGTTTCGTGCAGGCCCGCCGCGCCAGCCCGCCCCTAGCTTCCTCCCAACGACATGAGAACGTCGGTTCGCCGGCTTGGGAGGATTGCCATGAGCATCGCGCTGGCCGATGGCGGAGGCGCGTCCGTTGCGACGGCCGGTGATGCCGGGAAGGGCGCGTTTGCCTATTGCTCGCAGCAATATCGCGTCCTGTTCGGTACCGGCACCTCGGCGCGACTCGGCGAGGAGGCAGCGCGCCTCGGCATCAAGCGGGCATTTGTGCTGACCACAAGCGAGCAGCATGATCTGGGGCGACGGCTCGGCGCAGGCCTCGGTGACAGGCTCGCCGGACTGTTTACCGGCGCACGCATGCATACGCCGGTTGAAGTCACCAACGAAGCGCTTCGGATTGTGGAGTCCCGCGACATCGACGGGCTGGTCGCGATCGGCGGCGGCTCGACGGTCGGGCTCGGCAAGGCGCTCTCGCTGCGCACGGGGTTGCCGCATATCGCGATGCCGACCACCTATGCCGGCTCCGAGATGACGCCGATTCTTGGCGAGACCAGCAACGGCATCAAGACCACGCAGCAATCCCAGGATCTGGTGCCTGATACCGTCATCTACGACGTCGATCTCACCGTCAGCCTGCCGCCGCACATCTCCGCCGCCAGCGGTCTGAACGCGATCGCCCACGCCGTCGAGGCGCTTTATGCGCCCGACGCCAATCCTCTGACGTCGCTGATGGCGGAGGATGGCATCGCCGCGCTCGCCCGCGCGCTGCCGCGCATCATGGTGGCGCCCGCCGATCCCGGCGCCCGTCGCGATGCGCTCTATGGCGCCTGGCTGTGTGGCGTCTGCCTCGGCGCGGTCGGCATGTCGCTGCACCACAAGCTCTGCCATGTGCTGGGCGGCATGTTCAACCTGCCGCATGCCGAAACTCACGCGATCGTGCTGCCGCACGCCGCCGCCTACAACGCCGCTGCCGCCCCTGAGGCCATGACTCGCGTCGCGCGGGCGCTGCACAGCGCCAATGCTCCGCAGGGCCTGTTTGACCTTGCCCGGCAGCTCGCGCTGCCGCGCGCGCTTGCCGACATCGGAATGCCCGAGGACGGCATCGCACGCGCCGCGGAGACGGCAGTTCGCAACCCGTATGCCAACCCCAGACCGATTGATCGCGCCCCGATCGAGCAAATGATCGCGGCAGCCTGGCGCGGCGATGCACCCGCGCAGGACTGAACCTCAGGCATCAAGGACAACAGCATGGCCAATTTCAACGAGCATAACCTCACTGACGAGGTGGTTCGCAGCTTCGCCAGCACGCCGAGCAAGCGGCTAAAGTTCCTCATCGAGGAGACGGTGAAATCGCTGCACGATCTGGTGCGCCGCACCGAACTCACCTTCGAGGAGTGGAATCAAGCGATCGAGTTCCTGACCCGCACCGGGCAGACCTGCACGCCGCTGCGCCAGGAGTTCATCCTGCTCTCCGACGTGCTCGGCGTCTCGATGCTTGTCGACGCCGTCAATCACCGCGAGCGCGAGGGCGCGACCGAGACCACGGTGCTCGGCCCGTTCTATGTCGGCGAGCACCGCGTTACGCCGCACGGTGCCAATATTTCCGAGGGTATCGACGGTGAAGTGATGTTCGTGCAGAGCCGCGTCACCGACCTCGCCGGCAAGCCGCTCGCCGGTGCCGAGATCGACGTCTGGCATGCCGACGATGACGGCTTCTACGATTCGCAAAAGGCCGATTATGCGACCCACGGCCCGTCGCTGCGCGCGCGCTTCGTCACCGATGCCGACGGCCGCTTCTCATTCCGCACGATCTTGCCGTGCAGCTATCCGATCCCGACCGACGGCCCGGTCGGCGATCTCATCACCGCCACGCAGCGTCATCCGATGCGCCCCGCACATGTGCACTTCCTGGTCAAGGCCGAAGGCTACGAGCCGCTGATCACCCACGTCTTCCTCGATGGCGACCAATATCTGCGCAGCGACGTGGTGTTCGGCGTCAAGGACGAGCTCATCGCGCGCGTCGAGCCGCGCAACGAAGCAGCGCTGCCGAACGGCGAGCGGGTCTCCGGCCCGTGGCACCTGATGACCTACGACTTCCAGATGAAGCCCGGTGCAGGGCTGGTGCCCCGGCCGATGATGGCCGCGGAATGACGATCGCAACCAACAACACGACGAAGGAGAGGATGATGACCAGCAAACCGATCGAGACCGACGTGCTTGTCGTCGGCAGCGGCCCGGCCGGCGCGACGGCGGCGGCGCTGCTCGGCACGTACGGCGTCAAGCACATCTTGGTGACGAAATATGGCTGGCTGGCCGACACGCCGCGCGCCCACATCACCAACCAGCGTGCGATGGAGGTGCTGCGCGATCTCGGCCTCGAGGACAAGGCGGTGGCGCAGGCGGTGCCGCAGCATCTGATGGCCAACAACGTGTTCTGTGAAAGCCTCGCCGGCGAGGAGTTCGGCCGGCTCTATTCTTGGGGCAATCATCCCTCGCGCAAGGCGGATTACGATCTCGCCAGCCCGACCCGGATCTGCGACCTGCCGCAGAATTTGCTCGAGCCGATCCTGATCGAGGCCGCCGGCCAGCGCGGCACTTCGCTGTGCTTCAACACCGAGTTCCTCGACCTGGTGCAGGATGCCGACGGCGTCACTGCAACGGTGAAGGATCGGCTATCCGGCGAGACCTACGAAATCCGCGCGAAATATCTGATCGGCGCCGATGGCGGCCGCAGCCGGGTTGCCGAGGTGATCGGGCTGCCGATGGAGGGCCAGATGGGCCGCGCCGGCAGCATGAACATCATCGTGCAGGCGGACTTGAGCAAATACGTCGCGCACAGGCCGAGTGTACTCTATTGGGTGCTGCAGCCAGGCGCGCAGATCGGCGGCATCGGCGCCGGCTTGATCCGCATGGTGCGGCCCTGGAGCGAATGGCTGATCATCTGGGGCTACGACATCGAGCAGGGCGAGCGCAAGCTCAGCAATGACGAGGCGATCTCGATCGTGCGCAATCTCGTCGGCGACGAGACGCTGGAGGTCAAGGTTCGCTCGACCTCGACCTGGACCGTGAACGAGATGTATGCCGGCCACTACGCGTCCGGCCGCGTGTTCTGCGTCGGCGATGCCGTGCACCGCCATCCGCCGACCAACGGCCTCGGCTCCAACACCTCGATCCAGGACTCCTATAATTTGTGCTGGAAGCTGAAGCTGGTGCTCGACGGCCATGCGGCGCCGTCGCTGCTCGAGACCTATTCGGCCGAGCGCCAGCCGGTCGGCAAGCAGATCGTGACCCGCGCCAACAAGAGCATCGGCGACTTCCCGCCGATCTTCGAGGCGGTGGGACTTGTCGCTTCGACCGATCCGATTGAGGCGCGCAAGGCGATCGCCGCGCGCAAGGCGCCGACCGCCGAGGGCAAGGCGCGCCGCAAGAAGCTCTATGAGGCCATCGCCAACAAGAGTTACGAGTTCAACTGCCACGGCGTCGAGCTGAACCAGCGCTATAGCTCGACCGCCGTGGTGTCCGACGGCACGCCGATGCCGGCCTTCAGCCGCGATCACGAACTTTATCATCAGGCCACCACTTGGCCCGGCGCGCACTTGCCGCATGTCTGGGTCGAGCATCGGGGCCAGCGCAAATCGACGCTCGATCTGGTCGGCAAGGGCCGTTTCACGCTGCTCACTGGGATCGGGGGCGATGGCTGGAAGGCGGCGGTTGCCGCAGTCGAGAAGGCCTACGGCCTGCCGGTCGATGTCGTCACCATCGGCCCGCAAGGCTGCGATGCGCTCGACATCTATGCCGACTGGTACCGCCAGAGCGAAGTCGACGAGGACGGCTGCGTGCTGGTGCGTCCCGACATGTATGTCGCCTGGCGCGCCAGAGAGGCGGCCGTGAATGCCCCCGACGTGCTGCTCGACGTGTTCGGCCAGATCCTCGGCCGTGGTGCGAAGGAGCAGGCGAAGTCCGTCGCCGCCGCGTGATGCGACGCTGCGCGGATAAATTTCCGGAACGGAATGAACGGCAGCCGGCTTGAAGACCGACTTGCCTGAAGGGAGGGGAAAATGACCAAGGACCTATTGAACATAAAGTCTTTCGATCGCCGCCGTGTGCTGCAGGGCATCGCCGGTGGGCTCACAGCCGCCGGCACGACGAGTTTGTTCGCCCCGGCGGTGCGGGCGGCGAGCAAGCCGATCAAGATCGGCTATGTCTCGCCGAAGAGCGGTCCGCTGGCGGCCTTTGCCGAAGCTGACGATTTCGTGCTCGGCGAGTTCAGGAAGTTCATCAAGGATGGCGTCAAGGTCGGATCGCAGACCTACTCGGTCGAGGTGGTGACAAAAGACAGTCAGTCGAATCCGAACCGCGCCGCCGAGGTCGCCAAGGAGCTGATCACCCGTGACAATGTCGGGCTGATCGTGGTCGGCGCCACGCCCGAAACCAACAATCCGGTGGCGACGCAGTGCGAGCTCGAGCAGGTGCCGTGCATCTCTTCCGTGGCACCGTGGCAGACCAACTTCATCGGCCGGCAGGCCAACCCCGGCGATCCCAAGAGCTGGAAGGCGTTCGAATACACCTTCCATTATTTCTGGGGCCTGGAGGACGTGATCGGCGTCTTCACCAGCATGTGGAGCCAGGTCGCGACCAACAAGTCGGTGGGCGCGCTGTTCCCCAACGATGCCGACGGCAACGCCTGGGGCGACACGACCATCGGCTTCCCGCCCGTGTTGGCCAAGCAGGGTTTCAAGCTCACTGATCCAGGCCGCTTCCAGAACCTCACTGACGATTTCAGCTCGCAGATTGCGGCATTTCGTGGTGCCGATGCCGAGATCGTCACCGGCGTGATCATCCCGCCCGACTTCACCACGTTCTGGAACCAGGCGCGGCAGAAGGGGCTGAAGCCGAAAGTCGTATCGGTCGCCAAGGCGCTGCTGTTCCCGGCGTCGGTGCAGGCGCTCGGCAAGGGCAGCAACAACATCTCGACCGAGGTGTGGTGGACGCCGACGCATCCCTACAAATCGAGTCTCAGCGGCGTCAGCGCCGCCGATTTGGCCAAGGGCTACGAGCAGGCCTCCAGCAAGCAATGGACCCAGCCGATCGGCTTCGTGCATTCGCTGTTCGAGGTCGCGATCGACGCCATCAAGCGCTCTGGCGACCCGGCGGATGGCGCGTCGCTCGCCAAGGCGATCGGCGCCACCAAGCTCGATACGATCGTCGGCCAGGTCGCGTTCGGCTCCAGCGCCGTGCCGCCGTTCGCCGCGAAGAACATCGCCAAAACGCCGCTGGTCGGCGGCCAGTGGCGGCTCAGCGGCGACAAGTACAACATGGTGATCACGGACAACAAGCTGGCGCCGCAGATTCCGCTCGGCGGCGACATGCAGGCGCTGAGCTAGCGCAAGCCAGCTGCTTCATCGAAGGCGGAAGATGCGTAGCGTTGCTGCGCATCTCCTCTCGGCCGAAACCAGATGTGGGCGACCATGCTCGAACTCCATGCCATCTCGAAACGGTTCGGCGCCATCGTCGTTGCAGACGCGATCGACCTGACGCTGTCCTCGGGGGAGGCGCTGGGCGTGATCGGACCGAACGGCGCCGGCAAATCGACCCTGTTCAATCTGATCACCGGGCTATTGCGGCCCGATGCCGGGCGCATCGTTCTCGATGGCGCCGACATCACGGGTCTGTCGCCCGAGGCACGCTGTCGCGCCGGCATCGGGCGCTCGTTCCAGATCCCGCAACCGTTCGACCATCTCTCGGTGTTCGAGAACCTTGCGGTCGCCGCGCTGTTCGGCGGCGGCCTGTCGGAGGCGGAGGCGATCCAGCATTGCGGCCGCATGCTCGATCTGACCGGTCTCGAAGCCAAGGCCAATCGGCTCGCGGGCAGCCTGCCGCTGCTCGATCGCAAGCGGCTCGAACTGGCGCGGGCGCTCGCCACCCGGCCGCGCACGCTGTTGCTCGACGAGATCGCGGGCGGTCTCACCGATGCCGAATGCCACGAACTGGTCGAGACCATCCGCACCATCCATGCCGAAGGCATCGGCATCATCTGGATCGAGCACGTGGTGCATGCGCTGCTCGCGGTGGTGCAGCGGCTGGTCGTCTTGAACTTCGGCAAGGTCGTCGCCCAGGGCGCACCAGTCGAGGTGATGCGCTCGCGCGAGGTCGAGACCATCTATATGGGCGTGCCGGCATGACCGCGCTGCTCGATGTCACGGCGCTCGATGCGTTCTACGGCGACTTCCAGGCGTTGTTCGGCATCGACTTCGAGCTGAACAAGGGCGAGGCGGTCGCAGTGATCGGCGCCAACGGTGCCGGCAAGTCGACCATGCTGAAATCGCTGGCGGGGCTGGTGAAGAACCGTCCCGATGCGATCCGCCTCGGGGGACGGGCGATCGGCGATGCGTCCGCTGCCAGCATCGTCCGGCTCGGCCTCGCGTTGGTGCCGGAGGGCCGCCAGCTGTTTCCCTCGCTCAGCGTCGAGGAGAACCTCTTGATCGGCGCCTATGGCGGCGAACGCAGCGCGCCGTGGGATCTCGCCGCGGTCTACCGCATGTT
The DNA here is from genome assembly GCF_020193615.1 of Bradyrhizobium sp. IC4059. Taxonomy (NCBI): domain Bacteria; kingdom Pseudomonadati; phylum Pseudomonadota; class Alphaproteobacteria; order Hyphomicrobiales; family Nitrobacteraceae; genus Bradyrhizobium; species Bradyrhizobium sp. IC4059. The sequence continues at coordinate 80,293 of NZ_JADYVH010000015.1, forward strand.
TCCGGTGCTGAAGGAGCGGCGGCGCGGCGCCGTCACCGCGCTGTCGGGTGGGCAGCAGCAGATGGTGGCGATCGGCCGCGCGCTGATGTCCAACCCACAGATCCTGCTGTGCGACGAGATCAGCCTCGGCCTCGCGCCGATCGTGGTGGAGGACATCTACCGCATGCTGCCGCAGATCCGCTCCGGCGGTACCGCCGTCGTGCTGGTCGAGCAGGACATCGCCCGCGTATTGCGGGCTTCGGATCGCTTCTACTGTTTGCAGGAGGGACGGGTGACGCTGAGCGGACGGCCAGGGGATGTCGACAAGGACACGATCCGCGCGGCCTATTTCGGAGCATGAGGGAGCGATGAGCGGGTTCGACACCATCATCGAAGGCGTGCTGCTCGGCGGCGTCTACGCGCTGTTCGCGCTCGGCTTGTCGCTGATCTTCGGCATCATGCGCCTGGTCAATCTGGCGCATGGCGATCTGATCCTGCTTGCCGCCTATCTGGTGCTCAGCACCACCACCGCGCTCGGTCTGCCGCTTGCGGCCGCATCCCTGCTGGTCGTCATCACCATGTTCGTGCTCGGCTTCGTGCTGCAGCGGCTGGTGCTGGAGCGGGTGCTCGGCGACGACATCCTGCCGCCGCTGCTCGTCACCTTCGGCCTGTCGGTCGTGCTCCAGAACGGACTGCTGCTCGGCTACGGCGCCGACAGCCGCCGGCTGCAGGCAGGCGCCTTCGAATCCTCATCGGTGGCGGTCGCCCCCGGGTTGAGCGTCGGGCTGGCGCCGCTGGCCGCGTTGGTGACGGCAGTTGCCGCCGTCGCGCTGCTCCAGCTCATCTTCTATCGCACCTCGCTCGGCCGCGCCTTCCGCGCCACTGCGGATAATCCGGCGATCGCGCAGTTGATGGGCGTCAACGAGCGCAATGTCTACGCCATCGCGGTCGGACTGTCGCTCGCAGTGTCGGTGATCGCAGCTGTCGTGATCGGTATCCGCGCCAGCTTCGATCCGTCGATCGGACCGGCGCGGCTGCTCTACGCATTCGAGGCGGTGATCATCGGCGGGCTCGGCAGCCTGTGGGGGACGCTGGCGGGCGGCATCGTGCTCGGGCTGGCGCAGGCGATCGGAGGGCGGATCAATCCGGAATGGCAGATCCTGGCCGGCCATCTCGCTTTCCTCGCCGTGCTGATGGTGCGGCCGCGCGGGCTGTTCCCGGCGAGGCGGACATGAGCGTCGAAAGCATCCATATTCCGGCAAGCCGCGAGCCGCGCCCGGTGGACGCGCCGGTGTGGCAGGTTCGGGTCGGCACACGGCTGTCGCGCGTCGCGGCCGTGGCCGGCATCGCGCTGATCGTGGCGCTGGCCGCGCTGCCAGCGATCGCCTCGCGCAACCTGATCCAGGATCTGATCTTCGTCTTCACCATGCTGACCTTGGCACAGCTCTGGAACGTGCTGGCCGGGTGGGGCGGGCTGGTATCGGTCGGGCAGCAGGCGTTTGTCGGGCTCGGCGCCTATGCGCTGTTTGCCGGCATCGTGATGGCCGGGCTCGATCCGGTTGCGGCGATCCCGCTGGCCGGACTGTTCGCGGCGCTGGTCGCGGCGGTGCTCGGGCCGCTGCTGTTCCGGTTGGAGGGGCCATATTTCGCGATCGGCAGCTGGGTCGCTGCCGAAGCGCTGCGGCTGATCTGCGCCCAGTTCAAGTCGCTCGGCGGCGGCACCGGGATCTCGATCTCGCCGAGCGAGCTGTCGCAGATGGTCGGGCTGAAGGCGGTGCAGGCGCTGCTTGGCCTGCGCCCGGCGGCCGCGCGTGACGTGCTGGTCTACTGGCTGGCACTGCTGCTCGTCGTGCTGGTCACGCTCGGCATCTACGCCTTCATGCGCTCGCACCACGGCCTTGCGCTGGCTGCAAGCCGTGACAACGCAGCGGCGGCGCGCAGCGTCGGCGTCCGCACCGCGCGGACTCGCCACGTGCTGTGGATCGCGGTCGCCTTCGCCACCGGCATGATCGGGGCCGTGGTTTATTTGCAGAAGGCGCGTATTTCGCCTGATGCGGCCTTCAGCGTCACCGACTGGACCGCCTATGTCATCTTCATCGTCGTGATCGGCGGGGTACGCACCATCGAAGGTCCGATGGTCGGCGTGCTCCTGCTGTGGGGGCTCGTCACCTATCTCGCCCAGTATGGCAGTCTCTATCTCGTCGTGCTCGGCACGCTCGCCATCCTGATCATGCTGTTCATGCCCAACGGCGTGTGGGGCGCGGCAGCTCGACGCTGGCAATTGCAGCCGTTCCCGACCCAGCGCTGGCTCAGCCGCAGCCAGTCCGGTCCAATGCCATTATGACCAGCCTTGTGCCGGGTCGCTTCGTCCATTCAGAAGCGCCGCCAGTCCATCTTTGGCAAGGAGGCGCTCTGGCGTCCATGCGCCTTTGCAGTTGGATGTTTCGCTGTAAGCCATTGATCTCCAATGATCGGATATTGGCTCAGTTGGAAAAATTCTCTTGAGAAATCAAGGCCAGGAGCGTGTCTCTTAATCAGCGGGTCCCAGGTTCGAGCCCTGGTGCGCCCACCAAGCTTTTCAAAGACTTGGCCAGACCTCGCGCAGAACGGACGTTTCGGTTGAAAGCTTGGCTTGATCGACCCTCTCTGTGGGCGAGACTAAGTCACACACCCGTTTGGCTCTGTCCCTCACTGCACATTCGCAGCATGAGATACAGCGCGAGGGTCGCGCAGTACAGGCGGATTACATGAGCGTCGTAGATTAGGACACTCTGGCGAGGAAAACGGACGTGCTCGAGCGGCTCTGCGTAATCGGCAAGAGCGCAGACAGTGCGATGAATAACTCGTTCGATCGAGAAGCTGCGGGACAGCCGATGAGCGCCAGCGTTCTGTCGATCTCTTCGAAAAGGATAGCCAGGGCCTTGGATGCCACAGCCCCTTGCGGCAAATCCGTAGAGGAAGGATCGACCTAGCAGCACCGCTTTGGCGCATAACTAGGAGCGGGGCCGCGGCCTGCCTCGACCAGTCGTCCGGGAAGGCGAGCGCCACGCTTCGAGGAGCATCTGGATAGATCCGCTATTTTGGGCGGGACGTGTTCTCCCTCTCGCTCTGTCCCTCCCGTGAAGCACGAGCTGGACTGTTAGCAGTTCGCTTCACAGCCTCAGCTCAACGCGTGACCGGCCAGCCCGTAAACCCACGGCTCGTTTCCCTTTCGGTTCAGGAATCGCCGTCCCTTGGACATGGTAGTGACTGTATCGTTCATTCCGAGGCGGCTCTGTTGAAGAAAATCCGCAAACAGACCCGTCTGCTCCCGCGTATCAACGCGGGCGAACTTTCCGGCGAGATCCTTGAGATGCACGGCCGTAAGATGGATCGCGTCACAATCATTGCTGGCGACGATAGGGCCGATCACATGACCGCGCCCGAATTCGCGCTTCATGGAATAACCGACGGTCTCACCGCCACGACGCAGGACGCAGATTGACGCACCTTCAGAAAGCAATGCAAGCAGCCTCTGACGACTGGTCCCGAACGCGCGTTCATCCAGTGCTGTGATCTCTTGGATATTCCCGGTGAGCGGGCTCAATTCGCCGTCGAGCGCCGGCACTGGCGGAGGTGGTGACACGGCCTCTCCCTGCCACTGATAGACGGTGGCTTCCTTCGTGAAGCCCAGGGAAAGATACAGATGATACGCGGCATCGGTCGAATTGAGGCTTAGAGTCCGGTCGCCACACCGCTCGAACACCTGCTCCATGAGCCAACGGCCGGTACCCTGCGCCTGGGTTCGGGGCGATGTGATCACCAGGCCAATGGTCGCGAATTCGCGGCCATATGGGAACCACATCGCGCTGCCGAAGACGCGTCCTATGCCATCAACGGCTACGATGCCGTGACCTGCGCGGCGCAAAAAATCCCAATCCTTGGGTCGATGCGGCCAGCCAACCCCGGTCGAGAGTGCGTGGAGCAGCGTCACATCAACGTCGTTGATGTCCTTCGCGGCCAGCTCAAAGGACTTCACACGTACCGTTCGTCCCATCTCGACTCGTCCGTTCCTTCGCGGGATGCCAATCTTTCGCACATCGCGCCTTTTCTTTTCCGCCAGGGTAGCGGGCTTATTTCGCCCACTATCGCACGGAAAGCCAGCAGGTTTCCCCTGTTTGGGCCCTCTTTTCGAAATCTTCGGCCTGTCTTGCAACGTAATTCGGCAGGGAAAGCTCCGGCTCGCAGCTATCCTCTCGGTGTTCGGCAAAAATCGTGGAGGCAGACCGGATCGCCGTGAATCCCCGCGAAAGTCTTGCAAGGCTAGTCGCTTTTCCCGACGTCGTCGACATACCGAGCGAGGCGGAGACGTGCATCGATGGCATTTCTTTTCAATTCTGATGCTGCCAGGGGCGCAGTCTTCCGGGAGGCTTTTGCGTGTGAGCTCCCTGACCTGGAATTTTACCATTGCAGCGAAGCTATCGATCCGGAAAAGATACGGTACCTGCTGACCTGGAACGTGCCAGACGATGTCTGGCGCTTCTGTAATCTGGAGCTGCTCTTTTCCATCGGCGCTGGCGTCGATCAGTTCAATCCGGAGACCATACCTGGCCACGTGAAGCTCGTGCGCATGGTCGAGGATGGCATCATACGCATGATGCAGGAATACGTCGTCCTTGGTGTGCTGACGCTGCATCGCGAGATGCTGGCCTACCAAGGGCAGCAGAGAAGGGGCGTTTGGCAAGCGCTTCCAACGTCCCAGGCGACCGACCGCCGTATTGGCTTCCTGGGGCTTGGCATGCTGGCGCAAGCTGCAATCGACCGCCTGAAGCCGTTCCAGTTTCCCATCGCCGCGTGGAGCCGCAGCGAAAAAACTGTCGAGGGAGTCGCCTGCTTTCATGGGGACGACCAGCTTGGTGACTTCCTGCGAGGAACGAATATCCTCGTCTGTCTTCTTCCCCTGACGGAGCAAACAAGCGGCATCCTGAACGCAAGGCTCTTCTCGCTTTTGCCAGCGGGAGCGAGGCTGCTCCATGTCGGCCGCGGCCCGCAGCTCGACCAGGGCGCACTCATCGAGGCGCTCGACAGCGGGCACCTTGCAGCCGCCATGCTTGACGTCACCGATCCCGAGCCGCTGCCGGACGGCCATCTACTCTGGTCCCATCCGAAGGTGATCATCACGCCGCATATCGCATCCGTGACCCAACCGCATACGGCGGCACAATCGGTCATAGAGAACATCCGGCGCCACCGCGCTGGACGAAATCCGATCGGCCTTGTCGATCGAACACTCGGTTACTAACAGGAAAAAAGCCATGTCCCTTCTGGTCACCATTGACACCAATCCGGACTTCGCACCGAAGAACGCCTTGCCTGCTCCGGAACGGCTCATCTCCGGCAATCCATCGTTCATGACCTGGGCACAGGACGCCTCGAAAGGCGAGAAGGTGCTGACCGGTGTCTGGGAAGCGACACCCGGCGAGACTCATTCCATCAAGGGCTCCACGTTCGAGTTCTGTCACATTCTCTCGGGTCTCATCGAGATCGAGGAAAAGGGTGGTGAGACCAGGAGGTACCGCGCCGGCGACAGCTTTGTGATGAAACCCGGCTTCGTTGGCGTCTGGCGCACGATCGAGACCGTGCGAAAGATCTACGTCTGTCATTATGATTGAGACGATGCTGAGGGCTGCACTAGCGGCCCTCAGAATATTCGACCTCCGAGACCGCGCCTGACCAGATTCAACGCGGCCAGACACTTCATTCTCAAGGAAAAATGCGGCGTGCGGTTCTGTACTGCTCGCATGGGATGGCTTCGTCTCGCCACGCGCAAATCCAGGCAGTGATGGTGAGGTCGGGCCCGAAACCAAGGAACAAGCCCATGATTGCATTGAAGGACAAGGATCTGTTTCGGCAGCATGCGCTGATCGGCAGCAACTGGCGGGACGCGAGCACGAGAGCCACCGTTGATGTCATTGATCCTGCCAGCCAGAAAGTGCTTGGCACCATCCCGGATATGGGCCGAGACGAGACCAGGGCAGCAATTGACGCGGCGGCCGCCGCGTTCAAGCACTGGAAGACCCGGGCTCATGCAGAGCGTGCTGCGCTGCTGGAGCGCTGGTATGAGCTCATGCGGCACCATGAGCAGGATTTGGCTCTTCTGCTCACGCTGGAACAGGGCAAGCCGCTTGCTGAATCTCTCGGAGAGATCCGTTATGGGGCATCCTTCGTCAAATGGTTTGCCGAAGAGGCCCGCCGCATCAACGGATCGACAATCCCGGCGCCCAGCGTCGATCGTCGCATTCTGGTGCTGAAAGAACCGGTCGGCGTCTGCGGGATCATCACGCCCTGGAATTTCCCCAACGCGATGATAACCCGCAAAGTGGCACCAGCGCTTGCTGCGGGCTGCACAGTGGTCATCAAGCCGTCTGAGTTTACGCCTTTTTCAGCTCTCGCCATCGCTGTCCTGGCTGAGCGGGCCGGAATCCCGGCGGGCGTGATCAACATCGTGACGGGCATGCCGGCGGACATCGGCGCGGAGCTGATGGCCAATGAAACCGTCCGCAAGATCTCGTTCACCGGATCGACACGCGTCGGCGCTTTGCTGATGAGGGGCGCCGCCGACAACATCAAGCGGCTCAGCCTCGAGCTCGGCGGCAACGCGCCGTTCATCGTCTTTGACGATGCCGACGTCGACCGGGCGGTCGAGGGGGCGATTGCGTCAAAATTCCGCAATGGCGGGCAAACGTGCGTCTGCTGCAATCGCATCCTGGTGCAAGCTGGCATCTACGACGCCTTCGCCCAGAAGCTCGCCAGCCAGGTTGAAAAAATGAAGGTCGGTGCCGGGACGGAAGAGGGGGTCGCAATCGGGCCGATGATCAACAGCGCGGCGATCGAGAAGATCAAGCGACACGTCACGGACGCCCTGGATAAGGGCGCAAAGATCATCTCGGAGAGTGAGGCGGTGCCGGAAGGTCGGCAATATGCCCGCCCTCTCGTGCTCGGCGGCGCAACAACTGAGATGCTCCTGGCTTCGGAAGAGACCTTCGGGCCGGTCGCACCGATTTTCCGCTTTGAGACCGAGGACGAGGCGATTGCGATCGCCAACGGCACGCCTTTTGGCCTTGCCGCCTATTTCTACACGGAAAACCTCAAGCGCTCCTGGCGTGTTGCCGAGGCGCTCGAGTTCGGCATGGTCGGCTTGAACACCGGCCTGATCTCGACCGAGGTGGCGCCTTTCGGCGGTGTCAAACAGTCGGGCCTAGGACGCGAGGGATCTCAACTCGGGATAGAAGAATATCTCGAGACCAAGGCGCTCCACGTCGGCGGCCTGGACTGAGCGGCCCAATATCTGAAGCAAAAAAAAGGGGGGCGGTCGAACCGCCCCCTTTTTTGCTTCACGGCGCACCGATCTCGATTGAAGCTTTTGAAGAACTGAAGCGCAACGAGAGAACCTGAGGGAACTGCTCTCACGCGCTCTTGCGCAGGGGCTCCAGGCCGACTGCTGCGGCAAGCCCTCCGATGTCAGCCACCTCGGTGTATTCATAGAAGGGGTTCGCGGGCTCGTGACCGCGATTCACCCAGACCTTGCTCTTGATGCCCAGATCGTAGGCGGTCATCAGATCGTAGCGGAACGAGGAGGAGACGTGAGTGATATCTTCCGGGCCGCAGCCCAGCTTGTCGAACATGTATTCGAAGCCTTTCATGTGCGGCTTGTAGGCGCCAGTCTCCTCGGCCGTGATGACCGTGTGGAAGGGAGCGCCGAGCTTGTCCACGTTGGACATGATGAGGTTCTTCATGGAGTTCGACAAGATGACCAGCGGAATCTCCCTGGCAACCTTGGCCAGACCCGCCGGGACGTCCGGATGTGGACCCCACGTGTGGATCTCTTCATTGATGCGCTGGGCATCCTCCGGCCGAAATACGATACCGTTGCGCTTGCAAGCGCGCTCTACTGAATTGTGCACGACCTCGAAGTACGGCTTCCACGCGCCAAGAACTTCGTCCAGGCGATAGGCAGCGAAATCCTTGATGAAGCTTGCCATCGTCGTGGCAGAAAGTTGAGAGCCGTAGACCCTCCTTGCCGCGCCGGCCATGTCGAAATTGGTCAGCGTGCCGTAACAGTCGAAGGTGATGTATTTCGGTCTAAACGTTGCCATCGCTCGATCCTTTTCGGTCCTCACGCACCGCGGTCCGGTACGACAGGGATCATAGCGAGCAGAGGACCGGATAAAGCACCGCTGTCGCGGCGACGGAGAGCAGATTGTGTCGTATCGGATCGGCGCCGTGGCAGAGAGTTGTGTGAAAAGGCGCCTCCGAGTTGAGCGCCAATGCCAGGCACAGGCCGATGCCGGCACAAGATGCCGCGTCGATCGTCAATCAAAGTCAAAACGCCTTCCGTCCATGTCATGCCTGGGAGCAACTGCTGTTCCGGGCGTCTTACGTTGAGCTCCGAAGACATTGGGAGTGCCGCACAAGCGTGCGGTTGATCTGGAGGACAACATGTTGAGCAACTCGCTGGTTGAACTCGATCGCGCGCATCTCATTCATCCGGTCTCATCCTATCGCAGCCACGAGGCGACTGGCGTCCGCGTGCTGAAGTCAGGGAAAGGCGCGACGCTGACCGATGTCTCGGGTCGTCAATTGCTGGACGGCTTCGCCGGCCTGTGGTGTGTCAATGCCGGCTATGGGCAGGACAGCATCGTCGAAGCGGCCACCAGGCAGTTGCGCGAACTTCCCTATGCGACGGGTTATTTCGGATTGGGCTCCGACCCGGCCATCCGGCTGGCCGCCAGACTGGCTGAATTGGCGCCTGGCGATCTGAACCATGTCTATTTCACCTTGGGCGGCTCCGACGCCGTCGACAGCACGATCCGGTTCATCCGCTACTATTATCATGCCAAGGGTAGGCCGCAGAAGGACCAGTTCATTTCCGTCGAATCTGGTTACCATGGATCGTCGACGGCAGGATCTGGCCTGACCGCGCTGCCGGCTTTTCATGCGGGATTTGGAGTGCCATACAGCTGGCAGCACAAAATTCCCTCGCACTACGCCTATCGGAACCCCGTCGGTTCGCATCCCCAGGCGATCATTGCGGCGTCGGTCGCGGCTCTGCGCGCCAAGATCGCCGAGCTCGGCGCCGAACGCGTCGCGGCCTTCTATGTCGAGCCAATACAGGGGTCCGGAGGCGTCCTCGTTCCGCCGCCGTCCTGGATGAAAGCGATGCACGCTGTTTGCAAGGAGCACGACATTCTGTTCGTTGCCGATGAGGTCATCACCGGCTTTGGCCGTGTCGGTCCGTTGTTCGCCTGTGAAGAGGACGACGTCGTGCCGGATCTCATGACAACGGCAAAAGGGCTTACCTCGGGCTATGTGCCGATGGGGGCCGTTCTGATGTCCGACCGCGTCTACAACACGATCGCTGATGGCGCCGGCAAGGCTGCCATCGGCCACGGCTACACCTATTCGGCACATCCCGTCAGCGCAGCTGTCGGGCTTGCGTGCCTTGATCTTTACGAAAACGGCTTGCTGGAAAACGGCCGGAAGGCGGGATGCCGTCTCATGGAAGGCCTTCGCGCGCTGGCGGATCATCCGCTCGTCGGCGATGTCCGCGGTCGCGGCATGCTGGCTGCGATTGAGCTCGTCACTGACAAGGAGCGCAAGACGCCGCTGCCGGCGGAAGCCGATCCAGCGCGCCGTATTTTCGACCGCGCATGGGACAACGGTCTCGTCATCCGCGCCTTTGCCCAGGGCGTGCTCGGCTATGCGCCGCCGCTCTGCTGCACGGATGCGGACATCGACGGCATCATCGAGCGGACAAGGACTACGCTGGACCAGACGCTGGAAGATAGGGACGTGCGCGCAGCGATGAGAGGATAATCGCTGCGCCTGTTTGTCAACCGTTGAATATGCTTTCCAGCGGCAGATGGGATTTCACGATCGGGGACTTCAGCACGACAAAACTGAAATACTTGTCGATGCCGATATCCATCTCGACCAGCCGTTCCATGACGGCCTGGTATTCGCTGATACCCGCCGTGATGAACTTGACGAGATAGTCGTACCCGCCCGAAACGAGGTGGCATTCGACGACGGAATCGATCTTTTCAATGGTCGTGAGAAAGCGCGCGAAATCGATCTGCCGGTGATTCTTCAGGGTGATTTCAGCGAAGACGGTTAGAGTTTGTCCGAGCTTGGCAACATCGATCTGGGCGGAGTAGCCAGTGATGAAGCCCTCCGTCTGGAGCCTCTTGACGCGCATCAGGCACGGACTCGGGGAAAGGTTGATCAGCTCTGCGAGCTCGACGTTGGAGATCCGCCCGTTCTTCTGCAGTTCGCATAAAATCCTGATGTCGATCTTATCGAGCTTCATAGCAGTGCCATCAGATGGGGCCGACAACGGCGTGAGGGCTTTGAGACTTCAGCGTCATATGCATTGTCATAGCATCAACCAGCGTCTTTTCCCACCGAGGCGGAAGCTGCAATTCAGAACTCGCTGACCTTGCCCCAGGCGCTCTTTTTCAGCCGCGCCGGCCTGTAGGGGCGCGGGTCGACGATCGGCGGATCACCCGTGATGATGTCGGCGATCATATGACCCGCGCCTGGGCCAATTCCAAAACCGTGGCCGCTGAATCCCGCCGCAAGGATGAACCCTGGAATGGACTCAACTTCACCGATTGCTGGAATGCCGTCCGGCGTGCTGTCGATGTAGCCGGCCCAGACGTTTGAGATTTCGACGCGCTCAAGTTCCGGCACGAGCTTGCAAGCTCGTCGATGTGTCGCCCGAATCTGCCTCATGTCAGGGCGAGGATCGAGCGTCCGGTTCAGCTCCATCGGGGTCACCTCATCGAGCCCCCATTTCGCCAGGGATTCATGGCCGTGCCGCAGGCCCTCGAAAGCCCCAGGGCTGAGACTTCGCCAGCGGCGGGCGAACATGGGCAGGAATTCGCGGCCGAACCTGAATTGCTGCGGCGTCGGATCGACTCGCGCGCGCCCGCTGATTGCGAGCGTGTATCCGCCATTGCCGCGCCGCGTGAGCGAGACGAGCCCGGTGTAAAGGGCATCAGGAAGGCCGGCGGCGCCAGGGGCCACGGCGAGAATAGACTGGCGAACGGATGCCTGCGGGAAGCGAATTCCCAGCTGGTTGCAGAACGAGGACGCCCATGCACCTCCTGCCATGACCGCCGTCTTCGTCCGGATCGTGCCCGCTTCCGTCACCACTCCGCTGACGCGGCCGGCAGTGAGCTCTATGCCACGAGCCGCGCAAAGCTGGTGCACGCTGCCACCCGCCGCCATGATGCCGCGCGCGGCGACGGGCACGGCCTTTGAAGTATCTGCCGTGCCGTCTGTCGGCGAGAAGACGCCGCCCTTCCACTTGCGACCGGTCGCCCTGCCTCTCTCGCTCGCTTCTTCCGCACTCAGCATGTGCGTCGTGACCCCGACGGTCCTGGCAAAGTCTCGCCACTTTGCCCAGCCGGCCAGCTCATTGTCGTCGTTCGACAGATACAAAAGCCCACAGCGGCGAAAACCCGTATCTTCACCGGTCTCTCCGGCAACCCTTTCCCAGAGATCCAGGCTCTTGGTCGCAAGCGGTAACTCGCGCGCATCGCGGTTCTGTTGGCGGCACCATCCCCAGTTGCGGCTGGACTGCTCGGCGGCGACGCGGCCCTTTTCAAGCAAAGCAACCTTGAGGTCGCGGCGGGCGAGATAGTAGCTTGTGAACACGCCCACGACGCCGCCGCCGATCACAACGACGTCTGCCTCACGAGGTAGGGATGGATTGGATTCGATATGCAGGAGCGGCGCGCTCATCGGATTGGGGATCTCCGGTGGTTGCCGTAGCGTAACCGAGGAATTGCCGCAGCCCTCACGGACTTTCGCCGTGAGACCGAATATCCTGCGGTTTGCTGCCTTTGACACAGGCTATTATTGCGAAAATACTTTGCTTGCATCGCAGCTTGCAGGCGGCCAGCCAGACGCACGCGCTCGCGCAATCCATTGCGCTCCCTCCTGGCTGGGCGCCACGGCGGGTCTCGCGGCGCAGACTGAAATGCCAAATCGGACTTCGTTTTCAGAAGTTCCTGCTGCTTCGATGCCGGCTTTCGGCGACTCTGCGGTGATCGACATCGTCAAGATCGGCAGAACCAACCGATCGATGGTCGAAGTCCAAAGAGGCAACTTGCATGAGCCTTGTCCAGGAGCAGGCCTTCGCGGAAGCGATCAAGCCATGACGTGGATGCCAACTGAGCTTCGCTTCGATCGAGCTGGCCAATTAGGTCGGTGCTGCGCTCTAAGCAACAGCTCTTGCTTCTTGCGCGAAGAGGCCTGAATCATGTCGCAGCCTCCAACGAAGGAATGGCAAGTTGAGCGGCGAATTATCGACCTGTCCAAGGAGCGTGGAGGCGCAAGGAGCCGAAGGCGCCGGCCGCAGCAAGATGACGGCACCGGCTTGAAAAAGGAGGATGCTTTCATGGCCTCTGGCATCCAGGTGGCAAGCCCCGTCGATGTCGCGCTGTCGGTGCGCGAGCTGACCGTGAGTCTGCCGGAAGGAATGGAGCGAGCCTACGCCGTCGAGAATATCTCCTTCGATCTGAAACGCGGGCAGATTCTCTGTATCATCGGGGAATCCGGATCGGGCAAGTCGGTCACCGCGAATGCGATCATGGGGCTTCTACCGAAAGCGATCCGGGTCTCTTCGGGTGCGATCCACCTGGATGGGGAGAACATGGTGGGCCTCTCGCCCGACAAGCTCCGCAGCCTGCGCGGCCGCATCGTTTCAATGATCTTTCAAGACCCTCTCTCGGCGCTCAACCCGCTGATGACCGTGGGCGCGCAGATCGAAGAGGTGATGGCTGCGCACGACGTCGGAACGCCGGCCTCCCGTCGCAGCAGGGCGATTGATCTGTTGATTGAAGTGGGTCTGCCCGATCCGCAGCTTATGTATCATCAATATCCATTCCGGCTTTCGGGTGGACAGCGGCAGCGCGTGATGATCGCCATGGCTCTGGCTCTCGAGCCCGCGATCCTGATTGCAGACGAGCCGACCACCGCCCTGGACGTGACGACCCAGGCGCAGATCCTCAAATTGATCCGCGACATTCAGCGCCGCAAGGGGATGAGCGTCATGTTCATCACCCACGATTTCGGCGTCGTGGCTGAGATCGCCGATTACGTTGTGGTGATGGAGAAAGGCCATTGCGTGGAGCAGGGCAGTGCCGAGCAGGTGCTGAAGTCGCCAAGCCACCTCTATACGCGCCGACTGATCGCAGCCGTCCCGCACCTGACCGGCAAAAACCGTGTGCCCTTGGAAGCTGGTGACCCAGTTGCCATTCTCAAGGTTGAATGCCTCGCAAAAACCTATCGCAGCGGCAGCGCGCTTTTGCGCACGCAACGCATCGTGCCTGCGGTCAATGGGGTCAGTTTCGACCTCACGTCGGGCCGCACGCTCGGCGTCGTCGGGGAGAGCGGTTCGGGCAAGTCGTCGCTCGGTCGGCTGCTGATCAAGCTCATGGAGTGCGACAGCGGCTCGATTCTGTTCGAAGGGCGTGACATTGCCGGGCTTTCCGAGGCCGAGTTTCGATCGCTGCGGCCCAGGATCCAGATGATCTTCCAGGATCCCTTTGCCTCGCTGAATCCGCGATCGACGGTCGGGCATATTCTCACGGTCGGTCCCGTTGCGCATGGGGTGCCATACAGCGAGGCTGCCGAGCGGGCGCGGGAGCTTCTGTCCCATGTCGGCCTCGATTCAGGAGCCTTCGACCGCTATCCGCACGAGTTCTCCGGCGGGCAGCGCCAGCGCATCGGCATCGCGCGGGCGCTGATGTTCAAGCCGAAGCTGCTGGTCGCCGACGAAGCGGTCTCTGCGCTCGACGTATCGATCCAGGCCCAGATCTTGAGGCTGCTGGATCAGATTCAACGCGAGACGGGCGTCTCGATGATCTTCATCACCCATGATCTGCGCGTCGCAAGCCAGATCTGTGATGAAATTGCCGTCATGCATCGAGGACAGATCGTTGAACGGGGGCCGCCGTCCCAGATCTTCCTCAACCCGAAATCCAGCTACACGCGAGAACTGGTGGCAGCGATCCCCGGCGAGCAGCCCGGGAGCATGCCTCAAGATGAAAGCCACGTCGGACACAACAGCTAAGGAGAGACGTTATGACCGAGCGTTCTGCGACATCGAACTACTCGCGGCGCGATACCCTGCGCATGGTGGCTATTGGCGGAGCCGCCGGCATCTTCGCGCCCAATCTCTTGGGCAAGCCGGCCCTCGCGCGCACCTCTCCGGCAAAGCCAACCGGCCGCGTGATCGTCGGACTTGGGCAGGAGCCGACCGTCTTCAATCCGCTGATGGCCCACATTGAAGTCGACGATGGTGTGCATTTCTCGGTCTTCGACGCACTCTTCCGCATCGATCCTCAAGGCGTCATTCAGCCCAATCTTGCATTGGAAGTGCCAAACCAGAAGAACGGCGGCATTTCGGAAGACGGTCTCAAATGGCGCATTCGTTTGCGTGACGATGTCCGTTGGCACGACGGCAAGCCTTTCAGCGCCGAGGACGTGAAGTTCACGCTCGAGCTGATCACGAACCCCAACTTCCGGAGTTGGCGCACGTCCGGCCATTCTCTCGTGCGGGACATCACGGTGGTCTCGCCCACGGAGATCTCGTGGCGAATGGAAGAGGCCTTTGCGCCGTATTTGTCGTTCCTGACCGAAACCTTCATCGTGCCCAAGCACATCCTGGAAAAAGAGGCCAATCCGAACAATGCCGCCTTCAACCAGGCGCCGGTCGGCACCGGCGCGTTCAAGTGGGGCAAGCGGGTCGCCGGTGACCATCTCGAACTCGTGGCCAACACCGAATACTTCGGTGAAGGCCCTCATATCGAGCGGCTGGTCTTCAAGTACATTCCCGATCTCACCGTCCTCTACACCCAGTTCAAGAGCGGCGACATCGATCTCGTCGGTCAGCCCTACATCACTCCCGATCATTATGGTGAAGCCAAGAAGCTGCCGAACCGCGTGGTGACGCTGGTCCCAAGGGCCTCGTTCGAGTCCTTCTACCTGAACCTCGAGCGCCCGCAGTTCAAGGAGCATGCGGTCCGCGAGGCGCTTTATGCGGCGATCGACAAGGAGGCGATCATCCAGGGACTCTACTACGGCGTGCCGACGCCGACGGAGACGTTCATGCCGCGGCAGTCCTTCTACTTCAATGCCGGCCTGCCGCTGCACCAGTTCAATCTGAATCGCGCGCGCAAGATTCTCGACGAGGCGGGCTGGGCTCCGGGAGCAGGCGGCATTCGGACCAAGAACGGTGTTCGCCTGTCGTTCACCAATTCGACCACCTCCGGAGATCCGCTCCGCGAGCAGGTGCAGCAATTCCTGCAGCAGACGTTTGCTCAGCTGGGCGTGGAGATGAAGATATCGAACCTGCCCGCCGCCGTGATGTGGGGCGAGTTCTGGATGCAATCGCAATTCGATTCCGTGATCGTCGGCAGCTCGTACCTGATCGGTGCCGATCCGGACGTCACCAATCGCCTTCACTCGCGTTCGATCGGAGCCAAGGGTGGTCGCGGCTCGAACAATGCGCAGTATGCGAATCCGGAGGTCGACGCTCTGCTCGACAAGGGCGCGCGGACCTTCGATCCTGAAGCCCGGCGCGCGATCTACTCTCGCGTCCAGGAACTTGTTCGTCGCGACCTGCCGTTCCTTCCGTTGTACCAGAGCAATGCGGTCGAAGGACTCAAGAAGGGCATCAACGGCTTCGTGCCGAACGGCAATACGCGCACGGAATCCTGGAACGCGCTGGCCTGGTACTGGGCAAGCTGATCTCTTGCCGCCGGAGCTGTAAGCCGGCGGCAGCGCTGTCAAGCTAACGGAGGGCTCGAATGTCCGCCTTTCTGCTCAATCGTCTGTTGCAGAGCGTCGTGCTGCTGGTGATCGTCTCGATCATCGGCTTCACGGTTCTCAACCTCATGCCTGGCGGTCCTCTCGCGCAATTCGGGCTCGATCCCGGCATGACCCAGAAGGACGTCGAGCGCCTCGCAGCGCAGCTTGGGCTGAACCGGCCGCTGTGGCTTCAGTATCTCGATTGGGCCTGGCGACTGATCCGGGGCGACTGGGGACACTCCTTCCGCGATGGCTCTGCGGTGCTGGCGGTGATCGGTCGACATCTGTTGGCGACGCTGCTGCTGATGGGCACGTCCACGGCATTGGCGATCGCAGCCGGCACCTGGATCGGCATCCGAGGTGCTACCCACCGCTATTCCCTATTCGACTACTGCGCGACGGTGGGTGCCATGGTGGCACTGTCGGTCCCGACCTTCTGGTTCGGCCTCATCGGCATCTACATCTTTACGCTGAAGCTCGGTTGGGTTCCTGCAGGCAATATGTACACGATCGGCGACGGCTCGGTGCTGGACTATCTGCATCATCTGATCCTCCCGAGCTTGGTGCTGTCGCTGGTTCATGTCGCGATCTGGAGCCGCTACATGCGCACGGCGACGCTCGACGCCCTGAGTCAGGATTTCGTCAAGACCGCCCGCGCCAAGGGCGTGAGCGAGCGACGCATCCTGCTGAAGCACGTCGTCGGCAACGCGCTATTGCCGATGATCACCCTGGCCGGGATGCAATTGCCCAGCATTCTGACCGGCGCACTCGTGACCGAGACTGTCTTCACCTGGCCGGGGATGGGACGGCTGTTTCTCGACAGCCTTGGCTACAGTGACTATCCGATGGTGATGGGATTGTTGATCTTCTCGGCCATCCTGGTCCTACTGGGCAACCTGCTCGCAGACATCGTCATCGCTACCGTCGACCCGCGCATTCGTCTGGGCTGAGCCCGCCGGCTCACCCCTGTTACCAGGAGGCAGCAGATATGACCGCCATCGTCGTGCACGCAGCTCCTAATCGCTGGTGGCACAGCCGTGCGGTGGCGCGCTTCATGCGCCACCATCTTGCACTTGTCGGGATCTCGATGATCACCCTGCTTGTGTTGGCGTGCGCCATCGGCCCCTATGCCTTACCCTACGACTCGCTCCAGATCGATCTGCGCGCCCGCTTTGCTCCACCTCTCAGCGGTCACCATTATTTCGGCACCGACCCTCTCGGACGTGACTTAGCCGCGCGGCTATTGATGGCCGGGCGCGTATCGCTGCTGGTGGGATTCTCCGCGATGCTGCTGTCGACGCTGATCGGCACCCTGGTCGGTGTGACGGCGGGTTATCGCGGCGGCTGGGTCGGGGCGGCGCTGATGCGCACTGTAGACGGCTTCCTTTCCTATCCCTCGATCTTCCTCGTCCTGGCGCTGGCCGCCATGCTGCGGCCGAGCCCGGTGATGATCACCGTGATCATTGCCGTCACCAGCTGGATGGAGACCGCCAGAATCGTCGAGGCCGAGGTCCGCTCGCTGCGCGAGCGCGAGTTTGTCCAGGCTGCACGCATGGTGGGACTGAGTCGCAGACACATCATGTTCCGTGAGGTCCTGCCCAATGCCATGGGCCCAATCATCGTCGCTGCAAGCCTGGCGGTCGCGCGCGCGATTCTTCTGGAAGCCTATATCAGCTTCCTCGGCTACGGCATCCAGCCGCCGCTGCCGAGCTGGGGCAACATGCTCAATGGCGCCCAGCAATATCTGGCGAGCGCTCCATGGCTCGCGATCATTCCCGGTGCCGCGATTACGATTGCGGTGACGAGCTTCAACTTCATCGGCGACGGTCTGCGAGATGCCCTCGACGTTCGAAACGACCACATCTGAACGAGTTCAACCGAGCCGCGGCTGAACCCATCAACCATCCCAGAAGCGAAGCCATGCACGCGCCGAGAATTGCCGAGAAAGCCACGCCCTATTGGTGGGAAGCCGCGCCGCTCAAGCCGCCGCCTCAGCAGCCGATAGCCAAGAGGCTCGACGTCTTGATCGTGGGCGCGGGCTATGCAGGGCTCTCGGCCGGTCTGGTGCTGGCACGCGAGGGCCGTTCGGTTGCGGCTTATGATGCCATGGACCCCGGTGAAGGAGCCTCGACGCGCAACGGCGGTATCACGAGCGGTTCCATTCGACCCGATTACGCGACGCTCACGCGCCGGTTCGGAGAAGAGAAGGCGCTGGCGATCGAGGCGGAAGGCTATGCGGCGCGCGCGTTCCTGTACGATTTCATCAGGACTGAGGGCCTCGCCTGCGACTTCCAGCCGGTGGGGCAGTTCAAGGGTGCCTTCGGTTATGAGCAATACGAAGCCATGGCGCGCACAGCGGAGAGGCTCGCAAGGAAGCTCGGGATCGAGGCTTACGCAGTTCCCTATGCCAAGCAGCGTCAGTACATCGGGACCGATGTCTATCGCGGCGGCACGGTTCGGATGGACATCGGCGGGCTGCATCCGGCCAAGTTCCACGCCGAACTGCTGCGCGTCGCGCTCACGTCCGGATTGGCAGTCCACGCGCGCACGCCCGTGATCTCGATCGAAAAAGATGGCGCCGTCTTCCGCGTTGTCACCTCGGCCGGTCCGGTGCAGGCGCGTCAGGTGCTGGTTTGTACCAACGGTTACACCGATGGTGCCGTGCCCTTCCTGCGCCGCAGGCTGGTCCCGGTGCGCAGCCGGATCATTGCAACGGAGGAGCTCGCGCCCGACGTCATGGCGCGGCTGATGCCGAAAGGGATGATGATCACCGAGAATCGGGAGGTCGGCTTCTATTACCGGCCTTCGCCCGACGGCAGACGCATTCTGCTCGGTGGCCGCGACAGCTCTCGCGTCGGCGATCCAATCGCTCCGAAGCTGCTTCTGCGCAAGGGCTTGGTCAATCTGTTTCCGGAACTGGAGAGCGTTCGCCTCTCGCACAGCTGGTTCGGCAACGTCGCCATGAACCGCGACATGATTCCTCGCATCTTCGAGCAGGACGGCATCGTCTATGCCACCGGCTTCTGCGGTTCAGGCGTGGTCTGGGCGCCATGGGTCGGCATGCATGCGGCGCACAAGCTGATGGGACATGACGCGCAGGCGTGCACTGCCTTTGACTTCCGCCCTCCCGCCTTCATCCCGTTCTATCGCGGCAATCCCTGGTTCATGCCCGCGTTCATTCAGGGCTATCGCATGCGGGACCGCATCGCTCTGTGGCGCGCCAGCCGCTGACAGCAGATCGGTCGTTCAATCGCATCATCATTGAAATGCTGTGCCGAACTTGGCTCCAGTCCGATACGTAATGCTGTGAGGCGCAAGATAGGCTGCGGACCATGCGAGGATCACCCGGATAGCCCTCGTCTTGGCACTGGCGATCTGGCCGGCAAACCGAAAGAGACTTGCCCCATCATGACGACCGCAGCGGCCGAAGATCGCGTCCATGAAGATGTGGTCCTGCTTCCATTCGCCAGATCGCATCTGGAGGGCGCGCTAAGACTCTCGCAAGAGATGTCCTGGCCCTACCGGATCGACGATTGGGATGTCGCGCTGCAGTTGGGCCGTGGCTTCGTCCTAGAGCGCGCCGGAGCGGTGATCGGAACGGCGGCGTGGTGGCCATATGGCGACACGCATGCTTCCGCCGGGATGATCATCGTCGCGAAGGCTGTTCAGGGCCGCGGCTACGGGGCGCGACTCATGGACGCGTTGCTGACGTCCGCGCGCCCACGAACGGTCGCGCTGAATTCGACAGCCGAAGGCATCGCCCTTTACCGACGCCGCGGCTTCGTGCCGATCGGGGTCATCCACCAGCATCAGGGAATTCCAAGCGAAACCGGCGGGTCGCCGCGCTCGAACCTCGTCAGGCCAATGGCTGCATCGGATTTCGATGCAATCGTGCGGCTCGATCGCGAGGCCACCGGTTGGGAAAGGAAACGGATGCTGGATCGGCTCGTCCAAAACGCCGATGGCTACGTCCTGCACCGTGACGGCGTAGCCCGCGGTTACGCCATCTCCCGGCTTTTCGGCCGCGGGCATGTCATTGGTCCTGTTGCGGCCGAAAGCCCGTCCGATGCACGTGCTCTGATCGAGGCAGCGCTCGCACGCCTCGGCAGGCGCTTCGTCCGTATCGATACCTCTGCGGCATCGCAACTCGGGCCGTGGCTCGAAAGCATCGGCCTGCAGCAAGTCAGCGACGCCACCACCATGACCCTGGGGACGCCGGCTCGATCGACCGGTCCGGCGCGCAGCTTCTCAATTGCCAACCAGTCGTTCGGCTAGGAGACATCGACGTGCCAGCACAGGTGATGCGCGGGACAGATATCCAGAGTGGCGAGGCCGCCGCGACGCTGGCCGCATTGACAACTCCCGCCCTCCTGCTCGACAGGGACCGGCTGGATCGCAATCTTGCCCGTCTATCCTCGCGCATGGCCGCGCGCGGTGTGGTGCTGCGGCCCCACATGAAAACCGGAAAATCCATTGACGTCGCCCGGCGCGTCTATCGGTCCGTGCCCGGGCCAATTACTGTCTCCACCCTGGCGGAGGCGGAGTATTTCGCACAGCACGGTTTCCGGGACATGACCTATGCGGTAGGTCTGGCGCCGCACACCTCCGACAGAGCGATGCGCTTGCAGAAAGCAGGCATCGACATCAAGGTGCTGTTGGACTCGCCTGAGCAGGCTGCCATGCTTGGCGCGGCCGGGCGCGCAGCCGGTGTGACACCGTCCGCCCTTGTCGAGATCGACTGCGACGGTCATCGCGGTGGGCTGACCGCGACCGATCCGAAACTCGTGGTCGTTGCGGCCGCCATGGCCGAGGCCGGCGTCAAGATCGCCGGCGTTCTCACCCATGCCGGCGAATCCTACGGCCTCAGTACGCCTGCGGCCCTTGTCGCGGCTGCGGAGAGCGAGCGCGCCGTGGCCGTCGCCGCCGCGATGACATTGCGCGCGGCCGGCCATGAATGTCGTGTCGTCAGTGTCGGTTCGACGCCGACCGCGCATTTCGCCGACGACCTGACCGGCGTCACGGAAATGCGGGCCGGCGTCTACATGTTCTTCGATCTGGTCATGCACGGCGTCGGTGTCTGTACGACCGACGACATCGCAATCTCGGTGCTCGCCACTGTGATCGGGAAGAAGCCCGAGAAGGGCTGGATTTTGGTCGATGCGGGCTGGATGGCCCTGTCGCGCGACCGCGGCACCGCGGCACAGCCGGCCGACCAGGGATACGGTCTGGTCTGCGACGTGGCGGGCAAAGTCTTTCCCGACCTGATTGTTTCCCAAGCGAGCCAGGAGCACGGGATCCTCGCCGTCAGACCCGGGTCGGCGCACGCTTTGCCCGATCTTCCGATCGGCGCGAAGGTCCGCATCCTGCCCAATCACGCCTGTGCGACGGCGGCGCAACACGAGTTGTACAACGTCGTCTCCTCCGACAGCGCCGCGATCGAAGCACGATGGCCCCGGATGCGCGGCTGGTAGGCCGTCGAAAGGATCGCTTCCAATGACCTCGCCCCTTCGACACCTGACGGAAGCCGGCTTGCTCGGAAAGTTCTACATCGACGGAGAATGGCGGAAGCCGATCGGATCAGTCGCGGCAGCAGCAACCGTCGTCAATCCGGCGACGGAGCAGCCGATCGCCGAGGTTACACTCGGCGACGACGATGATGTGGACTGCGCCATATTAGCTGCCAGACGAGCCTTCGCCGGCTGGTCCATGACGCCGCCTGCTGAGAGAGCGGCGCTGCTTGACCGGGTTCATGGTTTGCTCCTCCAGCGGCTGGACTTGTTCGCGCAGGTCCTCACGTACGAGATGGGAGCTGCCATCACCTATGCGCGCGGAGCCCAGGTGCCGCTGGCTGCCGAACATATCCGTGTCGCACGCGACAATCTTGCGAACTATTCGTTCGTCACCGCCCGCGGCAGCACCGCGATCATGCGAGAGGCGGTCGGCGTCTGCGGACTCATCACGCCCTGGAACTGGCCGTTGTACCAGATCACGGCCAAGGTCGGTCCGGCGCTCGCAGCAGGCTGCACCGTGGTGTTGAAGCCGAGCGAATTATCCCCGCTGAGTGCTTTGTTGTTCGCGGAGCTGATGAACGATGCCGGTTGCCCGCCCGGCGTCTTCAACCTCGTCAATGGGACGGGTCCGATCGTCGGCGCCGCTCTGGCGTCGCATCCGCAGGTGGACATGATCTCGATCACCGGCTCGACCCGGGCTGGCGTTCTCGTCGCGCAAGCGGCTGCACCCACCGTCAAGCGCGTTGCCCAGGAGCTCGGCGGCAAGTCACCGAATATCATCTTGCCTGATGCCGATTTTGGCCGTGCCGTTCCGCTGGGCGTCGCGGCCGCCTTCCGCAACCTCGGCCAATCCTGCAGCGCGCCGACGCGCATGCTGGTGCCTCGCTCACACATGAAAGAGGTCGAGGCCTTGGCGGCAGAGGCCGCTTCAGAGCTGGTGGTCGGCGATCCCCTTGCGGAAAGCACGACCCATGGCCCGGTTGCGAACCGGCCGCAGTTCGAGCGCGTGCAGACCATGATCGGTGTCGGCCTGGAAGAAGGCGCCAAGCTCGTCATCGGCGGGCGAGGTCGGCCCGGCGATCTTCGGACTGGCTTCTATGCGCGGCCGACCATCTTCTCGAACGTCCGTCCCGACATGAGGATCGCGCAGGAGGAAATCTTCGGTCCGGTGCTGTCGATCATTCCCTACGACACCGTGGACGAGGCGATCGCGATCGCCAATGACACCGTCTACGGGCTCGGCGCCCACGTGCAGGGCACCGATATGGAGACAGTGCGAACCGTCGCGGGGCGGATCCAGTCGGGTCAAGTCCATCTCAACTATCCTGACTGGGACCCCAATGCTCCCTTTGGCGGCTACAAGCGCTCCGGCAACGGTCGCGAATACGGCATCGAGGGCATGGAGGAGTATCTTGAGACCAAGGCCGTTCTCGGATTTTACCGATGAATGCTTCTGCGCTGAACTGGGACTCGGTCCCGCTAGAGCAGCTCGTATCACTCAAGTGGTTAAAAACCCGAACATCTTGCGAAGTCCTTGATGATTTCAGCACATTCTATCGACCGCACGATGCGATGAAGGGCTGATCGGAACTTTGCTTCCGCATTCTTGGCAGCCGAGGTTCGTTGGAACATGTCGCCCCACGTCGAGCGCATTCACAGCGATGAGCGTCTTCCGGCCGAGGCCGACGTCGTCATCGTCGGCGGCGGCATCCTCGGCTCTACGGCCGCCTATTACCTGGCGAAGCGCGGCCTCTCCGTGGCGCTGCTCGAGAAGGGCCACGTCGCCTGTGAACAATCGAGCCGAAACTGGGGTTGGTGCCGCCAGCAGAACCGCGACCGGCGCGAACTGCCGCTCTCGGTGCTCTCCATGCGGCTGTGGGACGAACTCACGCGCGATGTCAATCGGGACCTTGGATTTCGTCGCTGCGGTCTCGTCTATGCGACCCATGACGAGGCTGTGCTCGCGGGTTGGGAAAAGTGGCGCGAGGTCGCCAGGGAGTACGACGTCGACACCCGCGTGCTGAGTCGGGCGGAGGTGGCCGAGCGCGTCCCCGAAGCGCGCGACAAATGGGTCGGCGGCACCTATTCGGAGCGGGATGGCAAGGCCGAACCTGCGCTCGCCGCGCCGGCTATCGCCGAAGCGGCCAGAACTCTGGGCGCCACGATCCACCAGGGATGCGCTGCGCGGAAGCTCGACCTGGCCAATGGCAAGATCGCGGGCGTGCACACGGAGAAGGGCTACATCAGAACCAGCGCGGTGCTGTGCGCCGCCGGCGCCTGGTCCTCGCGCTTCCTTCGGCCGCTCGGGATCAGTTTCCCCCAGGCGAGCATCCGGCAGACCGCGCTGCGTTCTACCCCGACAATCAACATCGGCGAGGCGGTCTCCACACCGTACTGCACGATCACGCGCCGAACGGATGGCAGCTATACGCTTGCGATCAGCGGCAAGGCGAACCTCGAAATCACGCCCCAGGCGATCCGATACAGCCGGGAGTTCATGCCGCAGTTCTTGCGTCGCCTGAAGAACGTCAGGCTCGGCGTCGGCCAATCGTTCGTTTCGGGGCCGGATTCAATGGCGGCGCTGCTGACCAACGACGATCGGATATTCGAGCAGAATCGCGTGCTGGATCCTCCGCCCTTGAAATGGCTGGTGAGCCAAGTGGTGGCGAGTGTCCGGAAAACCTTCCCCCAACTCGGCGAAATACAGATCGATAGCGCCTGGGGCGGCTTCGTCGATTGCACGCCGGACGCGGTGCCCGTGGTGTCGCAGGTGGACGGGGTGAAGGGCCTCGTCCTCGCGGCCGGCTGCTCGGGTCACGGCTTCGGTTTGGGCCCGGGGCTCGGCTATCTGGCCGCAGAGCTTGTCGTCAACGACACGCCTTGCGTCGATCCCGCACCGTTCCGGCTGTCGCGTCTGACCGACGGCTCGAGGCTGGACATAGCCGCCATCTGAAGATCGAGCCGGAAATCAGGCCCTGCAGTCCCCAAGGAGCGTTTCCTCCCCAACTTGAGCCACTCCTTCGGAGTGGCTCTTTCTTTATGCACGAGAGGATTTGGCTGATCGGGGTGCATCGGCCGAAGCCCCGCCGTTCGGAAGCATCGGCACGCCGGCTGATGGTTCAACTGGCAGACTTCCCTCCCATTGGGCAAACGATCGCGCCGGCGTTCATGATGTCCGCCGGATCAAAGGCGGTCTTGATCCGGCGCATGGCCGCGATACGCCCAGGATCGCTGTACCGGTCTAGAAGGTGCTTCTTGAAGCGACCGACGCCATGCTCCGCGCTGAACGTGCCGCCGAGCGCGGCGGCCGTGTCGTAGAGTTGCAACGAAAGGCTGCTTTCGATCCGCTTGGTGAATTCCAGCCGGTCGACATCGCGAGGAACGAGCACGTTGTAGTGCAGATTGCCGTCGCCGACATGGCCGTAGACGGACAGTTCAAGGTCGGCGTCATACGATCGTACCTGCGAGCCGGCCAGGTCCAGAAAGCGCTGAATGGAGGAAAGCGGTACCGAGATGTCGTGCTTCACCGATCCGTTCCGGCGCTTCTCGCCTTCGGGGATGGTCTCCCGGAGCCGCCACATCGCGGTTCGCTGCGATCCGCTCTGCGCCAGCAATGCGTCATCGACGCAGCCGGACTCGATCGCCTCGGCCAGAACGGCTTCCATCAGTTCGTCGAGATCGAGATGGCGTGAGGAAGAGGCGAACTCGACGAGAACGGCGCCTCCGGGGCCTGCGCCGAGGGAGGGCGGGTCAGTTATTGCTTCGGTCGCGAGCGTAATCGATCGGGATGTCATGAATTC
The DNA here is from genome assembly GCF_020193615.1 of Bradyrhizobium sp. IC4059. Lineage (NCBI taxonomy): Bacteria > Pseudomonadati > Pseudomonadota > Alphaproteobacteria > Hyphomicrobiales > Nitrobacteraceae > Bradyrhizobium > Bradyrhizobium sp. IC4059. Next base: position 105,443 of record NZ_JADYVH010000015.1, read on the forward strand.
GAACGTGGTCAGAAGATCCGCCGATTCGCGGCGGACCAGCGTGAGAAGCTCGGCGATTGGAGCGTCCTTCGCGAGCTTCAGCCAGGCAGTCGCGCGGCGGGTCGGCAAGGGCGCGAGACGCAACACTGCGCCCGTGACGATGCCGAGAGTCCCCTCGCTTCCGACGAAGCACTGCTTGACGTCGTAGCCGGTATTGTTCTTCCGCAACTTGCGCATGTCGGAGACCACCGTGCCGTCCGCCAGCACCGCCTCGATTCCGAGCAGCAGATCGCGCGTCATCCCGTACCTCACGACCGACAGCCCGCCGGCGTTCGTGCCGATATTGCCGCCGATCCGGCAACTGGCTTCCGCGCCGAGGCTGAGCGGCAACAGAAGGCCCGCAGCCGCCGCGGCGTCCTGGACGTTCTTCAGGATGGCGCCGGCATCCACAGAGATGCTCATGGAGACGGGATCGATTTCGCGGATCCTGTCCATCCGCTCGAGGCTCACGATAACCTGGCGTCCGGACGCGTCCGGCGTAGCGCCGCCGCAATAGCTGGTGTTGCCGCCTTGCGGAACGATTCCGATCCCGTAGTGCGCCGCCAGCCGTACGATATCGGCGACTTGCTGTGTCGTCGCCGGCTTCAGCACGGCAAACGTCGAACCCGTGAAAAGCTGACGTTGATCCATTGTGTAGGTGGCGATCCGCTCCGGGTCCTCAACGACGCCCCCGCTGTCGAGGAGGTCACGAAAAGGTCGGACGTGTACTGACTGGGACATGTCTCAGCTCCCGATTGACCATCTTTGCGCGCTTGTGCGGGATTGCCTGCCGTTCGGTGCTGCTTTCGAAGAAGCCAATGCTGAAATGCCGCGGTTGTCGGCAGTGCCAGGAAGGTGCTGCTTTTTTTAGGTAGCCGAACCTGCCTATTGACTGCTGCCCGCAAGCGAGGGTGACCGCGGTGTCCGCTCCCAAATACTCTCGCGCCCCTTGCCCGGAACTGTTCCTCCTGCGAGATCTGGTCTCATTTGGAAGCGACTGCCAACCTATTTAAATTGCTAGAGGGGATTCCCCGACAATCTCTTGTCGCGTGTCCCCAAACCGTCAGGTGCCCTCCGCGGTTGGATATTTCGCTGTAAGTCATTGATCTCTAATGGTGGGATTTTGGCCCAGTTGGAAAAATTCTCTTGAAGAATCAACGGCCATAGCATGTCTCTTAGTCAGCAGGTCTTTGGCTGGGGCCCTTCAACGGCTTGACCACCGGTTAACCACCGAAACCCCGTGAACGAACGGCGATGAAGGCGGTCGACCACGCGCAAGGTTGATTGCTTTGTTGATCCTCTTTTGTTTGCTACTTACGTTCTGGACGTGGGGGGTGCGCAAGCCTAGAGCTCACTCTGGGTTGCTGATAGCCGATCGATTTGATTAAGCCCGATTTCCTGCCTGACTTCGTTGCCAGAGCACTGCTGTGCCCCACCAAATAGAAGACTTACCTAGCAAGACCGGTCTAGGCTAACCTGCGTTCGCCTTTAACCCCGCCGCCTGGATGCCCGCGACGGCGCAGGCCTCGTCGTTGTCCGAGGTGTCGCCGGAGACGCCGACCGCGCCGAGCAGGGTCGCGCCGTCCATGATCAACACGCCGCCGGGGACCGGCACCAGTGCGCCCTTGGCAATCGTGTTCACGGCATCGACGAAATAGGCCTGCTCCTGCGCGCGCTGGAACAAAGCGCGCGAGCCCATGCCCATGGCCAGCGCGCCATAGGCCTTGCCATGCGCGATCTCGGCGCGCATCAGGCTGGTGCCGTCCTGCGCCGCCGCGAGCTTGAGCACGCCGCGCGCGTCCAGGATGGTGACGACCAGCGGCTTCAGCTTCAGCTCGCCGGCCTTCGCGAAGGCGGCGTCGAGGATTTTTCGGGCGGTGTCGAGCGTGAGGTCAGCCATGGCTGGTTTCCTTTGCAGCTGGAGAGGTGGCGTTGGTTTTTGCGCGATCGAGGCTCATGGCCAGCACGCGCGCGACGTGAAGCGCCTCGCGCTGGGCGCCATCCTGGATCTGGTGCCGGCATGAGGTGCCGTCGGCGACGACCAGCGCATCCGGGTCCGCGCGCCGCACGGCCGGCAGCAGTGACAGCTCGGCCATCTCGATCGAGGCATCATACGTGTCCGCGCCATAGCCGAAGGCGCCGGCCATGCCGCAGCAGCTCGACTCGATGGTCTTGACCTCAAGGCCCGGGACGAGGCGCAGCACCTGCTCGACCGGCTTGAAGGCGCCGAAGGATTTCTGATGGCAATGGCCGTGCACCACGGCCTTGTCCGCGACGATGCCGAGCGGCAGTTGCAGCCTTCCGGCCTCGGCCTCGCGTGCCAGAAACTCCTCGAAGGTCAGCGCATGGGCGCCGATCGCCTTGGCGTCGTCGTCCTTGCGCAGCGAAGCGAGCTCGTCGCGCAGCGTCAGGAGGCAGCTCGGCTCGAGGCCGACGATCGGCACGCCGCGCGCTGCATAGGGTGCGAAAGCCGAGACCAGCCGGTCGAGCTCGACCTTGGCTTCGTCGACGAGCCCGGCTGACAGGAATGTGCGGCCGCAGCACAGCGGACGGTTGCCGCTCGCAAGTTTTGGCAGATGCACGCGATAGCCGCCGGCCGTGAGCACGCGCAGCGCGGCGTCGAGATTCTCGCGCTCATAGATGCGGTTGAAGGTATCAGTGAACAGCACGACCTCGCGACCGTCCGTAGGCCCGACGCTTTCGGACGGCGGCACGAACACATCGCTGCGGAAGGCGGGGAGGGCCCGGCGCGCGCTGATGCCGGCAAACCGCTCGAACAGCCTTCGCAGCAGCGGGCTGCCGTTGCGCAAATTCGCCAGCGTCGCGAAGCGCGACGCAAGGCCGGCATAGCGCGGCAGATATCCGACCAGCCGGTCGCGCAGCGTCAGGCCGTGAGAGGCGGCGCGCGCGGCGAGCACCTCGATCTTCATCTTGGCCATGTCGACGCCGGTCGGGCATTCACGGCGGCAGGCCTTGCAGGAGACGCAGAGTTTGAGCGTCTCCATCATCTCGTCGGAAGAGAGCGCATCCGGGCCGAGCTGGCCGGAGATCGCAAGCCGCAGCGTGTTGGCGCGGCCGCGCGTGACGTCCTTCTCGTTGCGCGTGGCGCGATAGGACGGGCACATCACGCCGCCCTCGAGCTTGCGGCAGGCGCCGTTGTTGTTGCACATCTCGACCGCGCCCTGGAAACCGCCGCCGGCGCCGGGATAAGCCGACCAGTCGAGCTTCGTCTTCAGCTCGCCGACCCGATAGTCGGGCTTGAAGCGGAACAGCGAGCGGTCGTCCATCCTGGGCGCATCGACGATCTTGCCGGGATTGAGCAGGCCGGCAGGATCGAAGCGCTGCTTCACCTCCCTGAAGTCGGCGACGAGGCGCTCGCCGAACATGGCCTCGTGGAATTCGGAGCGCACCAGCCCGTCGCCGTGCTCGCCGGAATGCGAGCCCTTGTACTCGCGCACCAGGGCGAAGGCCTCTTCGGCGATGGCGCGCATCGCCTTGACGTCCTTCTCCAGCTTCAGGTTCAGAACGGGGCGCACATGCAGGCAGCCTTCGGAGGCGTGCGCGTACATCGTGCCGCTGGTGCCGTGCTTGGCGAAGACTTCGTTCAGCCGCGCGGTGTAGTCGGCGAGGTGCGGCAGCGGCACCGCGCAGTCTTCGACGAAGGAGACCGGCTTGCCCTCCTGCTTCATCGACATCATCACGTTGAGGCCGGCCGCGCGGAAATCGGCGATGCCGCTCTGCAGCGCGGGTTCGGTGATCTCGACCACGCCGCCCCATTTGCGCGTGTCGTTGTTCCAGCCGAAGCCGAGATCCGCCATCAGCTCACCGAGCTGCTTGAGGCGCACGAGGTTGTCGGCTTGGTCCTCTTCGGCGAATTCGACCACCAGCACGGCGTACGGATCGCCCTTGATCGCCGCGGAGATGACGGGTGCGAACATCGCAATGTCGCGGCCGAGCGCGATCATGGTGCGGTCGACCAGCTCGACCGCAATCGGCTTGAGCTTGACGAGGTGCTGGGCCGCATCCATGGCCTCGTAGAAGCTGCCGAAATGGCAGACGCCGAGCGCCTTGTTGCGGATCACGGGCCACAGCTTCAGCTCGACCTTGGTGGTGAAGGCGAGGGTGCCTTCGGAGCCGACCAACAGATGCGCCATGTTGTTCGGTGCATTGCGCGGCACCAGCGCATCGAGATTATAGCCGCCGACGCGGCGCTGCACCTTTGGGAAGCGCGCGGCGATCTCGTCGGCCTCGCGGGTGCCGAGGTCGAGCATGTCGCGGAACAGGGCGCGGGTGCTGTCGCCGGCCTCGAGGTCGGAGAGATCGCGCGCGACCTCGCCAAAACGGCTCAGCGTGCCGTCGGCGAGCGAGGCCTCCATCGACAGCGTGTTGTCGCGCATGGTGCCGTAGCGCAGCGAGCGGCCGCCGCAGGAATTGTTGCCGGCCATGCCGCCGATGGTGGCGCGGGAGGCCGTGGAGACGTCAACCGGAAACCACAGGCCGTGCTTTTTGAGCTGACGGTTGAGGTCGTCGAGCACGATGCCGGGCTCGACTACGCAGGTGCGGCCTTCGACATCGAGCGACAGGATCCGGTTGAGGTGCTTGGAGAGATCGACCACGAGGCCGTCATTGACGGTCTGGCCGCATTGCGAGGTGCCGCCGCCGCGCGGGGTGAGCTTCAGCCCCTCGTCGCGCGCAATCGCCAGCGCCCGCAAGGCCTGGCCCATCGTCTTCGGGACCACCACGCCAGCCGGCATGATCTGGTAGAACGAGGCGTCGGTGGCGTAGCGGCCGCGGCTGAAGCCGTCGAACAGCACGTCGCCGGTCAATTCCGACCGCAGGCGCCGTTCGAGCGAGGAGGCGTTCGTCATCCCTGATCCCGGACTGACCCGGCGAGGCTCAGCCTTGCTGGGATATTCATTGCGGTTCCTGACCGACTATATTGTGAATGCAAAATGAGCAAGCCTGGCGCCTTCAAGGCGATGCCGGCGCGCCCTCTTGGGGCTCGGTCAGGTGCTCGATCGCGGCCGTCCGTTTGTTGCGCAGATGCTGGAACAGGATGTCGCTGAGCTCGCTCCCGGCGCGGCGGCGCAGCGCATCGAGGATGGCCTCGTGCTCGCGCATGGCTTCCGCCCAGCGCTGCCGCTTGCGGGCGAAATTGGCGGAGTAGCGGACGCGGCGAATGCGGCCGGCGAAATTGGCGTAGGCAATCTTCAGCGTATCGTTGCGCGCGGCATCGACGATGCTCTCGTGGATGCGCTGGTTGGCCTGGAAATAGCCGTGCATGTCGCGATGCAGGTAATGGCCGTACATCTCGTAGTGCAGCTGCTCGATCGCCGTGATTTCCGCATCCGTTATGGCTTCGCAGGCGAGGCGCCCTGCCAGGCTTTCCAGGCCCGCCATGACGTCGAACAGTTCCTCGAGATCGCGCTGGCTGAGCTGGCGCACCCGAGCGCCGCGGTTGGGCAGTAGCTCGATCAGGCCCTCGGCGGCGAGCACCTTGAGCGCCTCGCGCAACGGCGTGCGGGAGATGCCGAGCATCTCGCAGAGTTGCCGCTCGGGAACGCGCGCGCCTTCGGGAATGTTGCCTTCGACCACGTAGTCGCGCAGCCGCAGCAGGATCTCGCCATGCAGCGAGGCCTCGTGACGGTTTTCCTGGCGATCGCCATTGCCGGGGGACGGGGTGATCGGAACCCCGGTGTCGGGAATCGTGGATTTCATTTGCAGCACAGTAGTTTGCCCAGTTGATCGCGTCGACGCTCGCAATCGAATACCAGATTTCGATTGAAGGGACAAAAAATGAATGCAAAATAGCCGGCAGAGCCGGCCATAACCCGCCGAAAGGGAGCTTTGCATGCCTCAGGGACGCCATTTCCTGCAGATTCCGGGCCCGAGCCCGGTCCCCGAGCGCGTCCTGCGCGCGATGGATATGCCTGTCATCGACCACCGCAGCGCCGAATTCGGCGAGCTCGGCCGCACCGTGCTCGAAGGCAGCCAGCAGATCTTCCAGACCAGGGGGCCGGTCGTGATCTTCCCCTCGTCGGGGACCGGCGCCTGGGAAGCCGCGATCGTCAACACGCTGTCGCCGGGCGACAAGGTGCTGATGGTCGAAACCGGCCACTTCGCCACGATGTGGCGGCAGATGGCGGGGCGCTTCGGCATCGAGGTCGATTTCATCCCGGGCGACTGGCGCCGCGGCGCCGATCCCACGGTGATCGAGGCCAAGCTCTCCGAAGACGCCGCGCGCACCATCAAGGCGGTGATGGTCGTGCACAACGAGACCTCGACCGGCGCGACCAGCCGCATCGCCGAGATCCGCGCCGCGATCGATCGCGTGTCGCATCCGGCACTGCTGATGGTCGACACCATCTCCTCGCTCGGCTCGGTCGACTATCGTCACGACGCGTGGAAGGTCGATGTCAGCGTCAGCTGCTCGCAGAAGGGTTTCATGCTGCCGCCCGGTCTCGGCTTCAACGCGATCTCGGAGAAGGCGCTGGCTGCGACCAGGACCAACAAGATGCCGCGCTCCTATTTCGACTGGGAGGAGATGCTCAAGCCCAACGCCAAGGGTTTCTTCCCCTATACGCCCGCGACCAATCTGCTCTACGGCCTGCGCGAGGCGATCGCGATGCTGCTCGAGGAGGGGCTCGACAATGTTTTTGCGCGGCATCAGCGCTTGGCGGCAGCGACGCGGGCCGCGGTCAACCATTGGGGTCTCGAAGTGCTGTGCCAGGAGCCTTCGGAGTTCTCGCCGGTGCTCACGGCCGTGCTGATGCCTCCGGGGCATGATGCCGATCAGTTCCGGAAAGTCGTGCTCGACAATTACAACATGTCGCTCGGCTCGGGCCTGTCGAAGGTCGCCGGAAAGGTCTTCCGCATCGGCCATCTCGGCGAATGCAACGCGCTGACGCTGCTCGGCGCGCTCACCGGCATCGAGATGGGTCTGTCGGTGGCCGGCGTGCCGCACCGCGCCGGCGGCGTGGACGTCGCGATGAAGCTGCTGGAGCAGCGCCCTCAGGGCAATGCCGCGCCGCATCTGAAGATCGTCGGCACGTAAAGGTCGGCCCGCGAAGATGGTCGCGACGGAGCGGCCGAGGGCAGGCCGGCCCGCTATGCGCGAGGGGCCCTTTGGAGGAGAGGACAAGCCGGTCAAATGGTGCTATTCGGCGCCCACCAAACCAAGGCAAGACCGGGAAGGACGCCGATGACCGTGCATACTGGAAGGCATTTCTTACAAATTCCAGGACCGACCAACGTGCCCGATCGGGTGCTGCGGGCGATGGATTTGCCGACTTTGGACCATCGCGGTCCGGAGTTCGCCGAGCTCGGTTTTGCCGTGCTTGCCGCAATGCAGCGCGTATTCCGCACCAAGCAGCCCGTGATCATCTTCCCCTCGTCCGGTACCGGCGCCTGGGAAGCGGCGATGGTCAACGTGTTCGCGCCCGGCGAGAAGGTCTTGATGTGCGAGACCGGCCAGTTCGCTGTGCTGTGGCGCGGCATCGCCGACAAGTTCAAGCTCGATGTCGACTTCATCCCGAGCGACTGGCGCCATGGCGCCGATCTTGCCGAGATCGAGAAGCGTCTTGCCGCCGACAAGCAGCACGCCATCAAGGCGGTCTGCGTCGTGCACAACGAGACCTCGACCGGCTGCGTGACGCCGCCGCTGGAGGTGCGCAAGATCCTCGACCGCACCAAACATCCGGCGCTGCTGATGGTCGACACCATCTCCGGCCTCGGCTCGATGGAATATGAGCACGACGCCTGGGGCATCGACGTTTCGGTCGCCGGCTCGCAGAAGGGCCTGATGCTGCCGCCGGGCCTCGGCTTCAACGCGGTCTCGGAGAAAGCGCTCGCGGCCGCCAAGGCCAACCCCGGCATGCGCTCATACTGGGACTGGCAGGAGGTCATCAGCTTCAACAAGCTCGGCACCTTCCCCTACACGCCCGCAACGAACCTGCTCTACGGCCTGCGCGAAGCGGTGAAGATGCTGGAGGAGGAGGGGCTGGAGAACGTCTGGACCCGCCACAAGCGCCACAGCGCCGCGACGCGGGCTGCGGTCAAGGTCTGGGGCCTGGAGACGCAATGTGCCGACCCGGCCGCGCATTCTCCGGCGCTGACCGGCGTTCGCGTGCCCGAGGGCTTTGATGCCGACGCCTTCCGCAAGGTCGTGCTGGAAAACTTCGACATGTCGCTCGGCACCGGCCTGAACAAGGTCAAGGGCAAGGTGTTCCGCATCGGTCATATCGGCCACTTCAACGATCTGATGCTGATGGGCACGCTTGCAGGCGTCGAGATGGGCCTCGACCTCGCAAAGATCCCGCACCGGAGCGGCGGCGTGCTCGCGGCGATGGATGTGCTGAAGGGACGCGACGTGGTGCCGATGACCAAGGCTCAAGTCGCCTAAGGCTCAGGTTGCCGGGGCGGCCTGACTGAACTGTAGTGAAGAAAGTGAGCGCGCGATGAACGCACCGACGACTGCCAACGAAGACCTGCTCTACTCCGTCACGGACGGCATCGCGCGGATCACCTTCAACCGCCCGCAGGCGCGCAACGCCATGACCTTCGCCATGTATGACCGCATGGCGGAGATATGCCAGGAGATCAACGTCGACCGTTCGATCAAGGCGCTGATCCTGACCGGCGCGGGCGACAAGGCGTTCGCCTCCGGCACGGACATCTCGCAATTCCGTGCCTTCAAGACCGCGCAGGATGCGCTCGACTACGAGGCGCGCATCGATCGCGTGCTCGGCACGCTCGAGCAGTGCCGCGTGCCGGTGATCGCGGCGATCGCCGGCGCCTGCACCGGCGGCGGCGCGGGGATCGCGGCCTGCTGCGATCTTCGCATCGGCACCGAGACGACGCGGATGGGCTTTCCGATTGCGCGCACGCTCGGCAACTGCCTGTCGATGTCGAACATCAGCCGCGTCGTCGCGCTGGTAGGTCCCGCCCGCACCAAGGACATGATCTTCAAGGCGCGCCTGGTCGACGCGCCGGAGGCGCTGGCGCTCGGCCTGCTCAACGAGGTCGTGCCTGACGTCGAGACGCTGCAGCGCCGTGCCGACGAGACTGCAAAGCTCGTCGCCAGCCACGCGCCGCTGACGCTGGAAGCGACCAAGGAAGCGGTGCGCCGCATCCGCCGCACGCTCTCGCGCGAGGAAGGCGAGGACCTGATCCTGAAAGCCTATATGAGCGAGGATTTCCGCGAGGGCATGGATGCCTTCCTCAACAAGCGGGCGCCGGTCTGGAAGGGCAGGTAAGTCTCACGGGCTTTCGGATTCGTCAGTCGAAAGTCATATGCGTGCAATTGCCCGTCCGCTTGAACTCCTCAGGATTAGTCCGCACTATGCAGTGATAGAATTTTCCGCACCTACAACTCAAAAAACATCAGGGGACGAAACTCGTGCGAATTCCAGTGAAAGCCGTCGGCGCCGCGATGGCGCTGTTGTTGAGCACGCCGGCCGTTGCGGCCTGGGAGCCGACGAAACCGGTGGAGATCGTGGTGGCGGCGGGCGCGGGTGGCGCCTCCGACCAGATGGCCCGGATGATGCAGGCCGCGATCCAGAAGAACAATCTGATGAAGCAGCCGATAGTGGTCTCGCTCAAGGGCGGCGCCTCGGGCGCGGAAGCGCTGATGTACATGAAGTCCAGCGAGGGCGACCCCAACAAGGTGCTGATCGCCTATTCGCTGATCTACATGCTACCGCTGTCGGCGAAGATCCCGTTCAACTGGCGCGAGCTGACGCCGGTCGCCGTGGTCGCGCTCGACCAGTTCGTGCTGTGGGACAACAGCGCGGGTCCCAAGACGTTGAAGGAATTCGTCGCGGCTGCGAAGGCTGCGAGCGCGCCGTTCAAGATGGGCGGCACCGGCTCCAAGCGCGAGGACCACGTGCTCACCGTGTTCCTGGAGCAGAAGACCGGGGCGAAATTCTCCTATCTGCCTTACAAGTCCGGCGGCGAGGCCGCGACCCAGCTGGTCGGCAACCACACCGAAGCCAACGTCAACAACCCATCCGAAAATCTCGAGGTCTGGCGCGCCGGCCAGGTGCGTCCGCTCTGCGTGTTCGACAAGGAGCGCATCGCCTATACGACCAAGGTGACGGACACCCAGTCCTGGGCCGACATCCCGACTTGCAAGGAGGAGGGCGTCGACGTGCAATATCTTATGCTGCGCGCGATGTTCCTGCCCGGCAAGGTCACGCCGGAGCAGCAGGCGTTCTACGTCGATCTGTTCCACAAGGTGACGCAGACCGCGGAGTACAAGGACTACATGGAGAAGCAGGCCTTGAAGCCGATCTTCCTCACCGGCAAGGACATGGTGCAGTTCCTCGAGGAGGACGATGCGCTGAATAAGTCGCTGATGACGGAAGCCGGTTTCGTCGCCAAGTAGTGCTCTTATCCTCGCTCGCCCCGTTCTTGCGGGGAGAGGGAGGGTTGAACGCAGTCTGTCCAAACAGTCCATGTCCCAAACCGATATCGAGATCGTCGTCGACGATCCCACCGCGCCCGAAGACGATTCCCCTGCCGTCGTCTCTTCCGGCACGGTCGAGATCATCGTCTGCCTGCTGCTGCTCGCGCTCGCGGTCACGCTCGGCTACGACAATTGGCGCACCGGCGCGTCCTGGGATGCGACCGGGCCGGAGCCCGGCTATTTCCCGTTCTATCTGTCCGTCATTCTCGCCGGCGGCAGCCTCTACGGCCTGATCGCCGCGCTGCTTGCGCGGCGTGCCTCGTCCGGAACCTTCGTCACGCGCGCGCAAGGCCGCCGCGTGCTGGCGGTGTTCGTGCCGACGCTGCTGTTCTGCCTGGCGACGCAGTTCCTCGGCCTCTATGTCGCGAGCTTTCTCCTGATCGCGGGCTTCATGCGCCTCGTCGGCCGGATCGCGCTGTGGAAGTCGTTGCTCACCGCGTTCGCGTTCACGGCGATCATGTTCGTCACCTTCGACATCGCCTTCGACGTCATCATGCCGAAGGGGCCGCTCGAAGCGGCCCTCGGGCGCTAGGCGGAGCCCCCCGCGCGATGGAAGCTCTCGGTCTCCTGCTCCACGGCTTTGCCGTCCTGTTGACGTGGAAGACGCTCGTCCTGATGATGGCCGGGCTGGTGCTCGGCATCTTCGTCGGCGTGCTGCCCGGGCTCGGCGGCCCCAACGGCGTTGCGATCCTGTTGCCGCTGACCTTCACGATGGACCCGACCTCGGCCATCGTGATGCTGTCCTGCATCTATTGGGGCGCGTTGTTCGGCGGTGCCATCACCTCGATCCTGTTCAACATCCCGGGCGAAGCCTGGTCGGTCGCGACCACTTTCGACGGCTATCCGATGGCGCAGCAGGGCAGGGCGGCGGAGGCGCTGACTGCGGCGTTCACCTCCTCCTTCGTCGGCTCGCTGGTCGCGGTGCTCCTGATCACCTTCCTCGCGCCGATGATCTCGTCCTTTGCGCTGAAATTCGGCCCGCCCGAGTTCTTCGCAGTGTATCTCCTCACCTTCTGCTCCTTCGTCGGCCTCGGGCGGGAAGCCAAGCACAAGACCGTCATCTCGATGTCGCTGGGCCTGCTGCTGGCCGGCATCGGCATGGATACGGTGTCCGGCAGTCTGCGCATGACCTTCGGCTCGCCGGAGCTCTTGCGCGGCATCAACTTCCTGGTCGCCGTCATCGGCCTGTTCGGCATCAGCGAGATCCTGCTGACGATGGAGGAGCGCCTTGCGCTGCGCGGGCATGCGGCTAGCATCTCGCTGCGCGTCGTGCTCGGCGTCTGGAAGGATCTGCCGAAATACTGGGTGACGCTGCTGCGCTCCTCTTTCATCGGCTGCTGGCTCGGCATCACCCCGGGCGGTGCGATCGCGGCCTCCTTCATGGGCTACAATCTGGCAAAGCGCTTCGCCAAGGAGCCCGAGGGCTTCGGCAAGGGCCGCATCGAAGGCGTGTTCGCGCCGGAGACGGCGGCGCATGCCTCCGGCACCTCGGCGCTGCTGCCGATGCTGGCGCTCGGCATTCCCGGCTCGGGCACGGCCGCGATCCTGCTCGGCGGGCTGATGGTGTGGGGTCTCAATCCAGGGCCGCTGCTGTTCGTCGAGCACAAGGATTTCGTCTGGGGCCTGATCGCCTCGATGTATCTCGGCAACGTCGTCGGCCTCGTGCTGGTGCTGACGACGGTGCCGATCTTCGCCTCGATCCTGCGCGTACCGTTCGCGGCGGTGGCGCCGATGATCGTGGTGTCCTGCGCGATCGGCGCCTATGCCATCCAGAACGCGATGTTCGACATCTGGCTGATGCTGGGCTTCGGCGTGGTCGGTTACGTCTTCAAGAAGATCGGCATTCCGCTGGCGCCGTTCACCCTGGCGCTCGTGCTCGGCAACCGTGCCGAGGATGCCTTCCGCCTTTCGATGATCGGCTCAGGCGGCACCCTGAAGGTGTTCTGGTCGAACGGCCTGGTCGGCTCGATCACGACCCTGGCGATTCTGCTGCTGTTCTGGCCGGTGATCGACGGCCTGCTCGGCCGTATTGGCCCGAAGGCCGCGGGGCAAAACGGCGGCGCAACGAAAAGTTGAATTCTATCAGCGCCTTGGTTTTAATGTGTCGTCACCGTCCGGTCGCTGACGCCTTGTGATTGTTTCCAGATGTTGCTGCTGCGCGACAGACTGGGCCGGACTTGGCGCTTATCCTTCCCGTAGATTTCTTAACTTTCTGATGGGGGCATTGCAATGAAGCAGGTTGTAATGGGAATTGTGGCTGCTTCGCTGGTCGCGAGCAGCGCACTGGCCGCTGATCTGGCTTCGAAGCCCTACGTGAAGGCCCCAGCCGTCGTCGATCCGGTCTGGAGTTGGACGGGCTTCTACGCCGGATTGAACGCCGGATACAGTTGGGGCAGGGCGGAGACCACGGTGGCGCCGATCGCATTGCCATTCCCGGCCATCCAGTTCGGCTCGTTCGGCCAGAATGTCGACGGTTGGCTGGCCGGCGGACAGCTGGGCTATAATTGGCAGGTCGATCCGAAATGGGTCGTCGGCCTCGAGGGCGACATTCAGTGGTCCGGTGAGCGGTCGTCGCGGACGGTGACCACGACCAGCGCGCGCTATGGCTCGAATATCATCGGTCTTCCAATCGGCACCGACTTCAACTCCATTGCGACGCTCACCGCAAACCTGTCCTACGATCTGCAGTGGTTCGCAACCTTCCGCGGCCGCGTCGGCATCCTGTCGGATCCGCAGACCCTCTGGTACGCGACTGGCGGTCTTGCCGTCGGCGAGTTCAAATATTCGTCTGCGACCACCCTTGGCATCCAGGTTTTCGGACCGGGTCTGGGCGGCACGACGCCGCTCGGCGGGTTCGCCTTTCCGATCGGGCCGGGGGCGAGCAGCACCGATACCAGGGTCGGCTGGACGGTTGGCGCCGGCGTTGAACGTAAGTTCACCCGCAACTGGTCGGCCAAGCTCGAATATGTCTACATGGATTTCGGCAGCAAGACCTACTTTGCGGGAACCGCCAACCAGGCGGATGTGAGCTTCCACGACCATGTGCTGCGCGCCGGCTTCAACTATGCGTTCGCCCCAACGCCCGTCGTTGCGAAGTACTGAGCTGCCACCGCGAACTGCCTTCGATGCCCGGCAATCTCGCCGGGCATTGTCGTTTCCGGGATCGCTCACACCACCTTGGCGTCCCGGAGCTTCGCAATCTCGTCTGCCCCGAACCCGAACTCCTTCAGCACTTCATCGGTCTGCTCGCCGAATTCCGGCGGCCGCGCCACCATCCTGCTCGGCGTGCGCGACAGCGTCACGGGCTGGCCCACCAGGCGGATATGCCGGCCTTCATCGTTCGGCACGTCCTTCGCAATGCCGAGATGCTTGACCTGCGCGTCCTCGAACATCTGGTCGATGGCGTAGATCGGCCCGCAGGGCACGCCGGCCTCGTTGAGCTCCCGGACCCAGGTCTCGGTCGACTTCGTCACAGTACGCTTCTCGATCTCGGCGTTGAGCGCATCGCGATTCTTCGAGCGGGCGGGAGCCGTTGCATAGTCGGGATGGCTGTAGAGCTCCGGCGCGCCGATCGCCTGCGCGCAGCGCTCCCAGATCCGCCCGCCCGTGGTGGCGATGTTGATGTAGCCGTCGGAAGTCTTGAACACGCCGGTCGGAATGCTGGTCGGATGGTTGTTGCCGGCCTGCTTGGCGACCTCCTTCTCCATCAGCCAGCGCGCGGCCTGGAAGTCGAGCATGAAGATCTGGGCCTGCAGCAGCGAGGTCTGCACCCACTGGCCTTTGCCCGAGACCTCGCGCTCGAGCAGGGCGGTGAGGATACCCATCGCGCAAAACAGGCCGGCACTGAGGTCGGCGACGGGAATGCCGACCCGCATCGGGCCTTCGCCCGGCGCGCCGGTGATCGACATCAGCCCGCCCATGCCTTGCGCTATCTGATCGAAGCCCGGCCGCTTGTGGTAGGGGCCGTCCTGGCCGAAGCCGGAGATGCTGCCATAGACGATGCGCGGGTTGATCGCGGCGAGGCTGTCGTAGTCAATGCCGAGCTTCTTCTTCACGTCGGGTCGGAAATTCTCGACTAGGACGTCGGCCTTGGCGGCGAGGCGCTTGAACACCGCGAGCCCGCGCTCGTCCTTCAGGTTCAGCGTCATCGCCCGCTTGTTGCGATGCAAATTCTGAAAGTCGGAACCGCGCCGCGGCCCGCCAGGCTGCTCGCCGCCGGCATCCTCGGTCAGCGCATCGACCTTGACGACGTTGGCACCCCAGTCGGCGAGCTGTCGCACGCAGGTCGGCCCGGAGCGGACCCGGGTCAGATCGAGCACGGTGAAGCGCGACAGGGCTTCCGAGGCATGCGGGAAGGACATCGTGAAAGGCTCCGGGACAGATTGCGGGCCTACCATATTGGCTGACAGAGGAGCGGCAAAGCCCCTCGGGGCGTTGGTTCGCTCTGAAAACGCGAAGGGACGTCGCTGCAGCGTCGACGATTGTCGATCACGGGATGCTAGGGTGCCTTGACTTCGCGGGTCCGATGCGCTTGCTCCCGAACAAAGACGCGGCCGGGTCAGAACAACTTTGACCGTCTACTCTAGTCGCACCTATCGCTGTGCAAACGACTTGGTAGCGGGAGCCTGCTGATCGGGCGAGCAGGCTCCTACAACCGCATACAGCGAGCCAGCGCGGCAGGGTGTCATCTGGAAATCGGACACGATCCCGAAGGCGAGGGTAGCCAGGGCCAAAGCAGAGACGACGCCGATCCAGTTCATTCTACGAGAATACTTCAAGTTGTCCGCCAAACCAAGCCGCGCTAGGTGCCACCCGGTTGGTCAGTGAATAAGGCCGCGTCTGTGGATCAGGGCAGGGCCACGACTTTAAGAACGAACAAACGGGTTGCTCGTGGAAAGGGGGCTCCCGAAGCCGATACCACATACCAACCCGTGTTGGATCGTACCGAGCAATGGCGATTGACTACACTTTGCGCAGCCGCTGTGCCAGTTTGACCCGGACCCCCTTTAGTTGGGATCAACCATGGCGCGAAAATCTTCGGGTGATTTACGCACGCCCGGCCGTAGAGCTAGAGTGTCTTAGATGACTTGAGGCTTGCAATCTCCTCGACGAAAGCCAGTCTCTTCAAGCACCTCTTCCGCTGCTCGCCGAATTCCGGCGGCCACGCCACCATCCGCTAGGCGTACGCGAGAGCTACAAGGGCTGGTTCCGGATATGCCGGCCTTCATCCTTCGGATACCTCCTCAGCGATGCCAAGATGCTTGACCTGCGCGTCCTCGAACATCTGGTCGATCGCGTATCAGCTTCTGTATCTATTCCGCGCGGGATAGTCCGAGCGACGAATAGGATGAAGTGACCGAACGAAGCCAAGCGTTGGCGTACCTCCGCGGGGGCGCAGCTGCCAGTCTAAATTGGCCGGAGTCCTAGAGGGCGATTTCGCGTTGACTCTCCCGACGCAAGGGCACAAGAATCTTGAATAAGTCTGGTTTGACTCCATTTGGTCGCCTTGGAACTTCGGAAAACCTGCAACCAAATGGGCAAGGCGTTCGGAGCGTTCTGACGAATCCTAAGGGAGCCTGCGCTGATAGGAGCCAGCGAGCGTTCCCTTACTCGTCCGCCCACCAACGATAGAGCACGTGTAGACTGAGCAAACGATGAGAGAAGAGCGTCTTCGGCATCTGGTCTTCAATTGTCTATTTAGTTTCGTAGACCGATGGAAAGTTAGGCGGTTGCCGCTTGTGTGCCCAAAATGTTTTGAGCAAGCCTCGAGAGCGACCTTCGCGAGAGGACGACGGATAGTGGCAGAAAGAGACCTTCATTGCGATGCGTGCGGTGCCAGCAGCGATATCGCAGGATGGCGTTTTGCGGCGGAGTACAAAAGAAGGGGAGAGCGACCTCCATCTCTGTCTGCAAACTGATCTAATTTGCATAGCTTCCAAGTAGAGCCAACCGAACCCGACATTCAGTGCGTCATAAGATTGATGCGTGAGCCGGGTTCTCGATATGGTCGGGCATTCGAACTCTAATCTTCTATTCTTCGTGGTAGGGATTGTCCGTCTAGCTGTTGGAGAATCCTCCCTACTGCCAGACTCACGCCTATCACATAGATCCAGCCCGGCACAAAATCGAACAGATGTGAATTAAATAAATAACTAGCAATGCTTTTCCGAGCTCGCCTTGATTTCGCTTCAATTATGAGACATTCAGACTACACGAGCTTCTGTCAAGCTTGCGATCTCGTCCGTGCCGAACCCGAACTCCTCCAGCACCTCGTCGATCTGCTCGCCGAATTCCGTCGGTCGCGCCACCATCCTGTTCGGCGTGCGCGACAGTGTTACGGGCTGACCGACCAGGCGGATACGCCGCCCCTCGTCGTTCGGCACGTCCTGGGCAATGCCGAGATGCCTGACCTGCGCGTCCTCGAACATCTGGTCGATGGCGTAGATCGGCCCGCAGGGCACGCCGGCCTCATTGAACTCGCGGACCCAGGTCTCGGTCGACTCATCACGGTGCGCTTTTCGATCTCGGCGATGAGGGCGTCGCGGTTCTTCGAGCGGGCAGGGGCCGTCGCGTAGTCGGGATGGGCGTACAGCTCCGGTGCGCACGCGCAGCCCTCCCATATCCTCCGGTGGAGACGGACGCTGTCGTCAACAAGCGGGTGCCGGTCTGGATGGGCAAGTAGCCCTGCTGGCTCGAGAGAGCGTAACACCGGGCGAAGGCCTTTACATGCATTCTTCGCGCCGACATCATCCCGGGGTGCTACACCCTATGTTTCACGAGCTTCGTGGTAACCGGCAGCCTCATCAAGGAGGCGCATCATATTCGAAAGTTCAAGTTGCTTGGCGACAATTCCGGCGCGGTTGGCAATTGTGCTTTGAGAGGCCTTTAGAACTCCGGCATCTCGGGCGCGCGCAAAGACATCGCAGACCTTTCGGAGGAAGTTTGGCGTGTAACCGAATGCTCTGATGCCCTGCATAGTGCGGAAGTTGATCTGGCCGGCTATCGTAACGAGATCTTCACCGATAAAAGGCTTCAAATTCTCGACGGTCAAGAAACCAGGGAGATTGGCGCCGTTCCGATAATATTGACGCCCTTTGGGGGGCCGGATGCGACCCAGCCCAATCATAAGGCCACGGTGAGTAATTACGCGCTGCCCGTCATCGAGGACGGCAACTTCGATCTCGATGTCCCCAAATCGAAGTGAACCCTGATGCGTCGCCCGCGGCAAGTGTCTCGCCCAACGGGCCTGGACGGCCTTCCTAGCAATTTCCCGTCGCTCGTCGCCTGAGAGCGCGGCTGCCCTTGCAATGCCGCCTGCGGCACGTGCGGGAACCCCCCAGTGCACCTTCGACCGCGTTCTCCGCCGCTCGGGGTCGTGATCTAAACTGACTTTTCTACGCGTACTCATAATTCAGGAATATGGTGAGATCAGAAAATTGCAAGCGCGGCGAGCAAGCAGAAATGAACTTGGTCAACGCTCTGCACGCAGCAACGTTACGCTGCGAGTAACGTCGGATCATTTAGGACGGTTTTGACTCGTGCGGGTGAAGAGCAATGCCAGACAGCTGTGCAGAAGGCTCTAAGCATCGAATCCCTACATCGAATTTGGGGAACCGGCCGAAACGTTGCCAGGAGGGCTTGGGCGACGCAGAGTGCCTGGTAGATATCCCGCTCTTGGTAGAGCTTCGGACCAAATAGGCTTCCAAACAATCCGCCCCAAAAGCTATGTTTGTGAGATCGGACAAGGACACCCTTCTTGCCGACGGAGATCCAACAAGCGTCTCCGCTCTCTAGTATGATCGTCGCGTCGTGGCCAAATTTCTCATTGACGTAGAGCAGGCGCGGCATCACGTCATGCTTCCCTCATTTAGGATTGCGCTTGATCGAAGCGGTCGGCACAAAAGCGATTGCGTCCGATAGGGACGGATGATTGCCCTCTTCGGCCCAGGAGGCTGACCATATGCTCACAGCTCCGATGCGCAAAGCTTACCGACCAAGTTGCAATGAGGATCATGTCCGCTTCAGTTTCGGCGAATTAGCCGGCACATATTCGCTGAGGTTATCTCCAAATTTCATTCCAATTCAAGAACATAGGTGGCCACGCCTGAACCATGAATCAAGGCCGCGATAGCGCCGGCAGTCCCGGTGGTACGGCTCGCCGGCTGGGGAGCCGGCTAGTTTGGTCGAGATCGTGCTGGGCGGCTGCCGCACGGCACCTTGGAGAAATAGCGGATACTGCAAGCCGCTCCATAGGACGAACCGAATACGCCGGCGGAGTCCTGTGCGATAAATCAATGGATGCTTCTCGCGAGTACAGCAACCACCCCGGCGAATGCGAGCTGTGAACCCACGCCAAATATTCCCGTCAATGCCCGCTTAGAGTGTATCCACCAATGAAAGCGTTGGAGAACGTGCACTGGGCCACGCGGGTAGAGCGTGTGAACGAATTGCAACGCGTCTGGCAACATCGCGGTGAACGCGCCGATTGCAATCGCCCAGATCGATGTTTCCGTCGCGAACAACCAGAGCGCAAGGCCAAATCCGGCGCAGGTATCGATTCCGATGATTGCGAAATCCGTCAGCGTCGCGCTACTGAAGGAGAGGCGGCGATTGTCGGCACCTTTGCCAAGACTTATCGAGCGAAGTGGATAGTCCCAGTGCGGAATTGCATCATTGCAAAATGGCTTGCGAACCCCGCGATCGCCGCGGCTGCCGGGTGCAATGGGACCAGGCTGGCAATCGCTCCGCCGACGATCGCGTGCGTGCTCAAGATCATGTTTTCTGTCTATTGCGAGGATGATGGGTGTGGGGAGCCACAGTTTCATGGGACGGATGTTTTCCCGAAGTTGCTGCGACGGGAAGAAGTGACGCGAGATCGTCGTTCTCTCATTCTGTCGGAGATACTATCGAGGAGGATTGCAACGAAGAGGCAGGCGACGATCATCCAGCCGCTAAAAACGGCCAGAAACCAATTTTGGATCATCTTCAACCATGTCCTCGTTTGGCGCTCAGCCTTCAAAAGCAGCGAGAGCTTGACTCGTCAAGTCGAACGGCTGTTGAAGAAACGATATCAGGATTGTACGAGCGGCGGTAGATTGTCAGGTTTCTCGGAACTCACTCCAGCTCGGCGTCCCCAAGGCTTTCGCTTTTCATTCCGACCAGCCGAAATCCTTCGGTACCTCGTCTGCCGGCGCAAGTCCAGGAAGCTGCCGCCAAGCTCGACGCACCGTGCACTCTCATGATAGTTTTGAGCTACCGACTCAGGCAAAGTGCTTTGTAATGAGGGTGGCTTCATTTCGAGCGACCGGATTGCTCCCCGCCTACGGGCGGCGATTGGTGGTGGGTATGGCTGCCCTCGCGGCAAGCCTCCTTACTTCATCGTGTGTCGGCTCCG
Organism: Bradyrhizobium sp. IC4059; assembly: GCF_020193615.1. Taxonomy (NCBI): domain Bacteria; kingdom Pseudomonadati; phylum Pseudomonadota; class Alphaproteobacteria; order Hyphomicrobiales; family Nitrobacteraceae; genus Bradyrhizobium; species Bradyrhizobium sp. IC4059. The sequence goes on from NZ_JADYVH010000015.1 coordinate 125,320, forward strand.
ACAAAGCCTCTTCGGGCCTAAGAGTTACGACTGGTGCTCCTTGGGCGCGCGATCTCAACGAGCCGCCGCCTAGTCGACCGCCCGTGCGTAGACCTGACTAGCTGATCTCGCACGGCAATGCGATAGGCCCGATCGTTTTCACCCTTTGATTTTCGGATGATGTTCTTCTCCTTAGATCGTTGCGCTTGTGCGTGTTGTCCGGAAACCCAAGCGCTGCTAGGTGCCACCCGGTTGGTCAGAATGAGGTCGCGTCTGTCGACCAGGGCAGGAATACGACTTCCAGAACGGACAGCGGGTTGCTCATGGAAAGGGAAGTCCCGAAGCTGATACATAAACCAATTCGTATCGGATCGTACCGAGAAATGGCGATTGATTTCACTTTGCGCGGCCGCTGCGGCAGTTCTCCAACAAGCTACTTGATTTAGCCCGGACTTCCCCTTAGTCGGAATCAACCAGCGCGAATACTCTTCGGTTGATTCACGCACGCCCGATCTTAGAGCTAGAGTGTCTTAAGTGTCTTGAGTCGCCTTCAGGTTGCGACCTGTCGACGACAAGGCAGTCTCTCCCAGCACCCCATTTGCTGCTTGCCGCATTCGGGGCGGTGTCTGCGAGATCAGCGCGACAGGCGCTTCAATTCGGCGCGCGCCCGAGCGGCAAGGGGATCATCGCCATGGCGCGCAATGAAGAGCTCAAGGGCCTCCCGCGTTCCCTTCCGGCGGGCAGCTTCATATTCCTCGGCCACCGCAGCGGCAGGATCTCGTGCCATCGGCATGGAGGGCGCACGCCCTGCCTTGCTGCTGTCGTCTGCTTTGGCCCTCTCCACCATCACAGCCAGTCCTCCGAGACGTTGATGGGACAGTCCGGCAAGCACAATCAAGGCGCCAAACAGGCCGGGCGGAAGTGTGCGTCGTTTCATGAAACCCTGCAAAATCATGGGTGTTCCGGGAACGGACCCTAGCTGGCGTTCCGTATGACTACGGGATTTAATGGCTAACACAGCCTTGTGGAGCAGCGCAAACGCCCCTGCCCCATTTAAACCAAACGTTTAACTCTCTAGCTAGAATCATGTGCCCCCGCGGCGAATCACACGACGCGCTGCTTTGGAGAGTCAATTGGCCACCGCTGTTTATGTCAGTGCCACCAACAACGCCGAGATCGACGGCCTGCTGTCCGGCGTCAGATGGTCGGGCACGATCACCTACAGCTTTCCTGACGCTCCGAGCGACTATTCGAATCCTTATTCCGGGGGCAGCGGCGAGCCGACCAGGTCGGGCTTTGCTTCTGCTCCCGTGCAGATCCAGACGGCGATCAACTACGCCATCGGATTGATCCTCAGCTACACCAACGCCAATATCCAGTACGCGGGCACCAACGGCGCCGACCTCATGATCGCGCAGTCGCCGGCCGCCAATCCGACCGCCTACGCCTACTATCCCAGCAATTATGCGTCCGGCGGCGACATCTGGTTCGGGACTCAATACAATTTCTCGCTCGCCAAGCTCGGCAATTACTACTTCACCACCGCGCTTCACGAGCTCGGCCATGCCCTCGGCCTCAAGCACAGCCACGAGGCCGAAGGGCCCGCCAACGTCGCGCTGCCGACCGCGCATGACAGCAGCGAATATACCGTCATGAGCTATCGCAGCTATGTCGGCGCTTCGACCACGGGCGGCTACACCAACGAAGCCTATGGATATTCGCAGACCTACATGGCCAACGATATCCTCGCGCTCCAGACCATGTACGGTGCGGACTACACGAATCAAAGCAGCAACACCGTCTACACTTGGAATCCGACCACGGGGCAGGAGTTCATCAACGGGGTCGGGCAGCTCGCACCCGGCGGCGGCGTCGGCGGTTCGGCCAACCGCATCTACGAGACCATCTGGGACGGCGGCGGCGTCGATACCTACGACCTTTCGAACTACACGACGAACCTGAGCATAAACCTCAATCCGGGTGCCTCATCGGTGTTCTCCGCCGTGCAACTGGCCAATCTCGGCAACGGTCACTATGCGTCGGGCAACGTCTACAACGCCTATCTGTACAACGGGGACGCGCGCTCCTACATCGACAACGCCACAGGCGGATCCGGCAACGACACCATCGCAGGCAACGCCATCGCAAACGTGCTCAACGGCGGATCCGGCAACGACATGCTGGACGGCGCTGGCGGTAACGACACCATCGCGGGCGGCGCGGGGACCGATACGGCGGTCTATTCGGGCAACTTGGCGAACTACGCGATTGCGTACAACGCGGGCACCCAGACCTTCATCGTTGTCGACCAGCGCGCCGGCGCGCCGGACGGCACCGACACCTTGACCGGGATCGAGAATTTCCAGTTTGCCGATACCACGGCCCCGAGCGCCGCACTCGTGAGCCCGCCGGTCTCGATCGAAGCCGTGGGGGCGACGAGCCTCGTCCAGGTCGGCAGCAATTTTTACATGAACCCGGCGGCCGGCTTCGGACCTGCGCTGAAATACGTCGGCTCGCCGGTGGTGGCCGGCCAGTTCGGCGCCTGGACGCCGATCGCCGCGGAGCAGACCTCGAGCGGTTACGAGGTGGCGTGGAAGTACTCGGGCAGCGATCAGTTCGCGATCTGGACGACCGACAGCAGCGGCAACTTCGCCACCAGCACCGGTCAG
>NZ_JADYVH010000016.1:0-121799 GCF_020193615.1 Bradyrhizobium sp. IC4059
CTGGACGCCGATCGCCGCGGAGCAGACCTCGAGCGGTTACGAGGTGGCGTGGAAGTACTCGGGCAGCGATCAGTTCGCGATCTGGACGATCGACAGCAGCGGCAACTTCGCCACCAGCACCGGTCAGGTGTCAGGCACCAGCGCCACGCTGGAGCAAGCCGAGAGCCGCTTCCATCAGGACCTCAACGGCGATGGCGTCACCGGCATCCCCACGACCAGCATCGAAGCGTTCGGCAGCACGAGCCTGGTGCAGAGCGGCAGCAATTTCTACATGAATCCTATAGCCGGCGGCTCAGGACCTGCGCTGAAATACGTCGGCTCGCCGGTGGTGGCCGGCCAGTTCGGCGCCTGGACGCCGATCGCCGCGGAGCAGACCTCGAGCGGTTACGAGGTGGCGTGGAAGTACTCGGGCAGCGATCAGTTCGCGATCTGGACGACCGACAGCAGCGGCAACTTCGCCACCAGCACCGGTCAGATGTCAGACACCAGCGCCACGCTGGAGCAAGCCGAGAGCCGCTTCCATCAGGACCTCAACGGCGATGGCGTCACCGGCATCCCCACGACCAGCATCGAAGCGTTCGGCAGCACGAGCCTGGTGCAGAGCGGCAGCAATTTCAACATGAATCCTATAGCCGGCGGCTCAGGACCTGCGCTGAAATACGTCGGCTCGCCGGTGGTGGCCGGCCAGTTCGGCGCCTGGACGCCGATCGCCGCGGAGCAGACCTCGAGCGGTTACGAGGTGGCGTGGGAGTACTCGGGCAGCGATCAGTTCGCGATCTGGACGACCGACAGCAGCGGCAACTTCGCCACCAGCACCGGTCAGGTGTCAGGTACGAGCGCCACGCTGCTGCTGGCGGAGGCCCGGTTTCATCAGGATCTCAATGCCGACGGGACGATCGGGCCGGTTGCGTCTCACGCAATCGACTGGCATCTCCATGTTTGAACACTGAGCCCCATCGCATGGGACAGCAGCGACTGCCGCGATGACGGTGGAAGAGTGGCTGCGGCGGGTCATTCGGCCCTGAGCCCTCTGTTTCCCAAAGGCGAGGGACGGCTAGCCAACGCGGTGATATTCAGCGCCTCGCAGTTCACTTTCGTGTCGGCACGGTCGTCGACATGGACGTTCACGTAAGCTGCGTGACGCCAGGTGATGGCGGGTGCCAACCGAGTTTGATTGAACGGTCAAATGTGCCCGCATTCCAGTGTTAACCGGAGCCGACCCCAGACCGCAGCAGGCAGTCAATGAAAATCGTCATTCTCGCGGGAGGTCTCGGCACCCGAATCTCCGAAGAGACCAGCACGCGACCCAAGCCCATGGTCGAGATCGGCGGCCGACCGATCCTCTGGCACATCATGAAAATCTACAGCCGTCACGGCTTCAATGATTTCGTGATCTGCCTTGCTACAAGGGTTACACGATCAAGGGAGTATTTCGCGAACTACTTCCTGCACATGTCCGACGTGACGTTCCATCTTGCCGAGAACCGGATGGAGGTCCACCGCGAAACCGCCGAGCCCTGGCGGGTCACGCTGGTCGATACCGGCGATAACACTCAGACCGGCGGCAAGCCGAAGCGGATGCTGTCTAATGTCGCGGATGACCCCTTTTTTGCGTTGACCTATGGTGACGACGTCGCCGACATCGATCTCGTCGCCGAGATCGCCTTTCACAAGGCGCACGGGCGCTAGGCCACCGTCTCGCTGGCGCGGCCGGCCAAGCGGTTCGCGGCGATTGCGATCGAGGGCGATCGCGCCGTCAACTTCGAGGAGAAGTCAGGCGACGACGGCGGCTGGATCAACGCCGGATTCTTCTGTGCTGTCGCCGTCGGTCGGTGACCTGATCGCGAGCGACAGCATGATCTGGGAACGCGAGCCCATGGAGCAGCTCGCCCGCGGTGACGATTTGCGCGCGTATGTTCATCCCGGTTGACGAACGAGTGACCGTTGATGCCGGCGTACGGGATCGCCGAACCTTGCATTTTGCAGCTGATCGGGCCGTGGCGCGGGGCCAATTTTGAAAGTCAAGCGAAGGCTCGGGTGTTTTCGCCTCGGCGCCCAAACGCAATGAGATTGCGATGAATCATCATCGCGCTTTAGGTTGTTGTTTGCAAGATCTTTTAGGAAAACCGCTGCGCACGGATCATGCTTTAATTCCGGCCAGCGCGCCGCCATAAGCCGCGCATGACGTATCCGATATCGCCGTGGGCAAGCATCCGGGCGAGGCGGCGCAACTGGGAGTAGGCGACGCTCAAGCCTGACGGTGCGCGTCCACCGCGAATTGCCAGGTTCTCCTTCGCAAAACGTTCGGCGAGGACACTCGTTTTCGATTGGCCATGATACCGGAGGCAGCCCCAATGCTCCCGAACGTGGACCGCGCGTCCAGACTTGAGGAGGCGCATGAACCAATCATAGTCGAACGAGCAATTGTACTGCTCATCGAGAGTTCCAACGCGCTCATGCAGGGCGCGGCGCCAGAATGCCGCCTGGTTCGCGAGCACCATGCCCTCTGCGAATAGGCTCTCGTAGGTTGGCTTGACATATCTGACATCACGGATCGGCGCGCCAGCTTCATCGACGAGGACGATATCGGCCAGAACGATGTCGGCATCGGGATAGCGTCGAGTGGCGACGGCAAAGGATTCGAAAGCTCCGGGCAAATAGAAATCGTCGGAATTTTGCCAGCCTACCCAGTCGCCGGTAGCGCGCTCGAACCCCTTGTTGAGAGCGTGCACTTGGCCGCGATCTTTCTCGCTAACCCAAAATGTCAAGCGGTCACTGTAGCTTTCGAGGATCTCGCGGGATCCATCTGTGGAGCCACCGTCGATGACGATGTATTCGAGTCCAGGATAATTCTGGTCAAGAACGCTGTCGAGCGTCTGGGACAGGAAGGGTGCTTGATTGAAGGACGGCGTGACGATCGACAGGGTCGGGAAGGAGGCGGTCGTCCCGCGGAAAGCTTGGTCATTCGTCATAGTCATCTCACCGAGAGTTTGCAGAATTTCGAATAGGCCAGCCGCGCAAGTGCGGATGCTCGGATCTCGTGACCAGTGATGCTGAAAAGCCCAGCAAGAGACTAGCTGTCGACGACAAAAGAATTCGGCCATAGAATTGATCGAGAATTATGAAGAATAAGAGCAATGCGAGCACAACAATCGCTGGGCGACTTGTGCAAGGGAGACGATCAATCGCCAAGCCGATTAACGAGAATGTCGCTGTGGCGAGCAGTATTACGTACGCGATCCCCCCAACAGCGCCCATCTCGACGAAGGCTTGCAAAATAGTGCTATGCGGAAAGCTGCCTGGGCAAGAGTGGGCGGCGAAATTTTCGAGCCCGATTCCGAATACTGGCGTTTCTTGAAAAAGTAAGAAGCCTTTTTTAAACAGCCAGATCCGAATCGGCGTCGAATCAACCATTTTATTAAGGTGATCACACTCCTCCTGCGAGACTCGTCCCAAGTCCGGAACGCCAGCGCCCGCCGGCGGTTCTAGCGGCAGATAGGTACGCACCATGAAGTCGCGGGCAACGTGGTTCAATATCAGTGAGAGCGTGGCTCCGAAAAGTATGGCGGTGAACACGACAATGCGTTCGCGGCGTCCATCGCGGGTGGGTGCCATTACCATTAGCAAGGCAGTCGCGATGGTCGCGATAACGACGCCGCGCGCCCCGAGTACCACGAGCGCAGCGGTGACCAGCGCGGCGATCATCGGCCTCGTCCAGGTTGCGATCGAGTATTTCCCGGACGCGCCGCTGGCTTGGATCACGACGGAGATGCCGAGCGCAACGGCCACGATCAGTACGCCGTGGTTAAGGCCCAGCATGACCGGTCGTAAATTATCGCCCGCCGTCAACTCCAGTGAGAACCGCCACGCGATCGCTGCTGCGCTTACTGTCAGCGTTATCGCTGCGAGGATCTTGAGAAAGCGCGTTATGTCCTGCGCGGAAACGAGCCTCGCTGCAGCGTAGGGGCCGATCCAGAACGTCACGAGGAGGGCCCAGTCGCGTAGACCTGCATGGAGTGTGAAAACCTTGAGATGGACCGCAAGCAAGACAGAAACGAGGCAGAATGTAACGTCTATTGCTGTAATGCTCACCTGGCGACGGATGAAGTTCGGCAGAAGGAGAGCCAGAGGTATAAGCCAAACAGCTACCGACCAGACAGCAAAATAAGAGGATTCGTGGTTGATACCTAACAATTGTAATGAGAGAAAATACATCAGCGACGCGATTGGCAGGAGGCTCAACAAAGTGAGGCTGAGTGATCGAAGTAAAACGCCGCTCATCGTTCACAAGCTCTCTTCCGAAAGTTACTTTGGCCCTCGCATTGAGGTTTGCATCGTCAGATTGACGCGGAAAAGCAGACATCGCAAAAGGTTTCTTGCTCTCCGATAGAAGAGGGGATCTACGATGCTCGCGAGCTCGGCAAGCGATGCTTGATTGATTGCAACCTGGTCCGGCATCGGCGGCGACGATTCCGGTAACTCGTGAGTTAGGCCTCGCCATAGCAATTTTGAACGGGAGGTATGAGTTCCCGAGCTGTCGAGCCCATCATTCCGAACGAGGCTGATGGGCGGGTAGAGCACTAGCCCATCTCGGCGGAACACCGACCAGTACCATCGAATTGCCCAACTATCTACGCGGCCCGCTTCTTGTCTCTGTAGCATGTCGTAATAGGCAAATAACCCACCAAGGTCGAAGCGCGATCTAAGCGCGTAGTTGGAGCGCAAGGCATCGGTATCTCGGGCATCGGGATCAAAATCGTGCCACGATCGTTCCCATGTAGCCCAGCCCCAAGACGTCGTGACTGGCAAAAACCGTGCCTTCGAGTTCGGCGATGCGTTGCTTCGCGCAAACGCAAATCCAGAGATCTGCATGACGCGTGGATCATCTGCAAAGGTATCGAGGCCGGTATTCATATAGTCAAGAAATGCAGGTGAGACGGTCAGGTCGTCTTCGACAACAATGACGCGGCCGTATTGATCGCATAAGCGAGTGACACCGGCGATGATCGAGCGGGCGAGGCCCTGGTTCTCGGTCGAGATGACGAGGGTCTTTCGTGGATGGTCGAAGGCCTCGACGATGGTGCGCACATCCGCGACCGCCTGGTCGTCGCGCGTGCCGCGAGGACCGTCGCAGAAAATATACAAATCAGTGTTTTCTATTCCCCTGCAGCGAGCGAGCGATGCTAGCGTGGCTCTCGTCTTTTCAGGTCGGCGAAAAACGAAAAGTGCTATCGGAGCAGACATTATGAAGTTGTTCCGTTCCCCCGAATTCAGGACTTACCCCTCCATCCTTCGGCCGCTTGTGATCATCTGTCAAGAAGTGCAGGCTGTTGGAGAAGGTTTAAATGAAGTTCGCGGCGATCTCTTGCTCCAGGTCGCGGCACTTGAAATTGCACTATGCTGTCTTCAATCGATGCACCCGCTTCACGTTGATCCGCTAACCGTCGCGCCGCAGGATGAAGGCTCGTGATGAGTGCCGCGACAAGCGGGAACCGCGGGACAGGCCGCGTCTGATCGAGACTGCGAAGCGCGCCCCAACTCCAGGGCGTGTGCGCGAGATCGGCTCCTCTGCCTCCGTCGGCTGCAAGCCAGCTCGATCTGTGCTCTGTAACCGGGACTTCATCGGTGGCCGAGGCCCTTGCCAGAGCTAGCTGAGCTGGAAATTCGCACTGAGGCTGGTCCAAGAACTCGCGGACCAGCGCATCCTAGATTGGCCCCGACCTAGGCGGGACCTCCTGTGATCTCGGCAAGGAAGGTCCCCAACGATCCCATGAGCCCATCGATCAGGCGGACCGTTAGCGGCAATTATTCGCGGTAGACGATCCAAGCGAACCTCGTTATGACCCACATATAGACCTTGAGGGACAGGTGGTGACTAGGAGTTGGTTGTGTCGCGAAGCCTGAGCGGAGAACTTGCCGAAGCTTTTGAGGCTGCAGTCGCCCGGCGGAATGCGTCACGGATACAGCGACTGGTCGCCGACCCCCTGCGCGCTGTGACGCCTGCTTTTCTGCGGACGCTCGGGCACGTCAAGGAAGTTCCTGCCCAAACGTTCTGGGGCGAGACAATGCGGGTTGTGGTTCCCGAGCCGGTTTCGGCAATGATCTATCGCTTCGGCTATTACGATGAGAACGTTTGCCGTTTCTTGCTTGCAGCTCTGCGCGAGGGCAACACGTTTGTGGATATTGGCGCTCACTTTGGGTTTTTTTCGAAACTTGCCGTGCGGCTCGTCGGAGGGAGCGGGCATGTGGTTGCGTTCGAGCCCATGCCGCGGACACGCAGCCTGCTGAGCGCGAACCTTTCCGGCTCCATCGGAGCCGGTTGCGCAAGCATCGTCGAGTACGCCGCTTTCGATGAGGAAAAAACACTCGAGTTTCGCGACTACGGGGATGCGCATTCATCGTTCAACTCTGCATTCGTTGGACGCGGGCTCGAGCGAACCGGAATCCCTGTCGATGTTCGGGCGCGCCGCTTCGACGATATCTGGAACGAGCTGGGCCATCAACGCATCGACGTCATGAAGATCGATGCAGAGAGCGCCGAGCTGAGGGTTTTGATCGGTGCCGAACAATCGCTTGCGAAATACAAGCCTGTCGTCATCGCAGAATTCGGCGATTTCGACCTTCCGAACGTTCCCGCTTCGCGATCCATCGTTGAATGGCTGCTTCCCCGCGGTTACGTCGCGTTTGAGGCATCAAGAAGTGGCCCCAGGCCACACCAGGCCCAGGTCAGGTATGGTTATACCAACCTGATGTTTGTGCCGCGCGACAAGCTGGGCCTTATCGATGCGCGCGACAGTCACTAGGCAGGCGATAGCCTCCCAAGCCGATGTTGTTATCCAGGGCGTCGCACTCGCATTTCTGTACGGGTACCTCCTGCGTTCTCTCGGCTCGGATCAGGTCGGTCTTTGGGCAGTCGTTTTCAGCATCGCCGCGATTGGACGCGGCGCCGATCTCGGTCTGTCGAGGGGATTGATACGTTACCTTCCATTGCAGACCGATGACCCTCGGCGATCGCCGGATCTGGTCGATTCCGCAGTCGTGGGGACTCTCGTTCTACTTGCGCCGTTGGGCCTCATCTCGGCCGCAGCATTGTGGTTCCTAATCCCGTTATCCGTCCAAGGTTCCTTGCATGAAGCGCAAGCGCTGGTCCCATGGGCGCTGGTTCTGCTTGCGATCATGACGATGGGGCAAGTTTATCTGAATGCGCTTACGGCGGTTTTTCGTACCGACCAGCGATCCTATGCAAACATCACCGCGACCCTGGTCATGCTCTCGGCAACCGTATCCCTTGTGCCGGTCTACGGACTTCTCGGTGTCGCATGGGCGCAGATCATCCAACACGTTGTTTCGATCGCAGTTTCTGCCTTGCATCTGAAGCGCAGCCTTCCGGGATTTCGTTTCGTGCCACGAAGAGCCGGGCGCAAGGACATGCGCCTGCTCTTCGCCTACGGATTGAAGTTGCATGTTGCAGGCCTTGCCATGTTGGTATTTGAGCCAGCTACCCGGATCATCTTGGCCAGGGTCGAAACGCTCGACGCCGTCGCCTACTACGATATGGCCTCTCGCTTGCTCCAGCAGGCGAGAAACCTGATCGTCATGGCAAATCAGGTCATGTCGCCCTACTTTGCCCGGCTTTCCGCGCTCTCTCGCGTAGAGCTTCTGGCTGCCTATCGCTCGGCCTTGTCCATGACGCTCTTCTTCTCGCTGCCGACGATGGCATTCCTTGTCGTGTCGGCTCCCCTGATCGCAATACTGTGGATAGGCAAGAGCAATGATTCTTTTGTCGTCTTCGTTGCGGTACTCAGCGTAGGCTGGACCATCAACATTTTGAGCGCGCCCTCCTACTTCCTGGCGACCGCCGCGGGATACCTGTCTCCCGTCGTCGTTTCCCACCTGCTGATCTCCGTTGGCAGTTCCGTTCTTGCGTATGCATTCAGCCTGCTCGCCGGCGAGCGCGGAGTTGTTGTCGGCGTCACGTCCGGGCTCGTCGTCGGAAGCGTTTGGTGCATGCGAATGGTGCATGCCAACAGCCTTGGTGGGTCGGAACATCTGTGGCGGCCTTCGGATCTGCGCTTTGCAATTCTTTGCGTCGTTGGGCCGATAGCAAGCCTGACATTCTATTTCGCTATGCGCGCGTCGCTCGGCACATCGACAAGTGCGCTGGCGGGGTTGGCTGGCGGAACGCTCGTGATCGGATTGGCCGTTTTGACCAATCCCTCAACAAGGCTGATACGCGATAGTTTGCTGCCGTCGCTAAGGCGGCATGGCGGAAGGAAGGCCGTTGACATATGAGCATGAAGCACCTCGCCACTGCATTTCTCGCCAAGTTTGATCTTCACATCGAACGCTTGTCCAAGCATCCGAAAGAAACGCTTCTCGGACTTACGAGCGAAAACGTACGAAATGTGCTGGATATCGGAGCCAATACGGGACAGTTCGCGCGTGTGGCGCTCAACCGATTTCCCCGCGCGAAGATCTGGTGCTTCGAGCCGCTTCCCGCGGAATACAAGCTCTTGAAAGGCATGGAACAGGGCAGTGACGGTCGCATGACCGCCCTGAACTTCGCGCTCGGAGCCAAGCAAGGCGTGGTGAACATGCACTTCCATAGCGAGCATTCGCCGTCGTCGTCGCTGATGCCGACGACTGGGATGTGTGAGGAGCTCTTTCCCCAAACTCGTGCTCAGACCAGCGTTCCCGTCGAAGTCCGGACGCTGGACGGCGTTTGCGCCGAATTCCCGACGCCACCGCTCGAAGATCTCGTGATCAAGATAGATGTTCAGGGTTATGAAGCCGAAGTCATTGCGGGAGGCAGGAAAACGATAGCGGCGGCGAAGGCGGTGATCGTCGAGATTTCCTTTGACGAGCTCTACAAGGGAGCTCCAACCTTTGAAGACCTGAGTAAACTTCTGGGCGAGACGGGACATCGTTTCGCCGGAGCCATAGAGCAATTCACTGCAGGGGACGGCCACGTCATCTTCATGGACGCACTGTTCAAGAAGCTCGGATAGTCCTCGGCGACAGAAGGATGAGACACTGCCCTGGCGGCCAGCATTTCGTGATAGTCGTTGCCGTTTCGCGAAGTGGGCCGTATGACGCGACATGTCGGGGGGATATACGTGTGATTGCGAGCCGCCTTTTGTCAGCGAAGGTCATCTAGCCATGTGCGGGATTGCGGGTATCGTTCATTTCCGTGGCAACGCGATTGAGCAGGAGGCGATATCGCGCTTGACGAATCTCCTGGCCCATCGCGGCCCGAATGGCGCGGGGACCTGGTTCAGCGCCGATCGCGATGTCGCCATGGGGCATCGCCGGCTGGCGGTTATCGATCCGGGAGAGGGCGGCTACCAGCCGATGTTGTCGGCTGATCGTCGCCATGTGATCGTCTTCAATGGCGAAATCTACAATTTCCTCGAGCTTCGGCGCGAACTTGAGGAGCGGGGCGCGATCTTCCGCACTCAATCGGATACCGAGGTCATTCTTGCTGCGTGGCGGGAATGGCGGGAAGCGATGTTGTCGCGCTTCAATGGCATGTGGGCGCTGGCAATCTACGACACCGAAACGAGGGAACTGTTCCTCGCGCGGGACCGCTTCGGCGTCAAACCGCTGCTCTATGCGATGTCGCCGGAGCGCTTTGTTTTCGCATCGGAGCAGCGCGCCCTGGTGCGAAGCGGTCTGATCGGGACATCGCTGGATGTCGACGTAGCGCGGCGGCTGTTGCTGGATGCCTTCGGAGTCGAAGGGAGCGAGCGGACCCTATGCCAGGACGTGCGCCGCTTGCAGAGCGGCCATTGCTTGTGGCTGCGTCATGGGCACGTAGAGATTCGACGCTGGTGGCGCACCATCGATCACTTGCCGGAGGTGCCGAAAACCGAAGCCGAGCGCGTTGAGCGTTTTCGCGAATTGTTCCAGGATGCCGTCGCGCTGAGGATGCGCAGCGACGTACCAATCGGGACCTGCTTGTCGGGAGGGTTCGATTCGTCAGCGGTGATTTGCACCATGGCTTCGCACGAAAAGGCCGGGATGGGACCGCGCGACAGTACGTCGTGGCGCCACGCCTTCGTCGCAACATTTCCGGGCGCATCGAATGATGAGCGGCCAATGGCCGAGGAGGCGGCCGCGTGGGCGGAAGTCAACCCGACCTATCTGGAGATCGGTCGGGCGGACGCTCTGACGGAGCTGGACCAGATCCTCGACGACAATGATGACGTCTATATCGGGCTCCCGAGTGCGATCTGGTTGATCTATCGTGAACTCAAACGTCAGAACGTGCCGGTGTCGATCGATGGCCATGGGGCCGATGAGTTGATGGGGGGCTATTTCCAGGGAGGGCAATACGGCGCTTTCTGGATTAGAAATGCCCTTGCGGGAATTTCCTCGAATTCAGCGTTGACCAGGCGTGGCGTCGATCTGTTGAGGGCGCTGATGATCAAGCGTCAGGGGCAGTATTTCCTGCGCGGCGGACTGCGCCAGGTTCCGGGCCAGCTCAGTCTTGTGGGCGATGACGACGTCCTGCCGCGCGATTGGGGCGCGTTCAATCGCCGCCTCTATCGAATGTTTCACGGCACCGTATTGCCGACAATTCTGCGAAACTACGATCGCCTCTCGATGGCCCATGGCATCGAGGTCCGGATGCCGTTCATGGACTGGCGCCTGGTAACCTACACGATGGCGTTGCCGGAGAGCAGCAAATCCTCCAATGGTCTCACGAAAGTCATTGCGCGGCGGGCAATGGAAAATCAGATGCCGGAGTCCATCCGCATGGGACGCCGGAAGGTGGGGTTTAACTCGCCGATGCCGGAGTGGCTGAACGGGCCTCTTGCCGGCTGGACGGCCAGCCTGCTCGATCAGAACGTTCCGGCATTCGCCGAGTTGGTGGACGAGCCTGCGTTGCGCCGGGCGGTCAGCCGCTTGACAACATCGACGGCCTGGGATTGGGAATCGGTCGGACGAGTTTGGCCGTATCTCAACATGAAATGGATGCTGGCGAGGAGCACTTGACGAGTTACGTCGGCCCTTAGAGGGCCGATCGATCGTCATCGTCGGCGGCTACTCGCGGCACCATTCCGCCCGCGCGAAAGCGCTGGAACAGGTGTCCGGGCTGCCGCAAATGCTTGAGGTCGTGTTCCACCTTCGATGCATCGCGCTTGACGCGTCTGGCCGAAACGGGCTGGCTCGCTTGTTTCCGAAACCTGGATGGCCTAGACGGCCGCACACGGTAGCCAAAATCAGCCGGCCACCGTATTTGGGAGGCCGTTGTACGAACGTGTCGGAACGTCCAAAAATCGTCCTCAACGGAGCCGTTGACATGGCGGGAATGGATCGAGGAAATATGGGCTGTTTCGAGGCGATTGGATGCGGCGCCCCGGGACGGAGGGAATTCCCCCTGGCATGAGCGCAGGCGTCACGATGCTGACTTATCAATCCCCGGAACTGGCGTTGACCGTCTCTGGCCAGCCGCCAGCAGGGATCATTTAGGACCTCGATCATGCGCACAGATGCCCCCGTGCATGCGGCCAAATCCCTGGTCGACGCAGCCGCGGCACCGCTTTTCAAGATGCGCCCGAGACCGTTCGGGCCAGGCTATCAGACCGTCAAGCGCCGTATCATCGGGCGCGCGATCGATCAGGGAGTCCTGCGCGAAGCCAGCGAATTGCCACCGGCCTACGGCATCGCCATGGATGAGCGGGTGGTCGAGTATCCCTGGGCCTTCTGGCGGCTCCCCAGGGGAGGCAGGATGCTTGACGCGGGTTCGACCTTCAACCACGATTTCCTCCTGTCTCGCCCGCCCCTGAAGGATCTTGACCTCACCATTATGACGCTTGCGCCGGAAAAGCGGTGCTACTGGCACCTCGGGATTTCCTACGTCTTCGGCGATCTCAGAAGGACGCTTTTTAACGATCACGTGTTCGATGTCGTGGCGAGCATTTCCACGATCGAACACATCGGCCTTGACAACGCGATGCTGTATTCCGGCGACATGCGACATGCCGAAACCGACGAGAATGGGTTCGAGGCAGCTGTCCGCGAGTTTCGGCGCGTTCTCAAACCCGGCGGCACCTGTTTGATTTCTGTTCCGTACGGCCAACGTACGAATCTCGGCTGGTATCAGGTGTTCGATCAGGAGAAGATCCAATCCATCGTCACGGCCTTTGCGCCGACGTCTCATGTCATCGACTATTTCGGCTACAGCCGGAACGGCTGGTCGCGCGGCAGTTCTTCCGGTCTCTCCGATGCGACCGTCTATGACGTTCACAGCGGGGAGGGTTGGGCCGACGATCTCGCCGCATCGTCCCGTGCCATCGCGTGCCTGCAGTTGACCGCATGAACATTGACTACCTGATCCAGCGACTGATTGGACGTCCGACCTGCGTGTTGGAGGACGGCGCCGTGCTTGGCTCCAGCGCGAGGATCAGGAATATCTTCGGTCAACGTGACCGCATCAGGGTCGGATCGCATTCGCAGGTCCTGGGAGAGCTTCTGACGTTTCGTCACGGCGGGCGGATCGAGCTTGGTTCATGGTGCTATGTCGGCGAGAGCAGCCGAATCTGGTCCGCCGGCTCCATCATCATCGGCGATCGCGTTCTCATCTCTCATTCGGCCAATGTGTTCGACAACCTGACTCATCCGCTGAGCGCGCAAGCGCGTCATGTGCAGATCAGGGACATATTCAAGTCCGGCCATCCCAGGGAGATCGATCTCGGCGAGCGACCGGTACGGATCGGCAACGATGCCTGGATCGGCGCGAACGCCATCGTGCTGCGCGGCGTGAACATCGGGCAGGGGGGCGTTGTTGCGGCCGGGGCGGTCGTCACCAAGGATGTGCCGCCCTATTCGGTCGTGGCGGGCAACCCGGCCGTCGTGGTGAGGGAGCTTGAGGCCGATGTCGGCTGAAGCGAAGATGCGCAACTGGGAGGACGCGGTGGTGTGGCTGCGCGAGCAGCCGGATCAGCGCCAACTGGTGCTCGATGCCTACTATGACGATCCCCTGACCCAGGCCGCGGAGCGATACTTCCGGAGCGGCGAGTGGCACGAGATCGCCAAATTGCTCGCGGGCCGCAGCGGCAAGGCGCTCGACGTGGGCGCCGGCCGGGGCATTGCCAGCTATGCGCTGGCCCGGCAGGGTTTCGACGTCACCGCGCTGGAGCCCGACGGCAGTGCCATCGTCGGCGCGGAGGCAATCCGTAAGCTCGGCCGCGACACCGGACTTGCTATCGAGGTGGTTCAGGAGTTTTCGGAAGGGCTGCCGTTCGAGGATGGGACGTTTGACGTAGTGTTCGCGCGAGCCGTACTGCATCATACTCGTGACCTCGACGCCGCGTGCCGCGAGATGTATCGCGTGCTGCGCCCTGGGGGCGTATTTCTAGCCTTGCGCGAACATGTGATCAGCCGTGAAGAAGATCTGAACTGCTTCCTGGAGCAGCACCCGCTTCATCGGCTCTACGGCGGCGAGCGCGCCTATCTGCTTAATCGTTACTATACGGCGTTGCAGAGGGCCGGGTTCTCGCGCATCGAAATCCTGACACCGCTGAGGAGCGCGATCAATCTCTTTCCCCACTCGCGAGAGAGTCTGCGGGCGGCGATCATCGACCGGCTTTCCCGATATATTCCGAGGCGCGCACTGTTCGAGTTCTTGCTCGGCCGAGGACGCGGCTTCGACTATCTATTGTCTCTCGCCGGATACTTCGACAATCGTCCAGGCCGACTTTATTCTTTTGTCTGCCACAAGGGCGTCCCATGAGCGTTTGGGTCACAGGCGGCAACGGCTTCATCGGGCGCCATCTCATCGGTCAACTGGCCCGAGAGGGCGAAAGCGTGTATGGTGTTGGTCATGGTGCGATTGACGAAACGGATCGACGGAAGCTTGGCCTGAGAGACTGGATAAATGGCGAGATCATCACGCCGAACCTGGACGGTCTTGTGCAACGCGGGGGCGCTCCCAGCGCCATCTTTCACCTCGCCGGCGGGTCATCGGTCGCGCGTTCGATAGAGCAGCCCTACGAGGACTTCTCCCGCACCGTTGCAACGACGGCAAGCCTTTTGGAGTGGCTGCGCCATTCAGTGCCCGAGTGTCGGCTGATCGTGGCCTCCAGCGCTGCCGTGTACGGAGCGCATCATGCAGGCGCAATTTCAGAGCAGGACAACGCGCAGCCCATGTCGCCCTATGGACATCACAAGCTGATCATGGAGCAACTCTGCCGCAGTTATGCGGTTTCGTTTGGTATCCGGGCTACCATCGTTCGATTGTTTTCGGTCTACGGTCCCTTACTGCGCAAACAGCTGTTGTGGGATCTCTGCTTGCGGCTCGGGGAAGGCCAGCGCGAACTCGTGCTCGGCGGCACCGGCAACGAGACTCGTGATTGGATTGATGTACGGGATGTCGTGCGACTGCTAGCGGAACTCGCGCGAGCCGACGGTGCGCCCCTGAAGGTGCTGAACGGCGGCAGCGGCGTTCCAACCAAGGTTGCAGAGATCGCCCATTTGGTGACGAAAGCTTGGGGCGGCCATACCTCCGTGCGGTTTTCGGGTGTCGTCCGTGCGGGAGATCCCTTCAGCTTGGTCGCCGACGCCAGACAGCTCGCCTCCATCCCATTCAGCTGGCGTATCCCAGTCCAGGATGGCATTGCCCAGTATGTGAGCTGGTTCAAGGGGCGGGCCCATTGAGCGATGCCCGCCCCATCCGGCTCGCCTTCACCTTGATTTCTCGCAAGGCCTGGGCGGGCGGCTACAATTATCAATTGAACCTTTTCCATGCGCTTGCAAAATACTGCCCTGGCGCGATTACGCCGGTGGTGTTCGCAGGCAAAGCTCACGATGCTGGCGAACTGGCACCCATCCGAAAGGTGCCAGGTGCCGAGACTATTTGCTCGGCGCATTTTGATCGTCCCGCGCTGGCATCGTTGCTGCCGACCATGTTCGCCCAGGATCGCGACGCGATCTCCATCTTTCGCGATCACGATGTCAATGCGGTGTGGGAGAACGCCCGCTTCTTTGGATGGAACTCCCCCTATCCGACCGTAGCCTGGATGCCTGACTTCCAGCATCGGCAGTTGCCTCATCTGTTCTCGAATAAGGCGAGACGACGGCGTGAATTGGGTTTTCAGATGCAGGTCCTGTCCGGCCGCACTATCATTCTGAGCAGCCGCAGCGCCGAGCGCGATTGCCTTTGTTACTATCCGCGTACGAAGGGCCGGACCGCCATCGTGAGGTTCGCCAGCGAGCCTTCGGCCGATCTCCTCAAGCTGGATCCAGAAGAGGTGCTTCAAAGATACGATCTGCCGAGAACGTACTTCTATGTCCCTAATCAGTTCTGGCGCCACAAGAACCACAGGATCATTCTGGAAGCGCTTGCCTTGCTTGGGGAGCGCGGCATCCACCCCGTTGTCGTCGCATCCGGCGGCGGCGATCCGCATGAACCGGAGTATCTTGATCAAATCCTGCGCGAAGTGGCAGACCGCGGTCTGGAGCGGCAGTTCCGGTATCTCGGGATGATCCCGCTCGCCGATGTCTATGCCCTCCTGCGTGCCTGCGGAGCGATGATCAATCCGTCGCGGTTCGAGGGCTGGAGCACAACGGTGGAGGAAGCCAAGTCGTTCGGCGTTCCGATGATACTGTCCGATATTGACGTGCACCGTGAACAAGCAGAACAGCGCGCGCGTTATTTCGGCACGGACGATGCCGCCGCGCTCGCCGCCCACATCCATGATCTTGAGCATCCTGCCTTCGTCGTGCGCGACATGAACAATCAACTGGGCGAACGTGTGCGGGGATTC
Source organism: Bradyrhizobium sp. IC4059 (assembly GCF_020193615.1). Lineage (NCBI taxonomy): Bacteria > Pseudomonadati > Pseudomonadota > Alphaproteobacteria > Hyphomicrobiales > Nitrobacteraceae > Bradyrhizobium > Bradyrhizobium sp. IC4059. The sequence continues at coordinate 15,771 of NZ_JADYVH010000016.1, forward strand.
GCCGAAAGCTTCGTCTCGACCATCAAGCAGGCAATCCGAGCCCATCGGCATTGATCGGCAATCATTGGAGTGCAACGACATGAATCGACCGGTCGTTCTCGTCACCGGCGCGACCGGATTTATCGGGCGCAATCTTGTTCCCTTGCTCGATAGCAGCGGTTTTCGCGTGCGCCGGGCATTACGCGAGGGACGAGCCGGGAAGGATGATGTCCTGGTCGGCTCGGTCGGACCGTCCACTGATTGGGGCGCGGCGCTCGAGGGGGTGCACTCCGTGATCCATCTGGCCGCCCGGGTGCATCATCCCAAGGAAGAGCACGCGGGCGGACTTTATGACGCGGTGAATATGCAAGGCACCATGCAATTGGCCCAAGCAGCCGCGCGGGCGGGGGTATCCAGGTTCGTGTTCCTGAGCACGATCCTGGTCAATGGAAGCTCGACCGACGGGAGGGGACCTTTTAAGGCGGACGACGCAACGGCGCCGCGCGGTGTCTACGGAAAGTCCAAGGCGGCCGCAGAGAACGCTCTGCGGCGCATCGGGGCTCAATCCAAAATGCGGATAGCTGTAGTGCGCCCGCCGCTGGTGTATGGACGCGAGGCGCTTGGTAATTTTCGTCAACTCGTCGGCGCGATCAGACGGCGGATTCCGCTTCCGCTTGGCCTTGTCGACAACAAGCGCGCATTCATCAGCGTGCAGAATCTCGTGTCCTTTGTCGCGCATTTGGTCGACTTCGACCTTGGTTCGGCGTATCAAGTCTACTTGGTTGCCGACGACGAGCAGATCTCGACCGCGGCTTTCGTTCGCCGCATCGGCAAGGCCATGGATAAGCCCGTCGTTCTTCTGCCTGTCCCTCCTTCGGCGCTGGCGCTCGTCCTTCGGGTGATCCGGCCGGAGCTGCGCCACAGCCTGTTAGGATCCATGGAAATTGACACCTCCGCCGCCCTGTCGACTGGCTGGAGAACGCCGCTCAGCATGACCGAGGGATTGCGGCTGGCGGTGGGTACATCGGCTTCGTCCTAGACACCCATCCGAGTCATTCGGTAGCTGCTCAGCTGACGCACCGGCGAAAACGTTGTGCGTGCTCATCGTTGCTCTGAAAGGTCGGGGCTGCGCAACAATTCGCCGATCAGGCCGGCATAGGCGTTCATCGCGACGGTCCGGTCAAACTTTGCAGCCGCCTTCACCGCGCGTCCCGCCATGGCGCCGTTGTCGGCACGGGATGCCGCCCGGATTGCGTCGGCCAGCTGATCAGCGCGGCCCGGCGGCACGACCCAGCCGAGCCCGCTCTCCACCACCGTCAGTGCGGCCTCGGCCTCCGGCTCGGACACCAGCACCACGGGACGGCCGACCGCCAGCAGGTTGTAGAACCGGCTCGGCACCGACACGCCCGCAACGTCCTTCCGGTACGGGATGATCCAGACATCGGCGGACGCCAAAAGCGCCTCCAGCTCGGAATCTTCGACCCGCCCGACGAAGGAGACGTTGGCGAGATTCGCAGCCGCCTGCAATTGCTTCAGCCGTTCGAAGCCGATGCCCCAGCCCGACAGGAGGAAGTGAACGTCCGTCTCGTCCTCCAGAAGGCGCGCCGCCTCGAACACAATCTCCGGATCATGGGTAAAGCCGAGATTGCCCGACAGGCCGACGATGAAGCGCGCGGCGATCGCCTTGCGGAACGGATTGTCCGGCGTGATCGGCCGCGGTGCGGGCACGAGTGTTGCCCAGTTCGGGATGAAGCGGATCTTGTTCCGCGTCATTCCGGGATAGCTCAGCAGCGGCCGCTCCGCGTCGCGGCCGATGGTGATGACGGCATTGAGCGCGCGGAACATCAGTCCGTTGACGGCCCGCATCGCCCACGTCCCGAACGAGCGGGGCTTCAGCAGGCCCGCCATCACCAGAACGTCGGGGAAGAGGTCGTGCATGATCAGGGCCGAGCGCGCGCCCCTCAGCCTCGCCGCCGCCGTCACTGCGTAGGGCAGCATGAAGGGCGCAGTGACGGTGAGCACGACATCGCCGCGCCTCAACTGCCGCGTCAATGCGACGAAGGTGCGCGAGGCGAACAGAAGCTCCGACACCGCGCGCCGTACCAGCGCCGCCTTGCCTGGAATGCGGTTTTTGATCGCGACTACGCGCGGCTTGCCCGGACAGGTTTGCGAGGCCGGCAACGCGCCCGGCCAGCCCGAGAGTACAACGACCTCGTGCTCGTCTGCGAGATGGCAGGCGATCTCGGCCATGATCGTCGCCGTCGTGCTGGTATCCGGCGGATAGTGCTGGCTCGCGACGACGATCTTGCTCAATGGCTGCATGGTCAGGCCGCGGTCGAACCGAATTCGGGGACCGCGTCCTTCAGGACGGTCCTGATGGTGGCGCGATCATCGCGTAGGATCGCCTGCTCCAGCGCCGCGATCCATTTGCGCAGCGTCTGCATCCGCGGTTCGTTCGGCTGCGCAGCCATGATTCCGGGGACGCCGATTTCGCGGGTCGGCTCCTCCGAGGCGAACAGGATCTCGTGCAGGCGCTCGCCCGGGCGCATGCCGGTGAACACGATTTCGATGTCGTGGCCGGGCTGCAGACCGGACAGGCGGATCATGCGCTCGGCGAGATCGACGATCTTCACCGGCTGGCCCATGTTGAGCACATAGACGGAGACGTCGGGACGCTGGGTTCCGAGCGCATGCGTGGCCGCGGTGATCACGAGATCGCAGGCCTCGCGGATGGTCATGAAGTAGCGGACCATGGCGGGATGCGTCACGGTCACCGGGCCGCCGGCCTCGATCTGGGCCTTGAACTTCGGCACCACCGAGCCGTTCGAGGCCAGCACGTTGCCGAACCGCACCGAGATCAGCCGCATCGGCGGCTTGGCCCCGCGTGCGCCGGCGGCGAGGTCGTGGTCCAGCGCCTGGCAGTACATCTCCGCGAAGCGCTTGGTCAGGCCGAGCATCGACACCGGCTCGATCGCCTTGTCGGTCGAGATCATCACCATCGCCTCGGCGCCGGCCGCCACCGCGGCGTCGGCAACGTTGATCGAGCCGAAGATGTTGGTCTTGACGCCTTCGCTCCAGTCGCGCTCGAGGATCGGAACGTGCTTGAGCGCCGCGGCGTGGAATACGATGTCCGGCTTGAACTCCGCCATCACGCGCGTGATGCGCTCCCGGTCGCGGATGTCGGCGATCCGCGCTTCGATCGCAGCTGCCGCCCGGCGGGCGGCGAGCGCTTCGGAGATCGCATAGAGCGCCGGCTCCGAGTTCTCCACGATCAGAAGCCGCGCGGCACCGAAGGCCACGACGCGCTCGCAGATCTCCGAGCCGATCGAGCCGCCGCCACCGGTGACGAGCACGGCCTTGCCCCTGATCAGGGCCTCGAGGCGCGCATAGTCGATCTTCTCGCTCGGCCGCAGCAGGAGGTCCTCCACCGCAACCGCCGTGAGCCGCGGCGTGTCGCCGCTCTCCAGCGAGGGCATCCGGTTGACGATCACGCCGAGCTTGCGCGCCCGCATCAGGACGGATTCCGGATGGGCCTCCGGCTCGAACGCCGACGGCGTCATGATGAGGCGCGCGATCGGCTTGTTGCGCTTGGCGAAGTCGGCGATGACGTCCTCGACGTCGTCGATGCCCCCCAGCACCGGCACGGTGCGGATGAGCTGGCCGCGGTCGGCGCTCGACGGCGACAGCACGCCGACCGGCCAGATCCGCTTGATCGCCCCGCTCTCGATTCCGCGCAGCAGCACCTCGGCATCCGCAGCGCGGCCGATCAGCAAGGTCGGCGCAGCATCGCCGGTCCTCGCATCACGGCGCACCCGCGTATAGCGGAAGTAGCGGTAGGCCATGCGCAGCGCGCTGAGGAAGGAAATCTCGAGGAACCAGTAGAGGACGATCGTCACCTTGCCGAGAAAAAAGGAGCCGCGGACGTTGGGGGCAACGAAGATGTAGTCGAGCACGAGCAGCGCAAAGGTCAGCACGGTCGCCGCGCGAATGATGTTCAGCGCGTCCGGCAGCGAGATGAAGCGCCACTTGGTCGTGGTCAGGTTGAGGACGAAGAAGACGACCACGCTGAAGGCGAGCAAGTAGGGCAGGATCTGGAACAGCAGCGGCAGGCGCTCGAAGAAGTCGTCGCCGCCCTCGAATCGCAGATAGAAGGCGGCAAAAAGCGCCGCCGTGGTCGCGAGCAGGTCGTGGAGCGCGATCAGGAAATTGCGCAAGGTGAGATGCGAAAGACGCGTCATTAGCTCACTGATCTCGGACTTCGGATCTACCGTGCTACGGCTCTTGCCTAAAGAGAATGACATCCATCTGAAATCCCACGTTCCATCAGCGGTCGCAAGGTTCGACAGGGCTAAATCGTATTTTGACGATGGCCCAACACCGAGGTTGCCAGTGAAGCTGCCTCCGCAGTTGACCAATCTGAGCAGGGTACTTGAGGACAATTTATTGAACGCCATGACACCTTGTGCTACCTTGCAGCAATGTCTTCTCCGGATCGGCCATGCCCTGGCCAAAGCGGCAACAATCGCACGGATACGCTCACTGGACCGATGTATGAGCGACCTCCATCGGCAGGGTTTCAAAGCTGATAGCACCTGCCTTTGGACAACTATGGTCTTGCGGTGGCGGTTCGCTCTACTGTAGCTTTCAACGCGTCCACGTGGGCCCGAATTGCTCTTGTTTCGGCGACGTTGGTTGGGATTTCTTCCGTGGCTTTTTCTACCTTGGTCATGCGAAGATTCAATTCGGCCAGTCCCCTGTAGATCAGGTCCAGATACATTGTTTCGCTCTTCTTGGCCTCAGCTAATTCCTTGGCTAAAAAGTCAAATCGTTCGGTTGATGGTTGCTGGATCTGCTTAAAGTATGCTTCTTCGGTCCGCCATATCGCGAGCCTCTGCATTTGCAGGAGGCCCATGAAGACGAGGTTTGCCGCAAGCAACGTCACCAAAATTACACGCCAGTTTTCCTTGAACATCCGATTCCTTCCGATACAAGAGCGCTTATCACCTGGCGCTGGCTGACGGACGCGCAAACGTTTGATTACCCCCAAAATCAAAGGGCGCCGGTTCACGCTGGCGGGGCTCTTTCCGCAATCGCCCACGTTCTAACTACGGTCTGAGGATCGATTCGAGGTTCCCTTGATGGGCATGGAGATCTAGGCGATGGCACGGTTATAGCGGCTCGCAATGGTTGGGTTCTACCCTTCTCGACAGTTTTACGGGTCTTCCGGTCTGTTTCCTACCAACTCGTTTACTCTCGTACCAACCCTCCAATCGCGGTGATCGCATCGTGTATTCCGATTTGCGGGGGCGGCGCTCCCAGTATCCTTCCCGATCCCCGCACCTGCTCTCGCTAGCGGTACATTTGCCGCTATGCTAAGGGCTGCAGCTTCAGGGCGAAAGCGATCGATTGAAATGTGCGGAATTGCCGGTATCGTAAATTTCGATGGTGAACCGATCGCCCGTCAGTCCATCGTTCAAATGACTGAAACCCTGGCACACAGGGGCCCGGATAGCTCCGGGATCTGGGTCGAGGACCATGTCGGTCTTGGACATCGCAGGCTCGCGATCCGGGACCTGTCGCCCGCCGGCGCCCAACCAATGATCGATCCCGGTGCGAAGATCGCGGTCTCCTACAATGGCGAACTCTACAACGACGTTGAACTTCGGCGAACGCTCGGCAACACGGCGGGTGCCAGGTTCCACACCAGCTGCGATACCGAAGTCATCGCTCCCAGTTATCGTCTCTGGGGCAAAAACGCGTTCCTGAAATTCGAGGGCATGTACGCGATTGCGCTTTGGGATCAGGAGAACGAGCGCCTCATTCTGGCGAGAGATCCGATCGGGATCAAACCCCTTTATTTTTCCTTCGTTGGGCGGTCGTTGCGGTTTGCAAGCGAGATCAAAGCTCTGCTGGCGCTGCAAGATCAGCCGCGGCAACTTTCACCGCAAAGCCTGCATCGGTTCTTTGCGCAGGGCTATCCCGGACCAGCGCGCAGCCTGATCGACGGGATCGAGCCGCTGCCGCCCGGCAGCACGCTCGTCGCGGACCGGAACGGTTGGCGCGTCGAACATTTCTGGCAACCCAAGCGGCACACCAAGATCGTGAGCTTCGAAGAAGCCCTTTCCGGTTTCGATCAGCTCTGGCCCGAGGTGGTTGATGATCAGCTCATCAGCGACGTGCCGGTCGCTCTGTTGTTGAGCGGCGGAATCGACAGCGCGCTGATCGCCACCGCGCTGCCTGGTCGCTCGGACCTGTCGGCCTATACCGCCAGTTTCGGCGAAGCCGCCTTCGACGAAAGTGGACTCGCCGCGGTCACCGCCAGACACACCAATCTACGCCAGCGTTTTGTTTCGATCGATACCGAGGAAGATATCGAGGTTCGCTTTCTGGACGTTGTCGCCAAGGTCGATGGCCAGCTGGCCGATTCGAGCGCTTTGGCATTTTATTCTCTTTGCCAGAAGGCCGGCCGGGAAGTCCGCGTCCTGCTGACCGGTGATGGCGCCGACGAGTTCTTCGCCGGCTATGAAACCTATCGCGCCACCCGCGTTGCAACGGCCGTGGGGCCTTTGTTTCCGAAATTCGCGATGCGACATCTTTCAGACGCGCTGTTTGCGAAAGCGGCGGCGAGCCAGGCCAAGGTGGGAGCCGCGGAAAAATTCGCGCGATTGCTCGCCGGCATGGCGAACGGTGGCGCGCGGCCACACCCGCAATGGCGGCGATATCTATTTCCCGAACAGATCCACACCCTCTATGGCACCGGGATGAAGGACATCGATCGCGAGGCTGATGCCCTCGACGAATATGCCGCGGCACTCGGCACCGAAGGCTCCGCGGCGGACCGGGCCCTCGAGGCGGATCAGCGTTACTATCTTCCCGGCGACATGCTGATGAAGACCGATTCGATGAGCATGGCGCACGGCGTTGAGGTGCGGGTGCCGTTCCTCGATCGGCGCGTCATGGAATTCGCCAATGGCCTCGACGTGGCGGTGCTCAGCCCGCTTCGCGGTCCGGACAAGCGCATTCTGCGGGCCTATCTCGAGAGACACGGTCTGCCAAAGGACCTGACACAGGGGACTAAAAAGGGCTTCAATATTCCGGTGGCAAGCTATCTGCGCCATGGCCTGAGGTCGCTTGGAGAAAGGCTGCTGGACAGGGAGGCTGACTGTCTGGCGCCCTTCCTGCAGCCGGATGCCGTGCGGCGACTCTGGCGAGAGCACGTTGACGGAAATTCCCGTTATAGTTACACCCTCTGGACCTTGCTGACCTTGGCGACCTGGCGAACAACGGCCAATGTCTAGCAGTGCTTTCCGAGCCTAATTTAGGAAACAATTTTGGGGCCGTTCGAAGACGTTTCAGTCATCATTCCGGCGTTCAATGAAGCGGGCGGGATTGGTCCGACTTTGGAGCAGCTTTCGCTTGCAGTGCCGGGCGCCGAAATCATCGTCGTCGATGATGGCTCGATCGACAGCACCGCCGAGGTTGTCGAAAAATATCCGAACGTGACCCTGATGCGGCATGGCTTCAACCGGGGATACGGAGCGGCGCTGAAAACCGGCATGGCCCACGCCAGCCGTCCGCTGGTCGCCTGGTTCGACGCCGATAACGAGCATCGCGTCAGCGATCTAGTTTCGATGATAGGTGCCATTCGCCAGGGCGGTCTGGCGGCGGTGATCGGCCAGCGAATATCGGGCGGCGCGTCCGCGGTCCGCGGCGTCGGCAAGGCGGTGATCCTGATGCTCGCCCGGTCGCTCGGGTTCCGCGGCGGTCGCGACATGAACTGCGGGCTTCGCGTGTTCCGCACTGAGGTGATCTGTCGATATTTGCCGTTGCTTCCGAATGGTTATAGCGCGTCGATGACGAGCCTGCTGGTGATGCTCGAGCGCGGTTATCCTATCGGATACCATCCCGTGGAGCTCGCCGCCCGCATCGGAACCAGCAAGGTCACCCTCCGCGCGGGCTTTGCCAGTCTGCTGCTGGTGATGCGGGTGATCATGATGTTCGCCCCGATGCGGATTTTCCTGCCCTTCGCATTGGCAATGTTCAGCATCGGCGCGGTCTACGGCGCGACCCTGGCAATCCTGCACGGCGAAGGGTTTCCGACGTTCGGCATCTTCTTGATGCTCGCCGGCCTTCTCATCGGCATGCTGGGGCTGATCGCCGACCAGCTCAGCCAGTTGCGCCTCGTCCAATACGAGACCACCACACCCTATCGCGCGCTGCCGCTTGCAAAGGACCGCGAAGCGAAATTACCGCCGGGACTGTCTTGAGAAGCCATGTCTTGAAGGTCGGCCGATCCGCCGCGCCGCTGCTATTGACCTCGTTGCTGCTCTGGCAGGTGTCATACGCGGTCGATTCGAGCCAAGTGTTGCGGCAATTGTCGGCGATGCGGCCGGGCTTCTTCGTCGCCGCCGTGATGCTAATGTTGCTGAGCAACGCAGTCGCAACCCTGCGCTATCAAGCGGTGCTCCGAACCCTTTGTCCTGACGGTCCGGTGCATTACTTCCCGTTGCTCAAGCTCAACCTCCTGACGCTCTTCAGCGCGCATTTTGTCCCCTTCGGCGCGCTGGTGGATGCCATGCGCGCGCTGATTTCGCGCAGGCTCCTGAAAATGTCGGTCGGCAAGGCGGTGGAGGGCGTGATCGCAGATCGCGCGCTGGCGGTAGCCGGATTTGCGCTTTTTGGACTGCTGTTGCTTCCACTGCAGATCTCGATGCACTGGCCCTGGCGGATCGTCATGGCTCAGATCGCGGCCTTTGGCGGGCTGCTCGTGCTCCTCGGAGTCGCTGCCTTCGGCTTGACCTTGCACGTGCGGTTCCTCAAGTCCGCAGCAGAAGCCGCGCGACGGTTTTTGGGACATATCGCGACGTGCCATAGCCTCGGCTGGCAGCTTGGCCTCGCGGCCGTCAGCACCGGCCTGTTCGTAGCGATGCTGGTGCTGCTCGGGCTCGGGCTCGGCTTGCGCATTCCGCTCTGGGTCGCGTTCACGACGACGCCCGCCATCTATCTTTCGCAGGTTGTTCCGATCTTCTATGCTGGGTTTGGCTCGCGCGAGATTGCGTTCGCCGCTTTGCTCGTACCTAGTGGCGTTCTGGTCGACTCGGATGCGGTCGCCCTCAGCTTGAGCATAGGTCTTTGCAATCTGGCGGCCAGTGTCCCAGGAGTGATTTTCGCCTGGCCGCTGCTGCAGGCATTGCGAGGGAAGGCGATCGCGCCGGCGGTGAAATGATCGCCCGGTTGCCTCCTCTGATAGCGAAAGGGACACGGGTTCGGCCATGAATCCCAATGCGACGACACATGATGGAACTCTCCCGCCCAGCTGGGCGCTCGCCCCGCGCAGGAGCTTGCTGCAGTCGGCCTGGGACCTAGCCGGTGCCCCCCTGCGGATGGTGCTGCTGCCGGATTCACAGAGCGAACGGCTGCACTTGACATCGCTGCGGGCCGAGCGCTATGCGGCCGTGTTGCCGCAGCTCAGGGGACGGGTTCTCGACATCGGCGCTGGCGACAATGCGCTGATACGTCTCTATCTACAAAGGCTGCGACGCTCAGGCAAGGATGACGCCGGCGCGGACGACAGCGTCGGGGTCGATGTCGTCGACTGGGGCGGGGATACGCTAAAGATCGCATCCTCGGACAGTCTTCCGTTCGAAGCGGAAAGCTTCGATACGGTCGCCTTTGTCGCATGCCTCAATCATATCCCTGAGCGGATCGGTGCCCTGAAGGAAGCGCATCGTGTGCTCAAGCCCGGCGGTTTGCTGGTAGCGACGATGATCGGGCGGCTGATCGGCGATGTTGGCCATGCCATCTGGTGGTACAGCGAAGACAAGCACCGCGACGTTGCCGAAGGCGAGGTCATGGGAATAGACAAGACTGAGATGCTACGGCTTCTTGAGCAAGCCGGCTTCACGCAGGTTTCGGTAAAGCGGTTTGTCTATGGAATGAACTATCTCTATCTGGCTACGCGCACCTGATCCAGAAGGCGCGGCGCGCCGGAAGCGGGAAACGGGCAATGACATCCTCGCATTCAGCAAAATCCAAGCCGGACGTCGGTCAGCGGACGATTGCCGATTTCGGCGATCAATGGACCCGTTACACCGACAATTCTGGCTATTATGGCTCGCTCGGACTCTTTGCCGATATCTGCGAGCCGCTACTGAGCCTCGACAATGTGCGCGGACGCACTGTTGCGGATATCGGATCCGGTACTGGCCGAATAGTAAGTATGCTGCTGGATGCCGGCGCCGCGCACGTGACCGCACTTGAGCCCTCGGAATCCTTCGCTGTTGTCGCTGCCAACACCGCGGATCGCGCCAGCCGGGTCGAGGTGATACGCTGCGACGGGACGGCCATTCCGCAGGATCGTGATTTCGACCTCGTGGTATCGATCGGCGTGCTGCATCACGTCGAGGATCCCGCACCGATCGTCAAGGCGGCGAGATGCGCGCTAAGACCGGGAGGCGTGATTTTCATTTGGCTCTACGGTCGGGAAGGCAATGGCATATACCTGGCGCTGTTCGAGCCCTTGCGAGCCGTCACCAAGCGAATGCCGCATCGCCTGCTAGCCATTCTGTGCCACGTCTTGGACTTCATTGCGATGTCGTACACCGCGGCTTCGCGAATCCTGCCGCTTCCGATGCGCCAATATATGCAAATGGTCTATCGCCGGCTGCCCCCCGATAAGCGACGCCTGGTGATCTATGACCAGCTCAATCCAGCATACGCCAAGTATTATAGCGAAGACGAGGCGCGGGGCCTGTTGGAGAACAACGGCTTCACGAACGTTCGTACCCATCACAGGCACGGCTACAGCTGGAGTGTGATCGGGGTACGATGAAAACTGCTGGTGGCCCCTCGCAACGTGGTTAGGCGGACTGGTCGGGCTTGTAGTAGCTTAAATACCAATCGACGAATTTCCCGACTCCCTCTTCAATCGAGGTCTTCGGTTGAAATCCAACGGCTTCAGCGAGACTATCAACATCGGCATATGTGCTGGCTACGTCGCCCGGCTGCATCGGAAGAAATCGTTTAATGGCCTTCCTGCCGATTTTCGCCTCGATACACTCGATAAATGAAGTCAGCTTAATCGGATTTCTGTTTCCAATATTGTAAATTCGGTAGGGCGCCGATGAAGTTGCCGGATCGGGCGCCTCGTAATTTCGGACCGCGCTGGGCGTTGCAATCTTGTCTGCAACCCGAACGACGCCTTCGACAATATCATCAATATAGGTGAAGTCTCGCTCATGCTTCCCGTTGTTGAATACGTCGATGGGCGTTCCGGAAATAATACTGCGCGTAAAGAGAAACAGAGCCATATCCGGCCTACCCCAAGGACCGTACACGGTGAAAAATCGCAATCCGCTTACAGGCAGATTGTATAAATGGGCATACGAGTGCGCCATTAGCTCATTGGATTTTTTGGTGGCCGCGTAGAGGCTGAGAGGATGATCAACGTTATGACTGACCGAAAACGGCATCTTGGTATTTGCGCCGTATACGGACGAAGACGACGCAAAGACGAGATGCTTGACGCCGTTGTGGCGACAGCCCTCCAATATGTTCAAGAAACCTATGATATTTGAGTTGATGTAAGCATGTGGCGCTTCCAGGGAATAGCGCACGCCAGCCTGAGCCGCCAAATGGATGACCTTCTCCGGCTTGAACTTTGAAAACAAGCCCGAAACGGCGCTGCAATCTTCGAGATTCGCTTCTACAAAGTGAAAATTCCGAAAGGCAGAAAGCCGGCTTAGTCTGGCTCTTTTCAAATTCACATCATAATAATCGCACACATTATCGATCGTAACGACGTCGTGACCTGCCTCCAACAGACGGTGGGCGGTGTGATATCCAATGAAACCAGCTGCGCCGGTTATCAGCGTCGGCATCTTTGACTTCACGAACTCAGGGTTCGTGCCCTCGATATTGTCTTGGCTTCCAAAGCCGGCTCCGCTTTGCTTTGGGCCGCCGCCCTGAACGTTCATCCTGAGCCAGTTAGCGTCCTTCAGTGTTGTACGCCAAATGGCGCGGGTGGAGCAACGGACGATCGGTGGCCTGTACGCGGCGTTCGAGTCATGCCCGAAGGCTCCAGCGAGCGCCTTCAATTGGAATTGGACTGTTTCCGCAATCCACCCCCTTCCTGGCAAATGAAAAGTTCCTCTTAACGATCGCGGAGATCTGAAGAAGAACCGGCGTTGGAGGCAAAGGCAAAAGGGCAAGGCAAGTTGCTATGGAAAAAAGGAACGTCCCGAGCAAAGCGTAACTATAGCGGACGTCTGCGAACAACGAGCTTCCCGTGATGTAGATATTGATCAGGGGTATCCCGAGAAATATCGCGCCAAGCAAAACGTCCTTTCTCACGAGAACCGCCGATGCCGCTAATGAAAGAAGAAAGAAGAGGTCAAGCGGAATATAGGCGACCAACCCCATGATAAAATGAAGGTAAGTCGGCTGGCTTCTGAAGTATGGTTTCATCGATGCAGCAAACACCCGATGAAGTTCGGACTTGCCATCCTTCTCAAAGAACTCGGCGATTTGACTGTCGAAGGCGCCAACGTTTGGCTGAACCCAGGACAGGTAAAGATAGTGATTGCGTTCATGCGCAAAGAGCTTCTTGCCATTGAAGCCGCGAAAAATCTCATAGTCGGCTGGAAGAGCTAAAAGATAAAAATTGAAACCGCTCGAAGAAAGACCGTAGCCGATCGAGTTAAGTCGAGGTCGATAGCCGTCGGCCACAAGCGCCCGGCCCATGTCCTCGATTTTGCCGATGACTTCTGTGTTGGAGGCACCCGCATCAATCCAGGAGCGCATGATGGTCGTAACGTCACCAAACGAAGCTCCCTCCTTGAGCAGCCTTTCCGCACTGATCGAGGGTGGTAACTGGTAGCTTCTAAATCTCTCGGTCAATTCCGGGCTCGGTTTGGGATTTGCATACAGCCCCGCCCACAACTTGCTCGGACCCAGTCGGGGAAAAATGAACTCGCCTCCATCAAGTGCTCTGATTGACGGGAAAAGCAAAATGCCGAAGATGAAAACCAAGCTGAATGCCGCGAGATTCCCGGAGAGCAGCCGGCCTCGCCGAATGAGCGTCGCGCAAGCGATGCCAAGACAGAATACTGCTACGGTGCTTCTCAATTGAGTTGCGAAGAAGATGCAAATGCAAAAGAGAACCGAAGCTCGAGCGCTCATGCTGCGGCTATTGATCGCGCCGACCGATGTTCCCAAGGATATCAGCAAAAACGACGAAGATAGCGACTCCGTCAAAAGCGCATTATGCATCGATTGATAGAATGGAATGAGACAAAGCGCCACCGCCGCAACCGCAAACCATCTTGACGGCCAGGTAGAGTAAAAGGATCGGGTGCAATAGACGAGTGCAGAAGCGGCAATTGCGTGTTGTCCGACTGCAAGGCAAGGCCAGATCAGCTTGACTGGCAACAACGCCAAGGCGTTCCAAAGCAACGGCAAGCCTAATGGAACGTAATTGTGCCACCAAAGGGGCTCCCCCGTGATGATGCCGACGCCACGCTGTGAGGTAAAGAGCGCATCAGATATATTGATGTAGCTTGATGCATCCGCCCATATGACTGCACCCTGCAACCATAGGAAGAGGATGTGAAGAAGCACTATCAAAAAAATGAAAGATCGCTTCTCCGGGCTCAAACAATTCAGGCTCTGCTCTCCCAGAGAGAAAGAAACAGGCGCGCAGTTTTTTCCAAGTCGCCCCAACTGCATTAGACGTCCAATGGCCATCTCAGACTGCACAGACATTCAACCAGTTCATCCGTCAAAGGCGGGAGAGATGGATTCCGCTAGGCACATCACTCCGCGGCAACATGCCCTTTAAATCGAAAACAATGCCTTGATCGGCCAGCTTGAGCAGGCCGGAGACGCGACGCCATCCATACTCACTGAAGATCTTGTGCGGGACAGCAATGATCACCGCATCGGCCGGGGCAAGATCATCAAACTCAAAAAGACTCAAGCCGTATTCCTTCATTGCCTCGAGCCGATCCACAACGGGGTCATGCACCTGGATGTTAATCCCGTATTTTTCAAGCTCTTTCACCGTGTCTGCAACGCGACTGTTTCGTATGTCAGGCACGTTCTCTTTGAATGCCAACCCCAAGATCGTCACTGTCAGCGGGTGGTCAAGTTTCTTCATCATCATCACACGAGCGCATTCGTCAGCTACGGACTTACTCATGGAATCGTTTACGCGGCGCCCTGCAAGTATGACTTCCGGGTGGTAGCCGATCTGCTCTGCCATATGGGTCAGGTAGTACGGATCGACGCCGATACAGTGCCCGCCGACCAGGCCAGGCGAGAAGGGCAGGAAATTCCATTTTGTTTTTGCGGCCGCCAGCACGTCACCCGTGTCGATACCAAGGCGTTTAAAGATCAGCGAGAGTTCGTTGATCAACGCGATGTTCAAGTCGCGTTGTGTGTTCTCAATGACCTTTGCCGCTTCGGCGGTCATGATGTTTGGCGCTTCATGGATAGGTGCGTTAATGACCGCGCCATAGACACGCGTCATCGTTTCCAGTGTCTTTTGATTCTGACCGGCAACTATCTTGGCGATGTTTTCGAAGCGATGCACTTTATCTCCGGGATTTATCCGCTCAGGCGAGTAGCCAAGAAAAAAATCTCTACCTGCTACCAACCCGGATGCTCTCTCCAGATAGGGCGCACATTCATTCTCCGTGACACCAGGATACACAGTTGACTCATAAACAACGATATCGCCCCGGGAAAGCATCGAGCCGACGAACTCCGAAGCGCTAAACAACATGCTAAGATCAGGCCGCTTGGCGTGATCCAAGGGAGTCGGAACAGTCACGATGAAAAAGTTTATCGCCGCAAGACTCCGAACATTGTTCGAATAGACCACATCGGCTTCTTTGAGATCGTCTGACTCAACTTCTCTGGTCCGGTCGTAACCTCTGATGAGCTCATCTATGCGTTGCGGGTTTATGTCGAAGCCTACAGTTTGAAATCCCGCGCGTGCGAACGCAACAGCAATCGGTAACCCAACGTAGCCGAGTCCAACGACGCCAATCCTAATTTCATCACGCACTTCTGTTTCCCTCTTTAGCTGTCGTGCACTTTAGAAAAGTTGCCAACTCGACCGAGGTCGGACCGAGCAACGCAATTGCTGTTCCTGCAACTTACAGGAAATTCCTGGGGCTGCTCAACTCGAATTGCTGAGTCATTTTGGTTTCGGCTTGCGTGGCGCCTCCGGGGTTTATTGCCCGTAGTTTGGACACCACGCAAGAGGAGGACACCATGACGGAAGCGATGGCGCTTGAAATGCTTGAGCGATGGATGTCTTGCCAAACCTTATAGTGTCGGCAATCTTCACTCCTTCCAGCGAATTACCGCCAGGACAATCCAGTCTCACGTTGGCAACGAATTTTCCGGCATCGTTTGCCTGGCGAACCGACTGCGAAACCCTATCCGCATCGGCGGGAACAATTTCTCCGGTGATCCAGATGGTCGCTTGACCGGATTTGTCCACGCCGACTTTGATCTCAACAGATTCAGCATTGCTCAAAAGCGTTGCGATCAACAGCAGTGTAAAAACGACTGAGGCCGTCGCCCGCGAAATGATCATCGTATACCCCCAATGAGGGATATTGTTCAGAAACCTGGAAGCGTGCACAAGTGCTTCCAAAAGGGAATGGATTCTTGTACCAAATCAGCGCGATTCCCGTCGGACGCCTGCTGGATCTGAGCTATAGTCGCTTCAATGGGCGGGACTTGGTCGTTGGCACCGGCAACAAGCCGCCCGCCGGCCTCTGCGCTGGCCATGGTGTGCTGTAACGAATGGGCGAGTCCGGATTCTTCCACCGCCCAGTCCGGGTAAGTCCGCGCGTGTCGAGTCCACCATAGCGATGCATCCACGCGCTGTCCGTGTGGCAGAAGATGTGAAAGCCCCGCATGCGGCGGGCAGCACTACCTTGGCGCGGTCCAGTGCCAGGTGCAGCATCTTGTAGAGCCGGCCGCCCTTGCAGAGCCGGAACAGCTTTTCGCCTGGGACGGCGCGCGAGGAAGGGCACGCCTGCGCCGGCTCTGTCCCTACAAGACCTTGCCGGTCGAGGAGCAGCGCGGCGTGGTCGATAGCTTGAAGAATCTGGAGCACATCGTATTGCGCTGGGACAAGCTGATTGATGCATAGCGCGAGCGCGAGTTCTCGGCGGCGGCGGAAAGCATCCGCGACGCGATCGACAAGTATTTGCCGAAACGTCCGCCCGGCGAGGACGAATGGCGAGCAGGCGCGCAACCTCGCGCGTGCGTATCTCGATAGCGTGCTGAAGCCGTCGAGCGCTTCCAAGCTTTACACGATCACAACGCCGGCAGTCATCATCGGCCGATCCGGCGCAAGCATTGTCATGTGGGCGAATGAACGCGTCTTGCTGCGCTCGAACCGCACGGATTGGAGGTTGTCCAGGCGAAGCAAATTCCGTTCGTCGGCTTGCTGACACGCGCGACCGACCAAGCGTCTGCGGCGCACCCGCTGTCAAGGTCGACCTGACGGCTGCGAGCAACGATCCGGCCGGGCTCAACCTGTTCTTCGATAGCGCTAACAAGACGTTCGTTGCCCCGCGCGCCGGGCGATATCTAGTCAATGTCTACGTCTATCAGACGTAGGGCGGTTCGCCATCGTACACCAAGCTTGGGTTTGTGACACGACGAGCGTGCAGAAATCGCAAGTGTTCTCATTTACGGGTCACTCGCGGCAGGGACGGTCTACGGCCCTTGCATGCAATTCCTGAACGCTGGCGATCTCCGATCCATCGGAGTTCAGGCCAACGGGACGACGCGACCTGTCATGGCCCGCTTTGAGTTTTCGGAAGTGTGCCCCTCGTGGTGAACCGGCATTCTACTTTAGGATGCCTCGTTTCATGTTTGGCCCGCTTGCGCCGGGAGGTACAAGATGTAATCACTCGTTTTATGGCGCTGGCAAGACGGCAACTCCTTCTTGGGGTGCCTGCGATGATGTTGAGAATTGGCGCGCAACGCGTCAGGGGTGGCAGCGGAGTATCCGAGTTGCCTCCTCCTGGTCGCATGCCCGGAAGCTACCCCGCCAATGATCCCGCTATTTCCTACAGCGATTGCGTTGCGCCGACGTTCGTTAATGGTTGGGCTCGCTTTCAGCGGCCGATCGCTGATCCTGGGTCGGACTTCCAGTACTGCATGCCCGGAGCGCGGCAGCGGTTCATGTCGAACGCGCCTTCTGTTTCTGTGCGATTGCGCTGGAACGGATTAGTAACGCGGACTGACGCGCGCAATCTGATCGGACACGTCTTCGTTGATGGCGTGTTTGTCCAGGACTTCCAAACGTTGGCAGAGATCAATGAGGTCACTACTGGTGCGGTCGTGATCAACATGGGGTCGAGCGCGAACCGCCTCTATGAAATCATCCTGCCATATGCGGATGGCGTTGAGTTCGGTGGCGTCGAGGTCGATCCGGCCTATGTCGTGACGGCCGCAGCGCCGCGCACGGGGCCGCTGATGGTGTGCCTGGGCGATAGCATCACGCAAGGATTTGGGGGAACCGACACTCGCCGATCTTGGCCGTTCCTGCTCGCCCAGGCGAAGGGCTTTCGCTGCATCAATCTCGGCTATGGCGGTCGCCAAACAGTGCCGAGCGACGGGACTGCTGCCGCAAATTTGAAGCCTGACAGGATCACTGTTCTGTTGGGAATGAATGACTTCCTCGGTCAACGGCCGGTCGCCGACTACAAGGCTGATCTTAAGCAACTGTTGATGAACATCCACGTCGTCGCGCCGACCGTGCCGGTCTACGTCGCGGGCGTGACGCTCTCGACGCAAGTACTTCCAATCCCATATGCCAGCTACAAGGCTGTGGCCGGGCAGGTGATCACGGAGTTGGGGTATACTCAACTGGTCGGCGTCGATACGGCAACGCTCATTCCCGATGGGTTGAAGCTGACACCGGACGGCGTTCATCCGAACGATGCGGGTGAAGCGAACATGGTGGCCGGCTGGGCTGCTGCTATTTCGTAACAACGTTGCGAGGCGCTCAGGTGGCCCAAAGCGGGCCGGGCGGATTATCATGGATGAAGTCACGCGAGCTGAGATCGAGTCCACGGGAGCTTAACGACATGAAAGAGCGTGTCGTTCTCCTGGAAGCGCAGCAGCCGCACATCAAGCAATCGCTGGAGCGGATCGAAACCAGCGTTGACAAGCTGAACGGCTACCTCTCGAGACTGATCTGGCTCGCAGTCGCCCTGTTCGTCGCCGCCGCCGCAAAGTTCATCCTGGCGGGCGGGTTCAACCACATTCCGCAAGCTTAGCCTGCAACCATTGCCGGTGCAGTGTGCCGTCCTCAACTGAGGGCAGGCTTAGATGAGGCGTGGCATCGCCTCTGGTCGGTGCGGGTCGCAATCCGTGGCGGTCTATTCTGAAGCGCCATCGACGGCCTGATTATGGTTTGGCCGCGCTCGCTGACAAAATCCCAACACTCGCATACGTGCTCGGTGGCATCGTTCTCTCGACGGCGTTCGGCCTCGCGCGCGTGCTCAAACAGCCGGGGGCTGAATAATGGCGATCACCAAGAAACACGTCGGTCTCTCTGCCGCTGGCGCGGTAGCGGACAATACTGAGGCCGGAGGCCAAGGACGCATACCGAAAGCTTCGATCATCCTCTCGGGGAAAGGTGATCGGATCACGGCAGTCGGTGTCTTCTCGGTATTTGTCAGTTCAGCCTGAGCCCGGGCGAGGGCCGCCTCGATGGTTCCGCCTGCCCATCAATCTTTGTGCGTCTTACTTCTGCCCCCCGATGAGAAGGGCAATTAGATAGCATTGTCAATGGAGTGCACCCTTGGAGTGGGCGAGCCATTCTCCTAGGCGCTTCTATCGATCCGAGAAGGGCTTCGCAAGAGCGGTACATGACTCCGCCATGCGGTCAGATAATTCCTTCCGGGCGGCTCCCGGTTGACCGCTCCCTCCTCTATGGGATTTTCTAAGATCTTGGGACATTGCCGATGGGCTCTAATCATCCAAATGACAGCATAGCTTGGGAAGCCAAAGAGCTGACACCAGACGGCATAAAGAACGTTTTGGTTGTGGAGACTCACTTGGTGCTTACAGCTAGTGCTGAGGGCCACGATCCTCTTGCCGTAACCAATCTTCTCTCGGCCGCGAACCGGTATCTTTGTCCAAAATGGGGAGCGGTTAGGAACCACGAATGCCCTCAATTTAAGAAATATCGAAGCAGGTCCGACGCGGCGGTTCGCGCAACCCTCTAGGCGCGGGCGAACGAACTGTTCCTCCATGTAGGTTGAGGAACTGAGTTCGTGTGGAGGCAGTGGGAAGGGCGGGTTAATATCTGCGACCACCTGGCCACTGTCCCGTCGGCTAGCCATGTCACTGTTTCCAATCAGCTTGCAGTCGTTTGACAGACGCCGGGATGGGGGTTGACGTGCGAATGGTGATCTGTCCAAAAAGACGTGCGTGAACATGCTTCGCTGGCGCCTCGTCGCGCCTGTTTTATCTTAGATGCGCGGGAACAAGGTAGGCCATGACCAAACGGGTCGCTTTAATCACCGGCGTGACGGGTCAGGACGGGGCCTATCTCGCCGAGTATCTGCTGTCGCTCGGCTACGTCGTGCACGGCATCAAGCGGCGCTCGTCGTCCTTCAACACCGCGCGCGTGGACCATCTCTACAAAGACCCGCATGTCGGCAACGTGCCGTTCCTGATGCACTATGGCGACATGACGGATTCGACCAATCTGATCCGCCTGGTGCAGCAGATCCGCCCCACAGAGATCTACAATCTTGCCGCCCAGAGCCACGTCGCCGTCAGCTTCGAGAGCCCGGAATACACTGCTAACGCCGATGCTGTCGGCGTGCTGCGCCTGTTGGAGGCGATCCGCATCCTCGGCATGGAGAGAGAGACGCGGTTCTACCAGGCTTCGACTTCCGAGCTCTACGGCCTCGTGCAGGAGATCCCGCAGAAGGAGACGACGCCGTTCTATCCGCGCTCGCCCTATGGCGTCGCCAAGCTCTACGGCTACTGGATCACGGTGAACTACCGCGAAGCCTACGGCATGTTCGCTTCCAACGGAATCCTGTTCAACCACGAGAGCCCGATCCGCGGCGAGACCTTCGTTACCCGCAAGATCACCCGCGGCGTCTCCCGGATCGAGGTTGGGCTGGAGCAGACGCTCTATCTCGGCAATCTCGAGGCCAAGCGCGACTGGGGCCATGCCAGGGATTACGTCGAGGGCATGCACATGATCCTGCAGGCCGACAAGCCCGACGATTTCGTACTCGCCACCGGCGAGACGCGCTCGGTGCGCGAGATGGTCGAGCTGTCCTTCGCCCATGTCGGCCGCCGCATCGAATGGCGCGGGAAGGGCGTCGACGAGACCGGCGTCGAGGCCATCAGCGGCAAGACGGTGGTGAAGATCGATCCGACCTATTTCCGCCCGACCGAGGTCGATCTGCTCGTCGGCGATGCCAGCAAGGCGCAGAAGGTGCTCGGCTGGAAGCCGAGGCGGACTTTTGCGCAGCTCGTCGACGAGATGATGACGGGCGATCTGGCCGAGGCCAAACGGGAAGCAACTCATGGCAAGCGTACCATTTGAGCTGAAGGGCAAGAGCGTCTACGTCGCCGGCCATCGCGGCATGGTCGGCAGCGCGATCGTGCGCCGGCTGGCGCGGGAGGATGTGAATCTCGTCACTATCGAGCGTCGCGAGCTCGATCTCTGCAACCAGGCGCAAGTATTCGACTGGTTCGCGAAAGTGCGGCCGCAGGTGATCTTCCTCGCCGCCGCGAAGGTCGGCGGCATCGTCGCCAACAACACGCTGCGCGCCGAGTTCATCTACGACAACATCGCGATCGCCACCAATGTGATCCATGCTGCGCATGTGAACCATGCCGAGAAGCTGATGTTCCTCGGCTCGTCCTGCATCTATCCGAAGCTGGCGCCGCAGCCGCTGCGGGAAGACTCGGTGCTGACGGGCCCGTTGGAGCCGACCAACGAGCCCTATGCCATCGCCAAGATCGCTGGCATTAAGATGGCGGAAGCCTATCGCAGCCAGTATGGCAGCGACTTCATCAGCGTGATGCCGACCAACCTCTACGGGCCCGGCGACAATTATCATCCTGAATTGAGCCACGTCGTTGCCGCGCTCATCCGCCGCTTCCATGAGGCCAAGCTGTCGGGCGCAAAGACCGTCGAGGTCTGGGGCACCGGCACGCCGCGGCGCGAGTTCCTCTATGTCGACGACATGGCGGATGCCTGCGTGTACCTCATGAAGACCTATTCCGGCGCCGGGCTGGTCAATATCGGTACCGGAAAGGACATCGCCGTTGCTGAGTTCGCCCGGGTCGTCGCAGACGTCATTGACTACAAGGGTGAGATCTCTTTTGACACATCAAGGCCGGACGGCACGCCGCGCAAGCTACTCGACGTCAGTTGCCTCGAAGGGCTCGGCTGGCGTGCGAAGACCGCTCTCGCGGACGGTCTGAAACAGGCGTACGCGGCATATCTGTCGCTCGGCTGATAGAGCGGTTACTCTCGCTTAATCCATCGTAAGCTGTCCACGGGAGCTGTGATCGCTTGAAGGTTATTACTTCGAAGACGATCCGATCAGATCCTGCAATACTCGCACTGCCTTGGCGATGTTTGCCTCGTCCGCGGAAGCTGGGCGGCGCTCGCGTTGGTCTGCTTCGATCACTTCGCAGGAGGTCCATTGATGTCATCGCTTACGTCTTTACGCTCCGCCTTGCCGCAAAGCGGTTCGATGCGCACCGCGGATTGGGTGCCGTCTGGCCGGGTTCCGCGAAGCATTGAATTCTTTTATCAGCAGTAGGCGCCGAAGCTGCGCTCCGTTCAGGAGTGATTCAAATAGCGTGAGGATCTCGTGCGCCTGAACATAAACCTCCATGCTGATGGCGTGCTGATCGAAGCCGTGCGATCTGAGACGGGCCTCGATGTCGTGCGCGGCCGAAGCATCCATTTGCCAATCCAGGGCATTATTGATGGTGTAGATTTCGGCTACATCCTGAACGTCTGGAGCACTGCCAGCTAGGTCGACGCGGCGAAGCGTCATCTCGATAGCCTTCTGGCGGTAGGTGTTCAGGACCCTATGCCGCAGTACCCGGTAGCGCTGCATCTCCCAGGAGAGTTCGGCAACGTCGATAGCGAGTAGCCATTCGACGGCCGATTGAGGGCTTAGGTCGCGAAAGATCGTTGCCTGGATTGCATGATAGTGCTCAATATCCTCTCCGGGCAGAAGTTGAGGCGGAGGGCACAGCGCCTCGAATTGAGGCGGCAAGACGCTCGTCTGCTGAGATTTAGATAGGTTGACAGGACCATTCATTGACCTTGCGCACCCGTTAGTCGACGCGAAGGCGGTGCAGCAACTGTTGCTCCGTTCGCCAGATGGACGGGACTGCCATCCCAAAGCTCCTTCGCGATCGGCAGGGGCGAAATCTGAAGGTTGGTCCACCAGGCACTTTCGTCTCCGTGTCGGTGCAGAGATTGATGGTGGGATCTGCAGAGCGGCACGGCGAACTCGTCGCTGACCTTGCGTCCCAAGGAGCGTGGCTGGGCAAACTTCAGGTGATGCGCATCGGCAGGTGTCTTCTGCAAACCAGGCAGCCCTGGCTGCGAATGAAAGCGAGGTGATCCTTGCTGCGTCGCCGGGGCGGCTCCTTCGGGAAGGCAAGACCGGCCTGCTCTCCGGGAGAGGTGTCGCGAGGTGCGCGAACGTCGCTGGATGGTTCCGAGGATTGCTCAAGTCCGGGCTGTCCGGCCGCTGATATGGGGCGCTGCTCTGCTGGATCGATCTCTGGGAGCGGAGCTTCTTCGAACCTCTTTTGATAGGCGGCCTCGAGCACGCGAGCATCTGCCTCCAGCAGAGTGTTTTTGAGAGGAAGGCAGGTCCTAGCCCAGGCAAGCAGTCCTTCGCTGCCCTCTAGGCGGCCCAGCTCGTCCAGGAGCTGGTCCAGCAGGTCGGCGGATCGTTCGGGAGGCAGCACCGGTGGCCGGTTCAGGACGCCCTTAGGCGACTTTCCCTTCGGCCCTGGTGCGGCCTGCGGCTCGGTGGCGGCGGGAGGCCCTGTAACGACATCAGGCGGGTCCAGATCGTCCTCTCCGGCTATGCCGACCAGTGCAAATAGGGCATACCGGCGGGCATAGGTCAGTGCTGCGCCCATCCGGTGCGGCGCCTCGACCTCCTTCGAGGCGCAGACCGGTAGGTCCGAGGAAATCCATTCGCCGGAAGCATGGGCCAGCAGGGTGGTGAGGTGGATCTGACCGGTGACCTGCTCAATCCGGGTGGTCTGGATGGTGGCGATCTCCTGCTGGCTCAAAGTCTTGCGGACAATGTCCAGGCCGGAAGCCAGAGACGCGTAGCGGAAGGTGCGATCGTCCTCCCGCGGGAATGGCGACCGGATCACGGCGGTCAGGGTCTTTTCGGGATTCGTCAGCTCGGCCTGAGCTCGGGCGAGGGCGGCCGCGATAGTCCCGATGCGCTCACTGGACTGATGCATGGGGCCCCTCCGTCGCCTGAGCCTCGAAGCTGATCGCGCCAGACTTGGAGCGCTTGGCCTTCCCGTGACCGATGGCTTCCTTGGCGTCCTCCGGCATGAGCGCCTTCAGGTCGGCCTTCGCTGCTTCATGTTGCCCGTGGGCCTCTCGAGTTCGCAAATAAGTGGCCGCCAGCTCTGCCCATTGGTTGGAGGTGGACATGTCGACCACTCTGACAGCCTCCAGCCGCGGGCGGGGCGTCTCGATGTTGAACAGAGCGGGCGGCTCCCCGCTCTGGACGCAGCGCCAGAACTTCTTCTCGGCGGTCAGCAGAAGATGTTGATACAGCGGATCGGCGTGGACTTTGATCTCCACCCACTTGCCGCCGCCGGTGATGATCGAGAGGACTGCGTTGCGGCTGGCTGTGACCCACATGTTGTGCTGCAGCTGGGCCATGTGCTTCTCGGCTGCAGCTTCCTCGGTAAAGGCCCAGGGCAGCATGAACTTGGCTTCGAAGACCGCGCCGGTCTGCTCGACGGTCCCGTCCAGCGTTGCCGCCATCCATTTGTGCACGGGGTGACGGACGCGCTTTTGGATGTCCTTGACCGTGTGCCCGCTTGCCCGTTGGTACCAGGCGCGGTTCAGGACCTCCGTCACGGTGCCGAGCTGAACGATCAAGTTGTCTGATAGATCCTCAGGCTCTGCTTCGCCGCGCTTTTCGCGCCAAAGGCGAACGAGACTCTCTTGATCATCCCCCATGATGATGCGGGCGTCCGAGCCGCCGATGAAATGCCGGCGGTCGTTTGGGTTGAACCTGATGATTTGATTGGACGCGTCTGCGCCATTCGTTTGAACCGTCGTCACCGGTATCTCCTACGCAAGAACAAGCCGCGGTACATGCCGCACTGCCTGAAGCCCCGCGTCCGCGAGGCGAGATACCGGCGCTATAATCGGTGGTAGCGCCCGGCCGACTCAGTAACGCTCCGATCGCGCGGGAATGCCAGTTCTTTCTGCAGCAACATTGTTGCTCTCTTTAGGGTCAAGAATGGGCTCTTGTTCTCACGCGTTTGGGGCGGGGGTGACGGGAGGCGGACCAGCATCAAAGCGGCAAAACGAAGCTAATTTATGCTTCAACGCAGACAGCTGGACGCAAGGCGCGGGCGCAGAGGAGGATCTTGTCCGGCCGCGACGTGTTGAAATGGAGCAGTGATTGTCGGAAGATCGGCAGTATTGCTCGAACGTGGGTGAATGAGCTTTGAAGCGTCCAGCAGTTTTCTTTGATCGTGATGGCGTCCTCAATGAGGACGACGGCTATGCTTTTGATCCGGACAAGATCCGGTGGGTGGAAGGAGCCCAACAAGCCGTGAAAGCAGTCAATGACGCAGGGTACTTTGCTTTTGTCGTAACGAACCAATCAGGGGTTGCGAGAGGCTTTTACGAGGAACGGCATGTTCGCACCTTGCATGAATGGATGTCGCGTGAGCTTGCTATTGTTGGTGCACATATCGATGCGTTCGAGTTTTGCCCACATCACCCCGATGGACTGATTGAGAGATACCGTGTCCTTTGCAACTGTCGCAAGCCGCAGCCGGGGATGATTAGAGCCCTGCTTGAGCGGTACTCAGTGGATCTCGATGCAAGCTTCATAATTGGGGACAAGCAGAGCGACCTTGCCGCAGCGCGGGCGGCTGGCATCGCGGGCTATCTGTTTGATGGGCCTAACCTCCATACCTTTGTCGCCCCGCTGTTGACGGCTTGGTCCCGCCATCCTCCTCATCAACACCGCGGGTTCGCGGGAACGGAGGATTAGCGCCTCGATTAGCGATCGAGATCGGTCGATCGCTAGCTCTGAAATCAAGGAGGGAAGTTGGCAACAAGGAGACAAATCGAAGCCAATCGCGCAAACGCGACGAAGAGTACCGGCCCGCAAACAAGTGCTGGGAAGTCAATATCAAGCCGCAATGCTTACCGACATGGTCTATCTCGTTGGGACGATTCTGAAGGCTCTGTTTCCACTGACTTCGATGCAGTTCTTGCAGAGGAATTCAAAGGCGCGGGTATGGAGATCGCGCTTCAAGATTTTGTTCAAGCCAGGAATCGACAGGATCGCCTGCGAGCTCTTCGGCTAAGTCTGATCCTGGCCGTGATCGAGGGCGCTGATACAAAACAAATGAGACTTCTGCCGAGCTTGGAACGTTATGAGAAGGCCGCGCTCTCGCGACAGCGGCGAGGGCTTAAACGCATGAAGCTCAACACCAGATGAGGACTTGGAGCTTTCACATTTACTTCGACGACTTGGAGACCGCATGGAGTACATTTTTCCCTGCTAACGGTGACCTCACCATCGGTCTTTTCTGCTTTACGCGATGGTGCGGGCGAACCTGCGTCGATGGCGGCCGGCCCGTGAAGTTGCTGACTAGCCCGATTCGAGTCAGAGATAGGCAGCTGAGCTACTTTGGGCAGGTTGGCGATCAACTGTACGAGGCTTCTATCGGCGGGGACCCGCAGGGTATCCAAAAGCTGAAGTGACGCTTGTAAAGTTGGACTAGACAGTCCGCTCAGCTGCCCCTCGTGCGGATATGGTTTTACTTCGGCTTAGTCACCGTGCAGGGACGGGGATCTCCCGACAGAGATAAGCTTTGAACTGGGCAGGGGCGGGAAGATATGTTTACGCAGGCCAGTCGTCGCAAGTAGGCCTTTGCTTACGCGAGTTTTTTCTGAACGCATCTGAGCAGACGCAATTTGGCTTTCAATCGGAGTTTTAGGCTATATGCTTGGAGCGCTAGGAACCGCTGCGTGGGTTTAGAGGTATGCACAAAGAGGTCCTCATAACACTGTGGTCTTTGGCTGCTGCATGCGTGGTGGCTTTCAGCCTAGCCGCACTCGTGTCATCGCACTAGGATTTGCACGTGCGCTGCTTTCAGGTCGTTCTGGTTGGCTTTTTGTTCGCCGGCGCTTGGGGCGCGTTCGCCAAAAGCACGCCGCACGCCACAACGCCTAAATCGCAGTGCCTCGTGCATGCGTCCGAACTGCCGTCGGAAACACCAAGGGTGGTATGTCCGACACGCAGCTCGCCGGGGAGGCTTTTGCGTCTGTCCCAAATTCTCGGAGGACGGCCAAGCCAACGGATACTATGTTGGTACGGTAAGATAGCATCCGCGAGCGTGAGGCACGTCCTCAGCGAGCTAGCCACCGCCGCAAAAAGGGTGGCGCGCAATCATCTCTATCTTGCAGACACCAAGCCTGCAAATTGGGATTTTCTCGCTTAGGATTTAGATCGGTGTGTTGGACGTGAAGGGGCTCCGATTCATACTCAAAGGAACACGCTCGCTGTAGACGTCGCTCAGCGAGAGCATCGGGTAAACTGTTCCAAGGGTTTTTTTGGATTCATCCGGCTGCAAAGCCTGTCGAAAAACCGAAATGGAACTTGCGTCGTCGGGCAAAACAGTGGTTCATAGGGTGCTGGTCCAGTGCGAAATGGAGTCCAGCCAATGGCCGACCAATGCAAGGTTTCGTCCGATCTGCCGGAGCTAGCTAAGCTAAACGGAGAATTCCGAAGGAACTACGGGAAGCTGCTTGGAGCCTTTCTTTATCTACGCTCCGTTAGCGCCGCCCGTGGGCGCTCCTGGTTTTGGGCGGCATTGCTTTCGGCCGCTTGCTCGACGGCACTGGCGTGGCTGGGGAAGAGGGGGTTGCTGCTGTAAGCTGACATGCTTCCTAAACCAGCCGGGTGCCCGCCGGAAGCGAAGGGCTCTCACTGCTCAGGGCTGGATCGCGAATGGACGCTGATACCGTCAATTCCTTCGCGCGTTGTGCCGATATCTCGCTGCGATAGCAGAGGCTTAAACCTTCAAGTGCCTAAACGATACCGCCAAAGTCGATGCCTTCCTTGGTAAGCTCCTCGGCTTCCTCGGCGGAAGCGGCGGGTTTCGTATCAAGGTAGGGATGCTCAGAGGTTGGTAGGATGGTTCGGATGTTTTGACCATCCGCCCTTGTGATGCGGGCAACCCAGCGCTTATGGCCGTGCTCAAACCGCTGGATGTGATACTGCTTGTACGTGATCATGAAACCCGAACGCAACAACACCCTTCATTTCGGCCTGACGCAATCCGCTCTGCAATTTGTCATGTGCAAGTCGGGGCGGCACCGGATACTTGCTCGTCGAAGCAACGCAGCGCGCAAAGCGCCAAAAGGCTAGTCGCGATATCGGCTCGCAGAGGCGAGGTCGCGCGCGGCAAGCTCCAATTCAAGGTCAGTGATCCGCTCGAAGATGTGAGCGGCGATCCTCTCCGATTCCTGGAAGGTCAGCGATCGGATGCCCATGGACGCAAGTTCATCCCTGAGGATTTTCGCGACAATCGACTTAACACTCATAGTAGGCATAATCCAAATGCGAGCATCAAAGCTCAGCCCGAGCGCCAGCGCAAGGTCGCAAATCCGGCTTGCTGAATCAGCGCCGCTGGCGGATGTTTTTGGTCTTGGATCGTTGCGCTTTTGGCCGCTTGCGGCCCTTGCGCGATGTGAGAAGTAGGATCCGGCTTTATGAATCGGCGGGCGGCGGCTTGGATTAGGCCATTGACTGTCTTGAAACGCGCAATCCCCCGCCGCGCTCGTGACTTTTCGGAAAAGCGGATTGTGCGTTTCATTTTGCCGTCGGTAGGCAACAGGACGTAATCGAGTACTGTCTTGTTGTGCTCGGCCAAGCGAATGGCGGCGATCCAGCCGTGAGGAAGGCACGCCTCGCGCTCGATACTACAGTACGGTGCATGCGTTGGCTTTTGGCCAGCGGTCCAACGGGCGGCCCTGACGGAAAGACAGGCCATCCCGTCCACTCGGACGCAATCGCTCCAGCCCCCCGAACTGATCCGCCCGCCCGCCGCCTTAATGGCAGCGGTGGCCTGTTCGACGAGCTTTGACCTGAACTCAGACCAGACAGGCCGCGCGTCGAGAAACTCGTAGTTTCGCTTCGGGGTGTAGCCGAGCAACCGATACAGATTGCGAAAATTGCCAAAGTGGGTTTGGCAGGTCGCGGAGCAGGGCAGCCCCGGCGTTCGATCGATAATGGTCGGTGTCAAGCGGCCTTCTCTAAGAAGTGCTTTGCGCAACCGGGAGAGCATCTCCTCCTCTGACAGATCAACCCGGCGCTCCTCGATAATCTTCCTAACGCTGAAGAAGACCTCGCGATCGATGATGGGCTCGATGCAACCCTCGCTTCTAGTCCATTGTTCGGGCGGGTTCTTCACGGCCGTTTGTCGGAGCTTTTGGGACTTTCGGTTGAAAATGAGATTTCCGATATAGCTGAGAATCAAGGAGATCCTACTAGGCGCATCATCGATTGCTGATATACGTACGCAAATGAAGCAGCCGAACTCGTATTATCCCGAGTTCGCTGGTTTCCCCACACAGCTTCTTCGGGAAAGCAACCTTGCATTCCTGCAGAAGGTCGCAAACTTCAAAACCTTGCTAGGTGGAGCGTCACCACCGCCACGGCCAGAACTCCTGAGAATCTATTCTATAGCAAGCGGCCAACTTCCTGACGCGCTTTCGGATAAGGACCTTCCGTTGTTGCGTGAGTTCGGAAATGTTGTCCTCGCGACGCAGCGCCCCATCCCGTTACCAGGCTATGGCCTCAGTCGATTTGAGCCATCTTGTGGCCCGAGGACGCTTTGGGGACTGTTCTTCACTGGACCTTCTGTCAGCAACATTAGAGCAGGGGCTCCTCCGCCCCCGCCGGCGATTCTTCCCTACCTGTAGCAAGGCAGGGTTATCGTCAGCCGGCCTTGGATTGCAGTTTCTCGGCGCATATACATTGGCCGGAAGCCGGATTCACGGAAGCAGACATTTGGCGCGGTGGCGTCGACAGAGTGGGCGCAGGTGGAGCTTAGTTTTAATTGCGTGTTGTGGCAGACAATAGCTCGAGACCGCGGCTAGCTGCGAACCTGCGCGTTTCAGAGAGATTGTTTCGCGGGGAGGAGCGTGAGGATAGAAAATCGTCCCGCTTACGAGAAATGAGGTTTGACCGGAACGACCCTCGCCATCTGTCGATCGGCGAAGCCTGTCGGGGAAAGTACGCTGCGTGAGCAAAGCACTCGTGTGAGCCGATCCAAAATTGCTTACTGGATTAGTCTTTCAAGGCGAGCCGAGCGCAATTCGGACACTGGTAGACGGAAGTTTGTTGGCCGTCTCGCGGATCAAGAATGACCGATCTCAAATCAGCGGCAATGTGGCAGTCGTCGCACTTGGGACGCAAATCAACAAAGGTCGGGTCAAAGATGATCTGCTGCTCGCGCATGTGATGCGGCCCCCTCAGCAAGGGGATCAGATAGCGAGCTCGACATCAATATCCTGAGTTATGTTGGCGGCGTAGAGGCCGGACGGCCGCATGGTCAAGCGAGCCCCGGCCCTGTCTTTCGGGTCGATTGCGTGTCCGCTATGGGCTGCTCATCGGACGTCCGAAGATGCGACGAGCAAGTCGCGATGGGCCAAAAGGCGACATTCGAAAGGATGAGGGTCTCTAGCTGATGCGGCGTTACGCGTAGAAAGCTACGCCGATCTGACCGTCCTTTCGCCAAACAATATGGCAGGGCCTAGAAGTGCCATCCGAGGCTATCGCGAGCACGAAGCTGTCAGGAAACCAAAACGGGCCCCGCGCTTGGATGCGGGCACCCGTCGCGGAGATATCGCGAACGATGCAATCAACCGAAAGTGAGCCGAATACAATTTGGCCGCCCTTGAGAATGCGACGAAAGTGGTTCGAGAGCCCCTTAGCGAAATTGCCGAACACCAAGTCTATCATGAATGAGAGGAGGTGACCCCCGGAGGTGCAGCTCCTGCCCATTTGATGAGCGGACGTTTTCGCGCAGGTTGCGCCCTTGTGTCCCAACCAAACAATGTCGATCCGACTGCAGTGCCAAAAACGCCCAGCCCAAGGAAGTCCCTTAGTCGCATGTGCCCCCCTCTAAAGCGCCATCGTCTATATCGGGGCTAACTGGGCGGCCACCGTGACGCGGTTCACGGACGAAGACGTTCCGGTCCCACACCATGCGGCGGCTTGCACAGACGCAAGCGACCACATCAAAGGGTCAGAGACATGTTCAAGACCATATCGTTGGCGGTTGCCGTCGCGCTCTCCGCCCTTTCCATTGCGCCAGCAATGGCCTCGCAGCGCCCAGAAAGAGACATGCAGAGCCAGTCACGCCTCGCTTTTCCGCAAGGGGTTGAGCACACGTTATGCGGAGTTGTAGGTCCTTGCATCGAGGTACCAACGCATAGCCATCCAGAAATGATCTGCGATCCCGGACTGTGTAGAACCAAGCCGCCTGTTGAGAAACCGCTGCTCGGGCGTAATGTCATTTCCAAACTGACTTGCGATACCGGGCGTCGGTTATGTCTACCGTCCGCCCGGAGTCTCGCGCGTTACAACTCGCGCTCCATCGCTGGATTGGCTGCGGTTCTTCACCTTGATCCAGAACTTTTGCCGTCCGCCGGGTAAGGCCGATCGCGATGCTTGGGCAGGAGACCTGATTTCAAAATCTGCAAAAACAACCCGATGCAGTAGCCGACACGAGACTCAGGCGACCCTTGCGGCACCAACCGCAACCCGCGCTCTAGTGGAGACACGGTGGGAGGAATTCCGCATAAGCTAGTGTAATGATTCATCGACTGAAGTCATGGAGCGTACTCCGCATTGCGTCCTTGCCATCTGACCGTAGTCGCTACGCAAACGGGCGCTGCCCCCGTTAGCCAGTCAGTTGCTGGCGGAACAGAACGTCCACACCGTAGCTCGTTGAGTTGTAAGTGTCGGTTGGGAAGAGGCTGTTTGATCCATATGCATACACTCCATTGCCTCCGCTCGAAGCCGAGGATGGCGCAGTCAGCGGTCCGTTGCTAACCGCCGAGCTAAACAAGTTGGGATCGGCGGAGTAGTTTCCCGACGTATGATAGGATGCAACATACGTCTGCCCTGGCGTGATCGTCACCGGTGTGGCGAAGTTGACTTGCTGCCAGCCGCTCGCCGTCTCGTTGGTGAAGGTGGCGGTGGCCAGCAGGGTGCCGGTGCTGCTCCAGAGATTGGCAGTGTGAGTGCCGGTGTTCGACGGGCCCTTGTAGAAGCGTAGCCCGGTGACATCGCCGGCGCTCGACGCCCGGAATTTGAACCCAAGCTCCACCGAATTCGGATCATTGGCCGATACCACACTCGGCGTCGGATTATTGCTGAACAGACTTACGATGCTCGCAGATGCTGCGTTGACGTTGAGAGAGGCGGACGCGCTTGCCGTCCCACCTCGACCGTCAGAGATTGAATAAGTGAA
The DNA here is from genome assembly GCF_020193615.1 of Bradyrhizobium sp. IC4059. Taxonomy (NCBI): domain Bacteria; kingdom Pseudomonadati; phylum Pseudomonadota; class Alphaproteobacteria; order Hyphomicrobiales; family Nitrobacteraceae; genus Bradyrhizobium; species Bradyrhizobium sp. IC4059. The sequence goes on from NZ_JADYVH010000016.1 coordinate 47,562, forward strand.
TGACGCCGGTCCCGTATATCCGGAGTTCGGGGTGAAAGTGACGGTGCTGGTCTGCGCGTTGTAGCTCGCGACGCCGCCGGCGCCGTTGCTGACGCCCGTGATGGTCAGGGCATCGCCGTCTGGATCGGTGTCGTTGGCCAACAATGCCGAAGCCGGGATCGAGATCGCAGTGTTCTGAGTAGCGCTGAACCCGGAGTCATTCGCCGCGACTGGTGGCCGGTTGACACCGCTCGCGGGGCTATACATCACGTCCACCCAGTAGTTGGTGGCCCCGAAGGTGCTGGTTGGGAACAGATTGCCGGTGCCGTAGGTGTAGACGCCATTGTTGCCGGCGGGCGCTGTGAGCGGACCATTGACGCGCGGGGCCGTAAAGTAGTTGCTCGTGGACGTGTAGTGCCCGTTGCTGTGGTAGCTTGCCACATAGGTCGTGCCGGCGGCGATCGAAACCGGATTGTTGAAGATGACGGTCTGCCATCCACTGCTGGTTTCGTTCGTGAACGTCGCGGTCGCGAGCAGCGTGCCCGTGCTGCTCCATAATGACCCCGTATGGGTGCCGGTGTCGCCGGTACCCTTGTAGTACTTGATGCCGCTGATGGTGCCGGCCGCGGATGACGTGAAACGCACCCCGAGATTGACCTGGGCCGCGTCAGGATCCGAGAGAATGGCCGGCGTGTCGGAACTTGAAAACAGGCTCACTGTCGGCGGGGTCACTGTCAAATTAGCCGTTGCAGTTGCGGTGCCGCCGCGACCATCCGAGATGGCATAGCTGAAGGATGCAGCGCCGGTGTAGCCGGTGGTCGGCGTGAAGGTGACGCGATTGGTCTGGGCATTGAAGCTGACGGTACCGTTGACGCCGCCGCTCACGCCCGTGATCGTCAGCGGGTCGCCATTCGGATCGGTGTCGTTCGCAAGCAGGGCCGACGCGGCAATCGTGAGAGCCGTGTCCCGCGTGGTGCTGTAGCCGCTGTCGTTGCTAGCTACCGGCGGCTGGTTGGTTGCGGTATTTACCGTCAGGCCGACCGTGGCAGTTGCGGTTCCGCCCTGTCCGTCGGCAATGGCATAGCTGAAGGATGCCGCACCGGTATAGCCGGTAGTCGGCGTGAAGGTAACTACATTGGTTTGGCTGTTGAAGCTGACGGTGCCGTTGACGGCGCCGCTCACGCCGGTGATTGTGAGACTGCCGCCATTGGGATCGGAGTCGTTGGCGAGCAGCGCGCTGCCCGCAATCGTCAGTGCGGTATTCTGGGTGGTGGTGTAGCCGCTATCGTTGTTGGCAACCGGCGGCTGGTTGCCGCCGCTGGACGGCGCGAACACAACATCGACCCAGTAGTTGGCGGCGTTATAGGAGTTGGTCGGGAAGATGCCGGACGTGCTGGTGCCACCATAGGAATAGACGCCGTTGCCGCCGGCCGTCGTAGTCGAAAGCGCGGTCAATGGGCCGTTGGTGACAGCCGTGGTGAAGTAGTTGCCGGTGGCCACATAGGAGCCGGTGGTGTGATAAGAAGCAACATAGGTCGTGTTGGCGGCGATCGAAACCGGGGACGGCAGGTTAACGGTCTGCCAGCCGCTGACCGACGTATTGGTGAAGTTGGCTGTAGCGAGGCGGGTGCCCGTCGACGTCCAGAGATCAAGGACGTCGGGACCAGTGTCGCCGGGACTGCGGTAGAATTTGAGAGCCGTGATCTGGCCGGCAACGGAGGACGTGAACTTCATCCCGACTTCAAGCTGCGATCCGTCATTGAGGTTGATCTGCGCTGGTGTATTTGACGCGCTGAACAGGCTGACGGGAGCCGCACCGGGCGGTACCACCGTGAGGCTGACATTGGCAGTGGCCGTACCGCCGCGCCCGTCCGAAATCGTGTAGCTGAAGCTGGCCGGACCGGTATAGCCGGCGGCGGGCGTGAATGTGATGTTGTTATTCTGCGGATTGGGTTGCGTGTTGAGGACCACGGTGCCGTTTGTCGCTGCGCTTACTCCGCTTATGGTTAGTGCGTCCCCATTGGGGTCGCTGTCGTTGGCGATCAGCGACGCCGCCGTGATCGTCATGGGCGTATTTTGCGTCACGGTCGGCCCGGTATCGTTCGTAGCCACCGGCGCGGAATTGGTGGTGGAAGGGTTGAACATGACGTCAACCCAGAAATTTGTCGATTGGAACGTGGTGGTCGGGAATGCCCTGTTGCTGCTGTAGGTATAGACGCCGTTACCATTGGCGAGGGCGGTCAGCGGACCGCTGGTCACATTGCTCGTGAAGTAGTTCACGCTGGAGGAGTAGTGGCCTACGTTCGTGTGATAAGACGCGACATAGGTGGTGCCTGCCGTCAGCGGGACCGGGTTGGAGAAGGTCACGCTCTGCCAACCGCTTGTCGTTTCGTTTGTAAACGTGGCGGTTGCCAGCAAGGTGCCGGTGCTGGTCCAGAGTTCACCCGTGTGGGTGCCTGTATCCTGGCTGCTCTTGTAGAAGCGGATTCCGCTTACGGTGCCGGCAGTCGACGTCTGAAACCTCACACCGAGCTCGACGGCGCTGGCATCTATCGTGTTGACTGTGGCGGGGGTCGCCGAGCCAGGAAAGAGCGAGATGAAGGACGGCGCGCTCACGGTCACCGTGCGGCCCGCCGAAGGCGTTTCCAGATTGATGCTGTCGTCCACCGCGCGTGATTTGATCGTGTAGGTCCCGGCAACTTGCGGCGCCCAGGTATAAGTCCATGTCTCATCGCCAATCGCGTTCTGCCAGCTCAGCCCACCATCGGTCGAGACCTCCACGCCAGCGATCACGCCGCCGCCGACATCCGCTGCCGTGCCGGAAATCGTGACCGCACGTCCGGCACTGAAATTCGCCAGGGCGTTGATGGTGGAAGTCGGAGCCGCCGAGTCCGTCGAGCCGGTGCCCGCGATCATCCCCGGTTGGAGCGTTCCCAGTTGAATCCCCATGTCGGCGAGCAGATTGATCATAGCCTGTTGCACGCGCGGATCGGTCGGCGTCGGCGCCAGGTCGTGATTGTCGCTCAGGCCCCATGCCCAGTAGACCGTACCGGCGCCGAAGACTAATGCGCCGCTCGGAGCGCGATAGAGGGTCAGGTTATGGGTTGAAACGCCACTTCCGGTCGTGTTGCCATAGTCAAGCAGATAGGTATTGACCGGAATGGTTGTCGAGGAAAGCCGAACCAGGCCGGCTGGATCGAATCCGTTGTCAGGCGCTTCATCCCACTCATAGCCAAGATAGTTCTTGGTCAGCGTTGCCGTTTGCCCGGGCTGAAGATTGGCAACGCTGGTATTGCGCCAGAAGCGCAGGTTAGCGTCGTCATAGGGAATTGTGATTGACTGGAGGCCGCTGCCTTGGCCGACATCATCGACCTGGAACATCTGTCCGATCAGGGCATTTTCCGGGATTCCCCCGCCGACCGCCGGCGGGCTGAGGCGCGGATCACGGAACGTTCCTGTCCACTGGTCGCTTGGATCAATCGACGCTCCTGGTGAAAAAGTCTCCTTATAGGAGATCAAGGTGCGGTAGGCGGTGGCGTCGCTGCTTATGCTGTTACCCCAGCGCGTGCGCCAATACATCTCGTTGCCGCTCCAGAACGCAAGATTCACGCCGGCATCGCGGGCCGCCTGGACATTGGCGCGTTGCTGCCCTGACCAGTATTCGTCGTGGCCAACGTCGAGGTAGAGCTTGTGATTCAGGAGGAGACTGCCGTAACGATCGGCATCGACTCCCGACATGTAGGAGACGTCGTAACCATTCTGCTCCAGCCAGTAGATCGCAGAATACTCAGCGCCGAACAAATAGTCCTGCGGGCCGGCATAGGTCCCGACGTTGCCGCGGGTGGCGATCGGCCGGTTGTAGCTCACCGCGTAGGCGCGCCCGGCGCCTTGACCGGTCGCGGGACCGTTGCCGCCATAGAAATTTGCACCGCCCCAGCCGTTATAGGCCTGCCAGGTTGTATCCGAGGTCTGGAAGATCACATCGCTGGTGCTGCTGTCGTCTCGAACGATGAAGGGGATGTGATTGGCGCCGGCAGTTCCGTCCTGGCGCACGAGCTTTGCAATATAGACGCCGGACACGGCATCGGCGGGAATATCCCAGGAGGCTGAGACGGACCAATTGCCGGCATCGACCAGGCCGGTCGCCGCGTCGCGCAGCGGCGTAGGCTGGTTCTGCACGCCCGTGTGCTGGATGGTGGCGACCTTTCGCGCTCCCATGCCGCCATAGTAGCCGAGGCGGTAGATGTCGATCCGGTAGTTTGATGAATTCGTATTGATCTTGAAGTCGACCCGGTTACCCCGATTGACGCTGATGTCGGTGGCGAAACCTTCGATATTCGAACTGCCCGCGCCAACGATATCCCATTCGCTTTGTGGGTTTCCCGGCTTCTGGTTCTCGAGAACAATTGGGTTTGTCGAAGTCGCTGCAGCCGCGAGACTGCTGGTGGACTCCGTTGTGGCGGCCTGCCGGCCGGCTGGGGGAGTCTTTGCGGTTGTCACCGAGCCGGACAGAATTCCAATTGGGCTGGTTGCCGTCCCGGTACCGGTCTCTCCTCCACCTGGCAGCGCGTTCCAGTTGATAAGAGGCGTAACCTGCTGCAATGGCATGTCGGCACTGGTGGAGGCTCCCATGATTCCGGTCTGGCCGGTCAGCACGAAGTCCGCTCCACCAGATAAACGAGTACCTTGCAACTGCCCGATGTGGGCTGCACTTTGATCGAGCAATCGTGTTGGAGCAATGAAGTAGCCGCAACCACAAACCTGCGCGGCCGCTGGAATCCCCGACGATCCAACGATACTCGGAGCCAAGGCCGCCGAGGGAATCCGACCAAGAATGACGACCGGATTTGAGGTCGTTTGGTCGGCTGCCGCAGAGGTTGGCGTTCGCCATCCTGCGGTTACCCTCGGCAATTCGGCGCTCGAAGCCAAATTGGATAAAGATAGTGCAGTGGCATCTGAGGCGCGCAGGTCCGTTTCAAGCGGATTGCGCACGGGGTGCGTTGGCAGCAGTTCGTCCTTAGCCTCTGGATCTGACGCCCAAATGCTCCTCCGGTGCAGGGTCCGTGGCCAAGTCCGCAATCCGAAAGCCAACTGGCTCAAGCCAGACTTTTCGTACAAGGACCTCATGACATCCTCGCGAGAGATGGGAGAGTGTGAATGAAAGATTCTGATGCCCGTCACCTAGACGATGACGTGGATGTCGGAGGGACATCTCCAATGTTCGCGAACGAGCCAATCTTGGACTGACAGGCGGGGCTCTGAACCAGTAGGCGAGCGGGAAGCCGCACTGCTCGATCTGCCTTTCGGCTGCGGTTGCACCGTTACTCGTAGCGGCTGCCATGATTGCCCAAAATTCAATTCCGCCGAATTAAAGCGCACGTTTTAACTTATTAAATATTAAATATCAAGATTTTTCATATCACATACTCGCCATCTGGCCGTCTTGATGTAGCTAAAATGCAAAGCGCCCCGGCGCCGCCTAGCTTACGTGATCAGGATGTTGCCAGGGCGGAAAGGGATCGCTGAGATTGCGCCAGCTCTGGGGATCAAACCCATTCTTCGAATTGGCAAGGCAGGCATCCAGCGAGGCTCGGATGTATGCTTCGTCCATGCCTGAACCGATGAACACCAGCTCCTGACGACGGTCGCCCCAAGTGCTGTCCCACTGATCATTGAGGTGTTGTTGGACGTTAGGATGGCTTGGCCACGTCGACTTTGGGACTGTTGCCCACCAGTATCCTATGGGCTCGCACCGACGTTGCATCCCTGCAACCGAGAGGACACCGATCCAATCCGGACGGGTCGCAAGCCAAAAATGTCCTTTGGCGCGCAATACGCCTGGCCAGGGTTTATTGAGAAAGGACAAGAGACTGACGGGATCGAACGGACGTCTTTCCAAGTAGACGAAACTGGATATGCCGTACTCCTCGGTCTCCGGCACATGGCAAGCGGGATTGTACAGCTCCTTGTTCCAGAGAGGATGTGTCGCAGCCTTGGCTTCATTGAAGAGGCCGGTGTTAAGAATTGTGTGGAGAGGAACGTCGCCAAAGTCGGTCTCGATTGTGCGTGCCCGGGGATTGAGCGCGGCAACCACCTTGCGCACGTCCGCTCGCGTCGCCTCGGTCACTTCTGACACCTTGTTGATGACGACCACATCAGCGAATTCGATCTGCTCAACTAGGAGATCGACGACCGTACGAACGTCGGAGGCATCACGTAGCTCGCCGTGGTCGCGCAAAAGATCGCGACTGCTATACTTGGCGAGCAAGTCCGTCGCGTCCACGACGGTCACCATCGTGTCGAGTTTCGCAAGATCGGAGAGCGAGACGCCGGCTTCGTCGCGAAAGGAGAAAGTTGCCGCGACAGGGAGAGGTTCAGAAATACCGGTCCCTTCAATCAGAAGATAGTCAAAGCGCCGCTCCTCGGCCAACCGCCTGACCTCCACCAGGAGATCGTCGCGCAGCGTGCAGCATATGCAACCATTGCTGAGCTCCACGAGTGTTTCGGTGGTATGCGATAGGTTCGCGCCACTGTTGCGAACCAGATCCGCATCTACGTTCAACTGACTCATGTCATTGACGATGACTGCAACTCGGAGGCCCCCGCGATTCCTCAGCACGTGGTTGAGCAATGTCGTCTTCCCCGAACCCAGAAATCCACTGAGCACGGTGACCGGAAGCCGATTGGCGGCGCTTGCTCTCTCTTGCATAAGTCTCCCCGGCCGATGACGTCCCAACTAAACAACGTTGACGGAGGCAAGTTGTGCTGCTGCAGGCGCGCATCGCAACTATTTAGACCTATCTGTCTCTCCCGAGTCTGCCAGTTATTAGTATAATGACAATATTAATAACAGGTCTAACAATTAAATCAGCAAATCGCCGCCGGCAGAAGTTCGTCCGTGTTCCCGACACGGCGCTAGGGCCTGCTTCGGCTAATCGCCTTGTTGATATTGTGCGGTCTGGTTGGGCTATAGCTCCGCACACGCTGAAAAGCGCGGCGCGCTGGTGATCGGTAACTCGGCGCGAAGCTGGCGAACCCCACGAACGATGCCGCATTAGTCGCCGGCATGCAGGAGGGCCGGGTTCGATAATGTTAACATCAAGCTCGAACTCAATGTTTCGGAGATGCGCAGGACGCTGCGCGACTTTGCCAGTAAGGCGCGCGATGCCGAGGTCGCGGTGGTCTATTACGCCGGGCATGGCACCGAACTGGACTGCATCAACTATCTGATCCCGGGCTGTCGGCTGGTAAGGTCCGGCTGTCGGACAGAAGGCACTGTCGTATGGGTACGCGGCGGGAGGGCACAGCGGAAGTGTGTGATTGAGCCGCGCGGCCGCACAGCTCACGTCAACTTCCGCAACGGGTCAAAAGCTGCCCAGGCCGGGGGGGCGCCGAAGGTCCGCTATTGAGGCAGAACCAGTCCCATCCACTCTCTCAGGGAGGCGCTAGCGGACTGCGGCTGCAGGATGGTCACCACTCGGAACGACCCAGTCGATCGCGAGGAGGCAGGCTTCGACTATGACAAACGAGAGTAGGCCCCCAATCCATCCGAAAAAGACGACCGCGAAAGTTGCAATCAAAATCGCGCAGAATACATCGGCCAGCACCTTAGCTGCGCGTTCGCCTTTGTCCTGTTTGGATGTGAAATAGGGGCATGGTCTCCTCCGGGCGCTTCACTGGTCCGGACTTAGCCACACCTGCGAGCGGCCGTCCACTCCCTCAGGGGTACCGCACTTACCGAGCCTCCTATTCCCGCTATGGGTCGCAAGCGGCGGTCCTGGCAAGCGCAGCCGTACGCCCGGTTAAAGGCAATAGCCGACAAGCATCGGAATTGCCGTTCTACGGCGAGGGCGGGCCGCAGGCAGGAAGCCCACCCGTAAATTTCCCAAGTGTCGGATTTTCGCTCCCTGGTTAACTGGTGCGGATCGAGCGCCGCATTATGAAAACACCGAAGCCGAAACAATGGGCCGAGCAGGAGGTCCGACGATTGATCACGCTGGCTCGGCAGGGAGTCGGCGCATCGAGGATAGCCGCCGAACTCGGCCGCCACACCGGATCGGTGAGGCGCATGGCGCGAACGTTGGGACTGCTGTTGAAGAAGTAGCCCCCGAGCAATCTTGAGCGCAGCGCGGCAGACCTGCAGACCAAAGCCCCCGACCTCCCGCTGCGAGCGGGCCTGCAATTCGCGCAGAGCTGGAACTTAGATCGCAACAATATCATTCCGACGACGGTCACAAAGACTCGCCCGTTCACTCCATTCAGGGGCGTGCAACAGCTGAGGTCCGCTATCAGAATGGAGTCGGACGAGCTTGCGCATTCTGGAAGGTTAGGCCAGAGGCGGACAGGCCTTGCCGAGCACTGTCAGTTGAAGCCCTCGAGGTAGGCGCGAACTCCGGACGCGTCGTCCGCCGCAGCGGCGCAGATGCCTATTGCGTGGATTTCGGGAGGTGCGCCAAAGTTCGCGCTAATCCGCATATCCACCATCATCGAGGCAACCGCCTCACGTGCCCGACCAACGTTCAGCAGCGAGAGCGCATGTTCCTTGCTTTGCTCTACGTATTCTTTTCGAGTCATTGCCAACACACTAGTCTTCAGGCCGAAAGTTCGTTCAATTGGGCGTCAGCATCGCATGCTTTCCTTGGAATGACTACCTCGCGTAGGTTGCCGGCCCATTCCATCTCGGCCCGTCAGAGGCGAGTTGCAACAAATCGCCCCCTCAAGGGGAGCGCCCGCCCTCTTCAAGGAAGATTCGAAAAGGCAGCCTGAACGTCCGCTGAGGGTCAGAAGCGTCGGTCTGTCGTTCCACTGCAAACGTCCGCTCTGCACTGTAAAGTGACATCTAGCGGTAGCGCCTCAAGGGAAGCCGCGGCTTACAGTTGCCGCCAAACCCCCAACTTCCGTTGGCAAGACGCTCCCGCCCGTTGATCGGGTTTACCAGAGTGATCGAGGGCGCGCGGCGGTCGCAATCAAGTCCAATTCCGAGCGAATCTCGGTCATCAACCCGAAGTAGCTTTGACCGTTGAAGCGATCCTCACATCTTCACGTCCTCTCCGCCTTGAAATTGGAGTTGCCATGCGCCGTTTGCCCAACGACACGATCACGCTGACACTCCCGCAAGTTAGCTTCGAAACCTTATTCGGCGACCCTGAGTTCCCGGCCAATGCGCATGGCGGCAACGACACACTCAGGGTGAACATCGACGGCTCGCTCAACACCGTCATCATCGACGGCGATGCACAATCCAATGTCAGGCCATGCCAGGGGCGGCAACGACACGGTGATCGGCGACAGCACGGGCTCGGTTCGCAGCGGCTTCACACTCTATAGGGACGCCGAGGGTGCCATGTCTGACCACGTGCAGGGCGGCAACGACATCGTCATCGGCGCGTTCGGCGGCCGATCATTGAACACTCTGGTGGGCGATGGCACAACCATGTCCGGGCACGTCCATGGCGGCAACGACACGCTGATCGCTCTCCAGACCGGCCAGACCGGCTCGGCACTTCTGTACGGCGATGCCTTCGGCATGGCCGATCACGCGCACGGTGGCAATGATAACCTCACCTTCACGATCGGGGACGAAGCCCAGACCGGAGGCGGGAGATTATACGGCGATGGGGGTGGGCTCTCGGGTGATGCACGTGGCGGGAACGATACCCTCACCGTGGTCGATCTCCATGGCAATCTTCACTTGTATTCCTTCCTGCTGATTGGCGATGTCGATTCCATGTTCGGCAATGCGCAGGGGGGTAAGGGATTGTACAAGAAATAGCTCATCTGCCTGCGGGCCTCCGTTTGCGGACGCACAACCGCGCCGGCGTCGGCACCTTCAGCACCCCCGCGGCGATCAGAGCAATTTACGTGATCTGGATGCGCTCGTTTCCAGTAACGCCGTCTGCCGCATGCGCACCAATTTGGCCTGCCGTAGGCCACCGTTCCACCCCTTGTGAGGAACGACAGAACCCACCAAAATCGAGGGATTGCCTATTGGAGATTTCAAATGCCCCTTACTACCGATCCGTCTCGCGATATCGAGTTCCGACTTTTCGAAGGTATCGCGTTTGCGATGTTGGACAGCGAACAGCGCGTCCTTTGCTTCGTCACTTGGGCTGCCTTGCTCGATCGCGCCGCAAAGGATGGGACCCGTCAAACGGACCTCAGAGGCACGTTTGAGCAGACGTGCTTCACGCTGCGGCCTTAAGGCCTCATTCCTTGATTCAGGAATAAATCATGACACGTGGTGCGAGCGGGAGGGAGCAAAATCGCGCCTTTTCACAGCCGGTAGATAATTCGTGGTCGGCTCTCTGACCCGCCGCGACTCAGGCGTGCCCCCCAATCGAAAGATACTACGCTGGTATGGCAAGATAGCCCTCGCAACGCGGGCGAAGGAAAAGGGGCGCCTACGCAAAACCTCGAAGGTGAATGTCGGCCGGGCGATCTACCTTGTCGGGTGACAGCCATCTCCCACGGGTGATGGGATCAATCCATGTCCCGGTTATCTCAAGCTTCGGATTTGTTGGGCGAGGGGCGCGAAGTCCCATTGCGCTGCGCGTTCGACAGTTTGCTAGCCATCGACGAGCGTGCAGTTGGCATTCCGGAGAAACCTGGAAGTCGCGGTTCGTCAGAGCTAGCTTGCTCCATTGCCCGCTCAGGGATAGACCATAGTGCGCGCCCTCCGAGGTGCAACGAGAGGGCCAAAGTTGAGATCGTAAGATCTGAGGGGCAACCCTCTCGACTAATTCCCTGTTGAAGATTTCACCGGATTCCTCCGAGGCGTAATAGTGAGCGCGATAGCCGGACGGTCCATTGAATATCCAATCGTAAAGTGAGGCCGAACAAGGGAAGGCTATCCGCACCCGAATATAACCAGGCTTCTCATCGGCAGCCTCCGCCCAAAGCTTTCCTTTGTTGATGCGCGAGCGCGCCTCGACAGCGATTAGATCAAGCAATCTCTCGCCGTCCGGTGAAGCATCCAGATGCGAACGGCGATCTTGCGGAAGATCGTACATCCAATCTGTTGCTGGAATCCGAACTCTCATGACTTGCCCGGAAGAGCATCGATGGACAGATGCTCCCGGAACCGGAGAGCGGGCGCAAGAGAAAGCTGCTGGGGATTACCGACAGCTTTCGTCTTAGTCGAGATATTTCGCGATCTGCTCCAGCGAAGCGTTATAGCGCTCGCCGAGCACACAGAAATTCTGACCGGAATCGACGAGCATGTATTCGCCGAAATCGTCCGCGTAAACCGATCGGCTCCGGGATTTTCAGATAGTGTACCCCGCCCGGTGAGATCGAGCTCGCAGAGCGCTTTCGTTTCATTGACGGCATGTGAGCGCTCCGGCTTGGTTGAAAAGGAGGCCGGTTGAAACCCCAATCACGCTCGCTTCAACATGGCCCTAGGGCCATACCTTTCCGCGCCACAAGACCGACCTGGTTGGGATTGGCACGCCGGATCAGTTCGCGAATCATATCACGGTCGAATGCGCCGGCAATGCGCGCGGATTTCCCCAATCGGCCAAGCGTTCAGCGGCCAGACCTGAGACCAGCCTGCGCCTACTAGTGCAACACGCGGCCGGCCTCCGCGAGCCGGCCCCTTTCTCTCAGCTCCTCGAGCTCCTCGATCGCCTCCAGCAAACGCACCAGCTCACGGGCAGTATGTGTCAAACGGGGCTTCGATTGCTTTGAAATCCGGACTCGCTGTCCCATCGGTGCACGCCTCTGCGCTGGGGACGTGCAATTCGCAAGGAGTGTGCCATCCCATGAAAGGGGGTGGATTTTTAGCGCGCCGAGGCCGTTGCTTGGGAGATAGCCGTCCAGGATCAGAACCTGCCGGTGGCGCAGCTCGCGACGCCACTGCGGGGGCCTATCGTGACTGTTGTGGGCTGGCCATGCAATGGTCAGCACGACACCAGCTGATCCGAAGGCTCTCTCGTGGACCCTCTGCTCTACTGAAGAACTTCACCAGTCTTCCGCAGGAGGTGGTCGGCCGATCACTGGCGCTAGACCTGCTTCACACCGTGAGGATGTCCCTGACGAAGATCACCAGTACGGGAAGGATAAATGAAGCGCCGGCGCAGGACACACAGAAAGCGCGACTGGCAGGGACCTATGACGCACCGCCGAAGGCTGAAATCCGCAACCAGGCATCAACCGGCACCGCTTTACGATCGGTCATCGCGGATTGGTGACGAGTACCGCGGTATGCATGGGAAAAGAGACCCGCCGGCTCCCACGTCGGCGTTTTTTTATTGGGTTAGCCGTCCTGGCAGCTAATGCCGAGTCTGTCGCAAGTGAGGGCGAATGAATCTTTCGACTTGGAATCTTCAAAGCAAAACCTAGTGCCGATCTCAGCTCGATCGGTCCACCAACTGACGTTAGCAGCTTTCGCGATGCGGGAAGCTTCGCCTCGTAGCAAGTCGAGCTGTTTCCCGGCTGCACGAACAATCAGGTAATTCTCTTTCGGGCATAAATAGGGCCTCCAATAGCAATTTGGACACTGCAAAACTGTCGAGACAAAACCAAAACTTGCGGCGGGATACAAAGCTAGCTGGGGACGGAGCCCCGTCAGCAAAGGCCGCAGCAGGCCGCTTCCTCGATCCAGGGATAGTGCTTGGTTGTCGGTCAGATCCGACGTTTGAAAAGCTCGTTGCTCAAGTGTTGCTTAATATTTTTCCGGCCGACGCTCGCCCTGGGAAGCGAGCTTGAGAATGCGCTCAGCGACCTCTACTGCCGACCGCTTCTGCTGGAGCGCGAATGGCGGGCTCGAAAGAACCTCATCAAGAAACGTCGCAATGCATTTGCATGGTGGCGGCATCGTAGCCGAGCCTCCAAATCAAGAGAAACCAGAAAAACAGCGGTGCCGAGCTCGAATACGCGTCTCGGCAGCGCCTGTTTTCAAACTGAGCACTGAAATCCCGTTGGCGTTTATCAAGCAACGGCCATGCCACAATCATATGACAGGCTGGGCCGACTCCCAACATCCGCTCTTCGACCCGCTGCAGTTGTCCAGCGAACTCAATTCAGGCGAGGCAGGCAACGATCGCAAGCACCACATCGGTGCCGAGCTCGGGTGAATAAATCCAGCAGAACAATCCGGCACCAAGGACGGCCGCAATTCCTTGAAGTGCAATCATCTGAAGTCTCCCCATGAAAAGGTCCAAATGGAAGACTGGCCCCCGTCTGTTTCCGGGATGCTTCGATCGGAGGGGGAAGGTGTTTCGTTCACCAACGTGTTATCGAGCACGGCGGTACCGCTCTGGTCCGCGCCCCCCAGCTCACGTTGGCGGGCTTCTCTCTTGCGGCTCTCCCAGACGACCCGTTTAAATGGGTTCGATAACTGGGAGGATCGCAATGCACAAAATGGTCACGGTGGGAGTTATGACTGCCGCGCTCATCCTTGCGGCCTGTGGCAGAGAGCCTGGACCTAAAGGTGATCCAGGGCCGCAGGGGCCGGCCGGCCCGCAGGGTGCCCAAGGGATTCAGGGGGTACCGGGACCACAGGGCCCAGCGGGTGCGCAAGGACCACAAGGGCCGCAGGGGCCGAAAGGTGAGAAGGGAGACAAGGGCGATCCGGGGACGGTCAATATCCGCTCAGTGCAAGCTGATGGCGCCGTCAATTGCGACAACAGCGAAACGCTAGTGTCGGTGTTCTGTCCAAGCGGGGGCTCAGTCGACGGAGCGAAATGCGGGACGTCGCCGACAGTCGGGCTTTGTTTGAAGAAGTGAGTGCTCGGGCCCGCCGGTTCACGCTGGCGGGCCTGCTCCATTAAGCAAACATTAACCATAAGCGCTCACCTTGCCGGGCAACGGCTAAGGAGCGCTGACATGAAATTGCTCTTTGCCTGCTTTCAAACCGTGCTCGCAATCGTCGTCCTGGTAGACGCAGGAGTGTTGCACCTGCTTGACTGCGGGGAGGGGTGCCTTCGCAGGTTCATGCAGCCTCTGGCTCGGGCGGAGCTTGCTTCTTCATGCTGGAAGCCATTCTCATCCTGCTGGTGATCGGAGCCGTGGCCCTTCTCCTTACGGCCTTTTGGGGCCTGCATAGGCACGTATGAGCGGCACGGCCCCGCCAGGGTGAAACCGGCGGGGCCCGAAGCTTAGGCAGGCCAGATTTGATAGCCCTGCTTATTGAAGGTCTCGGGATCGAAGCCGATCAAGCCTGGCACCGTGACATCCTTCACCTCCTTGATCCGCTCCCAAGAGCCGACCTTGGGCGGCGGCAGGTTGCTTCCGTCAGGTTCTTTTGTAATGGCCGTTTGAGCGCCAGCCTTAAACATATAACCCTTCACGCTTTACTCCTTAAGAAAATGCCCCCGAGGACCTCATATAGGGGCAAATTTCTGCGGACAAAGCTGATGGCGCCGCTGCCCGGTCAGAGCTCTCACGGCGCCGCGCTGATAGAGCGACGAATGCTCAGAGGCGCTTCGGACTCATAAATTGCGGTGGCTTGCCGCTCTCGAAATCCCGCCTAACATCAGATCCCCGACTGCCGCATTCGCCGCAGACGAAGCGCGGCTCGATATCAGACAGGCGAACATCGTCGCGCCAGCGATCTGCGCTCAGAGCGATGTGGTGGCCGCAATGGCAGTAGACCAGGACGCCGCGAAGGCCCATCTGCGCATCTGGCCGAAGGTGATCTTGAGCGGCCGGCCGGCGTGCGTAGGAGTGTGGTGGCGTGCAGGGCGAGGAATGCCCCCCTCAAAGCGGCAATGTAAGTACCTCGCAAATTATCGATCCCTTGGAGCTCATCCGTCGCGCGATCTACCGCGCGTCGTGGGCGTGGAAAACGACCTGCCGTGGTCCGGCCGGTTTAGGCTGGCGGCTCTCTATTGCGGTACTTTCCCGCGACTGCCAGAGTGGTCCGCAGGTTTCGAGACGATTGTCGTACCAATGGCCAGCAGACATCACATGCCAAGCGACAGGACTGAGTAGCCTTTGAAGCAACCGGCGCCCAGAACGGTTCAGGAGGCTCGCGCGAACGCGCGGGCAGCCGAACTAGCCCCTCTTATCGAAGCTCTCCAGAAGTCCGGTGCCACGTCCTTGGGGGCGCTTGCAAAGAAACTCAATGAGACCTGCGTTCCTACGCCAGCCGGGCAAGGCAGATGGTCCGCCACGCAAGTCTGGCGTATCCTCAAGCGCTTGCGTCAGATCTCACATGGCCCTTGAGCAATTGTTGAAATCCGGGCGGCGACGGGACATCAGCCGTGCCGGCCACAAATGCAATCCCCCTCAGGCATGCCTGTTAACGCTATGGCTGCATCGGTAATCGGCGCAATAGACCGCGACGCTTCGCACGGCCATCACGCGCATCTGGCCGAAAGTGATCTTGAGAGGTCGGCCGTCAGCATTTGTGGGTGTGTGGCGTCTGGCGGGGCACACAGAAATCAAAGCAGCACCGCTGCCACTGGCAAGTTACCGAGTCGTATTTCAAAGGGGCCAGGCCGCGCTACGTCTGAACGGCCACCTACCAACCAACGGAGGATTTTCCCGGCCCCCAACTCCACTTTCTAGGCAAGTAGAGATCAAGAGGACCATCCGCAGACGCCGCGGACACCGAGAGGTCAACACTAACTTCTGGTCTTATCGTTTGAGCGTGGACTGGAGCAACCTTCGTGCGTTGTTCGCCCCCGTCAGTGCTCTGAGCGACTTCCGTTGACATGGCTAGGGCCTCCACTGAGCGTAGAAGCCTAGCAACGACGGTTGGCGAATGCTGTAGCGGAAATGTGACAACTTCTGCGGAAGCGCGCCGCCCGGTCCTTTGTTTCACACCCGTAGTATATCGTGAATTGCTGTCTTGATGCCCGCAGGAATTAATGGTCGGGCTATGGTGGCAGGCTTTTTGATTGCTGGCGGCGTTGCCGTGTTGGCTCTGGGCGTCACATTCGCCGCCGTGAAGTATATGGACGGTCGGACGGAGCGAAAGCGCCACTAGAAGGATCGGTACCTATGCGGCGCTACGGGGCTTGAACCACTTCATTGGCAATCCAATGTGGTAACCGCGCAGGCGAAGCTCTTGCTCGGTTCGGTTCAGCGTTTCGGAAATGAACTCGACGGGCGCGCCGAGATGAACAAGCACTCACGCAGCATCTCGTCTTCTTGTCTGGTCCAGGAGGAGCGGGCCTGCTTCATATTGGAGATTGGATGTATGTTGGAAGTAAACGGCTATCGTACCTCTCGTTGCCGAACGCTCGATAAATGCTTTGTGCGCGGCAGCCCGGTCTTTTCGAGATCTCTGAAACGTTGAAATTTTGAGGGGCTGCCCGATCGCCCAGCAGATTGTATGAGGTTCTGGGAACACGAAAGCTTAGCTCATCTGCGAGCTTCGACGTGGGGACTTGTACTTCGCCTAAGCCTCAAAGCAGAAGGCCGGCTCAAAAAGCCGGCCTTTGTTTCTTTAGTGGAGATAATCAGTACCTGGCAGCGACCGGAGCGCCAAAACCACCAAAACGGTAGTTCACCCGAACCAGAGCCAGATCTACATCCTGTCCGATACGAGCGGTGCCGAAAGTAGCCCCAGCTGGCGTGGTGAAAACCGTGTCATGGTCGTCCAGGAAGATATGGTTATACTCGAAACCGACCGACCAGTTCGGAGCGAAGCCAAATTCGACGCCAGCGCCCACGGTGGCACCCCAGCGCGTGTCGCGTGCTGACGCCAGGAGCGTACCGGCACCAATGAAGCCAGGCGGAATATAGGTGTCGTAGCGATTGCCAACCACCGCTGCACCGCCCTTGACGTAGAGCAGGACATTGTTCCAGGCGTAGCCCACTTGGCCGGTAATCAACCCAAACGCATCGATCCGGGTGTGATTGTCGAAACCCGTGGCAAGGCCAATGTTGCTGCCGCTGAAGTCCGCCCAGTTGCCCTGGCCTTCAACGCCGAAGACCCAGTTGGCTGATTGCCAGCGGTATCCGATCTGGCCACCAACCGTTCCGCCGCTGGCGTCATGGCAACCATCGGCCACAGCCGGCACGACCGGAACAACGCCAACCGCCACGATATCGGCGCAAGTACGCGAAGAGCCCCAACCGCCGTTGACGCCGATGTAGAAGCCGCTCCAGTCGTATATAGTGGCCACCATTGGCGGAGCCTTGGTCATCGGACGAGCGGCCAAGTCCGCCGCACTGGCGGGAGCCGCTAGACCAAGTGCCAGAGCACCGGCCGCAGCCGCGAAAAGTTTTCTCATTCGAGTGTCTCCCCAATAATAACGAGTTCAATGAATCAGTGCGTTCGCCCACCTGCCAAACTGAGCGTACTCACCTCAGGCAGAATTGCTGTAGCTCCGGCGCAACACCCGTGCTCTTAAAGAAGCCTAATTCTACAGGTACTTAGGGAACTAAATGCACTCTAGCGTGCACACAACGGCAGGTTTGATACCCGCAGCTCTTAAGGGCGGAACGAGAAAAACGTATCTCGGGCTGGAGTTCACTAGCGGCGCCGGCTTGGACAACGGGTGTTGCTTTCCCATCACATCGCGGCTCGTGATTTAGAAGTTGGAACCGCTGCAGGATCGCGGGAAAGGGCGTCGGGTGAGAAGAGTGCTACCTGCGCGAGGCTTTCTGGCGAGTATGACGTCGGCTGTCGAAGCCGCTGACCAAAGTGTACCGCTTTTCACCAAGGCGCCCAGGGCTGCTAGGCATCAAACCTGGACAGGATTGCATGTAGGCGGGAACGTCGGCGGCGCTTGAGCAAATCGCACTGTGAATCTCGCAGGTGATCCGCTTCCGCTTTCCTCTTCAATCTGGAGTTCCGGTCTTAGCTCCCTTGCAGGGCAGGTTGCTTTCACAGCCTAAGACCTCTCAATGAGTAGTGTTAGCGGAGGCTGGCAAGCTAGCTGGCGTTGAAGGTGACTTGAGCGCGGCGAGCTTGCGCGGAAGAGCCGCTAAACGCTCGATCATTTGTTCGGGATAGGCCGCGGCGAGCATCGTCTTCTTGATCTCAGGAGTGGTTCGTGAGGTACATCCGGCCGCGCCGGCGGATGCTAAGGCTGGTGGTCGGCGGCGGCCGACGCATGCGGCGGGAGTTGATGGTCGTCGGCGAACAGAGTTGCGGTGTCCAGGCCTTCCGTTTCGTCGCACATGGCTTGCTCTCCGTGAGCCCCAGCAAGCGCTTGGGACCCACCGAAAACTGAGCTCGGTCAATCGCGAGAGTTTGTTGGCTTTTTCGACAGTGCACGAAGTGTCTGAGATTTAGCGGTCCGTCGGCGTTCTCGATGGCATTGTCGAGCAACGAATCGATCCCGAGTGAATCAAGGCAAACTCCAGACAAAACCAACATCACGAGGACATCATTGCGATCGCTTCATTTTTCAAGTCGCGAGGACTCACAACTCCCACAATTTGACAGACAAACCTCGGACGTGGCCGGCTTCCCCTCTCGGAGGGAGCCACCATGGTCGAACCGCCGCTCTATTACGAACATCAGGTACTGAAACGCTTGAAGCTCAGGGCCTCCGAGCTCGAGGAGCTTCTGAATATCGGCATCGTCTCGCCGGTCGGGCGCAGGGGGAGCGACCCGCTTTACTGCGTGGAAGCGATCGTCTCGCGACAGAATACCACAACACGAGGATGAGCGGCAAACACATAAATCATGTCCAGGGGCCGCGCGCGTATGTCCAAGGCGCACGCCCAAAGGTGCGCGGGGCCGTCTAACGTCGGTCATTTCGCCCCTGGGCTTTAGCTCTTGCTCGAAAGGCAAAACGTTATGTGCTCATCTCTCGCCCTCCGTACAAACGTCATTTCTTCTGAAACTGAAATCGGCCGCGCTCTCGCGCGCACGAAAACCAACGTCATCCTGATCATTGAAGAGGGGGGCGCCCTCGTTCAGTGCCAAGTGAGCTCGGGAGTGGCCGCCGCGATGTTGGCGCCGCTCAAGGGGAAAGCTGCCGGCCAGTTCCGCGCGCTCGCTGGCAACCTAGTTGAGATTGACGCCCTGGTGACGCTGCCGATGGCAATGCGGATGCTCAAGGCGAAAGACGGCGCGCAGGCTCGGTTGCAGCTCAACTGACGCCGACCGCGCCGAGCAAGGTCGCGCCGTCCATGATCAGCACGCCGCCGGGGACAGGCACCAGCGCGCCCTTGGCAATCGTGTTAACGGCATGGATTAAATGGGCCTGCTCCTGCGCACGCTGGAACAAAGCGCGCGAGCCCATGCCCATGGCAAGCGCGCCGGGGGAGCGCCCGGCGTGCGCTGATGAAGGCAAAGTACTCGAACAGCTTCCGCAACAGCGGGCTGCCGTTGCGCAAATTGCCAGCGGCGCGAAACGCGGCGCAAGGCCGGCATAGCGCGGCAGATATCCGACCAGCGGTCGCGCAGCGTCAGGCTGTGCGAGGCGGCGCGCGCGGCCAGCACCTCGATCTTCATCTTGGCCACGTCGACATCAACAGCACATTCATGCCGGTAGGCCAGGCGATGTTGGCCGATTTGTTGGAGTGTTTTGCGCCGGCAAAAGTGCGGCGGCTCAACGGGCTTGAGCGCCATGAGCGGGCCGCTCTGGTGAGCAGAGGCGGGCGCATCGCGTTCCCAAACCAGAGGATAGTTGAGCAACGGCCACTCAGCTTCGTTCTGGAAATCTGCGTTTTGCCGCACGATGGTCTGCAAAGCTCAAGACCGCCCGGAAGCTCGGATTGTGCGGGCTCGACAATTTCAACCGGGATACGCCAGTGTGCTGATCTGCGTCCTGGACCTCGGGTTTCTTCAATTTAGGCCAGAACGTCGAGGTTGCTCATTCAATAGTGCCACAGCATCGGCGTAGATGGTCCGAGACGGCAGCGTTCTTGGGGGCGATCCGCGAGAATCATCAGCTTGCGTTGGCTCGGCGGCTGGCCAGCGATCGAAAACGATCCATCTGATGCACGAAAAAGAGCCGATGACTTCAGACAGAATTTGTTGATGCCGAGTAGGAAAGTTGGCCCAGGTCCTGGGCCGCATCTTGACAACCTCCAGGACAGCGCTGGCGAGTATGCCTTGCGCGCCGGTGATTTCGACGAGAGGATGTGCGTTATCTCAAAAGATGGAGCATTTCGCTTGCCGAAGGAGCCCCAAGCCTTGCCACAGATCCGCTCAATCCATTCGACGCGCCCCAGTCTGCCTTGAAGGTGACCCGTCGCTCGGCTTCGGTGCGCCAGGTTAGAAACTGGGACAACGCATCCATCATGTCATCGGTCTTGCCGAACGGAAACGAGACGTACTCCAACATAAAATCGTCGAGCCAGGGTGCCGTTCGCGGCAAGACGAGCGAGCCGGCCTGCAGCTTTGCGGTCTCGCCACTCATACGCGTCCGCTTGTCTTTGGTCGGTTTGATCGCAACAATGCCTTGCAGCCCAACCCGCATGAGCTCACCGGTCAGCGGAGACCCCATAGCTGTATCTTCGATGAGCACGGCATTAGGCGCGTGTTTGGCTACTTGCGCCTGCATGAGTTGGCAAAGCTCGTGGAAGGCAACCTTTCCTCGCCAAGCGTCAATAAGATGATACTGGTTCCGATTGCGGACAAGAAAGGCCAAACAAGTCGAGTAGTTGCTGTTCTCGCTAGTTTTCGTCATATCGCAGGAGAGTACGACTTCGTCCCCCGACTGGCGGATCGGAACGACATCATACGACTGGAGCCATTCCCGCTTGAGGTCATTCCCCTCATCCGGAGCGGGATCTTGAAGATATTGTGTTTGAAACACCAGCGATCCAACTTGGCTCTTGAGGTCGTCCAAGACTTCGAGGGGCTCTCTCGCTTGTAGAGGCTCTCCTTGTTTCCAAACAAAAGATCGATTCTGCAGCCGGATCTTCGTGTCCTGCGCCGCAATAGCCGGGAGCACCAGATGATCCCAGCCTCGTCTTTCGATGAGATGGCCCGCTAGGTCTTGCTGATGCAGTCGTTGCATCAGAACGATGATGCTGCCTTTGGACTTGTCATTGAGGCGCGACATGAGCGAACGATCAAACCACTCGTTGCAGTGCTTGCGCGTCACATCGGAAGTCGCCCCGGCTGCGTTGAGTGGGTCATCAACGATGATAGTGTCGGCGCCAAAGCCGGTTAAAGTGCCGCCGACGGACATTGCTAACCGACAGCCCCCATTCGTTGTCGCGAGCTGATTCTCAGTGCTCTTGTCGAGGCGTGTTGAAAATAGCGCGCGGTACCAGGGCGATTCCATAATTCGTCGGCAATCGGCCGAATGCTTGTTTGCTAAGTCTTGGGAATAACTGACGCATATGAATTGTGAGTGGGATCTTGGCCCAGTCTGAATGCGGTCCACGCCACCGAGACGAGATAGGACTTAAGCGCACGGGGCGGCGCGTTGATGATCTGTCTTGTTGCGCGTCCAATGCTGCCATTTAGTCTTTGGGCGATCGATTCATGAAACCATTCCTGCGAATACGTGTCGCTGGAAAAGACGTAAAAGGCCTTCCTGGCGAAGGCAAGAAAGTCGCTGCGGTAGATCGCATCGCGTTGGGCTGGGGTGGAGATCGGCATTGATCAATCCTCATGTTTGGAATGGCGGCGAAGAAAATCTGCGATAATCTCTTGGTCATGCTCGGTGACGATTGTGGTCTCGCTGTTGGATTGCTCCCCTGGGCTCGAACTTCATGATCATGTTGAAGAGCTGTGTGCAGGCCTTGGTATCGCCCTTTGCGGCCCGCTCGAACAGTCTGAGGAGCACGAGCTCCTGCCGGCTCACCAAGCGCGGTTCGCCATCCTCGCGAATCTGGACGCGCCTTTTCATCATGCTGCTCAGGTCCGTCCTGAGATTGCGCGATCCCTTTGGCCGGCCCTTGGGATTACCTGACTGTCCCTTCTTAAAGCGTCCTGAAATAGGCGGGCGGTGATATCCCGCCCCTTGATCGTCAGTCACGAGCGCCTCCCTTCCGAGAGGGGCCAGGCAGCAGAAGCGGCCGCGCGTAAGTCAGGGCGGCGGCCGCCGCTTCTCGGTCGGCAAAGCTACGGCCAGTCCTGACGCAGATTGCGGCCTGGCCGGTGTGATTTTGCCAACGGCGTACGATGACGTCGCAATATAGCGGGTCGATCTCAAACAGAGCGGCGCGGCGGCCGGTCTTCTCTGCGGCGATCACGGTGGTGCCGGATCCTGCGAAAGGATCCAAGACGAGGTCGCCGCGCCGTGTGCAGTCCTTGATCACGTCGCTAATCAGGGCGACGGGCTTCACCGTGGGATGCAAAAGCCAGCAGCTCGTCGCGTTGCCGGCCAAGGCTGTTGAGCCCTGGTAGGTCCACAGGTTGGTTCGATTGCGGCCGTGGACGCCGAGCTCAATGTTGTTGATGTGCGGCGCGGTGCCGTTCTTGAAGACATGAACGAGTTCGTGCTGGGAGCGATAGAACGAGCCCATGCCGGCATTGGTCTTGGCCCAGACACAGGTATTCTTATGCTCGGTGTAAATACGTCGTGCCGCGGTCAACAGCTCGAGCGTATGTCGCCAATCCATGCATAGGTAATGCAGCGAGCCATCAACGCTGTATCTGGCGGAGAGCGCGCAGGCCGTGGTCAAAAATTCGGTAAACTGTTGCGGCGTCATTTCGCCGGAGGCCATGGCGAACTCGCGGTGCTTGATGCTGCCGCGGCCGCCGACATGGCCGTCGACGGCAACGTTGTAGAGCGGATCGGCGATCACCGCGCGTGCCCGCTGATCGTGCAGGAGGGTCTTGCAGGCTTGCTCGTCCAAGGCATCGCCGCAGATCAGCCGGTTGCTGCCAAGCCGCCAGACGTCGTCTCGCCTGGCCTAAAGCGGAATTGGGTTGGGCCGGCTCGGGAATTTCAGGCTTGCACGCCATGCTCGCCGCTGAAGTTCCGGTCGCCCCACACCCGCGAAGACCAACCGGAACCAGCCGGGGGAGATGACTGACGATCGACCTAGATCGCTTCGCCGCTCCGATTTTGAAATCGGCGAAGTGATGAACCTGTCAGCCTGCCTTTGAGCGCCTTGGCGCGTCCCTGTTTCGGACGGGTGCATTGCCTGTTCTACACCGGACATTTCCCTGTTCCAGTTTTGTCGCTCCGCGGCCGAGATGCCCAAGATTTCAAGGCACTTCCCACGTGTTCATGCGTCGCGGTCCGGCACGCTGGAATGACTTTCCCTGCAGAATTCCCTGTTAGCAGGGAATGGAATCTTGGAGTTTCAGCGCTCGTCCGCGATGACCTTGCCGTCATTCGGCAGCGTGCCTGGACCGACCAGCTCGACGGCTCCGCCGAGCTTTGTCACGGCGCGCAAGCTGGCCGCGATCTCGTCACGGAGCGAGTCGTTAGCGGCCGCGGCTTCCGCTCTCAACGTCATGGCGTCGGTCTCGCCTTGGCGCGTGACGATGAGGCGAAGTCTTCCGAGCCCCGCGTGGCGCTTGCCGATCTCGGCGATCTGCTCGGGACGGACGAACATGCCCTTGATCTTGGTGGTCTGGTCGGCGCGGCCCATCCAGCCCTTGATGCGCATGTTGGTGCGCCCGCACGGGCTCGTGCCGGGCAGGGCCGCGGTGAGGTCGCCGAGCGCGAGCCGGATCCAGGGATGGTGCGGGTCGAGCGAAGTCACGACAATCTCGCCGACGTCACCTGGTGCGACCGGATCGCCAGTGCCGGGCTTGACGATCTCCAGGATCAGGTCCTCGTTCACGACCATGCCTTCGCGGGCCTCGGTCTCGAAGGCGACGAGGCCGAGATCGGCGGTGCCGAAGGCCTGGTAGGCATCGATGCCGCGCCCCTTGATCTCGGCCTGGAGCGAGGGCGGAAACGAAGCGCCCGAGACCAGCGCGCGCTTGATCGAGGAAACGTCACGCCCCGAGCTTGCGGCGGCATCGAGCAGGATCTTCAAGAAGTCCGGCGTGCCGCTGTAGCCGACCGGCCGGTAGGCCTCGATCAGCTCGAACTGCTGCTCTGTGTTGCCGGGGCCGGCGGGGATCACCGCGCACCCTAGCGCCCGCGCCGACGCATCGAAGATGAATCCCCCGGGGGTGAGATGGTAGCTGAAGGTATTGAGGACGATGTCGTCGGGGCGGAACCCGGCTGCGAACAGCGCCCTTGCGCCGCGCCAGGGATCGGCTTGTCGCCCTTCCGGCTCGAAGATCGGACCGGGGGAGGTGAACAGGCGGGCGAACGAGCCAGGCGCCGCCGCCACGAAGCCTCCGAAGGGCGCGGAGGCCTTGTGCAGGGCGGGCAGTTCCGACTTGCGCAACACCGGCAAATCCGCCAGAGCCGCCCTGGAGGTCACGGCGGCGGGATCGAAGCCTTTCAGCCGCTCGGCATAGGCCGGGGCGGCCATCGCGGCTCGCAGCACCTCCGGCAGGCGGGCGAACAGGTCGGCCTCGCGCGCGGCTTGCTCACGCCTCTCGCGGGCGTCGTAATGGGCGGTCATGGCTGTTCTTTCCGTGTTGGCATCCGTTGCGCGCCGCCACCGGCATGGCTATCAGACCGCCAGTGGCGAGGCTTGAAAGGGACCCGATGGCGGACGAAGGAATCATTGCGGCGGACGAGGCGTCGAACGTCGTTGCGCGCCTGAAGCGCCGTATGATCGACGAGGCGCTGCCGCTGTGGTCGACGGTCGGCTGGGATCACGCCGCAGGCGGCTTCATCGACCGGCTGCACCGCGACGGTGCGGCGGATGCCGCCGCGCCCCGGCGCGTGTTCGTGCAGGCCCGCCAGATCTGGTGCTACGCCAAGGCGGCACAGATGGGCTGGTATCCCGAGGGGCGCGCGATTGCGCTGAAGGGGCTGGAGCACCTGCTGGCCAAAGCGAAGGCGCCCGATGGCCGGCCTGGCTATGTGCACCGGCTGACGCCGGACGGATCGGTGCTGGATGCCCGGCGTGATGCTTATGACCACGCCTTCATCCTGTTTGCGCTCGCCAGCGTCTATGCGCTCGACCAGGATACGCAGGTCCGCGCCGAGATCGATGCGCTGCTCGCCTTCCTCGACGGACACCTGCGCTCGCCGCATGGCGGCGTTCACGAAGGCCTTCCGGTCTCGCTGCCGCGCCGGCAGAACCCGCATATGCATCTGTTCGAGGCGATGATCGCGTGCTTCGAGGCGACCCACGATCTGTCGTTCCAGAACCGTGCCGGAGAATTCTTCGCATTGTTCCTCGCCAACCTCTACGACAAGCAGAGGCACGTATTGTCGGAATATTTCGAGGAAGACTGGTCGAAGATCGAACCGGTCAGCGTCGAGCCGGGTCACCAGGCGGAATGGGTCTGGCTGCTGAAGAATTTTGAACGCATCACGGGATGCCCGACCGGCCAGCGTCGTGCGGAACTGCTGGCGACCTCGCTGCGCTATCGTGACGAGGCGACGGGTTGCCTCGTCGACGAGGGCGACGCAAGCGGCAACATCCGCCGCAGTACGCGCCGGCTGTGGCCGCAAACCGAGATCGCGAAGGCGTGGATCGCGCAGGCCGAATCCGGCGAGGCGGGCGCGGCGGACGAGGCGCGCGCGGCGCTGGTGCGGCTCGAACGGCATTATCTCAGCCATCCCGTTAAGGGCGGCTGGTACGACCAGTTCGATCGCGACGGCAAATCGCTGATCGACACCATTCCTGCGTCGTCGTTCTATCATGTTCTCTGCGCGGTCACGGAAGCCGACCAGGTGCTCGGCTAGGCTCCTTGTGGATCACAGCCAGCGCTTGCGCCGCTTGAAGCTCTTGAGGTTCTTGAAGCTCTTGCGCTGGTCGCCGGCGCCGCCGAGGTAGAATTCCTTGACGTCCTCGTTGTCGCGCAATGCGTCGGCGCTGCCGTCGAGCACGACCTTGCCCTGCTCCATGATGTAGCCGTGGCTCGCCACGGAGAGCGCAGCGCGCGCGTTCTGCTCGACCAGGAGGATGGTGACGCCGAGATCGCGGTTGATCTTCTGAATGATCGAGAACACCTCTTTCACCAGCAGCGGCGACAGGCCCATCGAAGGCTCGTCCATCAGGATCATTTTCGGGCGCGCCATCAGCGCGCGGCCGATCGCGAGCATCTGCTGCTCTCCGCCGGAGAGATAACCGGCGAGACCGGTGCGCTCTTTCAGGCGCGGGAAGTAGCTGAAGACCATGTCGAGGTCGGCGTCGACCTCGCGGTCCCGGCGCGTGAAGGCGCCGAGCTTGAGATTCTCGAGCGAGGTCATGTCGGCGACGATGCGCCGGCCCTCCATCACCTGGAAGATGCCGCGGCGGACGATCTTGTCGGGATCGATGCCGTTGATCCGCTCGCCCTCGAACAGGATCTCGCCCCGCGTCACCTCGCCGTCCTCGGTCTTGAGCAGCCCCGAGATCGCTTTGAGCGTCGTCGACTTGCCGGCGCCGTTGGCCCCGAGCAGCGCCACGATCGCGCCCTTGGGCACGTCGAGGCTGAGGCCGCGCAGCACCAGGATCACGTCGTCATAGACGACCTCGATGTTGCGCACGGCGAGGAGGGGTGGTGCGGGGACGATGCTTGGGGAGGAACGGGTTGCTTCGCTGATTTCGGTCATTATGCCGCCAATCCGTAACTGTCGTCATGCCCGGGCTTTTCCCGGCATCCACGTTCTTCGTACCGCGTGGTCAGACGTGGATGGCCGGGAGAAGCCCGGCCATAACGTCGGAGATTTCAATCACCACCCGAGCCATTCCGGCTTGCGCGGCAGCTCGACGGTCTTGACCTTCTCGAGCTTGATCGTGCCGTTGGCCATCAGGTCGTTCAGGTCGCCATTGGTCGAACCGGACACCTTGGTGCGATAGAGATCGACCTTGAGGGTGCCGCGATGATCCTTGTTGGTCCAGGTCGAGGGATTGCAGACGCCGTCCATGCCTGATGGCACCCAGTCCTTTTTCTGGTAGAAGCCCTTGGCGACGTTCTCACCGGTGGCACCTCCGTTCTTGGCGGCCCAGTCGAGCGCTTCCCTGGCGTAGAGCGCGCTGCAGACGCCTGCGATATAGTGCACCGGACGATAGGCCTTGCCGCTTGCATCCGATATTTTCGAGATTTCCATCACCGTCTTCATGCCTGGCGCGTTGCCGCCCCAGGTTACGGCCGTGCGTAGCGGGAAGACGACGCCGTCGGCGGCGTCAGCCGCGGTCTTGGCGGCGTTCTCGTCCATGCCCCAGACATTGCCGAGGAACTGCACGTCCACGCCGGCGGTCTTGCAGGCCTTGAGCACGGAGATGTTCGAGGCTGCGGTGTTGCCGAGATAGGCGTAGTTGGCGCCGGAGCTCTTCAGGCTGAGGCATTGCGCGGAGTAATCGCCGGGCGTCAGCGCGAACACGATCGGCGGCAGCACTTCGAAGCCGAGCTCATTGGCGATCGCCTCGCCGGCGGCCTTCGGCGCGTTCGGGTACGGATGATTGCCGCCCATATGGACGAATTTCGGCTTACCGCTCTTGCCCTTGGCCTTCCAGTCTTCCGCCGCCCAGGTCACCAATGCCCGCATCGCGTCCGAATAGCTCGGGCCGTAGAAGAAGTTGTAGGGCGCGGGTTTGGCCTTGCCGCTCACGCCTTCCGGATCGGTCAGCGCCGCCGCGTAGGAGGCGGAGATATAGGGAATCTTGTCCTGCGCAACAAAGCCGGTCAGCGCTTCGGTATCTGCGGTACCCCAGCCCATGATCGTTGCAACCTTGCCATCCGGCGCCGACCACTTCTTGTAGAGCGCGATCGCGCGCGGCACCTGATAGCCGTAGTCGTTGGTATCGAGGTTGACCTGCTTGCCGCCGATACCGCCGTTCTTGTTGATCCAGGCAAAGGTGTCGGCGACGGCCTGGCCGTAGGGCGTGCCAACGTCCGACGTCGCACCGGAGTAGTCGGCGAGATGGCCGACGGCGATCTGGGCCTGCGCACTGGCCGCAAAACCAGCGATCGCAAACGCGAGCGACGCGGTGCTTAAAAGCGATTTGGTCTTCATGGGTTGGTTCCTCCTGTTATCGTTTAAGTGAAGTAGCCGTGCTCAATGCGAGAACGGGTAGAGTTTCCAATACGCCTTGATCTGTCGCCAGCGATGCGCGAGCCCATCGGGCTCGAACATCAGGAATGCGATGATGATCACCCCGATCGCGATCTCGCGCAGAAAGGTGATGTTGGTGTTAAGCGAGAGCGCCTTGTCGATCGCGCCGCCCTTCAAATGATGGCTGATGAACTCCATCGCCTCGGGCAGCAGCACCACGAAGGCGGTGCCCATCAGCGTGCCCATGATCGAGCCGGTGCCGCCGATGATGATCATGGCCAGGAACAGTATTGAGCGCTCGATGCCGAAGCCTTCCTGGGAGACCACGAGCTGATAGTGCGCGTAGAGCGCGCCCGCGATGCCGGCGAAGAAGGCGGCGAGACCGAACGACAGCGTGCGGTACCTGGTGAGGTTGATGCCCATGATCTCGGCGGAGAGATAATGGTCGCGGATCGCCACCAGCGCGCGGCCATCGCGCGTGCGCATCAGGTTGGTGACGAGGATGTAGCTCAAGAGCACATAGGCCAGCACGACGTAGAAATATTGCCGGTCGCCCCGCAGCGTGTAGCCGAAGATCGAGAACGGCTCGGCGCTCGCCGGCACCGAGCCGCCGGAGAACCACTCGGCGCGCGAGAAGAAGTCGAGCAGGATGTATTGCGCGGCCAGCGTTGCAATGACGAGGTAGAGTCCCTTCAGCCGCGCCGCGGGGATGCCGAAGATCAACCCCACCAGCGCCGTCACGAGTCCCGCGAGCGGGATCGCGAAGAACACCGGGATCGGCGCATTATTGGAGATGTAGGCCGAGGTGAAGGCGCCGAGCAGGAAGAAGGCCGCGTGTCCGATCGAGATCTGGCCGGTGAAGCCGACCAGGATATTGAGGCCGAGCGCCGCGATCGAGAAGATGCCGATCTGGATCAAAATGCTGAGCCAGTAGCCGCTGAAGAGTTGCGGCGCGAGGCAGAGCAGCGCGACGCCCAGAATCGCGAAGTTGCGGCTGGTGGTGGTCGGGAAGATCGTGGTGTCCGCGGCGTAAGTGGTGCGGAAATCACCAGCGGGAATGAGGGCAGGGCCGGCCATGGATCAGATCCGCTCGATGTCGTGGGTGCCGAACAGGCCGTAGGGCTTGATCATCAGCACGATGATGAGAACGTAGAACGGCGCGATCTCGTAGAGATTGCCCCAGTGCAGATACTCGCTGTCGACATATTGGGCGACGTTCTCCAAAAGCCCGATGATGATGCCGCCGAGCACCGCGCCGCCGACGGAATCGAGCCCGCCGAGGATCGCCGCCGGAAACACCTTGATGCCGTAGGCAGCAAGGCCCGAGGACACGCCATTGACGACGGCGACGACGACGCCGGCGACCGCCGAGACGGTCGCCGAGATCGCCCAGGCCATCGCGAACACGCTCTTGACGGAAATGCCGAGCGACTGCGCCACCTGCTGGTTGAACGCGGTGGCGCGCATCGCAAGGCCGTACTTCGACGCGCGGAAGAACCAGGCCATGCCGATCATCATCGCGACCGACACCACGAGGCTCATGACGTACACGGTCTGGATCTGCAGTCCGAACAGGTCGACCGACTGGCTCTCGAACACGCGCGGGAACGGCTGCGGATTGACGCCGAACATCCATTTCAGCGTCGCCTGCAGCACGGTGGAGAGGCCGATCGTCACCATGATCACCGAGATGATGGGCTCGCCGATCATCGGCCGCAGGATCAGCACCTGCACCGCGATGCCGAACACGAACATGAACACCAGCGTGATCGGCATGCCGATCCAGAACGGCACCTGGTATTTCGCCAGCAAGGCCCAGCACACCCAGGCGCCGACCAGCAGCAATTCACCTTGCGCGAAGTTGACGACCTGCGTCGCCTTGTAGATCAGCACGAACGACATCGCGACTACGCCATAGAGCGTACCGACCACGAGGCCGTTGACCAGGAGCTGGATGAGGAAGGCGGTGTTCATGTTGAGTGACTCAGCCCGTCATTGCCGGGCTTGACCCGGCAATCCATCGATGAGGAAGGAAGACTGTTCGGAAGAGGATGGATGTGCGGGTCAAGCCCGCGCATGACGAGGATCTGTATCACTCCGCAGCCTCCGCCATGTGCCCGTGCCCGCCGAGGTCCACCACCCGCAGCGTCGTTCGCACCCGCTGCGTGGTGCCGTCCTGGAAGCGGATCACGGTGTCGACGGGGATGTCGGAATCGCCGCGGTAGATGGCGTCGATGATGCCGGCGTATTTCTCGTTGATGACGCCGCGGCGCACCTTTCGCGTCCGGGTGAGCTCGCCGTCGTCGGCGTCGAGCTCCTTGTAGAGCAGCAGGAAGCGCGAGATGCGCTGGGCCGGCGGCAGCGTGGCGTTGACGGTCTCGACCTCCTTCTGCAGCAGCGCGTAGACCTCCGGCCGTGAGGCGAGGTCGCTGTAGGTCGTGAAGGAGAGGCGGTTCTTTTCCGCCCATTTCGAGATGATGGAGTAGCGAATGCAGATCATTGCCGCGAGCGCGTCGCGGCCGGCCCCAAGCACCACAGCTTCGGCGATATAGGGCGAGAATTTCAGCTTATTCTCGATGAATTGCGGCGAGAAGCGCTCGCCGCGGGAGGTCTCGGCGAGATCCTTGATGCGGTCGATCACGACGAGCTGGTGGTTGGCGTTGAAATAGCCGGCGTCGCCCGAGCACATCCAGCCGTCCTTGATGTCGGCGACGCTGGCCTCGGGGTTCTTGTAGTAGCCGAGGAACATGTTGGGGTGCCGCACGACGATCTCGCCGACGCCGTGGACGTCGGCATTGTCGATACGGATCTCGACATTGTCGGCCATCGGTACGCCGGTGGTATCAGGATCGACCTTGCCCTCGGGATGCAGCGTGTAGGCCCCGAGCAGCTCGGTCTGACCGTAGAGCGTGCGCAGCGGCACGCCCATGGCCTGGAAGAACTTGAAGGTGTCAGGCCCGAGCGCCGCACCGCCGGTCGCGGCCGAGCGCAACCGGGTGAAGCCGAGGCGATCGCGCAGTGCGCGGAACAGGATCGTGTCGGCAAAGCCCGAGCGCTTGCCCTGTTCGAGCGCGGCAAGGCCCGACTTCATGCCGATGTCGAACAGGCGCTGCTTGAAGGGCGTTGCGTCCATCACCTTGGCACGGACGTCGGCGGCAATCGATTCCCAGACGCGGGGCGCGAACAGAACGAAGGTCGGTGCGATCTCGCGCAGATCGTTCATCATCGTGTCCGGCTCTTCGACGAAGTTGATCTTCATCCGGCAGAGCAGACCTTTGCCGAGCACGTAGACCTGTTCCATGATCCAGGGCAGCGGCAGCACCGACACGTATTCGTCATCGGGACCCTTGGGGTCGAAGGCGAGATAGGTGGCGCAATGGCCGAGCACGCGTCCGGCGGCGAGCATCGCGAGCTTCGGATGCGAGGTGGTGCCCGACGTCGTGCAGAGAATCGCGACGTCCTCGCCCTCGGTGGCATCGACCAATCTGTCGTAGAGTTCCGGCTCGCGTGCTGCCCGCGCGCGGCCGAGCTCGGCGAACTTCTCCGCCGGCATCAGGCGCGGGTCGTCGTATTTCCGCATCCCACGCGGATCGGAATAGATGATGTGCTTCAGCTTCGGCACGCGCTCTGCAAGGATGAGCAGCTTGTCGACCTGCTCCTCGTCCTCGGCAAAGACCAGCTGCGCCTCGCCGTAGTTGAGGAGATAGGAAGCTTCCTCGTCCAGGACGTCGCGATAGAGCCCGAGGCTGAGGCCGCCAATGGCATGCGTCGCAACTTCTGCCGCGACCCAGTCGGGCCGGTTGTCGCCGATGATGGCGATGACATCACCGCGGCCCAGGCCGAGCTCGATGAGGCCGAGCGCGAAATCGCGCACGCGGGCCTGATAGTCGTTCCAGGTGAAGATGCGCCAGAGCCCGAGATCCTTCTCGCGCATTGCGATCTCGTTGCCGTGCTCCCTGGCATTGAGCCGGAGCATCTTCGGATAGGTGTCGGCCTGCGCGACGCGGCCCGCATAATCCATCATGCCGCGCTCTCCTGCGCCGGAGAGGCATCATCGGGATCGACAAGCACCTCGTCCTCTTCGCCGAGATAGGCACGCCTGACGTGCGGATCGGCGAGCACTGTCGCCGGATCGCCCTCGGCGATCTTCTTGCCGAAATCCAGCACCATGACGCGATGCGAGATATCCATCACCACGCCCATGTCGTGCTCGATCATCACCACCGTCATCCCGAACTCCTCGTTGAGATCGACGATGTAGCGGGCCATGTCTTCCTTCTCCTCGAAATTCATGCCGGCCATCGGTTCGTCGAGGAGGATCAGGCGCGGCTCCAGCGCCATAGCGCGGGCGAGCTCCACGCGCTTGCGCAGGCCGTAGGGGAGGGTGCCGGCGGTGGCCTTGCGCACCGGCTGCAGATCGAGGAAGTCGATGATCTCTTCCACCTTGCGACGGTGCTCGAGCTCCTCCTTGCGCGCGCCGGTGAGCCAGTACAGCGAGCCCGTGAGGAAATTGTTCTTCAAGAGGTGATGGCGGCCGACCATGATGTTGTCGAGCACGCTCATGTGGTGGAATAGCGCGAGATTCTGGAAGGTGCGGCCGACGCCGAGTGAGGCGCGGGCATTCGGCGTCAAGCCGGTGATGTCGCGGTCCTGATAGAACAGCTGGCCTTCGGTCGGCTTATAGCGACCGGAAATACAGTTCACGATCGAGGTCTTGCCGGCGCCGTTGGGGCCGATGATCGAGAACAGCTCGCCTTCCCTGATGGCGAAGCTGACGTCGGTCAGCGCGCGGACGCCGCCGAATCGTAAGGACACGCCGCGCACTTCGAGACTGGTAGCCACCAAACGAATCCCTCCCGGTGATGGCGCTTGATTGGCGCTCTTCCGTTCCTGTCAGGCGATCCTAGTACGGTCGTGCCGGCCAGACCATGCAGCTATTGGTCTCGACCGGACCGGCGCCACCTTCGTTCCCGTGAGGGATCAAAAGCCGCATCGCCCGAGGTGGTCCTCAATAGGGGAAAGCGCTATTTTGAAATGTCTCCGGCCTGACAATTCTGCGACAAAGTTGTCGGGCCGAGCGGGTCTTCATCTTTCGTCGGATGGATGGCCGAAGCGATTCTGTTGCAGTGCAACAGGAGCATGGGGTGACTGAACGGTGCGGCTGGCTTCGAGATCATGATTTCAGAGGATCATCTGAAGCGCATTGCCGCCTGGTCGCGTGAGCTCACACCAGCCGAGATCGAGGTCGCGCGCGCCGGAATTACGGAACGGTCCTACGGCACCGGCGAGAGCGTGTTCATGCGCGGTGATATCTTTGCCTATTGGGCCGGCATGGTGCGCGGCCTTGCCCGCATGGGTGGGGTCTCGCGCGACGGCAAGGAGACCAGCCTTGCCGGGCTGACGGCAGGGGCCTGGTTCGGCGAGGGCAGCGTGCTCAAGAACGAGCCGCGCCGCTACGACGTGGTCGCGCTGCGCGACAGCCGCATCGCGCTGATGGAACGCAGCGCCTTCATGTGGCTGTTCGAGAACAGCGTCGGCTTCAACCGCTTCCTGGTGCGCCAACTCAACGAGCGGCTGGGCCAGTTCATCGGCATGCTCGAGGTCAACCGCACGCTCGATGCCACCGCGCGCCTCGCCCGCAGCATCGCCTCGCTGTTCAACCCGATCCTCTATCCGGAATCGACTGCGCATCTGGAGATCACCCAGGAGGAGATCGGCGCGCTCTCCGGCATGTCCCGCCAGAACGCCAACCGCGCGCTGAACCGGCTGGAGAAGGAGGGGCTGCTGCGGCTGGAATATGGCGGGGTCACGATCCTCGATATCGCGCGGCTCGGGAGCTACGGGGAGGAACGATGATCTGCGCATTCCCGGTGCTTCAGTGCTCATAGAGTTCGACCATCGCGCGTCGGACTCGCCTTACGTCGAGCGGGTATGGCGCAGCCGGAGCCGGCGTGGCGGCTCGTTCCTGTCGATGGCCGAGGGAAATATCGAGCTTGTGGTCACCAGGCTCCCGGAGCTTCTGGCGGTGACGCTCCGAGGGCCGGTCACCCGCGGGACACTCGTCGAATGTCCCGCGAGCGGCGAATGGCTGGCGATCCGGTTTCGGCTGGGAACCTACCTGCCGGAGATACCGACGAGCGCACTGATCGACCATCAAAACATGCAGTTGCCGGTGCTGCCCAACGGCCGTTTTCTGTTTTCGGGTCTGAGCTGGGACATTCCAGGCTATGACGATGCGGAAAGTCTCGTCGCTCGCATGGCGCGCGCGGGTGTCATCGCACGCAGCCACGCGACCGATGCGGCGATCGACGGCGACGTCGACTGGATGAGCCGGCGTTCGGTTCAGCGCCACTTTCGCCGCGTTACGGGCATGACGTTCAGCAGCCATCAGCAGATCGAGCGGGCGCGTCGCGCCGCGGCCTTGCTGGTGAGCGGCAGCTCCGTTCTGGACGCGACATCGGGCGCTGGCTATTTCGATCAGGCCCATCTTACCCGCTCGGTCAGGCAACTGATCGGCATGACGCCTGCGCGCCTCTCGCGCGAGCGGCCGCAATTGTCGTTTTCATACAAGACGACTACGTCCTGATCGCAATATGCCTGGATCGCTCCGGCCGCGCTGGTGGAGCAAACATCGGAGGAGCGCTGCGGTGAGTTTTAAGGCCTATCTCGACAATATCCAGGCCAAGACCGGCAAGAGCCCGGACCAGTTTCGCAAATGGGGCAAGGACCGGGGTTTTTCGACCGGGGCGGGATTGGCCGCCGGCGTGAAAGCGGGTGCCATCGTGGCCGCGCTCAAGGACGAGTTCGGCCTTGGCCATGGCCATGCGATGGCCATCGTCGCGCTTCTCAAGGGGAAGGCGTCGTAGGTGATGACGATGTCCAAGTCGAGACATGTGGCCGGCTCCGTCATGAGCGGGCTCGTGATTGCCTTCATGCTGTTTGATGCCGGGATGAAGCTCGTCCCGCTGGACGTCGTGATCAACGCGACCGCCGAGCTCGGCTATCCCCCGTCGGCCGATCTGGCCCGCGCGCTGGGCGTGGTGGCGCTGGCCTGCACCGCGCTCTACGGCCTCCCGCGAACGGCCGTGCTCGGTGCGATCCTGCTGACCGCCTATATGGGCGGCACGGTGGCTGTTCACTTGCGGGTCGGCAACCCGCTCTTCAGCCATATGCTGTTCGGCGTCTATCTTGCTGGTCTTGCCTGGGGCGGTCTCTATTTGCGCGATTCGCGGGTGGCGGCGTTGCTTCCTCTGAGATCGCCGCCGGTGGAGGTCTGACGTCGTTACGGGGACGCCGTCATCGCGCATTGGCCGGCGCGTGCGCCGGCCACAGATCGGCGCGCCAGCGGATCGCGATTGCCACCATCGCGACGAATCCTGCGCCGGCATAAAGCGAGCCCGTCGCGGAATAGCCGATGACGTCGATCAGGCTGCCGGCCGCGAGCAGTCCGATCGGCAAGCCATAGATCACCATCATGCGCACGCCCATGACACGGCCGCGCAGATGTGCGCTCGCGGTGCGCATCAGGATGACGGCAGCCGAGATCATCGACATGCTCTGGGCGATACCGGCGAGGACGAGGCAGGCCATCGCCACCGGCATCGTCCTGACCTCGACGAACACCAGCAGCATTGCGTACCAGGCCAGCGTTGCGCCGATCAGGAGCCGGGCAATGCGTACGCCACTGACCAGGCTGAGCGTGATGGAGCCGATTAGCGAGCCGACGGCGAAGCTCGCCGAAAGATATCCGAGGCCGGTCTGATCAGTGTGAAAGATCTCCCGCGCGATGTAGGGCAACAATCCGCCCGTGAAAGGAAATGCGGTGAGATTCGCCAGAAAAGCGACGCACAGCGCCGCGCGCATTGCCGGCCCGTTCCAGGCATAGACGATCCCCTCTTTGAGGTCGCCAAGCAGCCGCGAAACGGTGTGGCTGCTTGCGGGAAGATCGCTCGTGGTGACGGTCCTTTTCGGCTGGGTCAGGCAGAGCATGAGAAGCGCTGCCGTGAAGTAAAGGCAGGCGATCGCCACATAAACGAGGCCGATACCGAGCACGGCGAACAGCCCGGCCCCCGTCAACGCTCCGGCAATGCGCGCGCTGTCCTGGGTCGTGCGCGCAACACTGATGGCGCCCACCAGCTG
Source organism: Bradyrhizobium sp. IC4059 (assembly GCF_020193615.1). NCBI lineage: Bacteria > Pseudomonadati > Pseudomonadota > Alphaproteobacteria > Hyphomicrobiales > Nitrobacteraceae > Bradyrhizobium > Bradyrhizobium sp. IC4059. Next base: position 83,555 of record NZ_JADYVH010000016.1, read on the forward strand.
CTCGGCCGGCATGATATCGGCGAGCAGCGCGCCGCGAACGCCGAGATCGGAGGGGCGGATCAAGCCCATGATCGTGACGATGATCATGACGCTCAGCGGCGACAGATGACCGCTCAGCGCGAGGACCATGATGGTCGACGACAGCGCCGCATAGGCAAGGCGCATGACAACCAGGAGATCGCGATGGCCGATCCGGTCGCCGATCATGCCGAACACGGGCGCGACCAATGTTCCGACGAACTGGAGTGAAGCCAGCAGCGTGAGCAGCAGCACCGAGCCGGTCTCGACGATGACGTACCAGCCGAGCACCAGCGTCTCGACCTCGAAGGCCCAGGAGGTGAGCAGATCGGACGGCCACTGGAAGCGGTAGTTGCGGATGCGGAATGGCGCGAGCGCCGAAGGTCGTGCAGTGGCGCTCACGACGCGATGACGCGTGTCACGGCGATTTCCTTAACCTTGTTGTTTCTTCTTGCTGTGGCGCAACCTAACGCTGGCGATGCCGGTGTCAATCGCAGTCGCCGCAGGCCGCCCCCGCGCTCGGCTCTTACCTCGCGGCGCTGGCCGCTTTCCTGTCGGCTAACGCACTTGCCATGGCCGAGATCAGAGGACGCATGAAATAGGCTTCGTCGGCGGGCGAGACGTCCGTGCGCAAGCCATGCGCTGCGAGCTCGCCGGAAACGGCCGGGCCGACCGATGCGATCAGCGTGCGTTCGAGACCTGCGCGCAGCTTCGTCTCGCTGCCGCGCGCCTTGGCAACCTCGATCAGCCGGCGGACCTGGCCGAGATTGGTCAGGGCGATCGAGTCGATGCGTCCCTCTGCCATGTCGTCAATGGCGGCGACGATGTTGGCATCGGCAGCCTTGGAATCGTAGACGTAGGGCAGCACCGTATCGACGTCGGCGCCTTGCGCGGCCAGCGCGCCGGTCAGCGCGCTATGATCCTTGTCGGGATAGAGCTGCAGACCGAGGCGCCGCCCCTTCAGGTCGAGTCTGGCCAGCATCTCGATCACGCCTTCGGTGGTCGGCTTCTCCGTGGTCTGCTGCGTCTCGAGGCCGATCTCGCGCAACGCCTTGCCCGGCTTCGGGCCTCGGGTGAACTTGCGCGCCTGGGCGAGCGCCGCGACAAGGGCAGCGTCGAGCCCGCGGGCGCGGGCGAGCTTCATGATGCGGCGCAGGCCTTCGCCGGTCATCAGCACGAGATCGTCAAAGGGCTTGTCGATGGCACGGCGAATCCAGGCCTCGACTGGAGCCGGATCCGGCGCATCATGGATGGTGAACATCGGGCATTGCACGACCTCGGCGCCTTGCTCGGCCAGAAGCTTGGAAAACTGCGCCTCCTCGCGCGTTTCCAGGATCAGGATGCGGTAGCCGTTCAAGCGGTCGGCCATGGGTATGCTCCGTTGAGAATTCGCAATTGTCCGTTCATCCTGACTCCGCGGTTGGGATTGGCGCAAGGGCGGGTCGGTGCTAGAGCAGGGCGCAATCCGCTGGATCGTTCCGCTGCACAAACCTTCATCAAGAGCCGAGCCTTGCCCGACCATCAATACGTCCTGACCCTGTCCTGTCCGGATCGCCCAGGCATCGTCTCGGCGGTCTCGACGTTTCTCGCTCATAACGGACAGAACATCCTCGACGCCCAGCAGTTCGACGACGTCGAGACCAAGAAGTTCTTCATGCGGGTGGTGTTCACAGCGGCCGATCTTGCCGTGGAACTCGCGGCACTGCAGACCGGCTTCGCCGCGATCGCCGAGCGTTTCGGCATGGAATGGCAGATGCGCGACCGCGCTGCGCATCGCAAGGTGATGCTGCTGGTCTCGAAGTCCGATCACTGCCTGGTCGACATCCTCTATCGCTGGCGAACCGGCGAATTGCCGATGATTCCGACCGCGATCGTCTCCAATCACCCGCGCGAGGTCTATGCCGGGCTCGATTTCGGCGGCATCCCGTTCCACCATTTGCCCGTCACCAAGGAGACCAAGCGCGAGCAGGAGACACAGATTATGCACCTCGTCGGCAAGACGAAGACCGATCTGGTGGTGCTCGCCCGTTACATGCAGATCCTGTCCGACGATCTCTCGGCAAAGCTGTCGGGGCGCTGCATCAACATCCACCACTCGTTCCTGCCGGGCTTCAAGGGTGCCAAGCCCTATCACCAGGCCCATGAGCGCGGCGTCAAACTGATCGGCGCCACCGCGCATTACGTCACGCGCGACCTCGACGAGGGCCCGATCATCGACCAGGACGTCGAGCGCATCAGCCATCGCGACACGCCGGAAGATCTGGTCCGCAAAGGCCGTGACATCGAGCGCCGCGTGTTGGCCCGGGCCATCCGCTACCATCTCGACGACCGCGTCATCCTCAACGGCCGCAAGACCGTTGTGTTCGTGGATTAGCGAATGGGGGACGAATGGTGAGTGGAGGGGGAGCGCGCCCTATACGCTACTCCCTGTTCGCCATTCGCTTCCTCAGCGCCCCGCGCCGGCCGACGTCGTCCCCGTCGCGCCCTTCTGGGCCTGTTCTTCCTTCTCGCGATCGGTCGCCGGCATCAGCCGCTTGCGCTCGCGCTCCTTCATGTAGGCATCGTATTGCGGCGTGCCGGGCCGCGGCGGCGCATCAGCGGGCAGGCCGCCGGCCCATTGCGGGACGTAGTCGCCCATCCCGGCGGAGAGCTTCTCGTTGACCGTCCCGCAGCCTGCGAGATTGAGCAGGGCGAGTGCGGCGGCGATCGAAAGCGAGCGAGAACGCATGAATATCTCTGGTCGTGCCCCCGACGGGGCGCGGATGGTGGAGCGCCATAGGCGTTGGCGGCAACCATATCTCTCAATAGGTAAAATTGGCCTATTCGAGGGAGGGCAAAGCTGTATACAGAGAAGGTATTACAATAGGCATATTTTGTACTTGATGAGGTCACCGCTGTTGGTACGGTATACACCGGGTATTTGTCATTGGACGGATCGTAGGACGGGGCATGCCACGGACGCACTTAAGATGTCCGGATTCTGCAAATGAGAGACTGAATCCTCCATCCCGGTGTGGTGCGGCCCTCGTAGGGTGGCAAAGCCATCGCCCTCCGGCCCAGTGTCACAGGGCTTTTTCGTTGACAGGACCATTTCATTTGTACAATCGTACAAATAGCTCTCCGCCGTTGTTGAGGCAGATTGCGCGGCTTGCGCCGAATGGTCGCCCAACGTTCGATTGACAACGGGGTTACAGAGGACGCCATGTGGCCGCACGGCATGGCTTGTCCGTGAGTGAAGCGCGGCAAGGACCGGGTACTCGGTCCGCCGCACAAGAGGTGAGGAATGAAGGGGAGGGACATCTGATGTTCGAACGCAGGATTTTTTTACGCACCGCAGCGGTCGTTGCGATCGCGGGCCTCGCGGCCGTCGCGCCTGCCAAGGCGCAAGACACGGTCAAGATCGGGCTGATCCTGCCGATGACCGGCGGCCAGGCCTCGACCGGCAAGCAGATCGAGAACGCGATCAAGCTCTACATGCAGCAGAAGGGCGACACCGTCGCCGGCAAGAAGATCGAAATCATCGTCAAGGACGACGCGGCGATCCCAGATAAGACCAAGACTGCCGCGCAGGAGCTGATCGTCAACGACAAGGTCAACTTCATCGCCGGCTTCGGCGTGACGCCGGCCGCGCTCGCCGCCGCGCCGCTGGCTACCCAGGCCAAGATTCCTGAAGTCGTGATGGCGGCCGGCACCTCCATTATCACCGAACGTTCGCCTTATATCGTGCGCACCAGCTTCACGCTGGCGCAGTCCTCGACCATCATCGGCGATTGGGCGGTGAAGAACGGCATCAAGAAGGTCGCGACGCTGACCTCGGACTACGCGCCGGGCAATGACGCCCTCAACTTCTTCAAGCAGCATTTCACGGCCGGCGGCGGTGAGGTGGTCGAAGAAGTCAAGGTGCCGCTGCAGAACCCCGACTTCGCTCCGTTCCTGCAGCGCATGAAGGACGCAAAGCCGGACGCGATCTTCGTGTTCGTGCCGGCGGGCCAGGGCGGCAACTTCATGAAGCAATATGCCGAGCGTGGCCTCGACAAGGCCGGCATCAAGGTGATCGGGCCGGGCGACGTCACCGACGACGATCTGCTCAACAACATGGGCGACGCCGTGCTCGGCACGGTCACCGCGCATCTCTATTCCGCGGCGCACCCCTCGCAGATGAACAAGGATTTCGTCGCGGCCTACAAGAAGGCCTTCGGCAACCGTCCGGGCTTCATGGCCGTGGGCGGCTATGACGGCATCCACCTGATCTACGAGGCGCTGAAGAAGACAGGTGGCGACACCAACGGCGACAAGCTGATCGAGGCCATGAAGGGCCAGAAGTGGGAGAGCCCGCGCGGTCCGATCTCGATCGACCCCGAGACCCGCGACATCGTGCAGAACATCTACATCCGCAAGGTCGAGAAAGTGGATGGCGAACTCTACAATGTCGAGTTCGCGACCTTCGAGGCTGTCAAAGATCTCGGCAAGACCAAGAAGTGACGCGCGAAAGCGCGTCATCCCGGGGCTCTCCTCACCTCTCCCGCCTGCCCTGCGGGAGAGGTCGACGCGGAGCGGCCGGGTGAGGGTTCTCTCGTCGTCGGGAATCCTCCAAGTGGAAAGACCCTCTCCCCAACCCTCTCCCGCAAGCGGGAGAGGGAGTGCAGCACGGCCCTTGGCCACACTTGAGATGACCCTCGACTGCTGATGACCGCAATCCTCACCAACCTGTTCGATGGCGTCGCTTACGGCATGCTGCTGTTCGTGCTCGCCTGCGGGCTCGCGGTCACGCTGGGCCTGATGAACTTCGTCAATCTCGCCCACGGCGCCTTCGCGATGGCGGGGGGCTATATCTGCATGGTGCTGGTCAACCGGATGGGTTGGCCGTTCTTCGCCGCTTTGCCGCTCGCTTTCGTCTCCTCGGCTGCAATCGGCATCGCGCTCGAACGGACGCTGTACCGTCATCTCTACGCCCGCAGCCATCTCGACCAGGTGCTGTTCACGATCGGCCTGACCTTCATGTCGGTGGCAGCCGTCGATTACATCCAGGGATCCTCGCGGGTCTTCATCAATTTGCCCGCCGCGCTCCAAGGCCAGTTCGATCTGTTCGGCGTCGGCATCGGCCGCTACCGGCTGATGATCATCGTGATCTGCGGCCTGCTGACCATCGCGCTTCAAATGGTGCTGGCGAAGACGCGTTTCGGCAGCCGCCTGCGGGCGGCGGTCGATGACCCCCGCGCCGCGAGCGGTCTCGGCATCAACGTGCCGCAGGTATTCGCCTTCACTTTTGCCTTCGGTTGCGGGCTCGCCGGCCTCGGCGGCGCGCTCAGCGCCGAGATCCTCGGCCTCGATCCGTATTTCCCGCTGAAGTTCATGATCTACTTCCTGATCGTGGTCACCGTCGGCGGCTCCTCCTCGATAACGGGCCCGTTCCTCGCCTCGCTGCTGCTCGGCATCGGCGACGTCGCCGGCAAATATTACGTGCCGAAGATGGGCCCCTTCGTGATCTACACCATCATGATCGTGATCCTGATCTGGCGTCCGAACGGCCTGTTCGGCCGCACGGCCGCGCGTTGAGTTCACCGATGAGCGCTGCTTCCGACGTCGGCTACCATGCCCAGCGCCAGGCGCGCTGGCACTACGGCGAAATCGCCTTCTGGCTGATCGTGCTGGCCTGCGGCTTCGCATTTCCGTCGCGCTATCTGATCATGACCGACATCCTGCGCCTCGCGCTGTTCGCGATGTCGCTCGATCTCATCCTCGGCTATGCCGGCATCGTTTCGCTGGGCCATGCCGCCTTCTTCGGCGTCGGCGCCTATGCCGCGGGGCTGCTGGCGCTGCACGGCATCGTCAAGGAGCCCGTGCTGGCGCTGATCGTCGCCGGCCTTGCCGCCATGGTGCTCGGCTTTGCCACCAGCTTTCTGGTGATCCGCGGCGTCGACCTGACGCGCCTGATGGTGACGCTCGGCATTGCGTTGCTGCTGGAAGCGCTCGCCGAGCGCTTCTCCAATATCACCGGTGGGACCGACGGCCTGCAGGGCATCGAGATGCAGCCGATCTTCGGCGAGATCCCGTTCGACATGTTCGGCAAGGCCGGCTTCTTCTATTCGCTGGCCGTGTTGTTCCTGCTGTTCCTGTTCGCCCGCCGCGTCGTGCATTCCCCGTTCGGCCTGTCGCTGCGCGCCATCAAGAACAATCCCCTCCGCGCCGCCGCCATTGGCATTCCGGTCAACCGCCGCCTGATCGCGATCTATACGCTGGCTGCGTTCTATTCCGGCATTGCGGGCGCGCTGTTCACCCAGACGACCGCGATCGCCTCGCTCGACGTGTTCGCCTTCGAGCGCTCCGCGGACCTGATGCTGGTGCTGGTGATCGGCGGTACCGGCTATCTCTACGGCGGGCTGGTCGGCGCGGTGATCTTCCGCCTGCTCCAGGAATTGTTCTCGACCATCACGCCGCAATACTGGCAGTTCTGGATCGGCCTCGTGCTGGTCGTGATCGTGCTGGTCGGCCGCCAGCGCCTGCATCGCTGGGTGCTGTATGTGCCGAACCTGATCATCAGGCAGATTGCGGGCCGCAAGGCGGTCGTCGCCGTGCCGGAGAGCGATTCATGACCATCGCGCTCGAAACCCAAAATCTCGAAAAGCAGTTCGGCGGCCTGCGCGTCACCCGCGATCTGTCCCTGAAGGTCGAGCAGGGCGCCCGCCACGCGCTGATCGGTCCGAACGGTGCCGGCAAGACCACGGTCATCAACCAGCTCACCGGCGTGCTGAAGCCGAACGCAGGCCGCATCCTGCTCGAAGGTCAGGACATCACCGATCTGCCGGTGCACAAGCGCGTGCTGCGCGGGTTGTCGCGCACGTTCCAGATCAACCAGCTCTACCCGGACCTGACTCCCCTGGAGACCATCGGGCTCGCGGTCTCCGAGCGCCTCGGCCATGGCGGCGACTGGTGGCGACGGATGGGCACGCGCAGTGACGTCAATGGCGAGACCGCCGATCTGCTCTCCCGCTTCCATCTGCTCGACGTCATGAACGAAGAGACCGTGACGCTGCCCTACGGTAAGCAGCGCCTGCTCGAGATCGCGGTGGCCATTGCGGCCAAGCCGCGCGTGCTGCTGCTCGACGAGCCCGCCGCCGGCGTGCCCGAGAGCGAGCGCCACGACATTCTCGCCGTCGTGGGCAGCCTGCCGCGGGACGTCACCGTGCTCCTGATCGAGCACGACATGGACCTCGTGTTCTCCTTTGCTGATCGCATCTCGGTGCTGGTCTCGGGCGCGCTGCTGACCGAAGGCCCGCCCGAAGAGGTCGCGCGCGATCCGCAGGTGAAGGCGGTCTATCTCGGCGAGGAGGCGGTCGATGTCTGACCTGCTCGCGATCGATTCGCTTCGCGCCGGCTACGGCGAGGCGGTGGTGCTGCCGAAGATGACGCTCCGCCTCGCCGAAGGACAGGTGCTGGCGCTGCTCGGGCGCAACGGCACCGGCAAGACCACGCTGATCAACTCCATCGTCGGCGTCACGCGCCGCTTCGCAGGCTCCATTGCGCTGGCCGGCACCGATGTGACGGCGATGCGGCCCGACCAGCGGGCGCGCGCCGGCATCGGCTGGGTGCCGCAGGAGCGCAACATCTTCCGCTCGCTGACGGTGGAAGAGAACATGACCGCCGTAGCGCAGCCCGGTCCCTGGACGGTCGAGAAGGTGTACGAGATGTTCCCGCGGCTGAAGGAGCGGCGGAGCAATTTCGGCAACCAGCTCTCCGGCGGCGAGCAGCAGATGCTGGCGATCGGTCGCGCACTTACCCTCAATCCGAAAGTCCTGCTGCTGGACGAGCCGATGGAGGGCCTTGCGCCCATCATCGTCGAGGAACTCTTGAAGGCGATCGGGACCATCACCCGGTCCGGAGGTATCTGCTCGATCATCGTAGAGCAGAATGCCCAAAAGATTCTGGGGCTCGCCGATCGCGTTGTGATATTGGAGCGCGGAACGATCGTCCACGACGCTCCGAGCGCCGCGCTGAAGACCGACCCCTCTGTCCTGGAGCGCCATCTCGGCGTCGCCGGGGCGGCGGCCCACTAAGATGTCCAGGGAGTAACACATGCAGCGAACCACAGCCCCCTTCCGCGCCGACGAGGTCGGCAGCCTCCTGCGTCCGCTCAAGATCAAGGAAGCCCGTAGCCGGCTGGAGAAGGGCGAGATCTCGGCCGACGATCTGCGCAAGATCGAGGACATGGAGATCGAGAAGGTCGTGCACAAGCAGGCCTCGATCGGGCTGAAGCTCGCGACCGACGGCGAATTCCGCCGCTCCTGGTGGCATTTCGACTTCCTGGCCAAGCTCACCGGCTGCGAGCTGTTTCACCCCGACACCGGCATCCAGTTCACGGGCGTGCAGACCCGTCACGATGCGGTCCGCGTCATCGGCAAGCTCGACTTTCCAGACAGCCACCCGATGCTGGACCACTTCCGCTTCCTGAAGAAGGTCGCCGACCAGGCTCACGTCACCGCCAAGATGACGATCCCTTCGCCGGCAGTGCTCCACTTCCGCGGCGGACGCAAGTCGATCTCCAAGGACGTCTATCCCGATCTCGACGCCTTCTACGAAGATCTCGGCAAGACCTACCGCAAGGCCGTGAAGGCGTTCTACGACGCCGGCTGCCGCTATCTCCAGTTCGACGACACCGTCTGGGCCTATCTCTGCTCGCAGGACGAATTGCAGAAGGCACGCGAGCGCGGCGATAATCCGGATGGGCTGCAACAGATCTATGCGCGCATCATCAACTACGCGCTGGCGGAGAAGCCGGCCGACATGGTGGTGACGACCCACGTCTGCCGCGGTAATTTCCGCTCGACCTGGATTTCTTCGGGTGGCTACGAGCCGGTGGCCGAGACCATGCTCGCCGGCACCAATTACGACGGCTATTTCCTGGAGTACGACAGCGACCGCGCCGGCGGCTTCGAGCCGCTGCGCTTCCTGCCCAAGGGCAACAAGGTCGTCGTGGTCGGCGTCATCACCTCGAAGTTCGGCGAGCTCGAGAAGAAGGACGACATCAAGCGACGCCTGGAAGAAGCCGCCAAGTTCGCGCCCTTGGAGCAGCTCGCGCTGTCGCCGCAATGTGGCTTTGCCTCGACGGAAGAGGGCAACATCCTCTCCGAGGAGGAGCAGTGGGCCAAGCTCAGCCTCGCGGTCGAGATCGCGAAGGAAGTGTGGGGGCAGTAAGGCTCCGCCGTTAAGGCTCACCCGTGTCCCGGACGCGCAGCAACGCTCCAGTGTTGCTGCGCAGAGCCGGGGCCCATGCTGCTCGACTTTGCTGCGCGGAGCTATAGGCCTCAGCTCTGCAGCGCACCGCTGAGAAGCGCTGCGCTGCGTCCGGGCACGAGTCACTTCTCCGCCAGATAGACCCCCACAGAGAGGAGTTCGACCATGGGCACGTGCTTGTTCTTCGGGATCGAGATCACCTTGCCGCGCCTGGCTTTGCCGCGATTGAGCTCGTGCCGCTCGGCGGGCCGTGCCCCTGCACCTCCCACGCGATGATTCCTTCGCAGGCATTGATCATCTTGTCTGCCGGCGTCGTGTCCGCCGTGCAGCTCGGCTCGAGCTGATTGCGCGTGCCTGCGCGACCGCGGGCGGACCACAGGATCGCGGCGAGCAGGGCGACTGGGCAGGCGCGCACGGTAAGGAGGCGATCAGAGGAGAAGCGCCAGTTGTTGCTCGGCGGGGCCAGAGTGGGGCGCGGCTCGCGGCCGGAGCAAACTGTGAAGGAGGCGCTTGGATCCGCTATTCCCTCAGTGGGCAGATTTTGCTAGGAGATTGGTCCCAATCCGTCTGCCCACCGATTTCCCACTCATGAAGAACGACGAAATCCTGAGCCAGATCACCGACTTCTGCCGCAAGGCGGACATGGCGGAATCGACGTTCGGCCGGCGCGCGGTGAACGATGGGAAGCTGGTGCACCGCCTGCGCGAGGGAAAGCGCATCACCATCGACACGCTGGAGCGGATCCAGGCCTATATGGCGGCGTCGATGGCCGGCGGCGTGCCGCCGCCGCGGGGACTTCAGGTGCCCCCCGAGAAGCGCGATCCGCGCGGCAATTTCCGCTTCTTCGAGAACCGCCAGAAATACCTGCTGTTCGTCCACACCTGCAGCGAAAAGCGGGTGATCGCCGACCGCGTCGCGCTGGAGCTTGCCTCCATCCATCCGCGCCCGCCGGCGCTGCGCCTGTTCGACGCCGGCGTCGGCGACGGAACGGTGCTGGCGCGGGTGCTGCGCGCCACGCACCAGCGCTTTCCGCACATGCCGTTCTACGTCGCGGGCAAGGAGCTCAGCCTGGAGGATTTGCGCCTGACGCTGGAGAAGGTGCCGGACCGCATTTTCGAGCACCCGGCATCGGTGTTCGTGTTCACCAACATGTTCTACGCGGAGGCGCCCTGGCTGACGCCAGCGTCGCCCGCCGCGGCGGCCGCCACCGTCTGGCACGAGGTGCCGCTCCGCGGCGCTTCGTCGGGCGAGTTCGAGCAGCAGATCGCGGAGCTGAGGCCCTTTCTGGAGCAGAACTGGCGCGCTGCGATCAGCCCACGCACGGCCATGCCGCTCTACGAGCGGCCGGTCGTCCTCGTGCTCTATCGCGAGGACCACAGGTTCCTGCTGGATTCGACCATTCCGCGGCCGGGCCAGACTGAGGCCAATTTCGACCTCGTCATCGCATCCCAGCCCTACCGGGCCCTGTCATCGGTCAATTTCCGGGCCAAGCGGATCATTGCACCTCTGGCGCGGGCGCTGCGGCCGGGCGGCAGGCTGATCGGTATCCACTCCCATGGGCAGGATCCGGGCATGGAAATGATCCAGGCGATCTGGCCGGGAGAAAATCCTTTCTCAGTCAGCCGTCATGAGCTACTGCGTGCCGTTAAGTATGAACTTGGATCGGTGGGCCGCGACTTAAATTTTAATGCATACGCGGACAATCGTTCGATCTTCAGGTATGATATGGAAGCTCTGCCCAACGAGGTCACCGGCACCATCGGAACCTCGACGGCCTTTGCAGCGTGGAATGCGGCGGTGTATGTGGCTCAGATTGAGGACGACCGATTGACAGAAATGACTCAAAACGGCCGCACTCTGGATGCCGCCAGGGATGTGCTGCGGAAGTACAACGGGCTCTGGTTTCTCGACGAATCCTACGTCATCTCGCGCCGGCGTGATTGACATCATCAAAAGTAAACATCGCAAACGCCCGCCGGCTAGCGGCGGAACAAGGGGTTACTGATGCGCGCGTCCTATCTCTTCACCAGCGAGTCCGTGTCCGAGGGCCATCCGGACAAGGTCTGTGACCGGATCTCCGATGAGATCGTCGACCTGTTCTACCGTGAAGGGCCTAAGGCGGGCATCGACCCCTGGCAAATCCGCGCCGCTTGCGAGACGCTCGCGACCACCAACAAGGTGGTGATCGCCGGCGAGACCCGCGGCCCTAAGTCGGTGACCAACGAGCAGATCGAGGGCGTCGTCCGCGGCGCGATCAAGGACATCGGCTACGAGCAGGAAGGCTTCCACTGGAAGACCTGCGACATCGAGATCCTCCTGCATCCGCAATCGGCCGACATCGCCCAGGGCGTCGATGCGCTGCAGCCGGGCGAGGTCAAGGAAGAAGGCGCGGGCGACCAGGGCATCATGTTCGGCTACGCCACCAACGAGACGCCCGATCTGATGCCGGCGCCGATCTTCTACGCCCACAAGATCCTGCGCCTGATCTCGGAAGCCCGCCACTCCGGCAAGGAGAAGGTGCTGGGTCCGGACTCCAAGAGCCAGGTCACCGTGCAGTACGAGAACGGCAAGCCGGTCGGCGTGCGCGAGATCGTCGTGTCGCACCAGCATCTGGTTCCCGACCTCAGCTCGAACCAGGTTCGCGAGATCGTCGAGCCCTATGTGCGCGAGGCGCTGCCGAAGGACTGGATCACCGCGAAGACGATCTGGCACATCAACCCCACCGGCAAGTTCTACATCGGCGGTCCCGACGGCGATTCCGGCCTGACCGGCCGCAAGATCATCGTCGACACCTATGGCGGTGCGGCCCCGCACGGCGGCGGCGCGTTCTCCGGCAAGGATCCGACCAAGGTCGACCGCTCCGCGGCCTATGCTGCGCGCTACGTCGCCAAGAACATCGTCGCCGCCGGTCTTGCCGACCGCTGCACGCTGCAGCTCGCCTACGCCATCGGCGTGGCGCGCCCGCTGTCGATCTACATTGACACCCACGGCACCGGTAAGGTTTCGGAAGACCAGCTCGAGAAGGCCGCCGCCAAAGCGATGGACCTCACCCCGCGCGGCATCCGCACTCATCTCGACCTCAACCGGCCGATCTACGCGCGCACCTCGGCCTACGGCCATTTCGGCCGCACGCCCGACAACGAGGGCGGCTTCTCCTGGGAGAAGACCGACCTCGTCGAGCAGCTCAAGCGCGCGCTCTAATAAACGCGACATCCCGGGGCGCGTACGCGAGCGAACCCGGGATCCTCATCTATCACGTCGAGATTCCGGGTTCGCCTCTTGGAAGTGCCCCGGAATGACGAGTTCAACAACAGGACACTCGCCATGAACGCGAAGCCCGGCTTCACCGATTACATCGTCAAGGACATTTCGCTCGCCGATTTCGGCCGCAAGGAGCTCTCGCTGGCCGAGACCGAGATGCCTGGCCTGATGGCCACCCGCGAGGAGTACGGCCCGAAGCAGCCGCTGAAGGGCGCGCGCATCGCCGGCTCGCTGCACATGACGATCCAGACCGGCGTGTTGATCGAGACGCTCGCCGCGCTCGGCGCCGACATCCGCTGGGTCTCCTGCAACATCTATTCGACGCAGGATCACGCTGCCGCTGCGATCGCCGCCGCCGGCATTCCCGTCTTCGCCGTCAAGGGCGAGACGCTGACCGAGTACTGGGACTACACCGCCAAGCTGTTCGACTGGCACGGCGGCGGTCACCCGAACATGATCCTCGATGACGGCGGTGACGCCACCATGTATGTCCATCTCGGTCTGCGCGCGGAGAACGGCGACACCGCCTTCCTCGACAAGCCCGGCTCCGAGGAAGAGGAAGTATTCTTCGCGCTTCTGAAGAAGCAGCTCAAGGAAAAGCCGAAGGGCTACTTCGCGGGGATCGCCAACAGCATCAAGGGCGTCTCCGAAGAGACCACCACCGGCGTGCATCGTCTCTATGACATGCAGAAAGCGGGCACGCTGCTGTGGCCGGCCATCAACGTCAACGACAGCGTCACCAAGTCGAAGTTCGACAACCTCTATGGCTGCCGTGAATCGCTGGTCGACGGCATCCGCCGCGGCACCGACGTGATGCTGTCGGGCAAGGTAGCGATGGTCGCCGGCTTCGGCGACGTCGGCAAGGGCTCGGCCGCCTCGCTGCGCCAGGCCGGCTGCCGCGTCATGGTCTCCGAGGTTGATCCGATCTGCGCGCTGCAGGCGGCGATGGAAGGCTACGAGGTCGTGACCATGGAAGACGCCGCGCCGCGGGCCGACATCTTCGTCACCGCCACCGGCAACAAGGACATCATCACCATCGAACACATGCGCGCGATGAAGGATCGCGCCATCGTCTGCAACATCGGCCACTTCGACAACGAAATTCAGATCGCGTCTCTGCGCAATCTGAAGTGGACCAACATCAAGCCGCAGGTCGACGAGATCGAGTTCCCCGACAAGCACCGCATCATCCTGCTGTCGGAGGGCCGCCTCGTGAACCTCGGCAATGCGATGGGCCATCCGTCCTTCGTGATGTCGGCGTCCTTCACCAACCAGACGCTGGCGCAGATCGAGCTGTTCGCCAACAACAAGGACGGCAAGTACGAGAAGAAGGTCTACGTGCTGCCCAAGACGCTCGACGAGAAGGTCGCCCGCCTGCACCTCTCCAAGATCGGCGTCAAGCTCACCGAGCTCCGCAAGGACCAGGCCGACTATATCGGCGTGAAGCAGGAAGGCCCGTACAAATCGGACCACTACCGCTACTGAGCCACCGGTTCGACCAACCATCGACGCAAAGCCCCGGAGCGATCCGGGGCTTTGTTGTTTCGGGGCATGGAATTCAACTCGCTTTGCAGTTGCGGCACGTTGATTGCCGATTGACGGCCAGCAGCGGCAGGCGGACAATCCGCCCCGGCGGAGGAAACCATGCAACAAGAACATTTCGACGTGCTGATCGTCGGCGCCGGGCTATCAGGCATCGGCGCCGGCTATCATCTGCAGACCAAGTGTCCGGCCAAGAGCTACGTCATCCTCGAGGGACGCGATTGCATCGGCGGCACCTGGGACCTCTTCCGCTATCCCGGCATCCGCTCCGACAGCGACATGTTCACCCTCGGCTATTCGTTCAAGCCGTGGACTGATCCGAAGGCGATCGCCGACGGGCCGCAGATCCTGAACTACGTGCGCGAGACTGCTAGCGAGAACGGCATCGACAAGCACATCCGCTTCCACCACCGCGTCAAGCGCGCGGCGTGGTCGACGCCGGATGCGCGCTGGACCGTCGAGGCCGAGCGCATCACGGGCGAGGGCGCGACCGAGCTGGTGCGCTTCACCTGCAACTTTCTATTCATGTGCTCAGGCTATTACAAATACGAAGCGGGCTATACGCCGGAGTTCAAGGGCGCCGCTGATTTCGCCGGCCGCATCGTGCATCCGCAGAAATGGACCGAGGACATCGACTACGCGGGCAAGCGTGTCGTCGTGATCGGCTCGGGTGCGACAGCGGTAACGCTGGTGCCGGAGCTCGCCAAGCAGGCGGAGCAGGTCACCATGCTGCAGCGCTCGCCGACCTATGTGGTGTCGCGGCCGGCGCAGGATCCCGTCGCCAACAAGCTGCGCCGCAACCTGCCGGCGAAGTTCGCCTATCACCTGATCCGCTGGCGCAACGTGATGTGGGGGATGTTCTTCTTCCAGCTCAGCCGGCGCAGGCCGGCGAAGGTGAAGGATCTCATCCTCAAGGGCGTGAGGATCGCGCTCGGCCCGGACTACGACGTCGCGACCCACTTCACGCCGCGCTACAATCCCTGGGACCAGCGGCTGTGCCTCGTGCCCGACGGCGACCTCTTCAAAGCGATCCGCGAGCAGCGCGCCAGCGTCGTCACCAGCGAGATCGACACCTTCACGCATGACGGCATCCGCCTGAAGGACGGCCGCGAGCTGGCGGCCGACATCATCGTGACGGCGACCGGGCTGGTGCTCCAGGTCGCCGGTGGCCTCGAGGTCAGCGTCGACGGCCGCTCCGTCGATTTCGCCAACACGCTGACCTACAAGGGCATGATGTATGCCGACGTGCCGAACATGGCCTCGGCCTTCGGCTACACCAACGCGTCCTGGACGCTGAAATGCGACCTCACCTGCGAATATGTCTGCCGCCTCATCAATTACATGGACCGGCACAATTTCCGCCAGTGCATGCCGCACAACGATGATCCCACCATCACCGCGCAGCCTTCGCTCGATTTCACCTCGGGCTACGTGCAGCGCTCGATTGCCAAGATGCCGAAGCAGGGCTCGAAGCGGCCCTGGCGGCTCCACCAGAACTACGCGCTCGACATCGTCTCGTTGCGCTTCGGTCGGATCGACGATGGCGTGATGCAGTATTCCTGATCTTGCTACGTAGGATGCCGGGATAGCCTCGCGTTCGCTTGAGACGAATCGCGACTTGCGGTAGTATTTTTCTTTGCGCTGCAAGAAGTTTATTTCCGGCAACGTCTGAGTTCCGCGTTGTTGCCATCTAAGGGGAGCGCGGGACATGCACGTCCTTGCCCTGGTCACGCAAAAAGGCGGAAGCGGCAAGAGTACGCTGTCCGTTGGACTGGCGGTGGCAGCAATGCAGCGCGCTGAGCGAGTCGCTCTCATTGAGGCGGACGCGCAAGGTACGATCTCGAAATGGAAAGAGCGCCGCGATCATCCCTATCCCCGCGTCGAGCGCGTTGCCGATCCAGCCGAGATCGAACCGTTGATCGCGCGCCTGAAGGCCGAAGGCGTCTCGCTTGCCATCATCGACACAGCTGCCACGACCAACAGCCTGGCGATGCGCGTCATCGCCTGCGCCGATCTCTGTCTCATCCCGGCGCGCCCGAGCCCGGCCGATATCGAAGCAGCAATTCCTACACTGATCGCTACTCGCAGGCTCAACCGCCGATTTGCCTTTATCCTCAATCAGACACCGACGCGAGGGTGCCGGCTGAGCGAAGCTGCCACATCGCTAAGCTCGCTCGGCGTGCTTGCACTCCCGTTTATTGCGCAGCGTAACGATCACCAGGATGCACTCGGAGCAGGGTTGGGCGTGACGGAGTTCGCACTGGCGGGCAAAGCTTCGGACGAAATTGTAAGTTTGTGGGGTTGGATCGCGGCGCACTTGGCCGAGGAGTCGGATGATTATGGGAAAGGCGCGCTCAAAGCTGCCTGCTGACGTTGCACGCACCGGGCGTCGCTCGCTGCTGGAACTGGCGGCGGAAGTGAGCCGTGCGGTCGACGAGGGCTTGGCCATGCCGCCGGGCTCAGTCGCCGTCTTCCCCCAAGATGCGCCGCAGATTGCGCAAGAAGCGCCTGCTCCGATGACTGTTCCGGTACAAGAAGCGGCCAGCGTCATCGTTGCAAGACCTGAACCTTCGAGCAGCACTGATCTCATCGTGGACATGGCTAAGGGATATCAAGCCTGCGCTTTGGACGGCATGAGCGCTACGCTCAACTTCGCCAACGACCTCGCAAAATCACGGCTGGCCAGTGTGACATCAGAGGCCAATGAAACCGTCGTCGTGGAAAGCGATCTCATCGACGCGATTGGGACGGCAGCCGAGTGTCGCACCGTCGTGCTCGAACTGATGAAGGTCAATGCAGGCGCGACCTTGGAGTATGCGCGGGAGCTAGGGCGTGCAAAGACTCTGGCAGAGTTGGTTGAGCTGTCGGGCACGCATGCGCGAAAGCAATGTGAGTTGGTCCTGAAGCAAACCGAGTTGCTGAGGTCGCTTGCTCAAAGCATGACAAAGCCCAGTGCCAGGTGATGCAGCTCGCCTGCGCGAAGGGCGGGACCAAAACCCGAGCGGTCGCCGAGATGGTCGGCGACGAGCGGGCCGACGATCGTGCCGAGGTCATGTCATCCTCTTGCGCGCGACGGCGTGCAGATCATCCTGTCTGCGTGGCGCGGCGGCGGCGGAATTCCTGCACGGGCACGCCGCCCCAGCCCCAATTGTCGGTGTCGACTTCCTCGATCACGACGAAGGTGGACTCGAGCGGCTTGCCGAGCACGTCGCGCAGCAGCTCGCTCGACCCCTTGATCAGTGCGGCCTTCTCCTCCGCCGTGAGCGACGCCGCACCCGGCGCCGTTCCCTCGCGGGTCACTTTAATGGTGACGATGGGCATCGTGGTTCTCCTCCTCTCAGTGGCCGGCGCTCTGGCCGCCGTCGACATGCAGAATTTCGCCGGTGACAAAGGAGGCGCCCTCGAGATAGAGCACGGCATCGACGATGTCAGACATCTCCCCCATATGGCCGACCGGGTGCAGTGCGTCGAGGTGGGCATGCGTCGCGACCGGGTGCATCGGCGACTTGATGATGCCGGGCGACACCGCATTCACGCGGATGCCGCGCCTGGCGTATTCGATCGCGAGCGACTTGGTCGCGGCGTTCAGCCCACCCTTGCTCAGCGAGGCCAGCACCGAGGGCACATTCGAATTGGCCTGATCGACCAGCGTCGTCGTGATTTGGACGACGTGGCCAGACCCCTGCTTCTCCATTTCGGCGATGGCAAGCTGCGTGATGTTGAAGAAGCCCGCGACATTGGTGCCCATAACTGCGGCATAGTCCTCGGCCGTGTACTGGGTGAACGGTTTTGCGACGAAGATGCCCGCGTTGTTGACCAGCGTGTCGACTCGGCCGAAGCGGGCGATCGCTTGCGACACCACGCGCTCTGCGGTGGACCGCTCGGCGATGTCGCCTGCAACGGCGAGGACGTCGTCGTCACCCGACGGCTTGATGGAGCGCGCCGTTGCGACGACGCGATAGTTGCGATCGCGAAAACCCTGGACCAGGGCGGCGCCGATACCCTGCGATGCACCGGTGATGATGGCGACCTTCTGCTCGATACCCATGACGGGCTCCTGTTGTTGGCTTGAAAACCTGCGCCAGCGGCGGCTGGCTTGGGCGTTGAGGTACGCTGCGGCGGCTTGCTTGCGAATATCCGCTGCCCGGCAGACACTCTTTCGCGACGCGAACGAATGCCGGATCGATCCTTGCGGAGGTTGTCGCAGCCGGCGCAAACGCCTAGCTTTCAGCCGAAATCTCAGGGGGCTGCGGCGAGCGCATGGATCGTCTGGACGCGATGAAGGTGTTTGTCCTTGCGGTGGACGAGGGCAGCTTGGCTGCCGCAGGACGCAAGCTCGGCCGATCGCCGGCTGCGGTGAGCCGCGCCATCGCCTTTCTGGAGCAGCGGGTCGGCGCCGAGCTGCTGCACCGGACGACACGCTCGATCAAGCTGAGCGAGGAAGGCGAGCGTTATGTCGCGATCTGCCGCCGCGTGCTCACCGATCTGGAGGAGGCCGAGGACATCGCGGCCGGACCGCGCACGGCTCCGCGTGGTCTGCTCACGATCACCGCTCCGGTGGTCTCCGGCGAGATGGTACTGCGGCCGATCCTCGACGCGTTTCTCGACGCCTACCCGACCGTATCGGCAAAACTCCTGCTGTTCGACCGTGCGGTCAATCTGATCGAGGAAGGCGTCGATATCGCGCTTCGCATCGGTCCGCTGGCGGATTCGGCGATGGTGGCGATGCGGGTCGGCGGGATCAGCCGCGTCGTGGTGGCAGCTCCCCGCTACCTGAAACAACATCCGCGCATCACCGAGCCGGGCGATCTCGCCAAACACCAGATCGTCGCGATGGCGCATCTGCCCAATTCCTGGACCTTTGCGCCGCAGCCGGGCTCATCGGCGCCGCGCACCGTGCAGTTCACCCCGCGGCTCGTCGTCAACAGCACCTATGCGGCAGTGGCCTCCACTGTGGCCGGGCGCGGCGTGGCGCGGATGTATTCGTACCAAGTGGCCGAGCAGGTCTCGCGCCGCGAGCTCGAGATCGTGCTGGCGGACGACGAGGATCCGGAGATGCCGGCGCATCTGATCTGCCCGCAGGGCCGGCTTTCGGTGCCCAAGGTGCGCGCCTTCACCGACTTCGCCGTGCCCCGGCTGAAGAAGCAGTTTGCGCTGCTGAAGCAGAGCACCAAGGCGCGTTGAGCCGCTTCATGCCCCCGCAATGCGCGTTTTCGCGTAAACGGCGGGGCGGCTGAATCGGCGATGGTTCCTGAACGGTTAACGCCGATTTAACGGATGAGTCCTACCCTGTCTCGGCCGGGGTTACTCGCAAGGCCGAGGTGAGCCCAATGGAAGCCCAGAGAATAGCGGTCGACGCCGTCGTCGCGCTGACCGATTGCGACCGCGACGCCGTCATCGCCTTCATCCGCCGCCTCTATCTCGCCGGCGTCACCGACCCCAAGCGCCTGACATTCAAGGGCCTGCAGGCGCTGTCGCGGGCTTGATTCGGCTCGTTTCGGCCGGTTTGGACCTCAGTCCATCCCCTTGCTCTCCCCGGCGTGATTGCAACCCAGCGGTGAATATCTTGCCGCTCCGGCCGGGTCGGGCTACACGACACCCCGGCTGGGTCACTTGGGGATTGGGGAAATGTTGAAACAGCTTTTTGCGCCGCAGCTCGTCATTTTGTACGTGCTTGCGGCTTCGACGATTTACGTCCACTTCCGCGGCAAGCAGCGGCTGCGCTTCGCGCGCCAGCTCGGCGATCACTCGACCTATCTCGCACCTTACAATGTGCTGATGTATGCGGGCTCGGCGGTGCCGAACAAGCCGGTGATCTCGGTCGATCAGTTTCCGGAGCTGAAGCCCCTCCGCGAGAACTGGGAGACCATCCGCGACGAAGCCGTGCGCCTGTTCGATGAAGGTTTTATCCGCGCGGCGGCGAAGAACAACGATTGGGGCTTCTACTCGTTCTTCAAGAGCGGCTGGAAGCGGTTCTACCTGAAATGGTACGACGACTTCCTGCCGTCGGCGAACACGCTGTGCCCGACGACGGTGGAGCTACTCAAATCGATCCCGAGCGTGCATGGCGCGATGTTCGCGATGCTGCCGCCCGGCGGCAAGCTCGGCGCTCACCGTGATCCCTTCGCCGGCTCTCTGCGCTATCACCTCGGCCTGGTCACGCCGAACTCGAACAAGTGCCGGATCCTCGTCGATGGCGTCGAATGCGTCTGGCGTGATGGCGAGGCCTTCATGTTCGACGAGACCTTCATCCACAGCGCCGAGAATGCGACCGACGTCAACCGCATCATCCTGTTCTGCGATGTCGAGCGCCCGATGAAGTACGGCTTCATGACCGCGATCAACCGCTGGGTCAGCCATCACATCGTCAAGGCGTCGGCGACCCAGAATGTCGACGGTGAGCACGTCGGCGTGCTCAACAAGGTGTTCGGCAAGCTCTACGAGATCCACCTTGCCAGCCGCAAGGTGAAGGAGTGGAACCGCAACGTCTACTACACGCTGAAATACGCGCTAGCGGCGCTGATCCTCGGCCTCATCGTGTATTCGGCACTGAACTGAGGCAAATGCGCGGGGCGGATCAGCGAAGCTTGGTCGGCCGTTGCCTCATCTCGATCCGCCCTAGCGCGATCGTCTGATCTCGGTCGGCATTGTCTAGTGATGGTGCTTGTGCTTGTGCCCTGCGGAGCCGTCGGGACGCTGATAGCCTCGTAACTCTGCATATCGCTGCATCTGGCTCTTATCGAGCACGGCAGCGGTTGATAGGTGGTATTTGAGGTGGCTCTCGCGGAGCTGCCCCTGAGTTTCGGCAATGGCACCAATGCTGGTCTTGAGCGCTTCCGATGTGACCCTGCGGGAAGAGAAGAGGTCTTCCAGCGCTCTCTCTTGCTCGACGAGCTTGTTACCCAGCGGAACGGCTTCCTGTTTCATGGCATCGAACAGCCGTTGAACCTCGGCGCGCTGATCGGCGGTCAGGCCGAGACGATCACTGAGCTCGAGGACGTGGCTGGGACCGGGATATCCATTGAGCTCCGCAGCGAGAGCCAGGCCCATACCGCGTCCGGCGCGGAGATCGTCGATCTGTTGCTGTGACAGCGCCTTGATGGGGCACTTCTCAAGGCCGGCATAGGGTTGACTGGACTGCGCGCCGGCTGTGCTGCCGGCGAGGAGGAGGGAGGCTGCAAGCAGAAGGACGCGGTTCATGAATCTGGCTCCCACCAAATGGAGCCGGCCGATGTCGAAGCATCGAACCCGGCTGTGACGTGACACCTGTCGCGATCGAGTGATCCGGGAGCACAAATCTTGCTGGATCGTCCGGCCCATGGCAACAAAGATCGCCGTGATTGGGTTGCCGAATGTGGAGCAGGTGATGGCCTCTTTGCCGACCGCGAATGCTGAGATCACGCAGTTCTTCCGCGAATGGCTGGACACCTTCGCGGGTTATGTCCGAGAGGTCGATTACGCCTCGGCGCGGCCGCTCTTCGATCCGGACGTGCTCGCCTTCGGCACCCATAGCGACGTCATCCCCGGCCTCGATCAATGGGTCAAAACCCAATGGGACAATGTCTGGCCGAAGACGACCGACTTCCGTTTCGTCCTCGATCAGACCTCCGTTCTGGCATCACCGGACGGTATGATGGCAACCGTCGTCGCGCCGTGGACGAGCACGGGCTATCATCCCGATGGCAGCCCGTTCGCGCGCCCAGGCCGCGCGACGATGGTGTTTTCGAGGAACGGCGATGGCTGGCTGTGCGTGCATTCGCACATGTCGCTCAATCGCGGTGTGCCGCAGGCGAGCCACGCCAATCGGCCGGTAAAGGCCTGGTAGCTCGACCGCGTGCACGATCGACATGCAAAAGGCCCCATTCCGGGGCCTTTTGAGTTCGAGCTGCAGCGAGCCTTATTCCGGCTGGCCGATGCTGACCTTCAGCGTGCCGATGCCGTCGACGCCGCATTCGAGCTTGTCGCCAGGCTGGAGCTGCGACACGCCGGCGGGCGTGCCGGTCATGATGATGTCGCCGGCGGCGAGCTTCACCTGCTGGGAGAGCTGCCAGATGATCTCGGGCACGTTCCAGATCAACTCGGTGAGGTCGCCCTTCTGCGCTTCCTTGCCGTTGACCGTCAGCCAGATCTTGCCCTTGGAGGGATGGCCGATCTTCGAGGCCGGCTGCAGCGCGGAGCAGGGCGCCGAATAGTCGAACGACTTGCCGATCTCCCACGGGCGCTCCTTCTTGCGCGAGGCGATCTGGAGATCGCGCCGGGTGAGGTCGATGCCGACGGCGTAGCCGTAGACGTGGTCCAGAGCCTTGTCGGCGGGAATGTTCAGTCCACCGCTCTTCATCGCGACGACCAGCTCGACCTCGTGATGCAGATCCTTGGTCAGAGGCGGATAGGGAATGGTGGCGCCGTCGGGCACCAGCATGTCGGCATGCTTGGCGAAGAAGAACGGCGGGGCGCGCTCGTCATTGCCCATCTCGCGGATGTGCTCGAGATAGTTGCGGCCGACGCACCAGATGCGGCGTACCGGATAACGGCCGCTCTCGCCGACGACGGGAAGCGAAGCCTGGGGCGGAAGCGGGATGACGTAGGAGGCGGCGTTCATGCGGGTCTCGCTGCTCTTGAGGTGGAACGAACTCTATGCGGTTGCGCTGATCGGCGCCAGAGCGCCGGCGTCGTGATGCTGCAGGCGGAAGAACGAGGCATAGCGGCCGCCGCGACGGAGCAGCTCGTCATGGCGGCCCTGCTCGACGATCTCGCCGCCTTCGACCACCAGGATGCTGTCTGCGTGCATGATGGTGTGCAGGCGGTGTGCGATCACGATGGTGGTGCGGTTCTGGCAGAGATGCTCGATCGCCTCCTGCACCTGCCGCTCGGATTCGGAATCGAGCGCGGCAGTGGCTTCGTCCAGGAGGATGATCGGCGCGTTCTTGAGCAACGCGCGCGCGACCGCAATGCGCTGGCGCTGTCCGCCCGAGAGCTGGGTGCCGTGCTCGCCGACGGGCGTGTCGTAGCCGAGCGGAAAGCCCGTGATGAAGTCGTGCGCGCAGGCCGCCTTCGCCGCCTCGACGATCTCGTCCTCGCTGGCGTCCGGCTTGCCGAAGGCGATGTTGTTGCGGATGGTGTCGCGGAACAGATAGACGTCCTGGCCGACATAGGCGGTCTGGGCGCGCAGCGATTTGCGCGAGACCGACGAGATCGGCTGGCCGTCGATCACGATGTCGCCCTGCGTCACCTCGTAGAAGCGCAGGAGCAGGCCCAGCACGGTCGACTTGCCGCCGCCGGAGGGGCCGACCAGCGCAGTCACCTTGCCGGGCTCCGCGACGAAGCTCATCCGGTTGAGCACCGTCTCGCCCGAGCGATAGGAGAAACTGACATCGCGCAGCTCGATACGGGCATCTGTCAGCTTCAGCGCCGGCTTGTCATCGTCGGACTGCTCGCTCGCGGGGCTGTCGACGACCTCGAGCAGCATACGGGCGCCGACGAGCTGGCTGTTGAGATCGATGTTGAGCCGGGCCAGCCGCTTGGCCGGCTCGGTCGCCATCAGGAATGCGGTCATGAAGGAGAAGAACGCGCCGGGCGTGGCGTTGAGCGCGACCACGGCATAGCCGCCATACATCAGGCAGCCCGCGACGGCGAAGCCGCCCAGCATCTCCATCAGCGGGTTGGAGCGGTTGGCGACGCGGGCCATCTTGTTGGCGTTGCGTTCGACGACCGCGATGTTCTCGTCGATGCGCCTCTGCATGGTCTCTTCGAGCGTGAACGCCTTGACGGTGCGGATGCCCTGAAGCGATTCCTGCATCGTCTCCATGATGTCGGCGGTGCCGGTGAACTGGTTGAAGGCGAGGCCCTTGATGCGCTTGACCAGCTTGCGCAGCACCAGCATCGCCGGGGGCACTGCGACGAGGCCGATGAACGACATCAGCGGATCCTGCCACACCATCACGCCGATCATGGCGAGCAGCATCAGGAGGTCGCGCCCGACGGCGTTGACCAGCATGTTGAGGACGTCGGTGATCGACTTGGCGCCGGCGGTCAGCCGCGCCAGGAATTCGGAGGAGTGCCGCTCGGAAAAGAAGCCGACGCTCTCGCGCATCAGCTTGGCGAACAGCTGGCGCTGGTTGGTGGCGAGGATGGCGTTGCTGATCTTGGTCAGGATCACCATGTGGCCGTAGGTCGCCACGCCTTTGATGAAGAGCAGAACGACCGTGATCCCCGAAAACATCGCGATGCCCGGGATGTTCTTGTCGACATAGGCCTGGTTGATGACCTGGCCGAGCACGTAGGTCGCGCCTGCGGTCGCGCCGGCGGCGAGCGCCATCAGCGCGAAGGCGACGAGATAGCGCCGCCAATAGACGATGCCCTGTTCCGTGATCAGGCGGCGAATCAGGACCGCTGCCGCGTAGGGATCGTCGGTGATTTTCTTTGGAAACTGGGCCATCCGGTGTCCATTGACGGCGCAGGACAAAAGCCTGCCCGCGCGTCAGGGATCGATGGGCCTCTGTGCCCGCTCAAGCCGGGTTTTTCAAGCCCAATTAAGGGCTTGCGCTTGGGATGATTCTAGGCGGAGGCGGCGTGGCGGAGCTCGCCGTGGCGCTCGCGGAACAACTTGTCCTCCCAGGCCAGCGCATGGGCTGCGATGGTCTCGAGGTCGTCGTATTGCGGCCGCCAGTCGAGCAGGCTGCGGATGCGGCTGGTGTCGGCGACCATGGTCATGATGTCGCCGGGCCGGCGCGGGGCGTATTGCACGGCGAAGCTGCGGCCCGAAACCCGGCGCACCGCGTCGATGGTCTCCAGCACCGAATAGCCGCGGCCATAGCCGCAATTGAGCGTGGACGAGGCGCCGCCATTGCGCAGATAAGCGAGTGCCGAGCGATGGGCCTGCGACAGGTCCGTGACGTGGATGAAGTCGCGGATGCAGCTGCCGTCCGGGGTCGGATAGTCGGTGCCGAACACGTCGATCTTGGCGCGCTGGCCGGTGGCGGCTTCCACCGCGATCTTGAGCAGGTGCGTGGCGCCGACGGTGGCTAGCCCAATGCGCGCCTGCGGATCGGCGCCGGCGACGTTGAAGTAACGCAAGGTCACGTATTGCATGCCGTAGGCGGCAGCGACGTCGTGCAGCATGATCTCGGTCATCAGCTTCGAGGAGCCGTAGGGCGATAGCGGCCGCGTCGGCGCGTGCTCGGGCACCGGCACCTGATCCGGATTGCCGTAGACCGCAGCGGTCGAGGAAAAGATGAAGCGGCCAATGCCGCGCTTGACCGCCACGTTGAGCAGGTTGCGCGCGGTGGTGAAGTTGTTGCGGTAATAGCCGAGCGGATCGCGCATCGAATCCGGCACGACGACCGAGCCTGCGAAATGGATGATGCTCTCGATGTCGTGCTGGGCGATCACGCCTTCGAGCAGGTTCTCGTCGCCGGCATCGCCGATGAACAGCGGCACGCCTTCGGGCAGGTAGGCCGAGAAACCGGTGGAGAGATCGTCGATCACGACGACGTCCTCGCCGGCTTCCGCCAGCGCCAGAACCGTGTGACTTCCGATATAGCCGGCGCCGCCGGTGACTAGCACAGTCATGATCTCACCCGTCTTCGATCAACGCGCAAGGCTAGCGCTTGCGTGGTGAAGAGGGGGTATCGGCGGCGCTGAACTGGTCACTATGCTTAATGTTGCGTATAGGGACTTTGCGAAACGGAGTGTGACGTGGCGAATTCCCCCGGCGATCTCGAATTGATCGTGCCAAATCTGCACAGGCGCTATTCCGGGGTCACCGCGACCAACCGGATGGTGGCGCCGCGGCTGGCGAAACTGTATCGCGCGGCCTGGTTCGGCTCCGACGCGCCGGCGGGGATCGCGCGGCTGAGCATGGGAGATCTCCTCAAGCTCTGGCGCCGCAAGCGGCCTGTGATCTGGCATGCGCGCCGCAACAACGAGATGATCGCGGGCGTCGGCTTGCGCGCGCTCGGCTGGCCGCTCAAGCTCGTGTTCACCTCAGCGGCGCAGCGGCATCACAGCTGGATCACGCGCTGGCTGATCCGGCGCATGGACGCGATCATCGCAACGTCAGATCTCTCGGCCTCGTTCCTGAAGGTGAAGGCGACGGTGATCCCGCACGGCGTCGACACCGACGTCTACGCGCCGCCCGCCGATCGCGCTGCGGCTTTCGCGGAAGCCGCGCTGCCCGGCCGTTACGCCATCGGCTGCTTCGGTCGCGTCCGTGCGCAGAAGGGCACCGATCTGTTCGTCGATGCGATGTGCCGTCTGCTGCCGCGTTATCCGGATTTCACTGCTGTCATCGTCGGGCAGGTCACGGCCGAGCAGACGCCCTTTGCCAACGACCTGAAGAAGCGCATCGAAGCAGCAAACCTGCAATCGCGCGTCGTCATCACCGGCGAGCTGCCGATCGAAGCAGTGCAGCGCTGGTATCAGCGCCTGACCATCTACGCCTTCACCTCGCGCAACGAAGGCTTTGGGCTGACGCTGATCGAGGCGATGGCGGCGGGCAGCGCGCTCGTGGCCGCGCGCGCCGGCGCGGCGGAGCTCGTCGTCGAGGATGGTGTCACCGGCGTGCTGATCCCGACGGGGGATGCCGACGCGCTCGCTGCGGCGCTCGAGCCGCTGATGCGTGATGTCGCTGCGGCGACCGCGATGGGCGAGCGCGGGCGGGCGCGGGTGCTCGAGAAGTTCAGCCTCGATGCCGAGGCGGCGCGGATCGGCGCGGTCTATCGGCCGCTGCTCTGAGGCCGTTTTCGCCTGTCGCAAACAAAGCCGCGAAAACAACCCCATGCACAGTAGCCGGGGTCAGCAAAATCAAGGAGTTGGCGGAGAGTTCGAGAGATTGCGGATTTTTCGAACGAATTTTGACTCGTCGGGCAAAACAGTGGCAGGATGTCATCATCGGCCCGAGCCACGATCGCCTCAGTTCGTCACCCGCTTCCCGCTTCCCCCAGCACCCTCTCCGCAATCCCCACCACCTCGCTTGCCGCAATATTCCGCATGCAGCGGTGGTCGTTCACCTTGCAGACCGTGCTCTGGCAGGGCTGGCAGGACAGCTTTTCCTTGTCCTGCACCAGTGTCGCGGCGAGGCCGTTCAGCGGGGCCCAGAGATAGGGGCTGGTGGGACCGAAGATGCCCATGGTCGGCGTGCCCAGGGCGGCTGCGATGTGCATCAGGCCGGAATCGTTGGAGATGGCAACGCCGGCGGCGGCCATGGCGAGGATGCCGTTGCGCAAGTCCGAGCCGGTGAGATCGCGGACGCCCGGGCCGCCGGCGGCGACGATCTCCTGGGCGAGCTCCTTTTCGGCGGGACCGCCGACCACCCAGACCTCGAGGCCGCGCTCGACCAGCAGGCGGGCGGCTTCGGGATAAGAGGTCCAGCGCTTGGAGACGCCGACCGAGCCCGGGGCGAGTGCCACCGCGGCGCCGGCACCGAGGCCATTGGCCTCGCGCCACCGGGCGATCTCCTCGGCCGGGACGCGCAGTTGCGGTACCGGCCATTCCGCGGGCAGGGGCGCGCCGTCGGGCTGGGCGAGGGCGGCGTTCTTGTCGATGAAGCGGGGCAGCTTCTTCTCACCCCAGCGCCAGCGGTTGAGCAGGCCGAACCGGAACTCGCCGACGAAGCCGATCCGTTCAGGAATACCGGCGAGTGCCGGCGCGATGGCCGCTTTCCAGGTCCGGGGCAGCACCAGGGCAGTGCCGTAATTCTGTTTCCGCAGCAGCCCTGCCAAGCCGAACTGGCGTGCGACGGCCAGCCGGCTGCGCGGCATATCCCAGACGATGCCGGCGCGCACCCCGGGCATGTAGTCCACCAGCGGGGCGCACAGGGAGGTGGTGAGGAGATCGACCGGCCGGTTCGGCCAGCGCTCCTTCAGGACCCGCACGACGGTGTGATTCCGCACGAAATCGCCGATCCACATGTAGGGGACGATCAGGATCGGGCGTGTGTCGCTCCGATCTGCATCACTACCAAGTTGCGAATCAATATTCATTCGTTATGAGGGCCGAACACGTGCCGATATGGCGGCTCGGTTAGCCGCTCCGGGCCGGCAGGTAAAGGCGGCAGAAGAGCAATCCCAAAACAGCTTACACTTTGGCGGATCATGCGCTAGGGCAGGATCGGGCACCTAAAATCGGGCAGGTAGGTGGAATGTTGCTGGTGACCGGCGGGGCCGGTTTTATCGGATCGAATGTCGTGGCCGCGCTGAACGAGGCCGGTCGCAGCGACGTCGTGATCTGCGATCTCCTCGGAACCGAAGGCAAATGGCGCAATCTCGCCAAGCGGCAGCTTGTGGATATCGTTCCCCCGACCGAGCTGATGGACTGGCTGAAGGGCCGCAAGCTGGAGGCCATGATCCATCTCGGGGCGATTTCCGCGACCACGGCGACCGACGGTGATCTCGTCGTCGAGACCAATTTCCGCCTGTCGATGCGCCTGCTGGACTGGTGCACGATGAATGCCGTGCCGTTCATCTACGCGTCCTCGGCGGCGACCTATGGCGACGGCACGGAAGGCTTCGACGACGATTCCTCGCTGCCGGCGCTGAAGAAGTTGCGGCCTATGAATCTCTACGGCTGGAGCAAGCACCTGTTCGATCTCGCTGTCGCCGAACGTGTGGCGCGCGGCGATCGGCTCCCGCCGCAATGGGCCGGCCTGAAATTCTTCAACGTGTTCGGGCCGAACGAATATCACAAAGGCTCGATGATGAGCGTGCTGGCGCGGCGCTTCGACGACGTCAGGGCAGGCCGCGTCGTGCAGCTGTTCAAGTCGCATCGCGAGGGCATCGAGGACGGCGATCAGCGTCGCGATTTCATCTATGTCGACGATGTCGTGCGCGTGGTCCTTTGGCTGCTCGCGACGCCGTCGGCGTCCGGCCTGTTCAACGTCGGCACCGGCAAGG
Organism: Bradyrhizobium sp. IC4059; assembly: GCF_020193615.1. Taxonomy (NCBI): domain Bacteria; kingdom Pseudomonadati; phylum Pseudomonadota; class Alphaproteobacteria; order Hyphomicrobiales; family Nitrobacteraceae; genus Bradyrhizobium; species Bradyrhizobium sp. IC4059. Next base: position 112,495 of record NZ_JADYVH010000016.1, read on the forward strand.
CGCGCAGCTTCAAGGACCTCATGCTGGCTGCCTATGCCGCGCTCGGCACCAGGGCCAACATCGAATACATCGACATGCCCGAGCAGATCCGGGACAGCTACCAGTATTTCACCCAGAGCGAGGTCGATCGTCTGCTCCGCGCCGGCTATAACGGCGGCTTCACGACGCTCGAGGACGCGGTGAAGGCCTATGTCGGGGATTATCTCGACCGGCCCGACCGCTTTCGCTGAGGCCCTTTCGACCATGCCGACGCCCATTCTCGATTTCGATGCCCTCGCGCAAGCCATCTCAGGCCGTACGGTGCTGTGCATCGGCGACATCATGCTGGACGAGTTCGTCTACGGCGAGGTGTCGCGGATCTCGCCGGAAGCGCCGGCGCCCGTCATCGCCGCCCAGCGCAGCGAGATCCACGTCGGCGGCGCCGGCAACGTCGCGCGCAACGTCGCTTCGCTGGGCGCGCGCTGCATCTTCGTCGGCCTCGTCGGCGAGGACGACGCCGGTGCGCGGCTCGAGGCCGCGCTCAATGATCAAGCCGGCATCGAGAGCGTGCTGGTGCGCGACGCCTCGCGGCCGACCACGCGAAAGGTCCGCTTCGTCTCCGAACATTTTTCCACGCACATGCTGCGCGCTGATTGGGAGCAGGCGCTGGCTGCGTCCGACGAGATCGAAACGAAGTTGATCGACGCGATCCTGCCGCAGATCGCGCGCGCCGATATCGTGCTGCTGTCCGATTATGCCAAGGGCGTGCTGACGGCGCGCGTGATCCGCCACACCATCGATGCCGCGCGCAAACTCGGCAAGCCCGTCATCGTCGATCCCAAGAGCCTGAACTGGGCGATCTATCGCGGCGCGACGCTGCTCACGCCCAACCGCAAGGAATTCTCGGAAGCGACCCGCAGCCGCGCCGACACGGTGCAGAGCATCGTCGAGGCCAGCGAGGACGTGATGCGGCTCGCCGATTGCGAGGCGATCCTGGTCACCCAGGGCGAGCACGGCATGACCTTGGTGCCGCGGAATGGCGGCGCCGTCCACGTGCCGGCCGTCCCGGTGAAGGTGCGCGACGTCTCGGGCGCCGGTGACACCGTCGCCGCTGCGGTTGCGGTGTCGCTCGCGGCCGGCGCGGACTGGGACACGGCACTGCGCATGGCCAACGCCGCCGCCGCCGTCGCGGTCGGCAAGCAGGGCACCGCCAGCGTCAGCGCGGCCGAGCTGCGACGCAAGATCCTGCCGCATGCCACGCTCGCGGCCGAAGAGAAGATCGTGCTCGACCCGGCCGGACTCGACGCGCAGCTCGCCGAATGGAAAAGGCAGGGCCTGCGCGTCGGCTTCACCAACGGCTGTTTCGACATCCTTCATCCCGGCCACGTCAAGGTGCTGACCGCGGCGCGCGCCGCCTGCGACCGCCTGATCGTGGGGCTCAACAGCGACGCCTCGGTGCGGCGGCTGAAAGGTGCCGATCGTCCGGTCCAGGACGAGCGCGCGCGTGCCGAGGTGCTCGCCGCACTGGAGGCCGTCGATCTCGTCGTCATCTTCACGGAGGACACGCCGATCGACCTGATCACCAGGATCAAGCCCGGTGTGCTGGTGAAGGGCGGCGACTACACACGCGAACAGGTCGTCGGGCACGAGGTGGTCGAGGCCGCGGGCGGGGCGGTCGTGCTGGTCGACATCCTCCAGGGCTTCAGCACGACGGCGCTGGTGCATCGCGCCAGGGGAGGGAGCAAGTGACGGCGCTCGCCCGCGAAACGACCAGCGAGATGTTGCATCGCCGTCTGCGCAGCCCCGCTGCCTGGCGCGAGACCGTCGATCTGTTTGCGATCCTGACCGCGGCCTCGCTGCCCTGGTCGACATCGCTTGCGGGGATATTCAACGCGCTGATGCTGATCTGCATGGTGCCGTTCCTCGATCTACGCGACTTCCTGCAGTCCTTGAAGCGTCCGATCTGCATTGCGCCGGTCGCGCTGGTCGTTCTCGCGCTGCTGGGGACGCTGTGGTCGGATGCCCCGTGGGGCGCGCGCTTCTATGCGGTCAATCCGACCGTCAAGCTGCTTGTGCTGCCGGTCCTGCTCTATCATTTCGAGCGCTCGCCGCGTGGCCACTGGATATTCATCGCCTTCCTGGTGTCCTGCGCCTTGCTGTCGGTGATGTCCTGGCTGGTCGCCTTCTACCCGAACCTCGCGCTCAAGACCGATCCGCCCGAGCGCGGCATCTTCGTCAAGAACTACATTGACCAGAGCCAGGAATTCGCGCTTTGCGCGGTGGCGCTCGCCTATCCGATCGTGATGCTGTTGCGCGAGAAGCGATACTGGTTCGCCGCCTTGCTGACGGCGCTGGCGCTTAGCTTCTTCATCAATATGACCTTCGTGGTGGTGTCGCGCACCGCGCTCGTCACCATTCCGATCATGTTCGGCGTGTTTGCACTGCTTCACCTCAAATGGCGCAGCATCGCGATCATCTCCGGCGCGCTGCTCGTCGGCGCCGTTCTCGCCTGGCAGGCCTCGCCGCAATTGCGCCACACCGCCGAGAGGTTTACCACCGATTACACCGGCTATGTGGAACGGGGCGAGGCAACCTCCATGGGCATGCGGCTCGAGTTCTGGCGGAAGTCGCTCGGCTTCTTCGCGGAGGCGCCGATCCTGGGGCACGGCACCGGTTCGACCCGCGGGTTGTTCGAACGCGTCGCGACGCCCGCCCGTCAGGGGCGGGCGTCAGCCGAGGTGATCGGCAACCCTCACAACCAGACGCTGAACGTTGCGGTGCAATGGGGCGCGATCGGCGTCGCCATTCTCTACGCGATTTGGATATTGCATCTGCGGTTGTTTCGCGGCGACGGGATTGCCAATTGGATCGGACTCCTAGTCGTGGTGCAGAACGTCTTTACCTCGCTGGTCAACTCGCATCTGTTCGACTTCCACGAGGGCTGGATGTACGTCATCGGAGTCGGCGTTGCCGGAGGCATGGTGATCCGGGCACAACAGGTTCGGACCAAGACGGCGGAAGCGGGTTCCTGAGCGGTCGCGCGGCTGGCAAGTCTTGTCGAGATGGGCTATCAGCGCGGTCAGGTTGCATCTAACTGGGTTTTCATCGGTCGGCGGATGACGCGACTTACGCATCTCACCTCGCGCAATTTCCTGATCGCGCTCCACGACCTGCTGGCGACCACGGCGGCGCTTTTTGCCGCCTTCTATCTGCGATTCGAGGGTGGCGACGATTTCTACGCTCGATTGCCGCTGCTGTTCCAGATCCTGCCCTACTTCCTCGCCTTCAGCGTGGTCGTGTTCTTCTTCTGCAATCTGACCACGACGAAATGGCGTTTCATCTCGCTGCCTGATGCGCTGAACATCATTCGCGCGGCGACCGTGCTCACGGTTGCGCTGCTCGTGCTCGACTACATCCTCGTTGCCCCCAACGTTCGCGGCGCCTTCTTTCTCGGCAAGGTGACGATCGTCCTCTACTGGTTTCTCGAGATCTTCTTCCTCAGCGCGCTGCGCATGGCGTACCGCTACTTCCGCTATACGCGGGTGCGGCGTCACGCGAGGGGCGGGGAGGCCGCGCCGACGCTGCTGATCGGCCGCGCCGCGGATGCCGAAGTGCTGCTGCGCGGCATCGAGAGCGGAGCGATCAAGCGCATCTGGCCGATCGGCGTCTTGTCACCATCGCCTGCCGATCGGGGCCAGCTCATTCGCAACGTGCCGGTGCTGGGCGGCATCGACGACGTCGAGGATGTGATCTCGGATTTCGCCAAGCGCGACAAGCCCATCGCGCGCCTCATCATGACACCATCGGCTTTCGAGCCGGAGTCGCATCCGGAATCGATCCTGATGCGGGCGCGCAAACTGGGTGTGATCGTGAGCCGGATGCCCTCGCTGGAGAGCGGCGATACGCCAAGGCTCACGGCGGTTGCGGTCGAGGACCTCCTGCTGCGTCCGAGCGAGAAGATCGACTATGCGCGCCTGGAGGCCTTGATCAGGAGCAAGGCCGTGATCGTCACCGGCGGCGGCGGCTCGATCGGATCCGAGATCTGCGAGCGTGTGGTCGCCTTCGGCGCGGCACGTCTCTTGATCGTGGAAAATTCCGAGCCGGCTCTCTACGCGGTCACCGAGGCGCTGGCCGCGCGTGGTGCCACCGCACAGATCGAAGGCCGGATTGCCGACATTCGCGACCGCGAGCGCGTCATGCGCCTGATGGCCGAGTTCAAGCCCGACATCGTCTTCCATGCCGCGGCGCTCAAGCACGTGCCGATCCTCGAGCGCGATTGGAGTGAGGGCGTCAAAACCAACATCTTCGGTTCCATCAACGTCGCGGACGCCGCCGTTGCCGCCGGCGCCGAGGCGATGGTGATGATCTCTACCGACAAGGCAATCGAGCCGGTGTCGATGCTCGGCCTCACCAAGCGCTTTGCCGAAATGTACTGCCAGGCGCTCGATCGCGACCTCGCAGCCGGAGCGAACGGCAGCAAGCCGCCGATGCGGCTGATCTCGGTCCGGTTTGGCAACGTGCTGGCCTCGAACGGGTCGGTGGTGCCGAAGTTCAAGGCCCAGATCGAGGCCGGCGGGCCGGTGACGGTAACTCATCCCGACATGGTCCGTTACTTCATGACCATCCGCGAGGCCTGCGATCTCGTCATCACCGCGGCGACGCATGCGCTTGGGACGCAGCGTCCCGACGTCTCGGTCTACGTGCTCAACATGGGCCAGCCGGTGAAGATCGTCGATCTCGCCGAGCGCATGATCCGCCTGTCCGGGCTGCAGCCGGGCTACGACATCGAGATCGTGTTCACCGGCATGCGGCCGGGCGAGCGCCTGCACGAGATCCTGTTTGCCTCGGAGGAGCCGACCCGCGAGATCGGCGTGCCCGGCATCATGGCCGCGCAGCCGAACGAGCCGCCGATGCAGACGCTGCGCAAATGGAATGCGGCGCTTGAGCAGGCGATCGCGCGCGACGATCGCGCCACCATCAGGACCATCCTGAAGGATGCCGTGCCGGAATTTGGATCCACGGCGGCCTGACCATTGTTGCGCAATCCAGCGCTCGGGGAGCGACGATGAGCGAACGCAAACCGGTCGTACTGGTGACGGGAGCGAGCGGCTTCATCGGCCGTCACCTCGGGCAGGCGCTGGCGTGCGAGGGCTGGTCGGTCCGCCCCGTGGTCCGCAAGCGTCAGGGCATCGACGGCGAGGTCGTGATCGAATCGATCGGCGCCGACACCGATTGGCGGGCCGCGCTCGAGGGGGTGGAGGCGGTCGTTCACCTTGCCGCGCGCGTGCATCACAGGCGCGAGGAGCATGCAGCCCAGCTCTACCAGGACGTCAACACCGCCGGCACGGTGCACCTGGCGCGCTGCGCGGCGAGGGCGGGCGTGCGCCATTTCATCTTCATCAGCACCGTGCTGGTGCATGGCCGCAGCAACGAGGGCAGGGCCCCGTTCAGCGAGAACGACGTCCCGACGCCGCGCGGCCTCTACGGGACGTCCAAGGCGGCGGCCGAGGCAGGCCTGAGGACGCTCGCGGGCGAGAGCGACATGAAGATCTCTGTGATCAGGCCGCCCATGGTCTATGGCGCGAGCGCCAAGGGAAGTTTCGCTCTGTTGACGCGCGCGATGAACCTTGGGGTGCCGTTGCCGTTCGCCGCGATCCGCAATCGCCGCGCCTTCCTTGCCGTGCAGAACCTGTCGTCCTTCATCCTGCATCGGCTCACTCATCCAGATGCGGCCGGCCATTTCGAGATATTCCTGCTCGCCGACAGTGAGCAGTTCTCGACGCCCGAATTCATCGCGCGTCTGGCGAAGGCGTCCGGCAAGAGCCCACGACTATTCGGCTTGCCGCCGGGCTTGCTCAGCGCGCTTTTCCGAATGATCGGCCGGCAGGACATGCATGACAGTCTGATCGGCTCGCTCGAGCTCGACGTCTCGAAGGCGCTCGCGACCGGCTGGCGGCCGGAGGTTTCGCTCGATGAGGGGCTGCGGCTCGCCGTGTCGGCTCAGGACGCCTGAGGGCGGGAGAAGCGGCGCAGCAGGAGGGCGACCGCGATCGCGCCGGCAATCAGCGCGGGCAGCGTGACGACCACCGTCGCGGCGCGAACGGCGAGGATCGCCAGCCCTGCGAGCACGAGGTTAAGCAGGAAGACTTCGCCGCTCACCCGGGACACCGAGAAACCGTTGTCGGTCGCGCGCTGATAGAAATGCGAACGGTGCGCCGACCAGAACGGCTCGCGGCGCGCGATGCGCCGAAACAGCGTGATGGTGGCATCGGCGAGGTAGTAGGCCGGCAGCAGCAGCGCCGCAGCCGCTTGTCCGTGCCAGGCGAGCTCGAGCAGGCACCAGCCGAGCAGGAGGCCGATCGGCAGGCTGCCGACATCGCCCAGGAAGACTTTTGCGACAGGACGGTTGAACGGCGCAAAGCCGAGCATGGCGCCGCACAGCGCGGTGGCGATCAGCACGGCCGGCCATGGGAGATCCCCGAGCATTCCCAGCAGCAGCAGCGCAGCGGTGACCGGAACGACTTCCGCCACCGTCATCAGGTCGAGCCCGTCCATGAAGTTGACGAGGTTCACGAACCAGACGCCGGCAAGGACGATGAGGCCGCGCTCCAGCGCGAGCGGCAGCGCCGGCACGATGCGCGCGGTGTCGGGGGCGGTGAACACCACGGCGCCGACGCAGGCGGCCTGCAGCACCAGGCGCACCAGCACGGGCAGCGATACGATGTCGTCGACGAAGCCGACCAGCGCGATCACGATTGTCGCAGCGACCAGCGCCGGCGGGATCGCGACATTGGCGGAGACCCCCCACAGCGAGGCAACGATCAGCGTCGCGGCGATCACCGCGATGCCGGCGCCCTGCGGGGTCGGGACGCGATGGGAGGACCGCGCATTCGGCCGCGCCAGCGCGTAGCGCTGCAGCAGGGGGCGGCTGGTCCAGGTCACGAGCGCCGAGATCAGCGCGGCCGCCGCAACGGCAAGCAGCAGGGCCGCGCCGGCGAGCGCATCGGCAGCCGAATTCACTCCGGCACTCCGATCGGGGCCGACCCTTGCGCGGCTTTCTCGGCGCTGAGGATCCAGACCAGGCCGCCGACTGCCCCGACCAGGAAGAACACGGCGCCGAACAGCAGCGAGACGTTGACGCCCTCGTTGGCGGAAAGTCCCGCGAAGCCGAACGCAAGGCTCATCGTGGCCTCACGCACGCCCCAGCCGGCGATCGAGATCGGCATCATCGTGATCAGCATCACCGGCGGCACGAGCAGAAAGACGTCGCTGAAGCGAACCGGGGCCCCAATCGACTGCACGACGCACCAGGCGATGACGACGGCGAGCACGTGAACGAGGACCGACAGGATCGCGACGACGGGGCCGCTTGTGCCGCTGAAGATCACGCGATTGGCGATGACGGCGCAGGCGTGGATGTGATGCGTTGCCCACCAGGTCTTCAGCCAGCGCCATTTCAGCGCGCCGAAGATCAGGAAGCCGAGGCCGCCGGCGAGCGCCAGGAGGTCGATGAGCAGCAGCGCCGAGCGACCGTGCGGATCGGTGATGAGGGTGTAGCTCCAGGGCAGGCTGGCGACGATCAAGATCGCGAGCGCGACCAGGCCAATGGCGCGGTCGACAAAGATCGAGTAGGTCGCCGTGCGCCAGCCGGCGCCGGCGCGGGCGACGAGCCACAGGCGCACGGCATCGCCGCCGATCGCCGACGGCAGCGTCTGGTTGAAGAACGAGCCGATCACGTTGTATCGCATGGCGCGGCCGAGCTCGAGCGGCGCGCCGCAGGCGGCGCTGATCTCGCGCCAGCGCAGCACGCCGACGAAGATCTGCAGGAACGTGACCGCGATCGCCACACCGAGCCAGAACAGGCTGGTCAGGGTGAATCGGGAAAACAGCTCGGACAGGTCGACCTTGCGCAGCGCCAGATAGAGCAGCGCCGCGGAAATCAGGATCTTGGCCGTCGACAACAGGATTCGGCGCATCTCGTCCGCATGAACAGGGTTTGCTAAGATTGGAGGCAACCCGACGCGAGGCGCCGAATTCGGCCGCTTTGGTATGGTTTTGGCGCCGATCTTGCAATAGCTCTCGTCGAGGAGCCGTCGTTAAGGACGCCATGAGGAGACCGCGTGAAGGAGCGGGGAGCCTATTGCGACCCCGTCGAGGTGGCGGCTAGACAGGATCGGGCGAGGGATCACCCAGGGAACAGGATGACGGATCGGGCGATTTTGGTCACGGGTGCGGCCGGCTTCATCGGCTTCCACGTCGCCCGGCAGCTCCTGGGCGAAGGTCGCGCCGTCGTCGGGCTCGACAATCTCAACAGCTATTACGATCCGGCGCTGAAGAAAGCGCGCCTTGCTCTGCTCCGGGACCAACCGCGTTTCTCGTTCGTCGAGGCCGATCTCGCCGACCGCGAGACCATGGCGGCGCTGTTCGCGCAGCATCGTTTTGCCAAAGTCGTGCATCTGGCCGCGCAGGCCGGCGTGCGCTACTCGATCGAGCAGCCGCAGACCTACGCCGATTCCAATCTCGTCGGCTTTCTCAACGTGCTGGAGGGCTGCCGCAACAATGGCTGCGGTCATCTGGTCTACGCCTCGTCATCCTCCGTTTACGGCGCCAACACAAAACTGCCATTTGCGGTTGCGGACCGCACCGACCATCCGGTCAGCTTCTACGCCGCGACCAAAAAGGCGAACGAGGTGATGGCGCAGTCCTACAGCCATCTTTATCGCCTGCCGGTCACGGGGCTGCGGTTCTTCACCATCTACGGGCCATGGGGCCGCCCCGACATGGCCATGTTTCTGTTCGCGAGCGCCATCATGGCCGGCAAGCCGATCCGGCTCTTCAACCATGGCAAAATGCGCCGCGATTTCACCTATATCGACGATGTGACGCGCGTCGTGTCCAAGCTGATCGATCTCGTGCCTGCGGACGATCCGGCTGCCGCAAATGCGCCGTCAAAGCTCTACAATGTCGGCAATCATCATCCGGAGGAACTGATGCACGTCGTCGGTCTTCTGGAGCGGGAGCTGGGCCGGACGGCGATCAAAGAATTGCTGCCGATGCAGCCGGGAGATGTGCTGGAAACGTTCGCGGATGTCGAGGATCTCTCGCGCGACACCGGCTTTGCACCGTCAACGCCGATCGAGCATGGGGTTCATAACTTCGTCACCTGGTATCGGGACCATTTCAAGGTTTGAGATCACGATGGACAAACGCATAATCCCCCTGATCATGTGCGGCGGTGCCGGCACGCGGCTGTGGCCCGCTTCGCGCGAGGTTCGGCCCAAGCAGTTCCTGCCGCTGTTCGGCACGCGCTCGACGTTCCAGGACAC
>NZ_JADYVH010000017.1:0-116019 GCF_020193615.1 Bradyrhizobium sp. IC4059
GTTCCGGGAGGGGGTGGGGGCTGAATGTCTCTCCACTGTCATTCCGGGGCACGCGAAGCGTGAGCCCGGAATCCATCGTGCCGCAGCGTTGGTCGATGAATGGATTCCGGGCTCGACGCTGCGCGTCGCCCCGGAATGACGGAAGTGGCCTAGTCCGGCCGCACCATCTCGAACATGTTCTCCGGCTTAATCTCGAAATAATCGCCGCGCCGGCCGGCGCGGACGATGGGGCGGGCGGCGGCGGTCTGGTAAACGCCGTCCTTGATCAAGGCCTTGTCGATGTGGACGGCGACGACTTCGCCGAGCGTCAGCCAGGCGTCGGCCTCCTTGCCATTGGCGCCCTTGAGGCGGACGATGTCGGACACCTTGCACTCGAAGGCGACGGGGCTCTCGCCGACGCGCGGGACATTGACGAGCTTGCCGGGCACGGCGGTGAGGCCCGCGACCTCGAACTCGTCGACCTCAGGGGCGACATGCGCCGCGGTCGCGTTCATGTGCTTGGCGAGATCCATCGTCGTGAGATTCCAGACGAACTCGCCGGTCTGCTGCATGTTCTCCACCGTGTCCTTCCAGTTGGTCGAGGAGAAGCCGATGATCGGCGGCACGTAGCAGAACGCGTTGAAGAAGCTGTAGGGCGCGAGGTTGACGTGGCCCCTGGCGTCGCGCGAGGAGATCCAGCCGATCGGCCGCGGCGCGATGATGGCGTTGAAGGGGTCGTGCTTGAGTCCGTGGCCCTTGGAGGGTTCGTAGAAGTACAGGTCTTTGTCGGTCACGCGCTGCTTCCTTTCGTCATTGCGAGCGCAGCGAAGCAATCCAGAATCCCTCCGCGGAGACGGTCTGGATTGCTTCGCTGCGCTCGCAATGACGGAGTTTGTGGGTCCGTCCCGGTCCGCCTCCGGCGGTCGTGCCGGGGCGATCAGTCTGCTTATAGGAGAAAACGCCCCGCCCGTCAGTGGCGCGGCGACAGACCCGCGATGACGAAATCGATCATCTGGTCGATGGTCGGGCCCGGCTTGGTGGCGCACTGGGCGATCATCTGGGGGTGGAAGAAGCGGATCATCGCGGTGCAGGCGCACAGCGAGGCCAGTTGCAGGTCCGGGGCCTCGAACTCGCCGGAGGCGACGCCTTGCGCGATCATCTGGCCGATGACGCCGGCGATGCACTCCATATGGGCGACGCAGACCTCCCAGTCCTCCTCCATCGCGATCGCGACCATCTCGTGCAGCTTGTTGTCGCCGACATAGCGCTCGGTGTTCATGCGATTGATGGTGATGAGCAGCTCGCGGAAGCGCGGCAGCACCGGACCGGGCCTTGCCACGATCCGCTGCGCCTCCAGCTCGACCTCGCCCATCAGCGAGCGGGCCACCGCCTGATGGATCGCCTTCTTCGATTCGAAGAAGCGATACACGTTGGCGGGGCTCATCCTGAGCTCCTTGGCGATGTCGCCGACGGTCGTCTTCTGGTAGCCGATCTGGCGGAACAGCCGCTCGGCCACCTCGAGGATGCGATCCCGGGTGTCGACTTCGATATGTTCCGAAACAAGGGCCATCAGTCAGGACTCGCTGGTCAACAGTCTTCTCATCTATTCAGCCGCTTCGGCAAGCGGAATTGCGTGCGGGTCATCGCTCCCATGCTGCGGCGCGGCCGGCTGCTCGGGCGTTCCGGCCTCGTCCAGGCTCTTGCGGAACCACAGGGCGTAGAGGCCCGGCAGGTACAGCAGCGTCAGGAAGGTCGCGACGAACAGGCCGCCCATGATGGTGATCGCCATCGGGCCCCAGAAGGCCGAGCGCGTCAGCGGGATCATGGCGAGAATGGCGGCGAGCGCCGTCAGCACCACCGGCCGGGCACGGCGGACGGTCGCCTCGACGATCGCCTCGCGCCGGGTCAGGCCGTGGCTGACGTCGGTCTCGATCTGGTCGACCAGGATGACCGTGTTGCGCATGATCATGCCGGCGAGCGCGATTAGGCCGAGCAGCGCCACGAAGCCGAACGGGGCATTGGCGACGTTGAGGCCAAGCGAGGCACCGACGATGCCGAGCGGCGCGGTCAGGAACACTAGGATCAGGCGTGAGAAGCTCTGCAGCTGGATCATCAGCAGCGTCAGCATCACCATGACCATCACCGGGAAGAGGATGAAGATCGAGGCGTTGCCCTTGGCGGATTCCTCGAACGCGCCGCCCGGCTCGATCCGGTAGGCCGGCTCGAGGTGATCCTTGATCGCCTTCAGCTTCGGCGTGATCTGGTTGGTGACATCAGGGGCCTGCACGCCGTCGACAACGTCGGAGCGCACGGTGATCGCCATGTCGCGGTTGCGCCGCCACATGATCGGCTCCTCATGGGCATATTCAATTCGAGCGATCTGCTGCAGCGGCACGGCGACGCCGTTGCGCGAGGTGATGGTGAGATCGCCGACGCCGCCGAGGTCGAGGCGCTCGGACGGGATCGCGCGGGCGACCACGCCGACCTTCTCGATGCCGTCGCGCACGGTTGTGACCTGCGAGCCCGAGATCAGCATCGCCAGCGCCTGCGAGACGTCCTGCGGGGTCAGGCCCATGGCGCGGGCGCGGTCCTGGTCGACGACGAGCTTGAGGTAGGGCGACTGCTCGTTCCAGTCGAGCTGGACGTCCTTGACGCTCTTGTTCTCCCGCATGACGTCGCGGACCTGGTAGGCGATCTCGCGGACCTTGTTGGCGTCCGGGCCGATCACGCGGAACTGCACGGGGAAGCCGACCGGCGGACCGAAATTGAAGCGGTCGACGCGCACGCGTGCCTCGGTCAGGAAGCCCTCGGCGGCCGCGGTCTCGATCTTGGCCTTGATGCGCTCGCGCGCCTCGACTCCCTTGGCAACGATGACGATCTCGGCAAAGGCCTCGTTCGGAAGCTGCGGGTTGAGGCCGAGCCAGAAGCGCGGCGAGCCCTGGCCGACATAGGCGGTATAGGTCTCGATGTCCTTGTCGTCCTTGAGCAGCGTCTCAGCCTTCTTCACCGCCTTCTCGGTAACGTTGAAGGCGGTGCCTTCCGGAAGGCGCAGCTGCAGGAACAGCTCGGGGCGCTCCGAGAGCGGGAAGAACTGCTGCTGGACCTGGCCGAAGCCGACGATCGAGGCGGCGAAGACGCCGACGGTCGCGACCACCACGGTGATGCGGTGGTTGACGCACCATTTCACGATGGCGCGCAGGCCGCGGTACATGCGGGTCTCGTAGACCGCATGCGGATCATGGTTGTGGTGCGCCTTCATCTCGGGCAGCAGCTTGACGCCGATATAGGGCGTGAAGATCACCGCCACGAACCAGGAGGCAACCAGCGCGATTGCCACGATCCAGAATATGCTGCCGGCATATTCGCCGACCGCGGAATTGGCAAAGCCGATGGGGAGGAAGCCAGCGGCCGTGACCAGCGTTCCCGTGAGCATCGGAAACGCAGTAGATTCCCAGGCAAAGGACGCCGCACGCATGCGGTCCCAGCCCTGCTCCATCTTCACCACCATCATCTCGACCGCGATGATGGCGTCGTCGACGAGCAGGCCGAGCGCGATGATCAGCGCGCCGAGCGTGATGCGGTGCAGGTCGAGCGACATCGTGTTCATGACGATGAAGACGATGCCGAGCACCAGGGGCACCGACAGCGCGACCACGATGCCGGTGCGCCAGCCGAGCGCCAGGAACGAGACGAACAGCACGATGACGAGCGCTTCCATGAAGGAGTGCACGAACTCGCCGACGGCGTGCTCGACCACCTTGGGCTGATCGGCAATCAGCTTGACGTCGACGCCCTGCGGCACGGCCTTCATGAAGTCGGCCGTCGCCTTCTCGACCTCCTTGCCGAGATCCAGGATGTTGGCGCCCTTGGCGGTGACGACGCCGATGCCGATGGCGGGCTTGCCTTCCTGGCGCACGACGAAGCTCGGCGGATCGACATAGCCGTGGGTGACGGTGGCGATATCGCCGAGACGGAACACGCGGCCGTTGCTCTCGACCGGCGTTTCGGCGACGGCCTTGGCACCGTCGAGCGCGCCGGTGACGCGCAGCGGCACGCGCTGCGAGGAGGTCTCGACCGTGCCGGCCGGCGTCACGTTGTTCTGCTTGGCGAGCGAATCGAACAGCGCCTGCGGCGTGATGCCGAGCGTGGCGAGCTTGGCGTGGCTGAACTCGACGAAAATGCGCTCATCCTGGTTGCCGTAGACGTCGACCTTGGTCACGCCGGGCACCTTGAGCAGGCGCTGGCGAAAACCTTCGGAGACCTTCTTGAGCTGCGCATAATCGGCGCCGTCGCCGGTCATCATGTAGAGGATGGAATCGACGTCGGAGAACTCGTCGTTGACGACGGGCCCGAGAATGCCGGACGGCAGCTGGCCCTGCACGTCGACCAGCTTCTTGCGCAGGAGATAGAAGAGGTAGGGCACGTCCTTCGGCGGCGTGTTGTCACGGAAGGTGACCTGGAGCGCGGTGAAGGCGGGCTTGGAATAGGTCTGCACCTTCTCGAAATAGGGCAGCTCCTGGATCTTTTTCTCGATGGGATCGGCAACCTGGGTCTGCATTTCCTGCGCGGTCGCGCCGGGCCAGATCACGGAGACGTTGACCACCTTCACCGTGAAGAACGGATCCTCGGCACGGCCGAGCTTCTCATAGGAGAAGAAGCCGGCGACGCCGAGAATGATCATCAGGAAGAGCACCAGCGTCGGATGGCTGACGGCCCAGGCCGAAAGGTTGAAGCGCTTCATCGCACTCTCCGAAAGACGATCCAGTTGCAAACAACGACAGCCGCTCTGTTCAAACAGTCGTCGCGAGGCAGCGAAGCAATCCAGGGGGCTGGGCAGGTTCTGGATCGCTTCGCCGCTTCAGCCTTTGCTTAGGGACAAAGGCCGAAACTCACCTCACACGACGTAACTCACTTCTCTTGTCATTCCGGGATGGTCCGAAGGACCAGACTTTCAAACGACGGATCAGAACGACAAGGACGACACGATCCGCACCCGCTGGCCGGGATCGAGCTTCTGCACGCCGAGGGCGACGATCTTGGCACCCTCCTCCACGCCGCCGGTGATGACGACGTCCTTGCTCTCGTAGGACTTCACCGTGACCGGCTTGAGCGTGACGCCACCGTTGTCGTCGACAACGTAGAAGGAGGGCTTGCCGCCTTCGTTGAAGAGCGCCGACAGCGGCAACCGCGCGACGCGCTCGGTCGCGGCATCCGACAGCGTCAGCGTCGCCGTCATGCCGAGCGCGACCTTGTCGTCGGCCTCGGGCAGCGAGAACTTTGCCAGATAGGTGCGCGTGGCGGGATCGGCTGCCGGCGCGATCTCGCGCAGCTTGGCCGTGTATTTCTTGTTCGGCTCGGACCAGAGAGTGACGCTGGCGACGCCCGACTTGGCGCGTCCGACCAGCGTCTCAGGGATCGCGACGACCGCTTCCTTCTCGGCAAAGCGGGCGACACGGATCGAAGCCTGGCCCGCGGCAACCACCTGGCCGGGCTCGATCAGCGTTGCGGTGACGACGCCGCGGGCGTCGGCGTTGAGCGTCGCGTAGGAAAGGGAATTCTTGGTCAACTCGACCGAGCGCTCGGCGCGGTTCAAGCGCGCACGGGCTTCATCGGCGGCGGCGCGGCTCTGGTCGAGCTGGGCGTCCGTGGTCCAGCCCTTGGCCTTGAGGTCCTTGGCGCGCTGCTCGGCGGCGGCGGCCTGGGCCAGCACGCCGGTTGCGGCGGTCTGCTCGGCAACGGCCTGCTCGGCCTGGAGCTTCAGGTCGACCTCGTCGAGGGTGGCGAGCGGCTGGCCGACTTCGACTGTCTGGCCCACTTCGACGAGGCGTTTGGCAACCTTGCCGGCGACGCGGAAGCCGAGATCGCTCTCGATCCTGGGACGGATAGTGCCGACGAAGCTGCGCTCCGGGGTCTCGGCAGCGTAATGGGCGGTTGCCACCAGAACCGGCCGCGGCGGCTCGGCCTTCTCGGCGACGGTATCATTGCACCCTGCCAGCGAAACGGCCATCAGGGCGAGCGCGGCTCCTGCGAAAAGCTTGGAATAGCTCGACAAAATCGACCGGACGAACATCGAAGGACACTCCTGCATCTCGACCGAGAGGAATGTCGACTGTTCACTGATAAAAGTCAATAATCGTCAGTCATCAGGAATGCGTGATCGTGAAGGAGTGGTAAGGAGGGATAGGCTTGGCCGCGAGGTGTTATTGTAGGGTGGGCAAAGCGGAGCGTGCCCACCAGAACCGCTCTGCGGCGAAGATGGTGGGTACAGCGCGCGACGTGCGTGCCCCCTCACCGCCCCAGGTCGGCGAATTCGTGCTTGCTGTCGTGTCCGCCGACGAACACCAGGATGCCCGCGATCAACGGCAGCACGGCGAGCACCAAGAGGCCCGTCGAGGTCTGGCCCGTCGCCTCCTTGACCCAGCCGATCAGGTACGGCCCGCCGAAGCCAGCGAGGTTGCCGATCGAGTTGATCAGCGCGATGGCGCCTGCGGCCGCCGTGCCGGACAGCCAGGCGGTCGGCAGGGTCCAGAACACACCGAAGCAGCAGAACACGCCGATCGCGGCCACTGTCAGCGCCACCATCGTCAGCGTGGGATCGGTGAGATAGGAGGAGATGCCGAGCGCGACTGCGGTGAGCAGCAGCGGCGCGCCGACATGCATGACGCGCTCGCGGCTCGCATCCGAATGCCTCGCCCACAGGATCATGGCGATGGTGCCGAACAGATACGGGACCGCAGTGACGAATCCGGTTTGGGCGTTGGTGAGGCCGAACGCCTTGACGATCTGCGGCAGCCAGAACTGCATGCCATAGAGCGCGCCGACGAAGCCGAAATAGACCAGGCTGAGCGCGATCACCTTCGGTGAAGACAGCGCCTCGCCGAGCGAGAAATGCTTCACCGCCTGCTTGGCCGCGATCTCCGAATCGAGCTTGGCTTTCAACCATGCCTTCTGCTCGGCCGACAGCCAGTCCGCCTTCTCCGGCTTGTCGGTGAGATAGAACCAGGTGACGATGCCGAGCAGCACCGATGGGATGCCCTCGATGATGAACAGCCATTGCCAGCCTTTCAGCCCCATCATGCCGTCGAGCCCGAGCAACAGGCCCGAGATCGGCGCGCCGATCACGGTCGAGACCGGCACCGCGACGGCGAAGGCCGCAAGGAAGCGGGCGCGATATTCGGCCGGATACCAATAGGTGAGATAGAGGATGATGCCGGGGAAGAAGCCGGCCTCGGCGACGCCGAGCAGGAAGCGCAGGACGTAGAAGCTGGTGACGCCGCTGACCACCGCCATCAGCGCCGAGATGATGCCCCAGGTCACCATGATGCGGGCGATCCAGCGGCTCGCGCCGAATTTCTCCAGCGCGAGGTTGCTCGGCACTTCGAAGATGAAATAGCCGATGAAGAAGATGCCGGCGCCCCAGGAGTAGATCAGCGGGGTGAACTTCAGGTCCGCATTCATGGTGAGCGCGGCGAAGCCAAGATTGACGCGGTCGAGATAGGAGAAGAAGTAGGCCAGCACCAGGAACGGAATCAGGCGCCAGGAGATGGCGCGGATGGTCGAGGTTTCGATGTCCGACTTGGTGGCACCGGTGGAACCGGCATAGGTCGTGGTCTGGCTCATGGCTTCCCCCGGGGTTGTTGCTTTTTTCGGGTCTGCGGCCGTTTTCAGCATCGCGAGCAAAGAGTCAATGGAGCAAGCAATGCACGAGACGCAGCCGGGCACGCCTGTTGCGCCTCTACGGACCTCACTGATCCGCGCTGCTTTCGCGCTCGCAGTGATTGCCTGTGGGCTGTCCCTTCGCTGGTACGGCTTCCCGCTCGGCCTGCCTGCGTTCATCGTGAAGTACGGCGGCTCGCTGCTGTGGGCGACGATGGTGTTTCTGCTGGCAGGAGTCGTGCTGCCGCGGCTGACACGGAGCCAGCTCGCAGCCATCGCGATAGTGATCGCGGCAGTCGTCGAGTTCTCCCGCCTGATGCATACTCCCTGGCTCGATGCGTTCCGCCTCACCACCGCCGGCGCGTTGCTGCTCGGCCGCATCTTCTCGCTTTGGAATTTGCTGGCCTATGCGGTTGGGATTGCGTTTGGCATGTGGATCGATCGCGTTGCCATGCGCGGTCCCGTAGGGTGGGCAAAGGCGCCGTAGCGCCGTGCCCACGTCTCGTCATCGAATAGGCAAAACGTGGGCACGCTTCGCTTTGCCCACCCTACAAGGCTGCCGTCGGAGCCTCACTCCGCGAGCTGAAACCGTTCGAAACGGTCGAGCTCCTCCTCGATCACGCGCTTCAGCTCCTTGCGGCCCGCCGTCTTCCTGCCCTGCCCGACCCAGGTCCATTTCTGCATCAACAGCTTCTTGTTCTGCCGATCGGTCTTGAGATCGAGCGCGGCGACGATCTCGTCTCCGACCAGCACGGGCAGCGCGAAATAGCCGAGCTTGCGCTTGGCTTTCGGCACATAAGCTTCGAACAGGTGGTTGTAGCCGAAGATGAGGTTGGTGCGCTTGCGCTGGATGATCAGGGGATCGAACGGCGAGAGGATGTGGACGAGATCGGGCGACACCTCATGCGGCTCAAGCGCTGCGGGCGAAGCCCAGTGCTCCTGCTTACCGGCGCCCTCGATCGCGACGGGCACGAGCTCGCCGCGGCGGACGCGCGAGGCGATCAGGCGCGCGACCGGCTTCTTGCTGGGCGCATCGAGATGGCAGACCGAATCGAGGCTGACCACGCCCTGCGAGCGCAACGCGCGGTCGAGCAGATAGGCCGTGATCTCGCTTGCCGGCGCCGGCTTCGGCAGCCTGTCCCAGCCGAAATGACGCGTCGTCAGCTCGTAGGTCTTGAGCATGCCTTGGCGCGCGCTGATGGTGACCGCCCCGGTATAGAACGCGAGCTGCAGCGCCCGCTTCGATGGCTTGCGGCTCTGCCACAGATGCTCCTTCTCGACGAGCACGTCGTCGTCGATGTCACGGATCGTCAGCGGCCCGCCGCGCAGCAGCCGCATCACCTTGCGCGTGTCGGCCGGCTTCACCGCGGCGAACCATTTGTGCCCCTCGCGGCGGTGCTCGCGCATCGCCGGCAGGAAGAAGCGGAAGTCGTTCGCCGGCACGTAGGAGAGCGCGTGCGTCCAGTACTCGAACACGGTCTTATCGATGCTCTGGGCCTGGCGCAGATCGGCGCGGCGGTAGGTCGGGATCCGGCTGAACAGGATGTGGTGATGGCAACGCTCGATGACGTTGATGGTGTCGATCTGCACATAGCCGAGATGGGCGACAGCGGCCGAGACGGCCTCTGCGCCTTCGCCGAACGGAGCGCGGTCGGTCAGCCGCTGGGCATGCAGCCAGATCTGCCGGGCCTGTGTCGTCGAGAGCGGAAGCGGTTTGGACGTGCGGGGCATTGCAGCGTGCAATGTAGCGGGATTCGCCGCGAGGAAAGAAGCGGGACACGAAAAGGCCGCGCTGCCATCTGCTGCCAGCGCGGCCATGACGTGTGGGGATCAGGCGGAAGCCTACTTCTTCATCGCCATCGACTTCTCGGCGTTCATATAGTGCTTGCATGCTCCACGCATGTTGCCCTTGCTCATGTCGGAATTGGCCGCGGCCATCGACTTCCTCGCCGCGATCTTGGCGGGCGTGTCTTCGCCGCCCATGCCGGCAACGAGCTTTGCCATGTTTGCACTGGTGCACGCCATCTTGGCGGCGGATGCGGGGGACAGAGCAAGTGCGGCGAATGCCGTCGCGAGCAACAGGGTCTTCATCAAGTTCTCTCCTCGAGTAGGCAGCCGGCCTGATGCCGGCCAACGCACCGCCATTCTTCAGCCACAAGTTTGCAGGGAAAAGACAATTTCGTTGCTGCGCTGCAGTGATACCCGCTTTTCAGCGTGCGGCTTTTGGGCGCTCCCCGACGCTGCCGGTGGCGACCTCCGGGTCGCAGATGGCCTTGCCACGTCCTTCTGCCTGGCAGCGATAGACACTGCCGGTGAGGCGATCGACCAGCCAGACGTTCTCGTCGGTCGGCCCTTCGAGCCCGACATAGCGGGAGGTCATCCCGGTGATCAGTGTCGAGAGCAGGATGGCCACCGCGATCATCGCCGCACCGATATAGATGGGCATTGCGTTCAGGGTCACTGTCCGATCCGGCGGGCCGCTGCGATGGAATTGATAGTCGCGCTGATAGTCACTTGGCCTCGGCACAGGACGGAACTCGGCTCCCCTCGCGTCAAATTATCGAATGATTGAAGTGTGTTAGGCGAACATCTGGACGAATTCTTGTTCGCGGGCGGGCGGTGAGGCGACGCCTTTGCGACGTTCGGGTTTCCCGGAACCCAGTACGGCCGGCTCTAAGCAAACTGTGAATGATCGAACCGGACCACAGTGCCCTCGGCTCGCCGCTTCCAATGTGACCAAGATCACATCAGAGCCGTTGAACCTGCCCTACGCTCGCAGCATCAAATCGCCATCAGGCGTAACAGCGAGGATACCACCATGACCCATTTCAATAAGTCTTTTGGACTGACGGCGATCACCCTGACAGCCGTCCTGTTGATGACGGCCGGCCTTGCGCTGGCTGGCGACAACAACATCTCCGCCGGCCAGATCGTCGATGCGCTGAAGCCGAAGCCGGCGACCCGCGGCCTGTCCGTTGGCCCCCAGACCGATACGACCGTGCAGGCCAAGGAAGCGACCTTCCTGAACACCGTGCGCAACCGCTCGACCCGGTCGCTCTCGACAGGCGAGCGCGAGCAGATCGCCGAGCTCGCTGCCACCAAGCCGAAGATCGATCTGGAGATCCAGTTCGACTACAACTCGGCCGACATCGCCAAGACCTCGATGGCCTCGGTGCAGGCGCTCGGCAAGGCGCTGTCCGATCCAGCGCTGAAGGGCTCGACCTTCGTGGTCGCCGGCCACACCGACGCGACCGGTGGCGAAGCATACAATCAAGGTCTCTCCGAACGGCGCGCCGACACCATCAAGAAGTACCTGATGCAGAATTACGGCCTCAACGGCAACGATCTCGTCACCGTCGGCTACGGCGAGACCAAGCTGAAGGATGCCGCCAACGGCACTGACGCCATGAACCGCCGGGTCCAGGTCGTGAACATGGACACCAAGACCGCAGCGAAATGATTCTCGGCTCCTGGAGTAAAACACGCCGCCTGCCGCAGCCCGGCGGGCGGCGAACTCATATCCAGCTTTGGAACAGCATCAGCCGGTTGAAGCCTCCCATCGAGGTGCCGACGAAGGCCGCGGAAATCGGCAGCATCACCGCAAAGCCGGCCGCCGCGACGCCGACATAAGCCCACAACAGCCAGCGCGGCAGACCCTCGCGGCGCAGCACATAGACCAGTGCCAGGGACGCCGCGGTCGCGGCCGGCAGATAGTAATAGATGAAGCTCAGCGTGCGCGGCAGCAACGCCCAGGCGAGCCAGGGACCGAAATAGAATGTGGCGA
Source organism: Bradyrhizobium sp. IC4059 (assembly GCF_020193615.1). Classification (NCBI taxonomy): domain Bacteria; kingdom Pseudomonadati; phylum Pseudomonadota; class Alphaproteobacteria; order Hyphomicrobiales; family Nitrobacteraceae; genus Bradyrhizobium; species Bradyrhizobium sp. IC4059. The sequence goes on from NZ_JADYVH010000017.1 coordinate 11,420, forward strand.
TCAGGAATGCATCCCAGCGCCGCGCCACGATGAAATCGCGCAGCACCATGGCGAGTGCAGGCAGAGCCGGCCACAGCACGAGCGGATTGCCGAGGAAGACGATCGCGGCGATGTGGTCCTCCGCGGTCTTGTCGAACAGGAACCAGACCGGGCGCGCGAGCAGCGGCCAGGACGGCCATGCGCTCATATAGGTGTGGCCGGCGATGGCCGTCGTGGTGTTGTCGGCAAAGATCCGCCGCTGCGCCTCGATCAAGTCCGGGAGCGACAATCCGTAGAGCGGAACGAAGGCGGCAAGATAAGCCAATGCCGGCAGGACGGCGAAGCAGAGCGCGACATGATGCAGCTTCAGGCCGGGCCAAAGCTCCGGCCGATACCAGTCGTCCGGCTTCGCGTCGGCGAACAGCGTATGCCAGCCCTGCATCAGGCGGATCACCGCAACAATGACGATGCAGACGCCGAGCGGGAACAGGCCGCTCCATTTACACGCGGCCGCAAGGCCGAACAGGCTGCCCGCCACCGCGAACAGCGCTTGCGGCCGCTCTCTGCGAAACCCATGCATGAAGGCGGCGGTGGCGAGCAGGCCGAAGCCGAGCGCAAAGACATCGAGCATCGCGATGCGCGCCTGGACGTACAGCATCTGGTTGAAGGCTGCGATCAGCGCGGCGGCGATCGCCGGCCCCTGCGCGGCGAACAACGCGAGTCCGCACAGATAGATCGCGACGATCGCGAGCGCGCCGAACAAGGTCGCGGGATAACGCCATCCAAGCGCGTTGTCGCCGAACGTTGCGATCGATGCCGCGATCATCTCCTTGGCCAGCGGCGGATGCATCGGATTGAGCATCGGCTGCGACATCGCGGGCGTCAGCATCTGGCGCGCCGCCGGCACGTAATGCACCTCATCGAACACGAATCTTTCCGGCGTGACGACGCCGATCAACAGCGCCAGATGCGCGATCAGGAAGATCGCGACAGCAATCACTGCACTCCGCGACACCTCAGGAACCGCAGGCAATTCGCGCATCTTTTCTGGGGCTGTCTTGCGTGGCAAATTGGCTTCACCGCGGAGAAAAATAAACTGCTTCCCGTCATTGAACGCATTCTGCCGCAACTGTCACTAAGCATGACGCAGGTCCTGCGCCGCTTGTGATAATTCCGCCACATCAGAAGCGCGCGCGATCCGGTACGATCAGGGACACATCGATCGGTTGCGAAATGAATTTGCGTTTTTGCCTTTTCTCCACACTGCTCACGGCCGCAATCTGTGCGGCATCCGGCGCCGAAGCGCAGACGCGCGTCGGCCAGGCTGTCGTCATTCAGAACGAAGTGGTGCGCGTCGCCGCGACCACGACGCCGATCAATGTTGGCGACAGCATGCTGCGCGACGAGACCGTGCGAACCGGCGCCGACAGCGCGGCGCGTTTCGTGATGGCCGACAGCACCAATCTATCACTGGGGCCGAGCGCCACGCTGAAGCTCGACCGCACCGTCTTCAACGACGAGCACAGCTATCGTGACGTCGCGATCCGCATGACCACCGGCGCCTTCCGCTTCGTCACCGGACGCTCCGACAAGGCCGCCTACAAGATCACGACACCGCTCGCCACCATCGGCGTGCGCGGCACCACGCTCGACATTCTCTCGCAGCGCGGGCGCTCCGTCGTTGTGCTTCAGGACGGCGCGGCCAGCGTGTGCACGAGGAGCGCCCAGTGCGTGCAACTCACCCAGCCCGGCGACACCGCCATCATCACCTCGACTGGCGGCAAGGTGAGCATCACCAAGAGCAACACGCCGCCCTGGACCTTCGCCGCCAATTGCGCCGCGAGCGCCGGGTTGTGCGCAGTCAACCAGTATGCCGGCGCCTCGCCGACCATCACGCCTGCCGTCGAGGACGACGCCATGCTGTGCGGGCGCTGACGATGGCGAAATTCACCGTTCGGCGCCTCATCCTTGCCGCTGCGCTGGCCGCATCTGCGGCGTTTGCGCTCGTCACGTTCGATGCCCGCCCGGCGGCTGCACAGGCCTCGGAGTGCGGGTCCGAGTGCGGTGAACCAGAGCCCACTCCGTCCCCAACCTATTCGCCGTCGCCATATCCGTCCCCGACCTATTCCCCGTCGCCGAATCCCTCGCCCACGCCGACCCCCTCCCCATCGCCCAGCCCCTATCCGTCGCCTTCACCGAGCCCGGCTCCGTCGCCGTCGGGACCGACGGGCGCGGATTCCAGCGGCAATTCGATCGGCGGCCTTGCCAATCAGCGCTTCAATCAGATGATCACCAACCGGGTGCTCGGCACCGTGCTGCTCGGCGTCAACGAGCAGATCAATTGCGGCGACTGCATCAGCGCGTTCGGCTCGGCCGGCTCGTTCTCGGCCGGCATCCATGGTCGCAAGGCGCTGACCAACAATCTCTCGCTGCTCGCCGGCATCGCCTATACGCACTACGAAGGGCGCGGCTACGAGATCACGAGCGCACCGATCGGCGCTTTCGCGCTTCGCTACGACTTCACCGATTGGGGCTCGTCGCGCCCGTTCTTCGACGTCGGCGCGATCCTGACCCCATGGGAGAAGGCGCGCTACACGCGCAGCTACGACACCAGCCTCGGGCCGGTGACCGTGACGAGCTCGACCAACGCGTCCAACTACGCCGTTTACGGCCGCGCCGGCTGGATGAGCCGCCTCTCGCCGCGCGACGAGGTCGCGGCCTCGATCGAGGTCTGGCAGCTCTGGCAACGCGTCTCCGGCTATCGCGACAGCGCGGTGGCGTTCAATCCGTTCGACGCCAGCATCGCTGATGGCACCGACCGCACCAGCCTCGTCAAGATCGGCGGCCAGTGGACGCATCTGTTCGGCAGCAGCATCGAGACCAACATCAATGGCGGCTGGGTGCAGTCCTTCGCCAGCCACAGCGGCATCGTCGCCACAGTGACCGGCCAGGGCACGGTGGTGCCGACCATGGGCAACCAGGGCTGGTTCGAATATGGCGGCCGCCTCGGCTTCCGCGTGCAGAAGGGCTGGATCGTGGACCTCTTCGCCAACGGCACGCTGGGCCCGCAGCCGGTCGGCAACACCATCCATGGCGGCGTGGGGCTGCGGATTAATTATTAGCCGGCGAGCACGGCTGTCATTCCCCGCGCAGGCGGGGAATCCAGTACGCCGCGGCCTATCGATTCAATCACAACTGCCTCGGAGTACTGGATCGCCCGGTCAAGCCGGGCGATGACAATGAGTATGTGGCGAGAGCGACCCGCCCTCACGCCGCCGACTTGCCCTCGAACGCCCGCCGCAACACCTCGACGTCAAGCTTGACCATCTTCATCATCGCCTGCATCGCGCGCGCGGCTGCGGCCTTGTCCGGGCTCGACAGGAACTCGAACATCACCTTTGGCACGATCTGCCAGGCCACGCCCCAGCGATCTCTCAGCCAGCCGCACTGCTCCGCCTTGCCGCCATGGGCGAGGAACGCGTTCCAGACACTGTCGACCTCGGCCTGGTCGTCGCAATGAATCATCAGCGAAATGGCGTGGGTGTATTCCATCTTCATGCCGCCATTGAGCGCGACCAGCTTCTGTCCGGCCACGGTGAACTCGACGACGAGCACGGAGCCTTCCTTGCCGGAGGGGCCGTCCGAAACGTTGCGCTGAACGTGTGTGATCGCCGAATTCGGGACCAGCGAGACGTAGAATTTTGCAGCGTCCTCGGCATCGCCGTTGAACCACATGCAGGGCACGAGCTTGGACATGGTGAATGCTCCTCTTGAGGTCTGCTGTTTCGGCTCAGGCGTTCGCCAGGTCGGGCTGCAGAGGGGCGGCTGAAAGGTCCATCCAGTTCACGCCCCACATGTGGCCGTCCGGATCCTCGAAGCTGCGGCCGTACATGAAGCCGTATTCGTCCTTCGGGCTGGGATCGGCAACGCCTCCTGCAGCCTCCGCCCTGCCAACGATGTCATCGACCTCGCTGCGGCTGTCCGCGGACAGGCAGAACAACGCTTGGTTCGAGGTCCTGGCGTCCGCGATCGGCTTCGGCGTGAACTGGCGGAATTTGTCGTGGGTCAGCAGCATGGCGAAGATGGTCTCGGAAAAGACCATGCAGCTCGCGGTCTCGTCGCTGAATTGCGGGTTCTTGACCGCGCCGACCGCCTCATAGAAGGCAGTCGCGCGCTTGAGGTCGGTCACCGGCAGGTTGACGAAGATCATCTTGGGCATCGGAAGCTCCTTGGCGGGGTTCTGGCCAAGGACGGATGGCCAGGCCGCCATCCGACACGACTTCAGACAAATTTTTCGGACCCCGACTGCGGGGCCCTGTCGCGCCGCTCTCCGCGCCCCTGAAGAGACTTACTTCTTCTCGTTGGGATCCCGGTGCACCGGGTCGATCCACAGCACGGTCTCGGGCTTCTCGACCGGCTCAATGTCGAGGTTGATGGCCACCGCCTCGCCGTCGCTGCGCACCAGCACGCATTCCAGCACCTCGTCGGCGCTGGCGTTGATCTCCTGGTGCGGCACGTAGGGCGGGACGAAAATGAAGTCGCCAGGGCCGGCTTCCGCGGTGAATTGCAGGCGCTCGCCCCAGCGCATGCGCGCCTTGCCCTTCACGACATAGATGACGCTTTCGAGATGGCCGTGGTGATGCGCGCCGGTCTTGGCATCCGGCTTGATGCTGACGGTGCCCGCCCACAATTTCTGGGCGCCGACGCGGGCGAAATTGATCGCGGCCGCACGGTCCATGCCCGCTGTCGACGGCACGTTGGTATCGAGCTGATTGCCGGGAATGACGCGCACGCCGTCATGTTTCCAGCGGTCATCATGATGATGACCATGGTCATGGTGGGAATGCGAATGGTCATGGCCGGTCATGGGACTTGCTTTCTGTTGGTTCCGTGCGCGGCAAACTAACCCAAAGCCGCAGCCGCAAGCCATACCAAAATCGGAACCCTCGTAGCCATCAGGCGTTGTCATTCCAAGCAAATCGAAAGGAGATTTTCGTGGGCAGCACGACCGACAAGATCAAGGGCACCGCCAACGAGGCGATCGGCAAGGCCAAGCAGGGCGTCGGTGAAGCCACCGGATCCGATCGCATGAAAGGCGAGGGCGTGGTGCAGGAAGTGAAGGGCAAGGGCCAGCAGGCCATGGGCGATGCCAAGGACGCCGCGAAGGACGCGATGGATCGCGCCGCCGCTGCGGCTCGCCGCGCGGCGGAGTGACGCGCGTAAGATTGAAAATGAAAAGACCGGCCCCAAGGCCGGTCTTTTTGCTTGTATCGATTTCATCCGTTATGGCCGGGCTTGACCCGGCCATCCACGTCTTGACCGCGCGGCACGAAGATCGCGGATGCCCGGGCCTTCACGTCGCCGAAGCGGCTTCGGCCGCGCAGGCGGGACGATGGCGGGCATGATGATGTAGAGACGTCAGTCACTTCACCGCGAGCAATTCCACGTCGAACATCAGCGTCGCATTCGGCGGTATCACGCCGCCGGCGCCGCGGGCGCCGTAGCCGAGCTGCGGCGGGATGATCAGCGTGCGCTTGCCGCCGACCTTCATCGAGGCAACGCCCTCGTCCCAGCCGGCGATGACGCGGCCCTTGCCGATCGGAAACTCGAACGGCTCCTTGCGATCGACGGAGCTGTCGAATTTCTTGCCCTTCTGGCCGTTCTCATAGAGCCAGCCGGTGTAGTGCATCACGCAGATCTGGCCGGGCTGCGGCGAGGCGCCGGTGCCGACGGTGGAGTCGATGATCTGCAAGCCTGAAGCTGTGGTCATGGTCTTTCCTGCGGTCTGGGCCGAGGCCGTTGTGGAAACGAAATGCGACACGTTGGCGATCACGGTGATCGCGAGTGCCGACATCAGGGCGAGGAGCGCGCGCTGGAAACGCTGCATAAAACACCTTCCGTTTGAGGCGAGAGGTGTCTAACCCAAGGCGGTCGCCGTTTCCACCCCCTTTAGAGCTCGATATCTTCGAGCCGAACCGGCAGCCTGCGGATACGCTGTCCCGTGGCATGGTAGACAGCATTGCAGATCGCAGCATTGGTGCCGACATTGCCAAGCTCACCGAGGCCCTTCACGCCGACGGGGTTGATGCGATCATCCTCCTCGGACAGCATGATCACCTCGACACCGGGCACATCGGCATTCACGGGCACGAGGTAATCGGCAAGATTGTCGTTGACGTAGCGCGCATTGCGCTCGTCGATCTCGGTGGCCTCGAGCAGCGCCGAGGACATGCCCCAGATCAGGCCGCCCATGAGCTGGCTGCGCGCGGTGCGCGGATTCATGATCCTGCCCGCCGCGAACGCGCCGATCAGGCGGGGGCAGCGGATCTCGTGCGTGAAGCGATTGACGCGGACCTCGACGAACTCGGCGCCGAAGGCATAGGCGATCTGGTCCTTCATTTGATGGCCGCCGATCAGCCGGACCTGCCCGCTGTGCATGGCGCGGAAGGAGTCCATCGGCGCGCCCTCCGGCTTCCACTCGCCATATTCTTCGACCACGCCGACGCCGAGCGCATCGAACGCCTTCTCGATGTCGAGCGAGCGATCGCCCTTGGCCGCCTGGGTCGAGGGAGCCGGGCTGATGCCGACGGTCTCCTTGGCCTTGTCGGCAAGGCTGTCGCTGGGCATCAGCGCCTTGAACAACCGCTGTCGGATCTGATCGCACACCATCATCACGGCCGAGCAGGTGCTGGCGGTGGAATTGGAGCCGCCGGCAACCGGCGCAGGCGGCAGGTCGCTGTCGCCCATGAAGACCGCCACCTTCTCAAGGGGCACGCCGAGCCGCTCGGCAGCCGTCTGGGCGATGACGGTGTAGGCGCCGGTCCCGATCTCATGGCCAGCGATCTCGACGCGCGTGCGGCCGTCGCGCTGCAGGCGCACGCGCGCGGCGGACGGTCCCGCCAGCGTCGGATAGCACGTGGCGGCGCAGCCGTAGCCGATCAACCAGTCGCCATCCGACATCGATTTCGGCTGTGGCGAGCGCTGCGACCAGCCGAACGCCTTGGCGGCTTCGTCGAAGCACGCCATGAGCGATCGCGACGTGTAGGGCTTGCCATCGATGGGATCCCTGGTGGCGTCGTTGATGCGGCGAAGCTCCACCGGATCCATGTTCAGCTTCACGGCGAGCTCGTCCAGCGCGCTCTCCAGCGCGAACAGGTACGGCACCTCGGGGGGCGAGCGCATGAAGCCCGGCGTGTTGCGATCGGCACGCACGATCGAGACCAGACTATCCACGTTCGGGCAGGCATAGAGGCGGGTCGTGGTCTTGGTGCCGCCGACGCAATAGGCGTCGGGGCGCGAGGAGACTTCGGCCCCCTCATGCCTCAAGGCGACCAGCCTGCCGTCGCGGCTCGCACCAAGCTTGATCTCGTGACGGGTCTCGGCTCGATGAGTGGTAATGGTGAAGCCCTGGTCGCGGGTCGGGACCAGCTTGATCGGACGGTTCAGGCGCCTGGCCATGGCGGCGATGATGGCGGTGCGCGGTGTCATCGAACCTCGCGAGCCGAATCCGCCGCCGACATAGGGATTGACCACGCGCACCTTGTCGGCGTCGATGCCGAGCTGCTCGGCCACGCCGTGCTTCAGGCCATGGACATACTGGCTGCCCTCGTAGATGACGAGATTGTCGCCCATCCAGGTGCAGCTGGTCGTGAACAGCTCCAGCGGATTGTGATGCTGCGTCGGCGTCTCGTAGGAGGCGGTCAGCTTGACCTCGGCCGCGTCGAACGCCTTGGCGAAATCCCCGACCTTCGGGTCTTCCTTGAACTGCGAGTTTTGTCCTTTCGCGGCGGCCGTCGTCGTCCCCGGCGAATCGAAAGTCGCGGTGGGCGCAGCAGCGCTATAGCTGACCTTGACGCGGTTGGCCGCTTCGCGCGCGGCCTCGTAACTCTCCGCCACCACCACGGCGATGATCTGGCCGTCATGGGCGATCTCGGCCGATTTCAACGGCTGGATCGTGGTGCCGGCATAGCCGCCATTGCTGTACAGTTTCGACTCCTTCAGCTTCGGGGCGTTCTCGTGCGTGACGATGTCGATCACGCCGCGGACGCGCTTGGCATCGTCGAGGTCGAAGCGGTCGATGCGGCCCTTGGCGATGGCGCTGGTGACCAGGAACGCGTAGGCTGGATTGTCCAGCGGCATGTCCGAGGCATAGGTCGCCCGCCCCGTCACCTTGGCGGCCGCATCATAGCGCGGCACGGGCTGCCCCATATTCGTCCTTGGCCCGGGAGCTGCAGCGGTCATGGTCAGATCTCCATCGTTACGGCCTGCTGGAGCGCGCGTGCCACGATACGCTTGCCGAGCGCAATCTTGAAGCTGTTGTGCCGGCGCCCGCGGGCGTCTGCGAAAGCTGCATCGGCGACGCGCTGTGCCAGAGCTTCGTCGAACCTCTGTCCCTTCAACAGCGCCTCGGCCTCACGCGCCCGCCACGGCACGGTGGCGACGCCGCCAAGCGCGACGCGCGCGTCGCGGATCGTGCCGTCCTGGACGTCGAGCGCGATGGCGGCTGACGACAGCGCGAATTCGTAGGATTGCCGGTCGCGGGCCTTCAGATACACGGAGCGTGGCCAGCGGCCGGAGATCGAGAACGCCGAGATCAGCTCGCCGGGCTGAAGCGCAGTCTCGATGTCGGGCGTGCTGCCTGGTGCCCTGTGAAGCTGCGCGAACGGCATGCTGCGCGTACCGGCCTTGCCGGTGATCTCGATCATGGCATCGAGCGCGATCAGCGCCTGCGCGAAATCGCCAGGATACGTCGCGATGCACTGATCGGAGGTCCCGAGCACCGCATGAATGCGATTGACGCCGTCCATTGCGGCACAGCCGGAGCCTGGATTGCGCTTGTTGCAGTTCTCATAGGAGACATCGCGGAAGTAGTTGCAGCGCGTCCGCTGCATCACGTTGCCGCCGAGCGTTGCCATGTTGCGCAGCTGGGCGCTCGCGGCGAGCTTCAGCGAATCCGCGATCACGGGATAGCTGCGCTGGATCTCGGCGTGCGCGGCGACGTCGGACATCTTGGCGAGCGCGCCGAGGCGCAAGCCGTCGCCGCTTGGCGCGATCGCAGACCAGGCGCGGGCCAGAGGACTGATATCGACGATTGCGGTGGGCCGCATCACGTCGAGCTTCATCAGATCGATCAGCGTGGTGCCCCCGGCAAGCGGCTGCGCCGCCGCCTTCGTCAGCGGATCGTTGGCGGCCGCGGCGGTGCCGAGCGCCTGCACGGCCATGTCGGGGTCTGATGCCCTTTGATACGAAAACGGTCGCATGCGCCTAGCCTTTCATGATCTCGGGCGCGGCCTGCTTCACGGCAGCGACGATATTGGGATAGGCGGCACAGCGGCAGATGTTGCCGCTCATGTATTCGCGGATGTCGGCCTCGCTGCCGGCATGGCCCTCCTTCACGCACGCGATCGCCGACATGATCTGACCGGGCGTGCAATAGCCGCACTGGAACGCATCGTTATCGATGAAGGCCTGCTGCATCGGATGCAGGCGGTCGTCGGTGGCGAGGCCCTCGATCGTCGTGATCTCCTGGTCCTCGGCGGCGAGTGCCAGCGTCAGGCACGATAGCACACGGCGATCGTCGATCAGCACCGTGCAGGCGCCGCACTGGCCGTGGTCGCAGCCCTTCTTGCTGCCGGTGAGCTTGAGATGTTCGCGTAAGGCATCGAGCACCGTGGTGCGCGCATCGATGGTCAGGCGCTTGTCCTTGCCGTTGACGCGCAGCGTGACCTCGACGGGAAGCGACGGATCCTGCGCGGCCGGCGCCCGGGCATCCTCCGACGCCGCGCGCGCCGTGATCGGGATCAGCGCGCTGCCCGCCGCGCCGGTCATGAAGGCGCGCCGGTCGAATCCGGATGATCTGGAACCTGGTTTGTCGGGCATGGCAGGCCTCCGCCGCTGATCTGCAAAGCAGCGCACGCCTGCACCGCTCATCGCCCCTTAACCTGGAGCAATGGGCGCAGTTCCGGATGAGAGAAGGGCGGCGCAGCAAATGCCGCGCCGCCCTTCGTCAACTTTTCCTGATCTCGCGTGGGGAACTGCGCCGGCGATCAATAACCCAGCGCGCAGCCGTCCTTGCGCGGATCGGAGCCGCCGGTGAGCGTGCCCTTGTCCCAATCGATCCAGATCGCCTGGGCACCGCCGAGCGGGCCGACCACGCTGGTGGTCTTGTGGCCGAGCTTCTTCAGGCCCTCGACGACGGCCGCCGGCACGCTGTCCTCGAGCTGATACTGTCCCTCGTAGTGCAGGCCGCGCGGCATGTCGATCGCCTCCTGCACGTCGCAGCCGTAGTCGAGGATGTTGGTCAGGAGATGAGTCTGGCCCGTCGGCTGGTACTGGCCGCCCATGACCGCGAACGACATCGTGGAACGGCCGCCCTTGGTGAGCAGGCCCGGCATGATCGTGTGCAGCGGGCGCTTGCCGCCTTCGATGCAATTGGGATGGCCCGGCTGGATGCGGAAGCCGCCGGCGCGATTCTGGAACAGGACACCGGTCTTGTTCGAGACAATCGCCGAGCCGAAGGAATGCGCAACCGAATTGATGAACGAGCAGACGTTGCGGTCCTTGTCCACGACCGTGATGTAGATGGTCGAGGGATTCATCGGCGGCGCGACGTTCGGCAGGTCGAGCATGCCGTCCAGGCGGATCTTGCTGATGTACTCGTCGGCAAAGCCCTTCTCGAGCATCTCGGCGACGTTGATCTTCATGTGCTCGGGAGAGGCGACATGCATCTCGCGGTTCATGTAGGCGATGCGTGCCGCTTCCGCTTCGAGATGGAAGCGCTCGACGCTCACGGGCGCGTACTTGGTCAGATCGAACCGCGACAGGATGTTGAGCATCAACAGCGCGGTGACGCCCGGGCCGTTCGGCGGGCACTGCCAGACGTCATAGCCCTTGTACATGGTGCCGATCGGCGTGGTCACTTCGGTCGTGTGCGCGGCGAAATCGTCGAGCGTGTGCAGGCCGCCGATGCCCCTGAGGGTCTCGACCATGTCCTCCGCGATCTCGCCCTTGTAGAACGCGTCGCGGCCGTCCTTGGCGATCGCGCGCAGCGTCTTGCCGAGCTCGGCCTGGCGAATGACGTCGCCGGCGACCGGCGGCTGGCCGCCCGGCAACAAATAGCGCACGGTGTTGGTACCGTTCTTCAACTTCTCGAACTGGTTCTTCCAGTCGAAGGCGATGCGGGGCGCGACGACATAGCCTTCCTCGGCCGCCTTGATCGCGGGCTGGAGCAGCCGGTCGAAACCGAACTTGCCGTGATCGCGCAAGACGGTCGCGAAGGCATCGATCACGCCAGGGATCGAGACCGCATGCGCCGAGGTGAGCGGCACGGAATTGATCTTGCGTTCGAGATACCAGTCGGCATTCGCCGCCTTTGGCGCGCGGCCGGAGCCGTTATAGGCGACGATCTTGCCCTCGCCCCGCGGCTGGATCAGCGCAAAGCAATCACCGCCGATGCCGGTCGATTGCGGCTCGATCACGCCGAGCAGGGCCGAGCCGGCAACCGCCGCGTCCACCGCGGTGCCGCCCTCGCGCAGCACCTCGATCGCGGCGAGCGAGGCCTGCGGATGCGAGGTCGCCACCATCGCGTTGGTGGCGTGGACCGTGGACCTGCCGGGGAAATGGAAGTTTCTCATCGAATGTCTTGCTCTCTTGGCCGTCGGCGCGGTTGGCGCGCCATCTCGAAAACCGCGTCTACATGGCACATTCCCGCCCCGCGGGGCAATGCTGGCATACCAGGAAAATGGCTGCTATCCGCTGGGCGTATGGACCTTTTGCAGGCTCTTGCGATGCGGGTTTTCCGGGCGCGAGCCGCCTGCTAAACGAGCGGCCATGACGTCCAGCAATACGCCTTACAAGGTCTGCGCCTTCTATCAATTCGTCGCCCTCCCGGATTACCGCGAGCTGCGCGAGCCGCTGCGCGCCTGCTGCGCCGGCCTTGGGCTGAAGGGCAGCGTGTTGCTGGCGCAGGAGGGCATCAACGGCACGGTCGCCGGCGCACCGGAGGCGATCGAGGCCTTCGCTCACGAGCTCGCACGCGGCGACATGTTCGGCGGCAGGCTCGACAATCTCGAATTGAAATTCTCCGCCGCGGAGGCGATGCCGTTCGGACGGCTGAAGGTGCGGCTGAAGAAGGAGATCGTCACCCTGGGCGATGCGGCCGCCGATCCGACGCGTCAGGTCGGCACCTATGTCGATCCGCACGAATGGAACGCGCTGATTGCAGCACCCGATACCCTCGTGCTCGACACCCGCAACGCCTTCGAGGTCGCGATGGGCACGTTCGAGGGCGCGCTCGATCCCGGCATCAAGAGCTTCGGCCAGTTCAAGGACTTTGCCGCCGAGCGGCTCGATCCGGCACGGCACCGCAGGATCGCGATGTTCTGCACCGGCGGCATCCGCTGCGAGAAGGCGAGCGCGCATCTGCTCGCGCGCGGCTTTGGCGAGGTCTATCACCTCAAGGGCGGCATCCTGAGATATCTGGAAGAGGTGCCGGAGGCGGAGAGCCGCTGGCGCGGCGAATGCTTCGTGTTCGACGAGCGCGTGGCGCTCGGCCACGGCTTGCGCGAGCGAAACAAGGACGTAACGCGTGACGAATGAGATCAAGACGCTGAGCGAGCGCATCGACACGCTGGAGACGCGCCTCGCCTATCAGGACGATACGATCGAGACGTTGAACCAGACCATCACCGCGCAGTGGAAGCAGATCGACAGGCTGACGCGGCAGATCACCGAGCTCAATGCTCGGCTGCAGGACGCCGAGGCAAATGCGCCAGGGCCTGCCAACGAGCCTCCGCCGCATTATTGAACGGTGTTACTGGCCGGACGCCTTGGGCAGCAGATCCATGACCTCGCCGGACATTACCAGGCGGTTGCGGCCTGCGGCCTTGGCGGCATAGAGCGCCCGGTCGGCAGCTTCGACCAGCGCAGCGACCCCCGCGGTTCGTTCGAACGCCGGCCGGCAGGCTGCGCCGCCAAGCGAAGCGGTGACGCATCCAGCCGCCTCATTGCTGCCATGCGCGAGGCCGGCCTCGTGAATGGCGTTGCGGATCCGTTCGCCGATCCGGGCGCAGCCGGCGGCATCGATGTTCGGCAGCAGCATGGCGAATTCCTCACCGCCGTAACGCGCCGCCAGATCGCCGGCGCGCTGCGCTTCGGCCGCGATGATCTTGGCGATCAGGCGCAGGCAGGCATCGCCCGCGGGATGGCCATATTCGTCGTTGTAGGCCTTGAAGTGGTCGACATCAATCATCAGCAAAGCAAGGCTGGAGCGGTCGCGATAGGCACGCGCCCATTCCTCCTTCAGGCGCTCGTCGAAGCGGCGGCGATTGGCAAGGCCGGTGAGGCTGTCCTCGATCGCAAGCGTCTCGAGCCTGGTTTCCAGCCTCTTGTGCTCGGTGATGTCGCGGGAGATCGCGACCACGCCATCGACCTGGCCATTGTCCTTGCGCGTCACCCGCATGGTCGATTCGAGCCAGATCTCGCCGTTCTGCCGATGCGAGTTGCGGTAGGTGAGACGCGCCTCCTCCTTCTCACCGCGCTTCATCGCGTCGACGATCGCCTGGACTTCCGGCAGGTCCTCCGGATTGATACCCGCGAGGGCCGGCGAACCGACCAGTTGATTGGGACGCCAGCCGACGATGCGGACCGACGAGGGCGAGACATAACGCAGTCGCTCATCGAGGCCGATCCGCGTCACCATGTCGCTGGAGCCTTCGGCGAGCAGGCGGAAATGCGCCTCCGTCTCGGTCAGCGCGACAGCCATGCGCTGGCCGCGCTGCAACTGCCGCACCAGCACGCCGCCGATGACTGCGATCAGCATCACCAGCGCGAACACGTAGAGCATGCGGGAGATCGCCGCCGCGCGCCACGGCGCGAGCAGCTCGTCCTTGTCGACGGTGGCGAGCAGGAGGAGCGGGAACCGACCGCTGCGATTGAAGAAGCTGACGCGTTCGACACCGTCCAGCGACGAGGTGAAATGATGGGCGCCGCTCGGCCGTTGCAGGCTCGGCTCGCGGAACAACGGCTTGTCGGCGACGCTGCGCCCGACGAATGTCTCGTTGCTGGGATTGCGCGCGACGATCAGTCCGTCGCCATGCGCCAGTGACACGGAGCTGTTGCGGCCGATCTCGAACTGCTTGTAGAAGTGCGACAGATAGTTCGAGCTGATGGTCGCGAGCACCACGCCGCCGAAGCTGCCGTCCTGCTTGCTGAAGCGGCGTGACAGGGTGACGACCCATTCGCCGTCCAGCAGGCTCTTCACGGGACGGCCGACATGGGCCTCGCGCTTCGGCGAGAGCTGGTGATGTCGGAAGAAGGCATCGTCGCTGAAGGTCGTGCCGATCGTACCGGGTGAGGTCAGCCAGTTGCCCTGATCGTCGATGATGGCGAGGCTGTGAATGCGCGCGATCGCCTTCTTGCGCACATCCAGCAAGGTGCGCAGCTTCGCGATCGTGACCGGTGCGGTGCCGTCCATCTCCAACCGGCTGACCACGCCGACGACACCAGAATCCAGGAGATCGAGGCTGTCTTCGGCATGCTGGGTCAGCGAACGGGCCACGTTCGCCATCTCCATCTCGGCGGCCTTGAGCACCGCATCGCGTGCCGTCCATTCACGCCAACCGCTGACGCCGAGGATCGTCGCGCAGGTCAGCGCCACGAAGGCCGCCGCGCGCAGCGGCAGGCGGCTCCATCCGGCTCGTTGGGTAGCGCTCATGTGGCAGGGTTCTCCGATCGTTCGGAAAACCTCTGCCGCTTCTGTTATTTAATTCTGAAATCGCTACCGGACTACGCGGCGGTTTCCGCCCTTTCCAGTAGTCTTACGGACGCGGCGATCGGTGCATCGCTAACAAGACATTAGCGGGCCGATCGGAATCCGGCGCCCGCCGCCGCTAGCTGAAGATGGCCTTGACCTTGGCCCAGAGCGAAGGATGCTCGGCATCGGCGTCGGCCTTCGAGGGCGTCGGCTGCGCCACGCTCACGGGGTCGGACGCTGGGAACGTGTCCCTCAGCCCGTCGTCGAGCTTGGACTGCCGATCGGCAGCGAGCGCCTCGCGCAGGTCCTCGGCGTGCTTGTCGTGCGGCGCGGGATTGAATGTCTCAGCCATGATCTCCTCCATTGCCTGGTCAACGCGGCCCGATCATCCAGGTTCCCCTGTTCCGCTGCGGGCCGCGGCGGTGTATCAGGAGGCACAACCTGCTTCAGGACCATTCGTGCCCCAGTCTTCGACGAAACCCTTCATCGACGTCCTCTCCGGCCAGCACCAAGCTGTCCCGCCCATGTGGATGATGCGCCAGGCCGGGCGCTACCTGCCGGAATATCGCGAGGTGCGCGCCAAGGCGGGCGGCTTCCTCGATCTCTGCTTCAACCCGGAGCTTGCCGCCGAGGTGACGCTGCAGCCGATCCGAAGGTTCGGTTTCGATGCGGCGATCATCTTCTCCGACATCCTGGTGATTCCCTATGCGCTCGGACGTTCGGTGCGGTTCGAGGTCGGCGAGGGCCCGCGGCTCGAGCCGCTGGACGATCCGGCCAAGGTGGCGACGCTGGCGCCGCACGCAGATTTCGGCAAGCTCGAGCCGGTGTTCGACGCGTTGAAGATCGTGCGCGGCGCGCTCGATCCCAGGACCGCGCTGATCGGCTTCTGCGGCGCACCGTGGACGGTGGCGACCTACATGGTCGCAGGCCACGGCACGCCGGACCAGGCGCCGGCCCGGATGATGGCCTACCGGCATCCGGAAGCCTTCTCGCAGATCATCGACGTCCTGGTCGACAACTCGATTCAGTATCTGCTGGCACAGCTCGACGCCGGGGCCGACGCGTTGCAGATCTTCGACACCTGGGCCGGCGTGCTGCCGCCGACCGAGTTCGCGCGCTGGTCGGTCGAGCCGACGCGGCGCATCGTCGAGGGCGTAAGGGCCAAAGTGCCGGACGCGAAGATCATCGGCTTCCCGCGCGGTGCGGGCGCGCAACTGCCCGGCTATGTCGAAGCGACCGGCGTCAATGCCGTCAGCATCGACTGGACCGCGGAGCCCGCCTTCATCCGCGAGCGGGTGCAGAGCAAGGTCGCGGTGCAGGGCAACCTCGATCCACTGGTGCTGATCACGGGCGGCGCCGCGCTCGATGGCGCGGTCGACAACGTGCTGGCCAATTTTGCTGCCGGGCGGCTGATCTTCAACCTCGGCCACGGCATCCAGCCGGAGACGCCGATCGCCCATGTCGAGCAGATGATCCGGCGCGTGCGGGGGTGAGGGCCGTCTATCCACGTCGTCATGGCCGGGCTTGTCCCGGCCATGCACGCCTTGCCATGCGACGCGAAGAACGTGGATGCCCGGGACAAGCCCGGGCATGACGAGCCGTTGTGATCGGGTCTTGCAAAAAGTGCGAAAAACAACCCCATGCACAGTAGGCAAGTCGTTGAAAATATTAGGCGGGCATGACTCGCCCGTGCGTTTTGACTTGTCGGGCAAAACAGGTGCAAAATGACATCATCAGAGATCGTGATTTCGGCATGCTTACCGCGGCCGGCTGCGCTCGATGATCTCCGCCGCACCCTTCGTCAGCAGGTCCAATCCCACCGCGCGGCCGAGCTCGCGCGGACGGTTGGCCGGCCCCGTATGCGAGGCTTCGATGATGGTGTTGCCGGAGAGATCGAGCACCGAGGCGGTGAGCGACATCCGATCGCCCGTGATGGTCGAGAAGCCCGCTACCGGTGAATTGCAGTGGCCGTTGAGCACCCACAGCACCTCGCGCTCGGCGTCGGCGGAGGCGTGCGCAGCGGAGTCGTCGATCGACGACAGGATCTGCCGCGTCTGCCAATCCTGCGCGGCGCATTCGACCGCGACGATGCCCTGCCCTGCCGCCGGCAACATCTCCACTGCTGTGAATTCGTAGGCGATGCGGTGGGACAGGCCGACGCGATCGAGGCCCGAGCGCGCCATGATCAGCGCATCGGCGGGCCCCACAGCGCCGCCATCCGGCAGGCGCTGTTTCTCGCCATTGTCGAGCTTGCGCACGCGCGTGTCGGCGGCGCCACGGAAGTGGATCACCTCGACATCAGGGAACAGCCGCCGCGCATAGGCTGCACGGCGCACCGCGTTGGTGCCGATCTTGAAACCCTTGCCGCGGGACTGCCGCAGCGCCTCCAGCGTCACATCCTCGCGCAGCACCAGCGCATCACCAGGCGGATCGCGCGACAGCGTGGCACCGATGACGAGACCCGGCGTGTCCTCGTTACCAGGCATGTCCTTTAACGAATGCATCGCCGCCTGGAGCTCACCCGACAGCACGGCGGCGCGGATCTGCGCCACGAAGGCGCCGCCTTTGCCGCCATGCGGCAGCAGCTTGCTGGTCTGGTCGAGATCGCCCGTGGTATCGAATTTCACGATCTCGACGTCGAGACCGGGCACCGCGGCGGTCAGGCGGCGCGCAATCTCTTCCGTCTGTGCCAGCGCCATGGCGCTCTTGCGTGTGCCGATCTTCAGTCGCGTAGCCAAGTCCGGATCCTTTCAAAGCGCGAAACTAACGCGCATCCTCCAATATCATGTCGGAGGCCTTTTCGGCGATCATGATGATTGGCGCATTGGTGTTCCCTGACACCAGATCGGGCATGATCGAGCCGTCGACGACACGCAAGGCTTCGAGTCCCCTCACCTTCAGCCGCTGATCGACCACCGCGAGCGCGTCATTGCCCATACGACAGGTCGAGGTCGGATGATAGATGGTGCTGCCGCGTTCGCGGCAGTAATCCAGGATCTCGGCATCCGAAGATACTTTCGCGCCGGGGTCGTACTCGCTGACCACGAACGGTTTCAGCGCCGGAGCGTTCAGGATCTTGCGCAAGATCTTGATGCCCTCGACGTTGGTGGTGCGATCGGTCTCGGTCGACATGTAGTTGATGCGGATTTCCGGCGGCACGGCCGGGTCGGCACTCTTGATGCGGAGGGAACCGCGACTTTCAGGACGGAGCTGGCAAACCGAAGCGGTGAAGCCGGAGAAATCGTGCAGCTTCTCGCCCATCTTGTCGGTCGAGAACGGCAGGAAATGAACCTGGATGTCGGGCGAGGCGAGGCGCGGACTGGTCTTGAAGAAGGCGCCCGCCGTGCCGGCTGCGATCGTCAGCCATCCCTTGCGAAACAGCGCATAGCGTGCGCCGGCCATGGTGCGGCGAAGCGGATGATTGATGGTGTCATTGAGCGTGATCTTCTGCGAGCAGCGCATGACGATGCGGACCTGCATGTGATCCTGCAGATCATGCCCCACGCCGGCAGCATCGAGCACCACCTCGATGCCATGCTTGCGCAGGAGATCGCCGGGCCCGACGCCGGAGAGCTGAAGCAGCTGCGGCGAGTTGTAGGCGCCGCTCGACACGACGACTTCCCGCCGCGCGCGGGCGCGGCGCAAGGTGGCGCCTTGCCGGTATTCGACGCCTGCGGCTCGGCGCCCTTCGAACAGGATGCGCTGAGCGTGGGCGGAGGTCTCGATCTTCAGATTGCTGCGCGCCTTCGCGGGACCGAGATAGGCCACCGACGTCGAGGCGCGCCGGCCGTTGCGCGTCGTGGTCTGAAACAGGCCGACGCCTTCTTGGGTCGCGCCGTTGAAATCAGGATTGTAGGGCAGACCGCTCTCGACGGCAGCGTCGATGAAGGCCTTCGACAGCGGATCGGTCACGATCATGTTGGACACCGGCAGCGGCCCGCCCGTGCCGTGATACTGGTCGGCGCCGCGCGACTGGTTCTCGGCCTTCTTGAAATAGGGCAGCACGTCGTCATAGCCCCAGCCGGTGTTGCCGAGCTGGCGCCAGCGGTCGTAGTCCTCGTGCTGGCCGCGGACATAGAGCAGGCCGTTGATCGAGCTCGATCCGCCCAGCGTCTTGCCGCGCGGCTGGAACACCTGGCGACCCTTCAGCTCCGGCTCCGGCTCGGTCTGGTACATCCAGTTGACGCTCTTCTCCTTGAACAGCTTGCCGTAGCCGAGCGGGACGTGGATCCAGATGTTGGAATCCTTCGGGCCGGCCTCGAGCAGCAGCACGCTGTGCTTGCCGTTCGCCGAGAGCCTGTTGGCGAGCACGCAGCCGGCGGAGCCGGCGCCGACGATGATGTAGTCGAATTCGGGATCGGTGGGTGCGAGAGAGGAAGTTGCGTTCATGCGCTACTATTCTTCTTGTTGGCGTGGGCGTTTCCGGTTCGTCACTACCACAATCATGCGGGCAGACGCAGCGCTTCCACCAGCGACTTGAACGCACGGGCATATTCCGCGCCCGCCCTTGCGATATCGGCGCGTCCGGCGCAGGCGACTGCGGCCTCCGTCACCGCGCCGAGCAGGAGGCGCGCCAGCGGCTCGACCGGCTGACGCGCGATCAGGCCGACCTCCATCGCGGCGGAGAGCGCGCGCGGCATCTTGCCGCCAAAGTGCTGCGCGTCGATCTCGCGCCAGCGCTCCCAGCCGAGCACGGCGGGGCCGTCACGCAGAATGATCTGGCCGGTCGGCCCCTTCGCGGTCGCGGCAAAGTAATGCTGGGTGCCGGCGACCATGGCGGCGAGCACGTCCTTCTCGGCGCGTGCCGTGCGGTCGATCTCGGCAACGAGGTCGCGCGACACCTGGTCGAACACAGCCTCGAACACCGCCTCCTTGGTCTTGAAGTGATGATAGACCGCGCCCTTGGCGACCGAAGCGCCTTCGGCAATGTCGTCCATAGTGGTCGCGGCAAAGCCTTGCGTCCCGAACAGGCGCCGCGCCGCCGTCAGGATCGCCTCCGATGTCGCCGCCCGCCGCTCCGCCTGTTTGGCCATAAGCTCTCGTCTAGTCGAATTCGCGAGAGCCGGCCAGTTGACTTTTCGACTATCGGTCGGTAATTACCGACTATCAGTCGGTTTTAAATTGTGAGGTCGCCATGCCGAGCCGTGAGATCGTCGAAGCCTTTGCGAAGCGGTTGGAGGATGGCGACTTCGTCGGCGCGATCCTCGACTACTACACTCCTGATACCGCGACCTATGAGAACCTCGCCGCGCCCGTGGTCGGGCGCGACAAGCTCGCGGACAAGGAGCGCGGCGTGCTGGCGGCGTTCAAGACGGTCACTGCCGTGCGCCTCGGCCCGAGCCTGATCGATGGCGACGTCGTCGCCAGCCGCTGGAAATTCTCCTTCACGGGCGCCGACGGCGCGACGCGGACACTGGAGGAGATCGCGTGGCAGACCTGGCGCGGCAATGAGATCATCGAGGAGCGCTTCTTCTACGATCCGAAGCAACTCGGCCGCTGAGCAGGAATTCCCCTATCGGTACAGCACGACCACGGCCAGGCCGACGAGAGGCGTAAGAAACTGAACGGCCTGCCACCGAGAGCCATCGATCGACCACCGTCCATAGAAGACGGTGCCCCCGCGTTGGGATGGCGACGCCGGTTGATCCCCAAATGCCTTCCACCGCGCCTCGGCAGGCCCGAGAAAATCTTCCGGCTTGACCGCCATGTCGGCGCTGCTCAGCACCACCTGCATCATCTCGCCTTTCGGCTGGAACATGGCCTCGGCCCCCGGTGGCGAGAAGAAGCTGCGCTTCGCGGCGATATGCTGCTCGTAGAAATCCTGACCGACCGTGACGGCCGCAGCGTATGGACTGACATACGGCACCCCCGAGATGCCGGGAACGACGAGATGGCCCACCCCGCGCACCTCCTGCCAGGGAATGAAGAGACCCTTGAGCCATGGCCTGTGGAAGTGGATGCCCGCGGCAGACAGGGAGACGACCGCCCGATCCGAATAGAAGTGCCGGTAAGCTGAAAACGCGATCCATCCCAAACCCAGATAGAGCATCATCCAGCCGAAAACATTCAGCGACGGGTTCACGAGATGGCTCCAATAGAGACTGCGCATGGTGCCGACATAGCTGGAGCGGCCGCTTGGCCCGCCGACCAACACGCTGATCACACCGATCACGCCGGAGACGATGATCAGGACAAGGACACCGATCAACAATTCAAGCAGCAAGGGCAGGCCGGACCGTCCGATCAGGCGCGTCAGGGCATAGCCTGCAAATGCCAGCCCCAGCAGAGCCAAATAGACAAGGGCCAAAACGGCTCCATTCTGGCCGCGGCTCTCGGCGTGCAGCGCGATCGCAAGGCCGGCGACGCAGGTCCACATGGCCCAGGGGACCCGGTCCATCCGCCATTTGTCCATCGTGTATTCGACAATTGCCGACACGTCGGCTGAAGGCTCGCTCATGGACAGGCCCTCGGAATTTCGAACGCATCCGGTGCCGACGCGGCGCACGGTGGCCTGCCGGTCCACGAAACGTATCACGCGATCGAGGGGGCGTCTCGATCCGCTGACGAGAAGAAAACATCAGCGCAGATTCCGGTGTTGAGGTCCGGATAGGAGGCTGATGATCCCCCGGAGCTTGGGCTTGTCATTTAATGACTGATCGGTCTATATATCGGCATGAGACAAAATACTGCAACGCCGATGCCCCGTGGCCGGCCGCGAAGTTTCGACGTGGACGCCGCCGTCGAACGCGCGATGGATGTGTTCTGGTCGCGCGGCTATCACGCCACGGCGCTGCCCGATCTCCTGCGCGCGACCAGGCTGTCGCGGGGCAGCCTCTACGCCGCTTTCGGTGACAAGCATTCGCTGTTCTTGCGGGCGCTCGATCGTTACATCGCAGATGCCTTGGCGCGGATGGATGTCGAATTCGACCCCCGAAACGATCCGGTCGAGGGTCTGCAGGCCTACCTCGCCGGTTACGTCGAGCGCACCAGCGGGAGCAACGGTCGGCGTGGATGCCTCCTGGTGGCCACGGCCATGGAATTGGCTGGCGGGGATGCCGACGTCGGTCGACGAGTTGCGGGCTTCTTCAAGGCGATGGAGGCCAAAGTGACCGATGCACTGTCCCGCGCGAAAGCGGCGGGCAGGTTGGCCGATGGTGTTGAGCCCGCAACGGCCGCCCGGGTTCTCGTCTGTTTCGTTGAAGGGCTGCGCGTGGTCGGCAAGACGGCACCGGCACGGACCACATCGCAAGCGGCCGTCGACGCTCTCATCGGTCGTTTCGTCAGGTAAGCAACCCCGTGACGCCTCCGCTGATGGCGCGCCCATATTTGGACTGATCGGTCTTAAAAAAGGACATCCGCCATGTCTGCCATCCAGATCGTCTGCGCGATCGCCGTTCCCCTGATCTGGGGTTATCAGTTCGTGGCCATCAAAGTGGGCGTTGCGGAGTTTCCACCGCTCTTCTTCCTCGCACTGCGCTTTCTGGCCATTGCGCTGCTGCTTGTTCCGTTCGTGGACAGGCCCACGCGTCAACAGCTCGGCCCTGTCGCAGCCATTTCGCTTTTCCTGGGCGGACTGAATTTCGGGCTCTTCTACGTTGGCCTCGGGCTCGGCTCGGGAAGCACGTCGGCCCTCGCATACCAACTCGCCACGCCCTTCACGGTTCTGCTCGCATGGCTGCTGCTCGCGGAGAGACCGTCACTCGCCACCTGCGCCGGAGTGATGCTTGCTTTCGTCGGCGTGACCGTGTTGGCAGCGGAGCCTGACCAGTCCGCCAACCCGCTTCCGCTGCTGCTTGTAGTCGGAGCAGCTTTCGCCTTCGCGGTGTCCAACGTCTTGACGAAGCGTTATGGCCCCTTCGATCCCTTGATGTTGATGGGGTGGTCCTCGCTGCTCACGGTACCGCAGGTCATGTTGATGTCGCTGCTCCTTGAACATGGACAAGCGGCGAGCCTTGTGACGGCGGGCGAACTTGGCTGGCTGGCGCTCGCCTACACGATCTTCGCCGGGGGAATTGTCGGGTTTGGCCTCTGGTTCTGGCTGATCGCCCGTTGCTCGATGGTGCGCGTCGCGCCCTTCGGTCTGCTACTTCCGGTGTTTGCCTTGCTTTCGAGCGTACTGTTTCTCGGCGACCGGCTTACGCCCAAGCTGATCGTCGGCGGACTGCTCGCGATCTCCGGGGTCGCCATCACCCAGCTGAGACCGCGCCCCCGCCCCGTTTGATGTCCGGCCTGTCGGGCATTTGTATCGATTTGTTATCGATACTGCGTGAAGAGCACGCAGTAGTGGTCGCGGCCGGCGCGGCAAGCGGGGATAATTCATAGTTCGTCAAAGGTTTACGGCGAATTCTCCGGATCGAGCCGAAAAGAACGGCCCGTGCTGCTAGGCTATTGAATGCGGACTCAAACGACCAGCTATGTCGCACGGCTGTTCGCCGGCGATCTGTCGGCCTTTGGCGGTCCCGCAACGGACGAGGCCGTGGCCGGGCATATCCGCGCCGAGCAGATGTCGCTGGTGCTCGGCTATTCGGTCGGCATCATGCTGGCCAATGCCTGCAACGCCATCGTGCTCGCCATCGCGCTGTGGCAGTCGCCGGACAGGATGCCCGCCCTGATCTGGGCGGCGGCTGTCGCCGCCGCCGCGATCGGATTTGGCCTGCAATCCCACGTCGCGCGCCGCATCACCAAGCCGCAATTCGTCTCGCGTCGCGCGATGTACCGGCTGGTGCGCAACGCCTTCATCCTCGGCGCCGCCTGGGGCATCGTCCCGGTCGCCTTCTTCGCCGACGCTTCCAGCGGCGGCCAGCTCGTCATTACCTGCCTGTGCGCGGGCATGCTGGCCGGCGGCGCGCTCGCCTTCGCCACCATTCCGATCGCGGCGATCGCCTTCACGGCGCCGATCTTCCTCGGCATCGCCATCTGCCTCGGCCAGAACGGCGATCTCGCCTTTCTCCTCATCGCCTTTCTCGTCGTGGTCTACGGCAGCGTCCTTTTGCGCGGCGTGTTCGTCAATTCGTTCTCGTTCGCCCGGCGCATGATGCGGCAGATCGAGGCCGAGCGCACGGTGCGGCTCGATCCCCTGACCCACCTGCCCAACCGCGTCGCCTTCAACGAAACGCTCGATGCCGCGCTCAAGCGGCTGGCGCTATCGGGCGAGGAATTCGCGGTGCTCCTGCTCGATCTCGACCGCTTCAAGGAGGTCAACGACCAGTTCGGCCATCCCGCCGGCGACGAATTCCTGGTCCAGGTCGCCAGCCGCCTGCAACGCTGCACGCGCGCCGCCGAGCACGTCGCGCGGATCGGCGGCGACGAGTTCGCGCTGGTGATGGCCAATCTGACACGGCCCGAGGATGCGCTCGAGATCGCCGAACGCTTCGTCGCGGCCTTCAGCGAGCCGTTCCAGATCGAGGGTCGCCAGATCGTCGGCGCGACGAGCGTCGGCATCGTGCTGGCGCCACGCGACGGCAACACACCGCTCGACCTCATGAAGAATGCCGACGCCGCGCTCTACCGCGCCAAGAAGGCGGGGCCGGGCACGGTCTGCTTCTTCGAACAGGCCGACGACAGGTCCTCCCGCGAGCGCAAGGCGCTGCAAGCGGACCTCGCAGGCGCGATTGCGCGCAACGAGCTGTTCCTGGTGTTCCAGCCGTTCCTCGATCTCGGCACCAACCGGATCACCGGCTTCGAGGCGCTATTGCGCTGGCAGCATCCTTCGCGGGGGCTGGTGCCGCCGAGTGAATTCATACCAGTCGCCGAGGAGACTGGGCTGATCCACGAGATCGGCGAATGGGTCATCCGCCGCGCCTGCGCGACGCTGGCGGACTGGCCCGAAGACATCAGGGTTGCCGTGAATTTCTCGGCCGCGCAATTTCACAACACGGCCATCCTCCAGACCATCGTGCAGGCGCTCGCCGACGCCAGGATCGCCCCGCAACGGCTCGAGATCGAGATCACGGAATCGATGCTGCTGGCGAAGTACGGTTCGGCCGCGACGGTCCTGAACGCACTGCTGGAGCTCGGCGTCACCCTCGCGCTCGACGATTTCGGCACCGGCTTCTCCTCGCTGACTTACCTGCGCAAGCTGCCGTTCAGCCGCATCAAGATCGACCAGTCCTTCATCCGCGACATGCTGGTGCAGCCGGACTGCGCGGCCATCGTGAAATCGGTGATCTCGCTTGCGCGCGATTTGCGGATCGGCGTCGTGGCGGAGGGGGTCGAGTCCGCCGACCAGCTCGAATATCTCAGGCAGATCAGTTGCGACGAGGTGCAGGGCTATCTGATCAGCCGGCCGGTGGCCGCGGACGGGGTGATGGCGCTGCTGGAGACGAAGAAGTACCGGGCGATTTACGCGGCGTAGGGCTCTACCGATTGGTCCTTCGTAGCCCGGATGGAGCGGAGCGCAATCCGGGACGAGTGTGCGCCGGAGCAACACCGCCCCGGATTTCGCTCCGCTCCATCCGGGCTACAGGGATTCCCCCAGAGGAGAGAACCCTCACCCGCGCCTTCGGCGCGACCTCTCCCGCAAGCGGGAGAGGTGGAGCCCGCGGCGCCGTCTACTTGCTCCTAGGAGAGTCCCGCTCCGGCCTCCTTCAAACCGCATCCGCGCGCAGCAACGTATCCACCGTGATCGTGCCGCGGGCGCGGGAGACGCAGGTGCAGATCTTGTGGTTGCTCTTCTTCTCGTGGTCGCTGAAGAAGACGTCGCGATGGTCGATCTCGCCGTCGACATTGACCACGTCGATGGCACAGAGGCCGCATTCGCCGCGCTTGCAATCGGATATCACCTCAAAGCCGCTGGCATTGAGCACGTCGAGCATCGAGCGCTCGCGCGGGATCTCGAGCTCGACACCGGAGTCTTTCAGGCGCACCCTGAACGTTTCGGTGGGCAGCGTGCCGCTGGAGCCGAACGTCTCGTAGCGAAGATCGGGGAGCGGATGGCCGGCGCCGATCCAGGCATGGCGTGCGGCGTCGAGCATGCGCATCGGGCCGCAGAACAGCGCTAGCGTGCCTTGCGGCAATGAGGCGAACAGCGCGTCCATATCGAGCCGGCTGCCTTCCTCGCTGGCATGAACGACGAGGCGATCGCCAAGCATCGCGGCGAGATCGTCGAGATAGGCGGCCTCGCGGCGCGAGCGTACGGCATAATGCAGCGTGACATCCGCCCCGCGCCGCGCCAGCGCCTGCGCGGCGCCGAGGATCGGGGTGATGCCGATGCCGCCGGCAATCAGGCAATAATTCTCGCGAGTCCAGTCCACCGCGAGCAGCGAGGCGGGCTGGGTGATGTCGAGCCGCGCGCCCGGCTGCAAGGACCACATGTAGCGGGAGCCGCCACGGGAATCCTCCGCGCGGCGCACAGCAATTCGGAGGCCGTGCGACGAGGCCTCGCCAACCAGCGAATAGGACCGCGTCTCCGGCAGGCCGTCGATGGTGACGCTGACATTGATGTGGCTGCCGACCGGATAGGCCGCGGCCTCGAACTGATCCGGCTTGATCAGGAATTCGCGGACGTTCGGGGTGAGATCGCGGGTGGCGACGAGCGTTGCCGGGGTCCAGGTCTCGATGAAGCGCATGGTGACTGCCCTCAATCGGTTGCGGTCTTGATCAGCGCGAGCGCCGGCAAGAGGTCGAGATGGGTGCGGTTGCGCAGCGCGAGCCGCAGGTTTCGCACCGCCAGCCGGGCATGCTCGCGCATGACGGCCTCGGCGCGCGCGCCTTCGCGGTTCTCGATGGCGTCGATCACGACGCGATGGTGCTCCTGGGCGATGATCAGGATCTGCTGCGC
The DNA here is from genome assembly GCF_020193615.1 of Bradyrhizobium sp. IC4059. Lineage (NCBI taxonomy): Bacteria > Pseudomonadati > Pseudomonadota > Alphaproteobacteria > Hyphomicrobiales > Nitrobacteraceae > Bradyrhizobium > Bradyrhizobium sp. IC4059. The sequence continues at coordinate 37,930 of NZ_JADYVH010000017.1, forward strand.
CTCCGGCAACGCCGATTGCGCCATCACGAAGCCGCTCGGCGAGGCAAACGGCAGCGCCGAGGCGCGGTCGATCTGCCGGATCAGCGGCGGGCTGCGCGACAGCTCCGTGAGCTGGGCGTGGAAGCGCGCATTCAGCGCGACGTAGGCCGAGAAAGCATCGACCGAGATCGGGACCTGCCGCAGCAGCTCGTCGATCGCAGCAAGGCACTCCTTCAGCGGCTCGAGCTCGCGCGCAGAGACGCCGCGCTCGGCGGCAAAGCGCGCCGCCAGGCCTTCCAGCGTGCCGCGCAGCTCGATGGAATCGGAGATGTCGCGCTCGGAAAACGCCTTCACCATGAAGCCGCCGGAGGGGATCGCCTCCAACAGCCCCTCCTCCTCCAGCCGCACCAGCGCCATGCGCACCGGCGTGCGCGAGGCGCCTGTGGTCTCCACCGCCTGCAGCTCGGAGATGCGCTCGCCCGGCCGCAAGGCGCCCGACAGGATCTGGTCGCGCAGCGCGAGCTGCGCCTTCACGGTCTGCGAGATGGAGCGGTCGACCTCACGCTCGGCCATGTTCTACTCCGCGGCCTGAAGGTGCTTTGGGGCGTTTTCCTTCGCCACCATCCGATCGATCAGCTTGCGCGACCACATCGCGCCGGCGTCGATGTTGAGGTTGTAGAAGATGCGATCGGGGTTTTCGTCCATCGCGCGCTGCTGCGCTTCGAGGATCAGCTCGTCCTCGCGGAAGATGCCGGAGACGCCCTCGCGGATCTCGGTGGTGAGGCGCTGCTCACTGATCCGATAATTGCGGACGAAGGACCAGAAGTAATGACAGGTCTTCTCGGTCTCCGGCGTGATGGTGTTGAGCACGAAGCCGTTGACGCCCTGCGAGCGGTCGCCTTCCGGCGCACCGGTGCCCGTCGGCGCGACGCCGACGTCGATCGCGATGGTGCACGGCGCCTCGAAGCGGATGATCTGCCAGCGGTCGACGAGGCCGGGCTTGCCGAGCTGCTTGGCCCAGAACGGCGGCGGCTCGATGCCCCGCATCCAGCGCGTCACCGTCACCGTCTTCTCGCCATGGGTGACGTCGAACGGCGCCTCGGCGACGGCATCATTGCCGATGGAGGAGCCGTGCACGAAGGTCTCGTGGGTGAGATCCATGAGATTGTCGAGCACGAGGCGGTAGTCGCAATTGACGTGGATGGTCTTGCCGTCGCCGGCCCAGGCCGGGTCGTGATTCCAGTGCATGTCGGGGACGAGCGCGGGATCGGCGAGTGCGGGATCGCCCATCCAGAGCCAGACGTAGCGGTGACGCTCGACCACGGGATAGGCGCGCACGCAGGCGGAGGGGTTGATGGTCTCCTGCGAGGGCATGAAGGTGCAGCGCCCCTGCGCGTTGTATTTGAGGCCATGATAGCCGCAGACGACAGTGTCGCCTTCAAGCCGGCCCTTGGACAGCGGCACCAGGCGATGCCAGCAGGCGTCCTCCAGCGCGGTCACCGCGCCGTCGGCCTTGCGATACATCACGACATGCTTGCCGCAGATGGTCCGCGGCAGCAGCGCAGCCTTGACGTCGGCGTCCCACGCCGCGGCGTACCAGGCGTTCATGGGGAAGGGTTTTGTCATGTCTCACTCCCACGGCTTATGAATACGTTATGTATACAATAACTGAGGGATGGAATTGTTCAAGATGGAATAAGCTCTACCTTAATACCTTTATCATCGTGATTGTATACATAACGGGGGAATGACCGCGTCCGACTCCGGCTCCGCTTACCCTCCCCTGGGGAGGGTAAGACAGCGGCGACCTCTCGGAACAACTTACGCCGCGAACACCTTGGCTAGGCCCGCCTGGGCTTCCTCCTGGATCCGTTTCAGGTGCTCGGGGCTGCGGAAGCTTTCGGCGTAGATCTTGTAGACGTCCTCGGTGCCGGACGGCCGCGCGGCGAACCAGCCGAAATCGGTTTCGACCTTGATGCCGCCGAAGGGCTGGCCGTTGCCGGGCGCCTTGCTCAGCGTCGCACGAACCGGATCGCCAGCGAGGTCCTTGAGGCCGAGCTGCTCTGGCGTGAGGGACTTCAGGATGTTCTTCTGCGGCCCGGTGGCGGCAACGTCGATGCGCGCGTAATGCGGCATGCCGAATTCGGCGGTGAGATCATTGAAGATCTGGCTGGGATCGCGGCCGGTCTTGGCCATGATCTCGGCAGCGAGCAGGCCGAGGATGACGCCGTCCTTGTCGGTGGTCCACACCGCGCCGTCTCGGCGCAGGAACGAGGCCCCTGCACTCTCCTCGCCGCCGAAGCCGAAGCCGCCGGTGACGAGGCCGTCGACGAACCATTTGAAGCCGACCGGCGTCTCCACCAGCTTGCGGCCGAGCTTCTTGGCGACGCGGTCGATGATCGAGCTCGACACCACGGTCTTGCCGATCGCGGCATCCCTGCCCCAATCAGGTCGGTGCGCGAACAGGTAGGAGATCGCGGTCGCCAGGTAATGGTTCGGATTCATCAACCCGCCGGTGCGCGTGACGATGCCGTGGCGGTCGGCGTCGGTGTCGTTGGCAAAGGCGACGTCGAAGCGGTCGCGCATGCCGATCAGGCTCGCCATCGCGTAGGGCGAGGAGCAGTCCATGCGGATCTTGCCGTCCCAGTCCACCGTCATGAAACGGAAGGTCGGATCGATCGCCTCGTTCACGACCGTGGCATTGAGGCCATAGCGCTCGATGATCGGATGCCAGTAATGCACGGCGGCGCCGCCGAGCGGATCGATGCCGATCTTGACGCCGGCGGATTTGACGAGGTCCAGATCGACGACATTGCCGAGATCGGCGACGTAAGGCGTGACGAAGTCGTAGGCGTGGACATTCGCGGCCTTGCGCGCCCTCGAATAGTCGATGCGCTTCACGTCCTCGAGCTCGCCGGCGAGATAGGCGTTGGCGCACTTCTCGACGGCAGCGGTCACGTCCGTATCGGCCGGGCCGCCATGAGGCGGATTGTACTTGTAGCCGCCGTCCTCGGGGGGATTGTGTGACGGCGTGATGACGACGCCGTCAGCAAGACCAGAGGTGCGGCCCTTGTTATAGGTGAGGATCGCATGCGAGATGACGGGCGTCGGCGTGTAGCCGCCATCCTTGTCGATCATGACCTCGACGCCGTTGGCTGCGAACACCTCGATGGCGCTGACCAACGCCGGCTCGGCCAGCGCATGGGTATCGATGCCGATGAAGAGCGGGCCGGTCAGGCCCTTCTCCTTGCGGTAATCACAAATCGCCTGCGTGGTCGCGAGGATGTGGCCTTCGTTGAAGGTGTTCTTGAACGAGGTGCCGCGATGGCCCGACGTGCCGAACGCCACGCGCTGTGCCGGATCGGACGCATCCGGCTTGCCGGCGAAATAGGCCGTCACCAGCCGCGGAATATTGGTGAGCGCGTCCGGCGAGGCCTGCTTGCCCGCCGCGGGATGAACATCAGCCACTGGAATACCCTCGTCCTGTCGTGAGTGCGGGACACCATAGCATCGGCCAAGCCCCCGCCAAGGGCACAACACGCGCGACGGGGAAGGCGTTCCTTGGAGGCGCTGCAGTCCCCATGAGCAGCCTTCGTGCTATGCTCGGCAGCACCGCCCTTTCGAATCGTCTCATGATCCCTTCGCGCAAGCTGCTCGTGCTGATCGCCGGCCTCGCCCTGGCCGGTGCACCGGCGCGCGCCGCGGAGTTCTACACCGAGGACCTGCGCATCCCGATGGCGGAGGCCGGACCGCAGGGGCTGGAGGCCTTTCTGGTCCGACCAGTCGGGACCAAGCGCTATCCGCTGGCGCTGCTCAGCCACGGCTCGCCGCGCAAGTTCGAGGACCGCGCGACCATGTCGGCGCACAAATATTATGGCATCGCGCTGGAATACGCCCGGCGCGGCTTTGCGGCGCTGGTGGTGATGCGGCGCGGCTACGGCACCTCGCCGGGCGGGCGCGTCGACAGCGTCGGCGGTTGCGCAAAGGCCGCGTACCTGCCGGCGGCCGCCGTCGCGGTTGCCGATCTGCGCGCCGCGATCGATGCGATGGCGCACCGGGGCGACGTGACGACATCGGGCATGATCGCGGCCGGCCATTCCGCAGGCGGCCTTGCAACGGTGGCGCTGAGCGCACAGGCGCCGGCGGGCCTCGTCGCCGCAATCAATTTTGCCGGCGGCCGCGGCTCGCGCAACGACGACGATGTCTGCAATCCGGATGGGCTGGTGCAGGCCTTCGCCACCTTCGGCAAGACCTCGCACGTGCCCATGCTGTGGGTCTATGCGAGCAACGATTCCTATTTCGGTCCCGACCTCGCGCGCCGGCTCCATGACGGGTTTCGCGCGGGCGGCGGCAATGCGAGCTTCGTCGCGGCACCGGCTTACGGCGACGACGGGCATTATCTCTATTCGGTCGCGGGCCGGCCGCAATGGACACCGTATCTCGACGCCTTCCTGCGCGAGCGCGGGCTCGGCCATGACCTCCTGAGCCTGCCCGATCCGCTGCCACCGCCACGCCAGCTGAACGAGGCCGCGCGGGCCGAGTTCGCGCGCTACCTCGCCAGCCTGCTGCCGCACAAGGCCTTTGCGGTGTCGCCGAACGGCGGTTACGGCTGGCGCGCCGGACGGGCGACGACCGAGGAGGCCCGGCGCGACTCGCTGGCAGCCTGCATGAAATGGTCGCCCAGCTGCACGCTCTATGCGGTCGATGACCAGCTGGAGGAGCCGTCGCAGGCCAGATCCACCGACCAGAGCGCCCGCGCGCGACCGTGACGCACACACGCCTGAGGCCGGTTTGTTAACTCCGGCGCTCTATGACAAGCCCATGCTGCGGGATTGGGCACGCTTCATTCTCGGCGCGACGTGGAGGCACGTCGCGGTCGTCCTGCTCGTGTCGGCTCCGATCGGCGCACATGCGGCTGACGGCAGCAGCGAGCTCGGCGCCGGCGAAACGCCGTCGTCGCGGACCACGATCCGGAAGATCATCGAGAGGGAAACCAAGAGCACCAATCTGCCGGCCGATATCGCCGAGGCGGTCGTCTTCGTCGAAAGCGGCTACAACCCGGCGGTCATCGGCAGCGCGGGCGAAATCGGCCTGATGCAGGTGCGCCCCGAGACCGCGGCGATGCTGGGCTTCCGCGGCAGCAGCGCGGAGCTGGCCGAACCCGACGTCAACATCCATTACGGGGTGCTCTATCTCAGCCAAGCCTGGCGGCTTTCGGGCGGGGACCTCTGCCGCGCGCTGATGAAATACCGGGCGGGTCATGGCGAAGTGGAGATGAGCGCGCGGTCGCAGGTCTATTGCAACCGGGCCCGCAACCGGCTTGTCGCGATGAGCGCGATGCCGGGAGAGCGCGAAGCTGCGGCTGCTCCGGATCCGGCGTCCACGGTTGCAGCTGCCGTTGCGGTTGCGGCTGCGGCGCCCGTGAAACCGGCGAGCCGCCCGAAGATGCCGGTGCAGCCGAAGGCGGTCTATGCCCGCTATCGTCAAGGCACCGCGGCCGCCAGCCGCGCCTATTGGGCGGCCCATGAGGCCAGGGTCAGCCGGATCAAGGCGCGCATCGAAGCACGTTGGAAGCGCGTCGCATCGCGCTGACGGCGATGTTGCTATTGTCTGAGCATGATCTTGCCGGAAAACCGCTGCACGCTTTTCCGGATCTTGCGCTACAGCCGCTCGCTGAGCGCGAGCTTGTAGCCGACGCCGGTGACGGTCGCGATCACGGGCGTGCCGCTGCCGACGAGCTTGCGGCGCAGCCGCGCCACCAGCGCATCGACGGTGCGGATGTCGACTTCGGCCTGGCGGTTGCTGACCACCTCGATCAGATAGTCGCGGCTGAGCGGCCTGCCGTCGGCGCCGACGAGCGCCGCCAGCAGGTCGAATTCGGCGCGCGTCAGCGCCACCGGCTTGCCGTCGTTGCCGAGCAATTCGCGCCGGGTCAGGTCGATGATCCAGTCGCCGAACGCGATCGAATTGTGGTTGCGCGCCGCCTTGCGGTCGATCGAGCGACGCCGCAGCACGCTGCGCGCACGCGCGAGCAGATCGCGCAGGTTGATCGGCTTGGTGACGTAATGGTCGCCGGCGACCTCGAGGCCGAGGATGCGGTCGACGTCGGTGTCGCGCCGCGTCACGAAGATGATGCCCGCGTTGCTGGTGGCCTGGATCTCCTTGGCGAGCTCGAAGCCGTCCCCGTCAGGCAGTTGCACGTCGAGGAAGACGAGATCGGTGCGCGCGCGCAGCGCCTGACGGCACTCCGTGCAGGTGCCGGCGCCGACCACGTCGAAATTGTTGTCGCTGAAATAGTCGACCAGCATGGTCCGCATCACCGGATCGTCCTCGACGACGATCAGCCGCTCGCGGCCGGGCGGACGAGCGGAAGCTACCGCCGTCCTGGCGGTCCCATGTGCCTGCGTCCCGACCTGCAGATTCAAGTCGCCGCGCAACGCGCCGTCATGTGAACGGGCATTCACAGCCTGTTCGAGCCCCCGAAATTGCCTGCCGCGATACTAGGCGCGTTGTGATGCGCAAACAATATTGGTCATGCTCTTGGCACATTAAGTATGAATTGGCCCACAATTCTCATTCGGCGCACCGTCGCGCCGACAGTCTCTCGATTCGGACAATCAGATCGTACTTCGAGCGGCCGCCTGCGGCTTGCTCCCCTGTGAGCTTCGCATCTACTGTACCTCCAAAAGCCTGCACTCGGAGGTGGCGCATGGAGGTCATACTGCTCGGCACCGGCGGCCCGCGCCCGGACCCGCGCCGCATGGCGACGACCACGCTGATCAGGCTTGGCGAGGAGAACATCCTGTTCGACGCCGTCGTGGCGTCATGGTGCAGCTTCACAAGGCGGGCGTGCCGCTCGGCGCCATCAACACGGTCTTCCTCACCCATCACCATTTCGACCACATCGGCGATCTCTACGATGTGATGTTGAATTCGTGGATGCACGGGCGCAAGGACGAGTTGCGCGTCTACGGCCCGCCGGACACCGAACGCCTCGTCAACACGCTCGTCACGCAGGTCTACGACAAGGACATCGCCTGGCGCGACCAGGGCGAGCCGAGCTTCGGCGGCTGGAAGCCTGTCGCCGCAACGGACATCATTCCAGGCCCCGTGCTCGACACCGGTCGCTCGAAGATCAGTGCCGAACTGGTCTCGCATGGCGACGGCCTCGACATGTCGCCGGCCTTTCTGGCGCGCTGGATGTGTCTCGGCTATCGCTTCGAAGCGGAAGGCAAGGTCATTGCTATTTCCGGCGACACCGTCCCCTGCCCCGGGCTCGAGCGGCTGGCCGAGGGAGCCGACCTGCTGGTGCAGTGCTGCTTCCTCGCCACGCCGGAGATCAACAACGAGCATTTGCGCCGGCTCGCGAAATACACGATCGCCTGCGGCGACACCGTCGGGAAGATCGCGGCCAGAGCCGGCGTCAAGAAGCTCGCGCTGACCCATCACCGTCCGCGCACCGACGATGCCATGCTGAACGCATTGCTTGATGACGTCAGGCGGGACTATGCAGGACCGGTCGTGCTCGGCGAGGATCTCACGCGCATCGAGGTCTAAAGCCCGATGCGATTAGGATGAATCGTCATCGCGCTTTAGGTTGTTGTTTGAGCATGATCTTTTCGGAAAACCGCTTCACACTTTTCCGGATCATGCTCTAGGCATCATCGATCAGCTCGCCGGCCTCAGGACGATCCGACCTCGATGCGGAACGACAATTGCTCTTCCGCGCCGGCTGCGATGTGCATCAGCCCCGGCTTGTCGGTAAACTCGCCTTGAAAGCCGGCGGGACTTGCGTAGCCGCGCCAGGGCTCGATGCAGAGGAACGGCGCGCCTGACGGTTTCGACCAGACGCCGAGCTCGCGAAATCCGCGCCAGGACATTTTCAGCCATGGCCCGGTCGATGCACCGCCCGCCGCGGCATAGCGGACCGAAGTGCTCTCGATGCGGTCGAAGATGATGGCGTCGTCGACGAACAGGGAGTCCGACAAGGGAAGCGAGGTGCCTTTGACCGGGCTCGGCTCCGCTGCCGGCCGCAGCAATCCACCTTCGAGACGGCGGACCGGAGCCGGTTCGGCGCTCGCGAAAGTCAGGGCATGGCTCTCCTTCGCCGCGCCGAGCTGCAGCGGCCAATTGAAGGCGGGATGACCGCCGAGCGAGGCCGGCAACGTCTCCTTGCCGGTGTTGGCGATCGTGAGCGTCAGATCGAGGCCGGACTCATCGATCGCATAGGCCGCCGTCAGCCGGAACGGGAACGGATAGAGCGCGCGCGTCGTCTCATTATCATCGAGCACCAGGGTGCAGCGGCTCTCGCCGCGTTCTGCCCACACGAAGCGGCTGTCGCGGGCGAAGCCGTGCTGCGTCATCCGATACGTCCTGCCCTGATGCCGCAATTCGTCGTTGGCAAGGCGCCCGACGATCGGAAACAGCAGCGGCGCGTGACGCGGCCATTCCGGCCCCGCCTGCCAAAGGAATTCGGTGCCGCCGCCCTTCAGCGAGCAGAGCTCGGCGCCGTGCGCCTTGACGGTCGCGGTGAGCGAGCCGCAGCGGAAGGAGTGGGTATCATCGGTCATGGCCGACCTCTACACCCCGGCCTGGCACGCAGCAAGGCGACGCCGGGCCATGCAGGCGGCGCCTCCAAGCCATGCCGGGCTGCGTCATATTTCTGTACCTAACGATTGCTCACGTGCGGCTCCTCCACCGCGAGCTCCCCGCGAACCCGGCCGGAACTCCATGAACCATCGTGGTAGTCAATTGAAATTCTTCATTAACGGCCGCTTTCTGTCGCAAAAGCTCACGGGCGTGCAGCGTTATGCCGCTGAAATGGTCAAGGCGATCGACGTGCTGCTCGCGTCGGAGCAGATTCCGACCTCGCTGCGCAACGCAGACTGGCAATTGTTGAAGCCCGCGGATGCAAGCGAGGAACTTGATCTCGACCGGATCAAGATTCGCGCTGTCGGCCGGCTGCATGGGCACGCGTGGGATCAAATCGATCTCGCCCGGGCTGCCGCCGGAGGCCGCTTGATCAGCCTGGCCAATTCCGGGCCCGTCTTCCATCGCGACCATATCGTCGTGATTCACGACGCCCAGGTCTTTCGCAGGCCCGACTTCTTCAACTGGCGCTATCTGACCGTCCATCGCACGATGGGGCGGATGCTCGCGCGGCACGCAAGCATTGCAACGGTGTCGGGTTTTTCCCGCAAGGAGCTTGCGGACGTGCTGAATCTCTCGGCATCGCGCATTCCCGTCTTCCCCAACAGCGCCGAGCACTTTGCAGCCACGCAGCCCGATCCCGGCATCCTGGCCCGACTTGGCGTTCAGCCGCAGAAGTTCTTCCTCTTCGTGGGCTCGAAAACCAAGAACAAGAACCTGTCCGTCGCGATCCGCGCCATCCAGCTGCTCGACCGGGCCGACGTTCCCCTGGTCATCGTCGGCGGCGACAACAGCAAGGTCTTTCAGGATAATTCGGGCGAAGGGGCTTCCGGCCTGGTGCTGGCCGGCCGTCTGACCGACAGCGAGATTGCCGCGCTCTATGCGCACGCATCGGCCTTCGTGTTTCCCTCGCTCTACGAGGGGTTCGGCGTGCCGCCGCTCGAAGCCATGATCTTCGGCTGCCCGGTCATCGCCTCGAGGGCCGACGCCGTCGTGGAGACGTGCGGCGACGCGGCTGCGTATTTTGACGCCACGGATTTCGAGGCGCTGAAGCAGCTCATGCTCGAAAGACTGGCAATCGGCGCGATCTCTGACCAGGAACGCCGGCGGCAACAGGATCGCCTTGCATTCTATTCGTGGAAGAAATCGGCGAAGGCGTTGCTCGATCACCTCGCAGCGCCGGCGAACGTCGCCAGCGCTGCGTGAAACGCGGCACGGTTCGCCTATCGCGCGCAACGGTTTTTGCACAAACAGTTTGCAACTCGCAGCTCTTTGCCTGGTTCCATGACTCTTCTTCGTTCTTGCGATGATCGCAAGCGCGAGCGCCTTGGCGCAACATGACCACATCGCTGCCCCAATATCGCTACGTATTCGAGGAACTGTGTTTCGCACTAGCGAACACAGAACAGGGATACAGATGTCCGGCTCTCCAACGCGGCCCTACGCAAGGCAAACGATGAAAGTGCTGCACATCGCCGAAACGATCCGTGGCGGGATCGCGAGCTATCTGAACGAGTTGCATCCTCAACAACAGGCCAGCTTCGGTGCCGAGAACGTACATTATGTCGTGCCGTCGGATCATCGGGGCGACCTTGGCGCAATCGATGACAACCAGATTACAACATTCGAACGATCCGGCCGGAGCGTCGCCGGCCTATTCCAGATGCTGCGTGCGAGCATGCAAGCGCTGGATGCCTTCAGACCGGACGTGGTGCACCTGCATTCTTCCTTGGCGGGGCTCGTGCTCCGGCCCGCGCTGGCAGCCCGCTCAGGCGGACCGCGCGTCGTCTATTGTCCGCACGGCTGGGCATTTTCGCGCGAGACCGGCCGCTTCAGTCATTTGCTGACCAAGTCCGCGGAGAACCTGCTTGCGCGCACCTCCGACCGAATCATCTGCATCTCGAGCGACGAGTATAACGAGGCGGTGCGCGCGGGAATTCCTGCCGACCGCCTCACCGTGGTCCACAACGGCATCTCGAAGAGCCGCACGCCGCAGCCCGTCGCGGCTGACTGGACCTCCAAAAAGGTCAAGGTGCTGTTCATCGGACGCCTGGACCGGCAGAAGGGGTTCGATCTGCTGATCGAAGCGGCACGCGCGCTCGAGGATGTGCTGGACGTCCGCATGATCGGCGCCTCCGTCGTCAACAAGTACGAAGGTCCGACCGTCCCGTCCAACGTGTCCCTGCTGGGCTGGCTCGACCGCCCGATCATCGAGACCCAGCTCGAGGCCGCCGACCTCGTCGTGATCCCGTCACGTTGGGAAGCCTTCGGCCTCGTTGCCCTGGAAGCGATGCGCGCGGCCAAGCCCATCCTTGCGTTCCGTAGCGGAGCTTTGCCCGAGATCGTCGTCGATGGCGTGACCGGCGTGCTTTGCGAGCCCGTCGCGGTCCAGCCGCTCGTGGATGGTTTCCGGCGCGCACTCGACCTCGATCTCAAGGTGCTGGGACAGCGCGGCTACGACCGCTTCAAGCAGCTCTATGACGTCGAGAAGACGCATGCGCAATTGCAGCAGGTCTATGTCGAGCTGCTTCAGGACGACCGGACGCCCGTCGCAACGAAGGCGGCGCTGCAGTCGGATCTCTCCAAGAATTTCTGATGGCTGCACCGCTCCCACGCACCTTGGTTCGCGACAGTCTCCGCCTCGCGAGCCTCATCGCATCCATTCTCCTTCCGGTCTCGGTCTGCGCACAGCAGGCGCAACCGCTCGATGTCCGATTTCTGCTCGGGGTCGGCACGCATCAGGGGCTGGGCGGCCCGGTGAGCGCGCGCGGATACGTGCCTTCGGAAAACGTCGCCCAGATCAAGCAACTCGGTCTCAATTCCTTTCGCGATGATTTTCCCTGGTCCGAGTTCGAGGTTGGGGGACGCCGGATGGGCTTCACACCCCGACTTGGCAGGCTCGAAGCGCAAGTCAAGTCCGGCGTCGCGCGCCCTCTCCTGATCCTCGCCTTCGGCCATCATCTCGTTCCGAATTCCTCGCCACCGACGACGGACGAGGCGCGGCAGCGGTTCGCCGATTATGCGGCGGCGGCCGCGCAATCGGTGGTGGCGCAGCATCCGCTGTTCGAGCTTTGGAACGAATGGAACCTGGCGGCGAAGAAAGATGCTGCGTTCTCGCCGGAAAACTATCGGGCGCTTGCCGAGGTCACGCGGCCGGTAGTCAAGCGGGTGGCGCCGAATGCACCCTTCCTGGTCGGCGCCCTCGGCGACGATCTGGGCTGGACATGGACCGAGAAGATGCTGCGGACGGGCATTCTTCAATATGCGGACGGCGCATCGATCCATCTCTACAATTTCTGCATGGGCCCGAGCAAACGCACCTCGGCCGAAATCATCGACAGGCTGACGGCGTTTCACCGCCTGGTCGGCCAGGCGAGCGGAAACCCCGATTTTCCGATCTATGTCACCGAGACGGGGTGGACCACGGCTGCCACCAATAAATGCGGCGTCAGCGAACAAGCCCAGTCCGACAATAGTGCGCAGCTCATCTTGTGGGCATCAACCGCGGCGCGCTGGCTCAAAGGAATGTGGTTCTACGAACTCAAGGACAGTGGAAAGGACGCATCGGATCTGGAGCACAATTTCGGGCTCTACCGTTTCGACAATTCGCCGAAGCCCGTCGCCTGCGCGGTTCAGGGCGCCTGGGCTTTCATCCGCTCCAGCCTGAGCGCCGAGAAACGCGAGCTCGCCAGCGGCGTCGTGTCGATCAATGCAACGACTACGTCCGGCGCCAGAGTTGCGGTGTGGTCCGAGACTCCCGAGCGGCGTTACGAGGTCCGGATCAAGGGCGATCAGGACGGCGCAACCTTTGCGATGCCGTGCGACTCGGCCGCAAGACCTACGTCCGGTGCCTGGATTCCGGTTTCGACCACGCCGGTTCTCATTGCAGCGAGCAACGGTGCCATGCCCGCTTTGGAGATAAGGCCGGCGCGGTAAGCGCGATTTTGCAAGACATGAGGTTCAGTGATGAAAGTTCTTTTGACGTCCACGCTTTATCCGACGCCTCAGGCCCCCAAGATCGTCGGCGGTGCGGAGATCTTCGCGCGGCGCTTCGCCGAAGGCCTGGTGCAGCGCGGAGACGAGGTCGAGGTGATCCGCAGCGCATCCGCGCCCGAGCAGGCTCGTGAAAGCTGCAACGGCATCAACGTCTATTCTGCGCCGGTGCGCAACTTCCATCTGCCCTTCTCGCTGCCGAAGAACATCGTAAAGCGCAGCATCTGGCATGCGGTCGACGACTGGCAGATGCAGGCGCCGCTGATAGCGGAACGCATCCGGGCCTTCAAGCCGGACGTGCTGCACTCCAACAATTTGTCGGGTCTCACCACCGCGATCTGGCGCGTCGCCGCCCAGCTCGGCGTGCCGGTGCTGCATACGCTTCACGATTATTATCTGACCTGCCCGCGCTGCTCGCGCTTCGACAAGGGACGCTCTTGCGAGCACACCTGCACGAGCTGCGGGATCCTGACCTTCCATCGCAAGCGGGCGACGCACTGGCTGAGCGCCGTGGTCGGCGTGAGCGAGCGCGTGCTGTCGATCCATACCGACATGGGCATGTTCGCGGAGACGCCGATCCGAACCGTGATCCGCAACGCCTCGACCGAGCCGCCGCGCGAGCCCTACCCTCGCCCGGTCTGCACCACGGAAGTGACGTTCGGGTTCATCGGCCGCCTCACTGAGGAGAAGGGCATCGACAACCTGATGCATGCCCTTGCCATGCTGCCCCCCGACCGCATCCGAATGATGATCGCCGGCCGGGTCAGCGAGGAGGAGCAGCGCCGCCTCAAGGCGCTCGCGCCGGATGCGCGCATCGAGTTCATGGGCTTCGTGGCGCCGGACGATTTCTACAGGCAGGTCGACGTGGTGGTCGCGCCCTCGATCTGGCACGACCCCGGTCCACTCGTCGTCGCAGATGCCAAGGCGGCCGGCAGGCCGCTGCTCGGAACGCGCTTTGGCGGCATGCCCGAGGTCATCGAGCACGGCGTGACGGGTTGGCTGACCGAAGCCGATCCCCAATCCCTGGCCGACAGCATGCTTGCAGTCGCGTCTGATCCGCACAAGATCGACGAGATCAGCCGGCGCCTGATCGCAGATACCAACAAATGGGTATTTGCCGACGTGCTGTCATCCTACAAGAATCTGTATGAGCAATTGCGCGAGCAGCGCATGTCGCGCGTGCGCGCAGCAACGACTGAAGCGCCGCGGGCCGTCGGCAAGGAGCGCCTCATTCCGAGATGACACGCCTCTTCGCGATGGCGGGCTACCTCTATCAGAGCGCCGCGGCGATCATCCTGATCTTCGCGATCAGTCATCTGTTGCCCGCCTCCGACTACACCAATTTCTCGCTGGCACTGGCCTCGAGCCAGTTGCTCTGCGTCCTGATGTTCGAGTGGCTGCAACTCGCCGGATTGCGTTTTCTGGCAGCAGCCGGGGAGAACGAGGCGGCGCGGCTGAGGTGGTCGCTCTTTGCCGCGGGCCTGTCGAGCGCAGGCGCGCTCGTCGTGGTCGGCGGCTGCGCATCTCTGGCCAGCGTACTCCCGGCCGGGATCATCGCGCTGGGCCTCGGCATATCCGTGCTTCAGGGCCTGACCGACCTCTATTTGCTGTCGGTCCGCCTGTCCGACCGGCTGGGTGTCGCCTCCTCTCTCCTGGCGTTTCGCGCTACCGCCCTTCTGACCGGAGCCGCCGCGGGTGCGGCGATTTGGGGAACGGCGGAAGCGGCGCTGCTCGGCGTCAGTGCGGGCCACGCCCTGGGCCTGCTCGCGGGGCTGGTGGCCTATCGCACCCCCCTGGAGCGCGTTCCGCTGCGGACGATGCTGGCCGACTGGAAGGATTTCTCCCGCTACGGCATGCTGGCGGCGGGTGCGTCCGTCATCCATCTCTCGGTGCCGGTGCTGCTCCGCTTCATCATCATCGGCCGGCTGGGCGCGACGGGCGCCGGCGCCGGATTCTCGATTGCGCTCGACCTGCTGCAACGCCCGTTCTGGGTCCTCAATGCAGCGATCCACACCGTGAGCTATCCCGATGTCGTGAAGGATTTCGAGCACGGAACCGTCATGAAGTCGGTGCAATCGACGCGGCGAATGTTCGAGTTCATGGTCTGCACGACCCTCGTGCTGCTCGGCGGTCTCGTCGGCTTCATTCCGGATGCAGCCCGTATCCTGGTGCCGCGGGAGAGCCTTGATGGCTTCCTGACGACGGCACCTGTTGTGGCCGTCTTCTATTTCCTGCACACGCATCTCCAAGCGACCGTCGCGGTCGTTCCGCACCTGGAGAAGCTCGCAACGAGGCTCGTGATCGTTGCGGCCGGCCAGCTCGCGATCGTCGCTGCCGTCGCGCTGGCCGCGGCATGGGCCGGCCTGTCGCCGCAACAGGCGGTCGGCTGCGCTTGCCTCGCCACGCTGGCAGCGATTCTGTTTGCGCTCGGTCCGACACTGCGGTTCGAGGCATTCCCGCGCTGGTCACTGGTCGCGCAGGCGCTGGTGGCCGCCGTCCTGATCGGATCACTCGGCGCGATGCCGACCGAGCCCGCGACATGGCTTGCCGGCAAGATCGTGATCGCCGCGCTCGCAACGGCGATCGTCGGATGGCGCGGTGACTTTCTGATGCTGGCCCGTCGCGGCTAGCCCAATTCGCCGCATCCGGCACGGATCGGACACAGCGGGCGAGCAACTGAGCCGTTGGGCCACGGCTCAAATTCAGGTCCTGGACGGAACCATTGCGCCTCCCCGATCAAACCAAGCGGTCATATCCGGGAAAATACGGATACAACCAGTGCGATAAAATCTTTCAGATTGATCGCCCATGAAAATGGCATCTGCCGACTCCCTGTGCCATCCGATGACGCAGACGAAAGAGTCGCACCCCACCGCCGCGTTCGTATGACACGCTCTCAAGCCGAAGCGTTGGATCGAACTCGCACGGCTTGCGCATATATTTAGCAGCGTGAATCGTGGAAATCTTGAAAGCGCCATTCTCACGCCATCCTGCACGGGCATCGCATCAGCATTCTGCTGCAACACGAGTCGAGCTGTTCCTGCACAAGGAACCGCATTTCACTCGCGATTTGTAGCTTCGATTTTTATCTGAAATTCACACTCGACAGAGAAGCTTCGACGCAAATCCCTGCGAGCAATTTCGTTCGCGCTGAAACCCGAGTTTGCAATGCCTGATCAAACCATCCTGTCCGCCAGCGGCTTCATCAACTCCATCGGCGTCAACACGCACGCCGGTTTCGGATGGACCGGCTACAACAACCTCGCGCTGATGGCCGACAGCCTCGAATATATCGGCGTCACCCATCTCCGCGACGCGATGGGCACGAACCCCGCTGCGCAGCCGGTCGTCGAGGGCCTGGCCGCCGCCGGCTACAAGTTCGACTTTCTGGTATCGTCTGCGCTGCCCCAGTCCGGTACGGTCGGGTTGCAGAACTACATCGCCTCGCTCCAAAAATTCGCGACGAGCTATTCGGGTAGCATCACCGCCATCGAGGGGCTCAACGAGGCCAATCACCAGCCCTTCAGCTACAATGGCAGCTCCAGCCTTTCGGCCGCGGCCCAGTTCCAGAGTGCGCTCTATCAGGCCGTCAATGCCAACGCGACGCTCGCCAGCATCCCCGTCTACAATCTGTCACTGGCCTACAACGATCCGCAAGGCTACAGCCAGCTCGGCAACATGTCGGGCTCGGTCGACTATGCCAACGCCCACGCTTATGTCAGCACCGGCCTCAATCCGAGCAGCTCCATTGCGGCGACGCTGAGCGCCGTCATGGCCGCGGCTCCGGGAAAGCCTGTCGTCATCACGGAAACCGGCTACACCACGCAAAACAACACCCAGTATCTCGGCGCCAACGAGACGGTGCAGGCCAAATCGATCCTGAACACGCTTGTCGTCGCCTACAAGGCCGGCGTGAGTGCAACTTACCTCTACGAGCTGTTCGACCGCGACTCGTCTGCAGCCAACACCAATCCGGAAGCCAATTTCGGATTGTTCAATTCCGACGGCACGCCCAAGCTCGCCGCGACGGCGATTCACAACCTGACGACCATTCTGGCCGACGACGGCAAGGGCGGCCTGCAGCCGACTGACCCATTGAACTACACGTTGAGCAACATGCCGGCCACCGGCAACAGCATGGTGCTCGGCAAGAGCAATGGCGCCTACGAACTCGTCGTCTGGGCCGAGCCGAAGCTCTGGAATGATGCCACCGATACCGAGCTGTCCAATGCGGCCCAGACGGTGACGGTGAACCTCGGCGCCGTCCATCATACCGTGAAGGTGTACGACACGCTGACCGGCACCACAGCGATCGCCAGCTACACCGACGTCAGCACCATCACCATTCCGGTCAGCGATCACCCTGTGATCATCGAGATCGACGCGCCCCCGACCACGCCGCCCGCCCCGGACACAAGGACCAGCGTCACCGGAACGGCTGCGGAGATCGTACCGCAACTGTCCGATCTGAGCGACTCGACGGCGCTGCAGACAATCACCCTGACCGACTCCCACGTCCTGCAGGTCGCGTCGAAGGCGACCATGGACTACATGATCGCCCATTACGGCAACGCGCTCTCGAAGATCCAGGGCGGATATTCGTTCTCGGTGACGAACTCGGCGGCGACCTGGACCAGCACGAGGACTTACGATTCGAGCGGCAAGCTGCTCTCGAAATCCGACACCGGCCTCAATTCAAGCGGACAGCCGACCTCGACCACCATCGTCCACAGCGACGGCTCCAAGGACGTGATCAGCTACACCGGCGGCGTGCAGACGAAGTTCGTTCATGTCGGAACCGACGCAACCCGGACAACCGACACCTACAACACGGCCGGCACCCTGCTGAGCGAAGTCGTCCAGAAGTCCGACGGCTATTACTCCACCACGCTCTACACGAACGGCGTGAAGACAGCCGCCTACGTCAAGAACGCGGACGGCTCGCAGGACAACTATACCTACAACATCACGGGCAAGAGCTTCACCACCCAGGTGCAGCATCTCGACGCGTCGGGGAAGGTCACTTCGGTGATCCGCAGCCATGCCGACGGCTCGCTGGACTCGACCCAGGTCTACAATAGTGACGGCAGCAGCGTGATCACGTTGTACAGCGCCACGGGAGTGAAACAGGTCGAGACCGCCTACCATGCCGATCGCAGCAAGGATGTCTGGACGTACAACATCAAGGGCCAGAACTATACGACCCAGCACGACGTCTACGATTCGACCGGATTCCTCACGACCCTGACGCGCCTGCATGCCGACGGCAGCCTGGCCTTCGAGCTGATGCAGACCGCCGACGGCACCAAGACGACCAACTGGTACAATGCCGCCGGCAGCCTCACCAGCGAGGTGGTCCAAAAGGCCGACGGCTTCGCCTCGACAACCCTCTACAGCAACGGCGTCAAGACGAAAGTTTACATCAAGAACGCCGACGGTAGTCTGGACAATTATGCCTATGGCATCACCGGCCAGAGCTACACCACGCTGATCCAGCACATCGATCCGTCCGGCAAGGTCACGTCCGTCACCCGCAAGCACGCGGATGGCACGCTCGACTATACCCAGGTCGTCAACAACGACGGGAGCAGCGTCGTCACCATCTATGACTCGACGGGAGTACGGACGAAACAATCCGAGTACCACGCTGATGGCAGCAAGGACGTCTTCCTCTACAACATCAGCGGCCAGAACTACACGACCGAACACAATGTCTACGATGCAACCGGCTTCCTCACGACGCTGATCCGGAAGCACGCGGACGGCAGCATGGCGTTCAAGCTGGTGCAGAGCAAGGACGGAACCAAGACAACGGACTGGTACGATGCCAAGGGGGTCCTCACCAGCGAGGTGATCACGAAGGCCGACGGTTACAGCTCGACAACGGTCTATACCAACGGCCTGAAAACTGCGGCCTACATCACCAATGCCGACCTGAGCCAAGACAATTACACCTACAACATCACCGGTCAGAGCTATGCCACGCAGCACCAGCATCTCGATCCGACCGGCAAAACGACGGAGGTGACCCGCTGGCACGCCGACGGCACGCTCGACTATACCCAGGTCGTCGGCAGCGACGGTGGCAGCGTCGTGACCAATTACGACGCTTCAGGCCTCAAGAAGACACAAACCGACTATCACTCCGACGGCTCGAGGGATGTCTATCTCTTCAACGTCATCGGTCAGAACTACACGAAAGAGCACGATACCTACGATACCACCGGTTTCCTTACGCACATCGTGCGGACCCACGCCGACGACAGCCTGGCATTCACCCTTGTGCAGAGCGCCGACGGCACCAAGACCTCGGGCTGGTATGACGCCAAAGGAATTATCACCAGCGAGGTGACGACCAAGAGCGACGGCTACAGTTCCACCACGGTCTACACCGGCGGTATCAAGACCGCTGCCTATATCAAGAACGCCGACGGCACGTCGGACAACTGGAACTACAACATCACAGGCCAGTCCTACACGACGCAGCACCAGCACCTCGATGCCTCGGGCAAGATCGTCGAGATCACAAGGACCCACGCCGACGGCACTCTGGACTATACCCAGGTCATCAACAATGACGGCAGCAAGCTGACCGACATCTATAACAGTGCCGGCATCAAGACCCAGGAGATCGCCAGCCACGCCGACGGCTCGAGGGACGTCTTCTTGTTCAACTTCAACGGACAGGCCGGCGTCACGCAGCACGAGAGCTACAACACCGCCAAGGCGCTCGAGTTCATCGATCAGACCAAGTCCGATGGCACCCATAACGTCACGGCCGTCGCCAGCGGCGTGACGATCCAGGGCGGGGCCGGCAATGACGTGTTCTCGGCGGCGCCGAACTCGACGACCATCGCGTACGACCACGGCCAGGACCAGATCCTCAACTTCCAGGCCGGCAGCGGGACGACGCACGACACGATCGCGATCTCGAAACTGCTGGCGGAGGACTACAGCCAGCTCCAGATCACGCAGTCCGGCACGAACGCGCTCATCACGTTCTCGGCGACCGACTCGATTCTGCTGAAGAACGTCTACGTCTCCAGCCTGACGAGCCACGACTTCGTGTTCGTTTGAGCCAGTGAGACCTGCCCAAACGGGCGCCAACGTCGCTGGGGGCCGGGACCATGTCCCGGCCCCTGATCGCTCGTTGGTCGGGCGCCTGCCTCATCGATGAGCAAAGGGCTCTCTGCCATCCGCAATTGGATGAGCCCCATGAATTCGGAGGGATCGTCGGGTTGTGCCGCCATCGGCCGCCGCGCTTGCGAACTTGCGTCACAATTCGTCTCTAGAAGAGCGACGAAACGTGCAAGGAAACCGAGCCCCGATGGAAGTCAGTGAAGCAAGACGTTTTGTCGTTCTCGACTTCTACCGCTTCGTCGCCGCGCTCGGGGTCTTCATCTTCCACCTGAAGCTGATCGACAAGGGCATCTCACCGGCCTGGAACGGGTCCTATGGCCTGTTCGTGGACATGTTCTTCATCCTGTCCGGGTTCGTGATTTCCTACTCCTATCCTTCAACCTCGACAGGCCCGCGCTCCTATGCGCGCTTCCTCATTAGGCGGATCGCGCGAATCTACCCCTTGCATCTGCTCACATTGTTGATATTCGCGGTCCTTGCTCTCATGGGCATATCCGGTCCGACCTCGCACGCGAGCTTGACGGATTTCATTCAAAACCTCTTCCTCGTGCAGGCGTGGGGTATTACAGATCATCTCAGCTTCAACTCGCCGGCTTGGTCCATCAGCGCCGAGCTGTTCTGTTACCTATTATTCCCATTGTTCATGCTGCTGGCCGGGAGGATCTCGCCGCTGATGCTGGCGATCATCGTCGCGCTCTCTTACGGCATCCTTGCCCATGCTCACCTGCCGATCTGGCAGGAACGCTCTCAGATGTACGGGGCAACTTTCGATTTCGGGATGTTACGGGCGCTTCCGAGCTTCCTGAACGGGATTCTCCTAACCGTCCTGTTCAGGCTCTCGAGCGACTATCGCAAGAAGCCGGTTGCATTCGCCGGAATAGCGCTGTTTGCCGTCTCGGTTCTGGTTCTCAACTTCTTTGCCAAGCCCGACCTTGCAATCATACTGTTCTCTCTCGCGATCCTCGTCACAGCCACGGGAGAAAGCGCCTTCGCGCGGTTTCCCGGCTCAGATTGGCTCGGCCGCCTCGGCAACACGTCATATGCCATCTACATGATGCACGAAGTGCTGTTGATCCTGCTCTTCAAGCCGGCCTGGCACTATTTCGGACTTCAGCCAAGCATGTTTCCGGTGTTTGCATTGGTCTGCTGCATCGTTCTGACAGTCGTTGCCGACGTGACATATCGCTACGTCGAAGATCCCGCTAGAAGATTGATCAACCGGCTTGCGCCTGGCGGGGCAAGATCAGCCCGCGTCCCGAAGCCCGAGCCGCTCGATCTTGCCGAGGCCAGACAGGCGGCCAACGCAAGCTAACTGGTGCGTGCAGGCCGAATTCTGGCTAGGTCTTAGACGATCGCCGCACACGACCCCAGACTTCCTGGCATATCCGCACCACGGCCGGCCGGGCGACCGCCATGACAACGGCAAGATAGACCGAAGAACCAAGCAGCACGAGCGCGGAGAGACGCAGCCATGGCGACGTGGCCGGCATGGTAATGGAGGCAGCAACCACCGCGCACGCCATCACCGCGGAGCCCGCAAGTGCCGGCATCAGCGCCGCGGCATAGGGCCTGATGCCGAGCGCCAAGATCCGCATCGAGGCTCCGGCGGACAGTGGATACAGCAACAAGGCGCGAACGACGTAGCCGACAGCGATCGCGATAAGGCCAAATGGCGCAGCGACGATGAAGATCGCTATGTTCGAAACCGCGTATATCAGCGTCAGCCAAGTCTGCCAGTGCGGTTTGCCGAATGCCAGGATCACCGAGTGATTGTAGAGGCCGATTGTGGTCAAGAACCCGGTGATCGACATGATCGCGAGTAGAGGGGCGGCCTCGCCCCACTTGGATCCGAAGAAACCGACGATGAGATCCGGCGCCAGAGCCGCTATCCCCGCGAAAAGCGGGGCTGTCAGCAGTGACGTGTATTTGACGAAGTCGACCAGCGTCGAACGCGATGCTTCCCGGTCATGCTGGAGGCCAGCGATGGTCGAAAAGAACACTCGGTTCAACGCATTCCCGATCACGGTACTCACGGCGTTGACCAGGCGCTTGGCAAGGCTGTAGAAGCCCGCGCCGGCGGCGCCGGTATACCAAGTGACGAAAATCAGATCGGAATTGGCATTGGCAAAGTTCGTGATTCCCGTCAGCGCTACGTAGCGCGCATAGCTCAGCAGATCGATAACAGCCTGCCGGCTGACCCGGAGCCGAGGGCGCCAGGGCGTCAGGATCCAAAGGCTGACCAGCGAGATCAACGAAGTCGAGACGAGCTGTCCGACCAGCGCAACGACCCCGTATCCCTGTATCGCCAGCGCGATCCCTACCGCCCCGCCGATAGAGATTGAAGAAAGCGAACGGATGGCGAGGGATCGAAAGAGTTGATTGCGCGTCAGCCAGGCTTCGTGCGTCCGTGACAGGCCTTGCACGGCCACCACGATGCAAAATCCTTTGAGAACGATGGCAAGATCCGAAAGACCGGAGAATCGTTCGATGGCGCCGCTCGAGGCGAACAGTGCGAGTGCTGCAAACAAGGAGAGGCCCGCGATGAGCCAAAACGAGGCAGTGTAATCCTCATCCTTCGGATCGGGACGCGCCTGGACGGCAATCGCGATGCTCTCGATCAGGACTGCCCGGCAGAACTCGAGCGCCAGCGCTCCCGTTGCCACGATGCCGAGAATCTGCGGCGACAGCAGCCGCGCCATGATCATGTAGATTGCGAGCGTGAGCGCCTGCCCGACCGCGGAATCGAGCGCCGACCAAATGACGCCCGAAACGATCGAGCGCGGCTTGATAATCTCGTGGCGCAATTGGAAGCCTGTCACAATTCGGGGTTAGGTCGACATTCGTCGATGAGCCATTGGCTGCCATGGTCCAATAGTCGCCTTGTTTACGAGGACACTACGGCAAGAAAGCAGCTACATCCGAGGCAGCATGAATTTTCGAGGCAATCTACGACGGCTGATCAACGAGGTCGGCTGCGACTTTATTCATCAACTGCCCTATCCGCACGTGGACTTGTTCTTCTGGCGTCCCGACGACGGAACGATCAATTTCGGTGATCATCTTTCGATCGTTGTCGTTGACCATCTCTTGCGGCAATTCGGCTATACGCTCGCCGATGAGGTGCCGCGGCAAGCGCGCTTGTTCGCGATCGGCTCCGTGCTCCACTACGCGCGAAATGGCGATGTGATCTGGGGAAGCGGCGTAAACGGACGCCCCGGCCAAGGTGACCTCAACCACCGCGTGCAGAATTTGGACGTGCGAGCGGTGCGCGGCCCCCGCACCCGGGAAGTTCTGCAGCGCCGGGGCATCGCGGTTCCCGAAGTGTTCGGAGACCCGGCGTTGCTGCTTCCGCAGCTGTTTCCAAATCGTTTTCGCCCTACTGCCAAGAAGCCGTGGGTGTTTGTTCCGAATTTGCACGATTTGAGTCTCGTCGACCCTGCCGCCGATACGGTGGTCTCACCGCTGGGATCCTGGAACCGGCGAATTGACGCCATTCTCGAAGCTGAACTGGTTCTGGCCAGCTCGCTCCACGGCATCATCGTCGCCGAGGCATTCGGGATACCGGCTCGATACGTACGGCTGAGCAGCGGAGAGGCCGAGTTCAAGTATCATGACTATTATGAGGGCACCGGCCGGTTCGCCGTCGAGTTTGCGACGAGTATTGACGAAGGTCGCGAGATGGGGGGAGCTGCGCGCCTCAACTTTGATCATCGTGCCTTGATGAGTGCATTCCCGATCGACCTCTGGAGCGGAAAGAACTAACATGGCCAAGCGCCTTCGCGTGGCCATCTACGCGCCGCATTTTGCGGAATATTCCTACCGGCTCGCATCGGGACTGGCGCATCATTGCGACGTTCGGCTTGTGCTCAACCGCAAAGACGCGAACCAGCAATGGGAGCTTGCCGATATCGCTGTGACGGCGCCGTTCGAGACACGGATTCGCGACCTCAGTCTGCGGCGCGGCGGCGCAATCGGCATCCCTGCCTCGTTCATCGACATAATTTCCTTCCGCCCGGACGTGATCCATTGTCACGAAGTTCCCGAGATCTACACGTCCAAGCTGATTCAGCTCCTGCGTCCGCTCGGCATTCCCTTGGTACTGACCGTTCACGATGCTATCCCGCACTCGGAGGGCGGCTCCGGCACCTCGCCCCGTGAAGATGCCTGGCGCGGACGCATGCGTGCGGCCGCCTCGATCGTCACGACGCACGGCGAGAGCTGCATTGCAGATTTTCATCGCGCCTCGCCCGACTTCAAGGGCGAGACGGTTTCCAGCATGCACGGCGTGCTGATGGTTCCGCCGGCCAAAAGCTCGTTCACCGAGCCCGAATCCGGACGCATCCTGTTTTTTGGACGGATGTGGGCTTACAAGGGCCTCGACGTTTTCATCGACGCGATCGACATGTTGGCCCAGCGCGGCGTCGCGCATGAAGCGATCGTCGCCGGGCGCGGCCCCGAGATGACACGGCTCGGCGCCCGGATGGAGGCAATGCCGACGGTCAAGACCATCAATGCCTACATTTCGCCTGCGGATACCGGACGTCTATTTCAATCTGCTACGGTGGTTGCCTTGCCCTACAAGGATGCATCACAAAGCGGGGTGCTCGCATCCGCCTATGGGAATGCGCGTCCCGTCGTCGCCAGCGCCACCGGTGGCATTCCCGACGTCGTGACGGACGGCGTCAATGGTCTCCTGGTCCCTCCCGGCGATGCCACTGCGCTCGCCGATGCACTCGAGCGCGTGCTGACGTCGAATTCACTCGCCACAACGTTGGCTGACGGCGCGCGGCAGACCGCGGCCGGCCCTCTGAACTGGGACCACATTGCCGAACGGTTGCTTGGATCCTATCACAGGCTCGCAGGTCGTAGCGTGAAGTGAGCGCGACACGCGCTTTCTCAAGCCGATTGCCCCACTTTCAGCGGTCGAAAGAACGTGCTGCGGAACGCGCCGTCCAGCAAGCGCCTCAGCCGGACCTCGATCAGTTCATAGCTGATCGCACTTGCAGCCAGTGACATCACCAGCCCGAGTCCGATGAAAGCCGCCCATAGCAACCAGCGGTCGACGCCGGCGGCAACCAGCTTCAGGCCAACCACTTGCAAGGGGAAGAGCACGAAGGGGTGCACGAGATAGAGGCTGTAGCTGATCTTGCCGATATATTGGAGCGCCGGCGTGCTCAGGGCCTTCCCGAGGCCTGATTCCGGGGCGAGCACCATGGCGAACAGCAGAAATCCGGGAATGAGGCCCACGAACGGATGAAACAGCACCAGGCTCGCATACAGCGCGGCCCCGCAGACGAGCCCTGCGACCAGACCGAGCCGTCCGGGAATGGAAATGCGAAATCCCGTCGCGCTGAACAGCATCCCGATGCAGAAGAACGCGGTGATCGGCCAGCGCATCAGGCAGGCCACGCCCAGCAGGATCAGAGGCGCAGCCAGCAGCCTGCCGCCGGCGCGCCACATCGAGAATGTCAGCGCAAACCAGATGTAGAATGCCCACTCATAGGTCAACGTCCACGCATTCTGCTGGGCAATGGGCAGGCCGAGCGCGTCCTGCACGAAGAACAGGTTGGCCGCAAAGATCCCGAGATAGCTGGTGAGATCGATCCCGCGGAAGAACTTGTAGGCCACGATCGGCCCGATCGCGAACAGCGCAAGATGCAGCACGACGAACACCGGCATGATGCGCAGGACGCGGTCGAAGAAGAACCGCGATAGCGAACCGTGGCGTATCAGACTGGCCGGGATCAGGAAGCCGCTGATCATGAAGAACAGTTCGACACCGTGCCCGCCGACATTGATCACCGACTGCAGCCAGGGCCAGAGCGGCGGCAGAAAACCGGGATTCGGGATGTCGTACATGCCTGCCTTCGGCATGTCGTAGAAATGATCCATCAGCACGCTCAGCGCCGCGATGGCACGAAGGCCCTGGACCGAAGGAAGGAACGATCCATCATAGGCGGCGCCCGGCTGGTGAGGTGCCTTGATCACTCTGCGGCACCCTGGGTGCTGAGCACTGGCTCGAGGACGACAGGCTTTCTTCGCGCGGAGCGGAATCTTTGCCCGAAGGAAATGCTGGGCTTCTCGATGAACGTGTATGTCATCCAACTGACGAGGATCGACAATGCCAGGATGACGACCAGGAAGATCGACCATCCGAGGGGTCCGTCGCCGAACCATACCAGGCGGTGGACGTAGACGATCACGAACGGCGACATCAGGTAGACCGAATAGCTGATCACGCCGACGAATGCCATCGGGCGCCAGGCCATCCGTTCGCCGAACACGGCAAAGCCGATGAAGACAAGCGCCGCGCAGATATAGGCCGATCCGATCGAATAACTGTAGAAGAAATTCTCGTGATACACGCCGCCGAACCGCCGGTCGGACAGGGTGGCGGCGAAGACCGCATACAGAAGCGTGCAGACGGTCACATGCGTCCACCGCAGCTTGCCGCCAATGACGGTGTCGCGGATGATCTTGCCCAGGAACATCGCCGAGAGGTTCAAGCCGACCTCCATCACCGAGGAGACTGCCCTGCTCTCAACGAAAAGTGCAGCTGTGGTTCCCACCAGCGCGGCGGCAACGACGATGGTCACCGCCGTGAAGCGCCGGTTGAGCAGCCCCATCGCAAAGAGAATGGTGCATCCGACGTAGAACAAGAGTTCGATCGCCAGCGTCCAATAGAACACCCAGAGATTCGGGACGTTCACGAAAGTCTGCAACATCGTCACGTTAGCGGCGATCTGCCCCAGCGGAAAACTCTTCGAATCCAGCAGCTGCACCGACACGAGCCCGACAACGATCGAAGTCCAATAAGCCGGATAGAGCCGGAAGAAGCGGCTGATCGTAAAATCGCGCACAGGCGTGGCGCTGTCCGGGAAGCTGAACGGAATGACGAAGCCGCTCACGAAGAAGAACAACACGACCCCGAACCGGCCAAAGTTCATGTAGTAGCCGAATATGTCGTGGAGGGGCCCGTAATAGACACCCGTCGGGTGCTTTTCCAGGATGACCTCGAATACGTGCTGGACCAGGACGGCCAGCACGGCAATGCCGCGCAGCGTGTCGATGAATGCGAGCCGTTTATGCATTGTTCGTTCTCACCTGCTTCCGCTCGCCGCCGGTACATCCGGGCGGAAGCCTTCTAATGACGGCATCGGTGGCCGTACGATGATTGGCACGGTGTCGCCCGCCCGCGCGGTGGTCGCGCGCCGCGAGAACACCTCGCTGAAGCTCAACGCGATGATCAGCAGGCCGGACGCCGGGCCGTAATTCAGAACGGTGATCGTGAACAAGTTGACGACGAAGATCAGCGTCAGCTTGTAGACGTCGGTCGTGCCGAACGTCGCCCGGAATACCATCACCATGAATGCGACGAACGGGAGTCCGAACATCAGATACGTGCCGATGTAGAAATTGTCGACGGGAACCCAGAAGGCGGCGAGCGGCGAGAACAGCTTCTGCGGATAGTTGAAGCAGCCCACGCCGCAGCCGGTCACGAGACCAACGGGCATGAGCTGGCTCAGGTAGACGAACGGCAGTTGCCAGCTGTTGTTGATGCGGTCGACGATGCTGAACAGGGTCGTGTGCGGCACCGCGGCGGTACCCGAAGCGAGCACGATCATGAAGAACGGCACCAGGATCGCGGCAAACGACCACAATGCAATGTTCCGTATCGCGGTGAAGCGCGACTTCTCCGGGAGCATCCGCACGAACACCAGCAGAATCAAGTAGAGCACGAGGACGATCATGGTCGTCTTGCTGGTCGTCAGACGGATGATGTAGACCGCAAGGGAGCCGTACAGAAGGCACCAAATCGTGCTCTTACGGATCGACGTAATTGCGAAGGACACGAGTATGAAGAAGGCCGCCATGGTACTTTCGGCAGCAAAGCCCGTGAGACGCTGATCGTCACCGCCATAGGCCCACCATAAGCGACCCGCCTCACGAACGGCGCCGAAGGACTCATATTTGTATCCGACCCAGGGCATGAAGTAGAATTTCGTCAGCAGCACGCCGATCAGCGAGAGGTAGAACGTCGCGGCGATGACCGACAGCAACTTCTTGTAGGAGCCCAGACTGGTGTCGCAGAAACAAAATCCGACGAACACCGGGAGCATCATCTTAAACGACGACATCGCCGCGTTGACCGTCCCCAGCATGAAGTAGCCGAGCACCAGCGACAGCATGATCTGCACGAGGACAACTGCAGCCATGATACTGCGATTGCGCAAGATGCAATGCACGATGAACTGGACCAGGCACAGAAGCGCAATGCCATCCGGCACGAACCAAAGCGCGTCCAAATGCATGATGCTGGTGTAGTACCGCATCATACCGCCGAAGGCATCCCGGACCAGATAGGCTGCGAGCGCGATCGCCTCGATATTGAGGCTGATCAGCATCATCCTGCGGGGTTGCAGCGCGAAGGTGCTCATGCGCGGCTCAGCTGCTCAGCCGCGCCGATCGGGCGGGGGATGGCGCAAAATCCGGGGGGCTTCCGAATGCATTTCGCAGGAGCCTGCCGCCGGGAATTTCGACATAGAGATAGGTGAGGTGCGAAACCGCGAGCACGGCGGCCAGTGAAACGACGAGATTCAGCGTCGCCGGCAGGCCTGCCCAGATCGAATCCAGGGCGGCGATTCGCCCCGCCCCCACGCCCCGCACGAAGTATTCAGCCAGCAGCACCACGATCGCGTGCACCATATAGATCGAGTACGAACGACGCCCCAACCAGATCAGCGGCTTGGCCACCAGGATCCGCGGCACCAGCAGCGCATCCGGAAAGGCCAGCAGGCTGCCGAGGAAGATCGCGAACATCACTGGCGCGAGGAAGGTCGCGGCAGGATTGGCCTCCGCCAGGGACACCAGGACGATGCTCGCGATCATGGCGACGAATTGCAATGCGCCCTGCACGGCAGGCCCCGGCTTGGCCGGCAGGCGATCGACGATCCTCACCATCAAGACGCCCAGGAAAAAGCCGACGAAGCAGCGTAGCAAGCCGAAATCCGTCTGAAGCTCGATGCTCTTCTTTTCGAGCACGAAGATGATGAAGACGAGACTTCCGACCGCGAGCAGCCCGGAGAGGACATAGAACCACGCCAGCGAGCGCATGCGCAGGGCAATGAGAACGATCAGACCAAACACCAGGTAGGTGTAGAACTCAACGCTGATGCTCCAGCTCGGCGCATTCCAGCTGAGATAGTCGATGAACCCCATCGAGTGGAGAAGCAGGACGTTGAGGCCGAAGGAATAGGCATTGTTCACTTCGAACGCCGCAGGCGCGGCGACGACCACCCCCGCCATGACCAGGCCGATGCGCAGCAGGCGAAAGACGAGGTTTGCCAGCAGCATGACGATATGCAGCGGGTAGACTCGCGCCAGGCGCCGTACCATAAATTCGCGCAGCGAGAAGCGCGTGAAGTCGTTCTCGACATAGCTGAGCGCCATGACCATTCCGCTGAGAACGAAGAACAGATCGACCAGCAGCCATGCACTCCTGAAGAAGGAGCAGTTGATCCAGGCGTTGTGCGGGAATGCCGCGAGAAAGGTTGGCATCAGCAGCAGATGGTGGATCACCACGGAAGTCGCGGCGATCCCCCGGATGCTGTCGAGCGGCAGGACGTGCGCCTTCTCACGATGAACCAACTCCGTCACATCAACATTCCGTAGCTGTTGCACCGCAGCAGTGTGTATCAGGTCTCAACGCGTGATCAATCTCTGCAATCGCGGAGCCGCATTCGATGCATGACGACCGACAATAATTTCAAAGCTTGCAGATCATTCGGACATGCGAGCGCCAAGTTCATGCCACTTTTCATCCGACGTGCGCCTGCTTCGGCGCGCAAGCCAATCGACATGGGATGATTGCGAGTATTTGCGCGCAAAGTGTGCGCGAAATTCGGCACTGTTGCGATCGAGGCCCTTGCAGCACATTGATTGCTGCGTGCCAATGTCGCGCGAAAAAATCTTTCGCCAATGGGGAACAATAAACGCGCGTCGTGACTTGTGTGTCGGTTTTGCGACGAGCGGCTGCGCGAGTGCCCGATATGTTTTCAGGTTGCAACATTCATGGGCGTGATTTGCCGATCTCGCAGGCATTGTAGAACTTGTTTTTGCAACCGGCGAACAAGCGGGCTCGCGTTTGTTTTGTCGCCAGCTTTGCACCAGCTTTTGCGTCGCACAAAAAGATGACACAGTTACCTGTCAAGTTTCGCCTGTTCTCTTATTGCAACAGAAGCAAGGAACACGGATGGGCCGCGGACTAACACGTCGTCATGCGCAGCCGCGATGGCTAGCGATTGTCTTGATTGGTTCTGCGCTGATCGTGTCGAGCGCTGCTGCTTGCCGCGCGCAGTGCGTCGAATTCTCGGACCGCGCCTCGCAACTCGAACTCGACACCTTCGTGAAGTCGCCGTCCTCGCTCCTCGAGCGGCTGCGCAATGACAAGGAGAAGTTGCGGTATTGGCTCGCGCGCTATGTCGCGACGAGTCCGTCGGTGCTGCCGTCCGTCCAGACGCTCATCTCGGCGTCGGCTTCGGCCGATCGCTCGTCCATCGGCGCTGCGCTGCGCCTTGCCGAAGCACGTTGCACGTCCACCAAGCCGGACGCCGCGCGCAAGATCAGGGATTTCGTGCAGCGGATCGGCGATCTCAACGTGCAGGCCGGTTATTCCGGCGCCGGAGAGGACGGCTCCGGCGTCCAGGCCCAATCGCAAATCAAGACCTCGCCGCAGCCGGGCCGTGGCGGAGCACTGCTCGAAGGCGAGTGGAGGACCAAGCTGGCCAATCCATTCAAGCCCGTCCCCCTTCCGAATTGATCCATGATCGTCAAAGGCAGCGAATTAGCACATGTACCAGCCTAGGGAACATTTCCAGTCGGGGCACCGATTCGGCATCGAATTCGGCGGGGCGGTCCTCAGCTTCGAGCGCGTGGCCGACGTCCTTCGCCGCCAATGGCCGATCATCGCGGTCTGTACGGGAGCTTCGCTGGCCCTGGTGATCGTCTACCTGGCCATGGCGCAGCCCATGTATACGGCAAATGCCCGTATCATGATGGATACGCGGCAGACGCAAGTTCTGGACAAGGACAGCAACGCCAGCAGCGCGCTGATCGACACGGGCTACGTCGACAGCCAGGTGGAGATCATCAACTCGGACGACCTCATTCTGTCCGTCGTCCGCCGCCTGAAGCTGACAGAAGACCCGGAGTTCAACGGCTCCAAGCCCGGCCTGCTCTCTATCATCATCGGCAAGCTGACTTCGCTATTCGGCTCCGGCGAACCAGCAAGCCAGGAGCGAATCGAACATGCAGTCGTCCAGCAGATTCAGAAGAATCTGCGTACGGAGCGCGTGCTGACGACATATGTGCTGTCGCTGAGCTATAAAGCGCGGAGCCCCGACAAAGCCGCCAAGATCGCCAACGCGATCGCCAATGCCTATCTCGTCGGCGCCCTGGAGGCCAAATATCAGTCCACCAAGCGGGCCACCGAATGGCTGCAGCAGCGCAGCCTCGAGCTGAGCGAGCAGGCATCGGCCAGCGATCGCGCCGTCCAGACCTTCAAGGCCGAGAACAACATCGTCGGAACCAGCCGCGGCCTGATGTCCGAGCAGCAATTGTCGGACCTCAACACGCAGCTAGTTCAGGCGCGGGCTGCGACCGCCGAAGCCAAGGCCCGGCTTGACCGGATCGACACGATCTCCGATCAGGATGTTGCGCAATCAACCGTGACGGACGCCCTCAACAACTCGGTGATCACCCGTCTGCGCGCTCAATATCTCGACCTCCAGGCGCAATATGCCGACTGGTCCAGGCGCTACGGCAAGTCCCACCTTGCGGCGGTCAATCTGGCCAACAAGATGGAGGAGCTGCGCAAGAACATCGCCGACGAACTGCGTCGGATCGCAGACGCCTATCGCAGCGACTACGAGATCGCGAAGAGCCGGGAGGCCTCGCTCGAGAAGAACGTGAAGGAGCTCGTCGCCCAGGCCGGCAACAAGGGCCAGGCCGAGGTCAAGCTGCGCGATCTCGAAAGTGCCGCCGACACCTACCGCAATCTCTACAACAACTTCCTGGAAAAGCTGCAGAGCGCGACGCAGAACCAGAGCTTTCCCCTCAGCGAGGCCCGCCTCATCAGCACCGCCACCAAGCCGGACCGCAAGAGCTCGCCGCGAACGGTCCTCGCCCTCGTGGGCGGCCTGGTCGGCGGCCTCTGCCTCGGCTTCGGCGCGGCATTTGCGCGTGAACTGCTGAGCGACGTGCTGCGGACCCCCGGCGAGGTCGAGGATGAGCTCGGCGTGAAATGCCTCGGCGTGCTGCCGGACATACGTCCGCCGACGAAGGCCGGCGCGTTGCTCTCGACGTCAGCGAAGACCGGCCCTCCCGATCTCTCCCGCTACGTCGTCGATCATCCGTTCTCACGCTTTGCCGAGACCTTGCGCAACATCAAGGTTTCGATCGACGTCGCGCGTCTGACCCGCGAGATCAAGGTGATCGGCATCGTCTCCTCGCTTCCAAAGGAGGGCAAGACGACGGTGGCCGCCAATTTCGCGCAGCTGATCGCCCTCACCGGGCATCGCACGGTTCTGATCGACGGCGATCTGCACACGCGCTCGCTGACGCGGGAGCTCGCGCCCAACGCCAAGACCGGCCTCGTGGAGGCTCTCAACGATCCCGCGAACCTCGGCTACCACGTGCAGCGAAGCAAGGAGACGGGACTGGATTTCCTGCCCTCCGTAGTGGCCTCGCGCATGGTCAATTCGGCCGACGTCATCGGATCCAAGGCAATGGCCGAGCTGCTCAAGGTGCTGAGGGAGCACTACGAGTACATCGTGATCGATCTCGCCCCGGTGATGCCGGTGGCCGATTCCAAGGCCGTTAGCTTCCTGATCGACGCCATGGTCTACGTGATCGAATGGGGCCAGACCACGCGAACCGCTCTGCAGGAGTCGGTTTCGGGTTCGGAAGTCCTCCAGAAGAAGCTGATCGGCGCCGTGCTCAACCGCGCGAACCCGAAGATGCTCAAGCGCATCGAGGCCTACAAGGGCAAGCACCACAACAGCTATTACGTCGAGCACGCCTAGGCGGAGGCGAGGCGCCGCTCCCACTGAACAACTGGAATGAGCTCGGGCCCGTTGCCGATTGGCAGCGGGCCTTATTCGTGCTTGGCGGTCGCTTGAAGGGCATCCCGTGCGCCCTCGCGCACGGACCGAGATGCGGCGAGCGCTCCGGACCTGCTCGCGGGCTCCGTATTCGTCCGGAATCCACAACTTGCAGTTATTGCTCTAGCCAAAAGCAAGGATTGACGGATACGGTGGTCGCCAAGAGAGTGCGCTTTTGGGCCATCGTCCATCGATAAGACGAGACAATCCGAGCCTTGAGGCCTGAAAATGCCGAAACTTTAGGCATCTTTCTTTCTCCGTTCCCCGGGGCTAATCTCGGCTCATTACTCGCAGTTATTTTTCCGGTAGGCTCGGATGCTGATCGTCCTGACGATTTTGACTATTTGGGTCCTGCTCAACATCCTGTTCGTGTTGATCGTGGTCCCTCCACGCAAGCCGCTCCGCCACCCCATGGCGACGACGCTCTCACCCGCGCCCATCGACCCGAGCCGGCGCCAGATCGAGCAGGACGAGCCTTTCTCGATCCGCCATGTCATCGTCTCCGTCGCAATGGGAGCCTTCTTCGTGCTCGTGCCGCCGCTGCTCGCGCTGCGCGATGCGATCATGCGGCTCTTCCGCAGGCCGCCGCGAAATGGAACCTGAGCCCCGGGACGGAGGTTTCCGGCGATTGAGAGATCGAGCGGCTAATAGGCCTCCTGGAACATCACGGCGGACGCGGTGCGGGCCATGATCTTCAGGTCGAGCCAGATGCTCCAATTGCTGACGTACCAGACGTCGTACTCGACCCGCTTTTCCATCAGATCGATCGTTGGCGTTTCGCCCCTGAATCCGTTCACCTGAGCCCAGCCCGTCAGGCCCGGCTTCATGTGATGGCGGTAGACATACTTGCTGATCAGCTCGTCGTAGTAATTGTCATGGGCGAGCGCGTGTGGACGCGGTCCCACCAGCGACATGTCCCCACGCAGCACGTTCCAGAGCTGCGGCAGCTCGTCGATGCTGGTCATGCGCAGGAAGCGCCCGATCTTGGTGACCCGGGCATCCCCCTTGGTCGCCTGGGTCACCGTCTCGCCGTTCTCGGACACCGTCATGGTGCGGAACTTCCAGATCTCGAACGGCTTGCCGTTGAAGCCGCGGCGCGACTGCCGGAATATGACGCTTCCCGGCGAATCCAGCTTGATCAGCACGGCTACCGTCAGCAGCAGCGGCGTCAGCAGCACGAGCGCGAACAGAGCGACGCCGACGTCGAGACAGCGCTTCTGCAGCCGCTCGAGAATGGTGAGCGGCGGCCGCTGGATCTCGACCGCGACGGTTCCGCTGACCGGCAGGAACGGACGGGTCACGAGGTCGGCAACGGAATCGTCCGGCAGCAGGCGAATGGGCTGCGGAACGGCGCGCAAATATGGCCCGAGCTTGCGCAGCATCGGCAATTCGTTCCAGTCGATCGCGAGCAGATATTCGTCGACATTGGCCGCGCGCGACTGACGGATGACGTCGCGAATCTGCCGCTCCCATTGGCCGTCATCCCGATCCTCTCCGAGCACGAAATGGCGCATGACGTCGAAGCCGTTCCTGCGCAAATCCTTGAAGCGGCTCGAGGTGAAGTCGAGCGGCTTCAGGCTGAGCAGGATCACCTTGCGGTCGACCAGGCGGCTTCTGGCAAAGCTCGTGCCGAACACGGCCTGCCAAACGAAGCGCAGGCTGATCAGGCCGAGCCCGCCGATCACGGCGAAGACGATGACGGTGCCGCGCGACAGATTGTCCGTCGATTTCAGCAGGAAGGCCGCAACGGCGAGGATCGTGAGCGACGTCAACCAGATAAACGCCGCCATTCGAAGCTGCCAAACCAGATTGAGCAAGCGGTGCGTGGAATAGACGTCCCGGAAATAGGCGATCCCGACGAACACCACACCGACGAACAATCCGGCTCCCACCGATGCACCCTCGGGCGGCGACGCGACCGCCACGCCATACAGCGAAGCCCCCGCCGCGTAACTCAGCAGGATCAACAGAAAATCAGCAGCGATGACGACGACCTGAAAGGGCCTCTGAAGCGCACTGCCGCGCGCAGATGACAGCGCATGAGCGCTTTCAGAACCGTAAGTTGCAACAGCCATTCGAACCTCTGCGTATCGAGAGAGTGCCTGACGCTCATCGTGATGCTGAAGACTCGTCAATTCCCCGCACGGAAAGTGTTGGTCGATCGCAGCGACATTGTGGCGCTGCACGCGAAACTTTTGCGGCGCACGGACGATGTGTCGCGTTGAGATGCGCGGCGAAATTCGGTGCGCTGAAAATGTCGTCACAGTGCTGACATACGAGCGAGCGAACTGCCCTATTTTGAATCAAGTTCCGCATCCAATGCGACGCCATCGTTGCACGGGCCGCTGTTCGCTGAAGTTTGAGGCGCTGCTTGCTGCCGACGAACGCAAACATCGGATCACTTGCGAGAGTTTCCAGGGATTTCTATCTGCGGATGTATGCGAGAATCTGCAACGAGTCATGCAGACTTGCTGCATGCTTCGAGCCAGCGATGCAATTCCTGCGGACCCCTCTCGTTCCTGAAGTCCATGAAACAAGTCGGCAAAAAATGCCGTGCCCTTCTTTTGGCGTGATCGGCACCGACAACGAGCTGCGGCCCCACGGAACTCGCGTTGTTCGCGTTGGATGGACGCTCTCCGGTGCCGGTGACTTGGGGATATTTTTCCGACCACCCGATCGATGAGCGCCATGAAATCTTTCTCGCGATCCCAGCCGTCGCTTCCCAAACCGCAATTGCCGGACGGCGTCCGCATCTATGCGATCTCGGATATTCACGGCTGCGCGCATCTGCTCGAGCCCATGCTGCGGGTGATCGACGCCGACGTTGCGCGGAGCCGGCCGCGCTATGCCATCGAAGTCTTTATGGGCGATTACATCGATCGCGGCCCGGATACGCGGTCAACCCTCGACATCCTGGTCGAGCGGAGCCGGCGGGGGAATGCGGTCTTCCTCAAGGGCAACCACGAGGCCTTTTTGGTGAGGGTGTTCGAAGATCCTTCCCTATTCGAGGACTGGATTGCCTTCGGCGGGACCCAGACATTGATGTCCTACGGGCTTGCTCCCCCCGATCTCAAGCGCGACGAGCCAGCATCGATCCTGCGCGACTTGATTCGCGCCATGCCGACCGAGCATCTGGAATTCCTGGACAATCTGCGGTTGAGCTTCAGCTGCGGAGACTTCTTCTTCGTCCACGCCGGCGTTCGCCCGGGCGTGCCGCTCGCCGAGCAGACCGAGCGCGATCTGCTCTGGATTCGCGAGGAATTCCTGCAGAGCGAGGAGCAGTTCGGCAAATATATCGTCCACGGCCATACGCCGGTCCGCAGCGCCGAACTACTGGCCAACCGCGCCAATATCGACACCGGCGCCTATGCGACCGGTAACCTCACCCTGATGAGCATCCAGGGAAGCCGAATGCTCGCGGTGTGATGAGCTTCAGCCTCCTGCCACCGATGCGCGAGACCGTCTCAGGGAGGGAATGGACGTTCGCGATTTCTAGTTGAGCAACGTCGGCTGCGCCGGCCGCGCACGCGTCTGGGCCATCCAGTCGCTCCAGGCTCGCTCGTGCTTGACGTAGAGCTCCACCCAACGTTCGCCATGCCTGGCCTCTCGGACGCGCGCCGCCTCCCCGAGCAGCTCGGCGCCGGGACGGGTGTCCGGCTTGTCCAGCGCTTCGAACTCGATCGTTTCCGAGATCGTCAGACCGACAAGCACGCGCTGTCCGGCGCCATCCACGATGTAGCGTCGCGGCGCATCCTTCTTGGGCTCACTCATGTCGTCATGTCCCACCGGGTTCAGTGTGAAGCTGGATACCGTCATCGAATGGGATGATGCCTAAAAGGCTCGCCGGGCGTGGCCGAACGTCGAGGTCGGAGCGGGCCGCGAGGCCCGGCGCGAGGCGCTGCTGGATGAGCTCACGGCTCTTCGTTGGACGCGCCAGGCGCGTAGCGCGTATCCGAGAATGAGACCAGCGCCGAAAATGGAAGCAGAGACAAACGCAGAAGTCATGAGAGTCGTCCTGGGAGTCGTCCTGGATCGTGCGCGTCCTATCAAGAGTGAGCAGTGTGTCGACATCATGGTTCTCGAGGATTCACGAGCGCCGAAAAAATGTTCAAGGTTCGGTCTCCTTTGCATGCATGCCGCGCGCGCGGCAACGCTGCCGGCCTCGGGCTGATCTCGTCTCGGCCGGAGGAGGTCCTCGAACACTCTATATATGGCGACGACATATCTAAGAGACGTTCTCGCACCGACGCATCAAGGCCCGTCGCGATCGGGCCGACTCGCCTCGGCGAGACTGTGCGCCCCGCAACCGGAAATTCGGCGTCAAACCGGCCAGCACGTGCCCTTGCAACCATCCGGAACCCGTCGCATTATCACCCATCGCATTTGATGAGGGATTCAATCCAATGAACTTCCGGCCCCTTATTCCATCCATTGCCCTGGCCGCCCTCGGCCTCACTTTGGCGACATCCATGGCGCCGGCCGCCGAGCTCGCACTTGCTCCGTCACACCGGGCGGCCGCCGCCCAGGGCGGACTTGTGTTCTGGGACGACGTCTACCCGCCGGCGGTCTATGGCCCGCAGCTGCGCCCGGTCGGGGAAGTCGCAGCGATGAAGGCACAGGCACGGCCGGTGTCCCAGCGCTGGTGGGGATATTGGTACGTGCGGTAACGCGCCGTAGCGGTCGGAGCCGAGCTTCGTTCAGTGAACCGCCGCCATGTGGGCAACCGCTGGCGGCGGTTTTCGCTTGTCCAGAAACTCCGCAAACCGCAATCTTTCGTAGCCAAGTACGAAGGTGGCGATCGGCGCCTTGACGTCATCGAGCATTGCCGAGGCACTCGGAGCTGATCCGCTGAAGCTGATTAGGCGCTTCATGCGTGAAAGAAAACAATTGGAGCTTCCATTTTGCGCCTGTGATGCCATCAACCTCGACTGCACTGACTAATCCGCGATTTCTGGATGTCCGAGAATGCTCGGCTGAAATTGGTCAGCCGACCGTGTCGAAGCGGAGTCTTTGAGGTAGAAAATCAATCTCCAGGCCCCCCAACTCCGATACGGAGAGCCCGGCATCACGGGCGCCCTAGTGCTGATTAGTTCTGGTCGGCACTCAGAACACTGCCGAACTGCTCCCAGGAACTTCCGGTCCAGCGTTGCAGCTGAAGCTGCGTGTACGCCATACTGTTGCTCGGGCCGGTGTTGATCGCAATACCAGGCATCAGCGTCGGAAGCACGAGTCCTTTGATGCTGCGCGCCTGTTTCAGAATGTTCTCGCGCGACAGATCGTTGCCGCATTGCTTGAGCACCTGCTCCAGGATTTGACCTTGCTGAGTCCCGAACAGGTAGTTGTTGTCGCCGATGTCGGAGCCGGAAAGATATTTCTCGAAGTGTTCGCGATACCACTTCATACCCGGGTCGTCGGCCCACCGCTTGTCGTTCGGATCCTTTGTTACAGTCGCTGCAATAACCCCGACCGCCTTGTCCGCTCCGGCAGGCACAATGGTAGCGGAGACCGAGCTCGAGACATAGTTGATGATGGTCAGCGGCGACCAGCCGATCTCGCTCGCCTTCTTGATTGCCTGAGCGGTGAATTTCGGCGTGCCCGCGATCACGAAGGCCTGGGCCCCCGAGGCCTTGAGCGACACCACATGAGATTCGATGGTGGGTTCGGTAACATCGTAGGGCGAGGCGACCACCTTCCGGTCGAAATCGGCTTTCAGCGCCTCCTTGAACGCCGCGACGAAATCCCGGCCGAGGTCATCGTTCTGGTACAGGATCGCAATCTTTGCGTCGGGCTTGGTCTCGCTAATGTACTTCGCGTAGATCTTGCCTTCCGTGTTGTAGCTCGGCAGTCCCGTGGTCGTCATCGGAAAGTCGGTGAAATTGGCAAACTTGGTCGCCCCGCTGACGACGAAAAGGTGTGGCACCATCTTGCCGTTCACATATTTCACGGTCGCACTGAGACCGGGTGTCCCGAGCGGGCTGAACAGCAATGCCACCTCGTCACCCTCGATCAGCTTCCTGGTCTGCTCGACGGCCTTCGGCGGGCTGTAGGCATCATCATAGGTCATGAGGTTGATGTTACGGCCATTGACGCCGCCACGGTCGTTGATCGAACGAACGTAGGCGATGAGGCTCTTGCCGGTGTTGCTGAGCGGAGACGCGGGACCGCTGAATGGGAAAGTCGCCCCGACCTTGATTTCCGATTCCGTCACACCGGGCGTGTCGGCATGAACCGGCATCGCGACAAATGCCGCAAGCGCGGCCATGGAAAGCGCGAGTTTCCTCATTAACATCTAAATTCCCTCCTGAGCTTGTTATGATTTGAGCGGCGGTCTGCTGACTTACCAACTACCAGGCTTCACCGAACGGCCTGATCTCCACATTGAACGACCAGGCACTGCGGTCCTGGTGAACGACATGCCAGATCTCATCCGCGATTGCCCGCGGCTTGATGAAGAAGTCGTCCGGCCGGTCCGGCCAACGCTTCCTCGTCCATTCAAGGTCGATCACGGCGTCGATGACGACATAGGCGACGTGGACGCCTTGTGGTCCGAGATCACGCGCGATTGCCTCGGCAAGGATGCGTTGTGCCGCCTTGGTCGGTGCGAAGCCGGCAAAGCCCGGCTTGCCCCGCAACGCCGATGTGTTTCCGGTCGCGACGATGGCCCCATGGCCGGCCTGCGTCATGGTCGGGGCAAACCGCCGCGCCAGATAGAGCAGCCCCATCGTGTTGACCTGGAAGTTCCGATTGAGAATTTGCGGATCGATCTCACTGAACCTGCCGAACGCGCCACCTACCGCGTTGTGAATGACGACACCGGGACTGCCCAGATCTCGCTCGACGGCGGTTGCCGCGTCCTCGACTTGCGCGGCATCGGACACGTCGCATCGATACGCTTTTGCGCCCGGTAGCTCCTGCGCCAGCGCGGCGATGCGCTCCTCATTCCTGGCGAGAAGCGCGAGGCGGTATCCTCCCTCGGCGAATCGCCTTGCCAGCGCCGATCCCGTGCCTGGCCCAACGCCGGATATCAGACAGACAGGTGCACCCATGCGATCAGATCTCCATGTTCGGCCGGCACGTCATACCGGCTCGCGACCATGCCGTGCCCGGAGGCACAGCATCAGGCGACTGCGCGCGCCTTCTCCGTCTCGACCTCGCCGTCGAGGAAGCCGGTCAGCCGCTGACGGATGATCGTCTCCGCTTCCCTCATGATGCGATCGATCAGCTCCTTGACCGTCGGGATGTCGTCGATGAGGCCGACCACCATCCCGCAGCTCCAGGCGCCGGCGTCCATGTCGCCGTCGACCATCACCTTGGCGTAAACGCCGGCGACCTGATCGTGGATGTCCTCGATTTTCAGGCTGGCGCCTTTGCTGCGCTCGATTTCCACGAGCTGGGCGACCCCTTTGTTCTTGAGGACGCGTTCGGTATTGCGCAGCGCGCGCATGACGAGCACGGTGTCGAGCTCGCTGGCCTTGACGATGGCCTGCTTCACATTGTCGTGGACCGGCGCTTCCTTGGTGGCGACGAAGCGGGTGCCCATGTTCATGCCCGAGGCGCCCATCGAGAGCGCAGCGACGAGGCTGCGCGCATCGGCCATGCCACCCGAGGCAACGAACGGGATTTTGAGCTCATCGGCGGCCCGCGGCAAAAGAATCATGTTCGGGATGTCATCCTCGCCGGGGTGGCCGCCACACTCGAAACCATCGACGCTGACGGCATCGCAGCCGATCTTCTCGGCCTTGAGCGAGTGCCGAACCGACGTGCATTTGTGGATCACCTTAATGCCCGCCGCTTTCAGCGCGGGCATGTATTGTTCCGGACTGCGGCCAGCTGTCTCGACCGCCTTGACGCCGCCCTCTCTGATCGCCGCGATATATTCGGGGTACGGCGGCGCCGAGAAGGTCGGCAGGAAGGTGAGGTTCACGCCGAACGGCTTGTCGGTCATGTCGCGACACCGCGCGATTTCCTTCGCCAGCAATTCCGGCGTCCGCTGGGTCAGGCCGGTGATGATGCCAAGGCCGCCGGCATTGGATACCGCAGCGGCGAGCTCGGCAAAGCCGACATAGTGCATGCCGCCCTGGATGATCGGATGCTGGATGCCAAACAGTTCAGTGATTGCTGTCTTCACGAATGATCTCCCGCCTTTGCCGCTCAGTGGACGATTTCGAACAGACCGGCCGCGCCCATGCCGCCGCCGATGCACATGGTCACGACGCCGTATTTCGCCTTGCGCCGTCGGCCCTCGATCAGAAGGTGGCCGGTGAGGCGCGAGCCGGTCATGCCGTAGGGATGACCGATCGCAATCGAGCCGCCATTGACATTGAGCCTGTCCGGATCGATGCCGAGCTTGTCGCGGCAATAGATCACCTGCACCGCATAGGCTTCGTTCAGCTCCCAGAGATCGATGTCGTCGATCTTCAGATTATGGCGCTTGAGCAGCCGCGGTATCGCGGCAACCGGGCCGACACCCATCTCGTCCGGCTCGACGCCGGCGGCGACGAAGCCGCGGAAGATGCCGAGCGGCTTCAGCCCCTTCCTGGCTGCGATCTTGTCGCTCATGATCACGCAGGCCGAGGCGCCGTCCGAGAGCTGACTAGCGTTGCCGGCGCTGATGGTCTTGCCCTCGAACACCGGCTTGATCCTGGCGAGAGCTTCGGCGGTGGTTTCCGGCCGCGGGCCTTCGTCCTTGGCGAGCGTCACCTGCTCGTAGGTCACCTCCTTGGTGTCCTTGTTGAGGAGCGCCATTTTGGTCGTGAACGGCACGATCTCGTCGTCGAAACGGCCGGCCTGCAACGCAGCGCCGACCCGGCGCTGGCACTCGAGGCTGTATTCGTCCTGCTTGTCGCGATCGATCTTGTAGCGCTCGGCGACGACCTCCGCCGTATCCAGCATCGACATGTACATTTCGGGTTTCATCGCCATCAGCTCGTCATCGATGGCGTGGAACTTGTTCATGTGCTCGTTCTGCACGAGGCTGATCGACTCGATTCCGCCGCCAATCGCGACCTCGACCCCGTCAAGCATGACCGACCGTGCGGCCACCGCGATGGCCTGCAGGCCAGACGCGCATTGCCGGTCGATCGTAGTGCCGGCAACGGTAACCGCCAGGCCCGCGCGGATCGCGCCCTTGCGGGCCACGTTCATCACCATGGTCCCTTGCTGCATGGCGCAGCCCATGACCACGTCTTCCACCTCGTCCGGCGCGATGCCCGCGCGCCTCACCGCTTCGGCCATCACGTGTCCGGCCATGGTCGGGCCGTCCGTGTTGTTGAGGGCGCCGCGATAGGCTTTGCCGACGGCGGTCCTTGCGGTGGAAACGATGACAGCCTCAATCGTCATGCTGACCTCTTCTGTTTACGCGGCCGCGTCCAGCTGCGCATAGCGCAGCACGTGGAACGCGGGATCGCCGAACTGGATGTTGATGGAGGAGATACGCTTGAAATAATGCCCGACGTTGAGCTCGTCGGTCATTCCCATGCCGCCATGAAGCTGCACGGCCTGATCGGCGACGAACTTGCCGGCATAGCCGATCTTTGATTTGGCGCCTGAGGCGAGCCGCGACAGGCCGGGATCACGGGCGGAGAGGTTCAGGCTGAGATGCTGCATCAGGGAGAGCGCCTCCTGATGGGCAATGAACATGTCAACCATGCGATGCTGCAGAACCTGGAATGAGCCGATGGTGGTGCCGAACTGCTTGCGGGTCTTCGAATAATCCAGTGTCGCGGCGTTCAGCTCGCCGATGGCGCCGACGGCTTCCGCGCAGAGCGCGCCGATGGCGCGGTCGCGACCGGCTTCCAGCAAGGCGACGCCGTCGCCCTCGCGCCCGATCAATTGCCCGCGGACCTCGCGCAGGCTGATCTCGGCGGCCCTGCGGCCGTCGATCGTCTTGAAGCTCTGGAGATCTAGTCCAGCGGCGCGCCGGTCGACCACGAACAGGCTAACTCCGCCGCGGTCACGGTCGTCGCCGGAGGTCCGTGCCGAGACGATGAGATCGTCGGCCCAGGGCGCCGCGATCACCATGGTCTTCGCGCCGGTCAGAACGTAATCGCTCCCTTCGCGCCGCGCCCTTGTGGTCACCTTGGCAAGGTCGAAACGGGATTCCTTCTCCGTCCATGCCAGTGTCCAGATCTTGCTTCCGTCGATGATGCCGGGGATGAAGGCCTGCTGCTGCTCGGGCGTGCCGGCGTGCTCGATCAGGCCGCCGGCCAGCACCACCGTCTCGACGAAAGGCTCGACGACGAGGTGACGGCCGAACTCATGCATGATGATCATGGTCGCTAATGGGCCGCCGCCCAGACCACCGGCGCTGTCGGAGAACGGCGCGGCGAGCAGTCCGAGTTCGGCGAAAGCGTCCCACTGCGTGCGGCTGAAGCCTTCCTCGCTCGCCACGATCTTGCGCCGCGCCTCGAAATCGTACTGGTCGCGCAGCAGGCGCTGCACGCTGGACCGCAGCAATTCCTGCTCTTCCGTGAACTGAATATCCATCCGCTCCTCCCGATCCGTGTGGCTAGAGCCCGAGCACGGCTTT
This sequence comes from Bradyrhizobium sp. IC4059, assembly GCF_020193615.1. NCBI lineage: Bacteria > Pseudomonadati > Pseudomonadota > Alphaproteobacteria > Hyphomicrobiales > Nitrobacteraceae > Bradyrhizobium > Bradyrhizobium sp. IC4059. The sequence continues at coordinate 81,379 of NZ_JADYVH010000017.1, forward strand.
GGCGATGATGTTGCGCTGGATCTCGTTGGATCCGCCGTAGATGCTGAGCTTGCGCGCGTTGAGATATTTCTCCGAGGCGGTATGGCCGTAGTCGGGGCCCGGCATGAAGCGATTGGCGCTGACCGGATGTTCGCGGATGGCAAGGCCGTAATTGCCGATGGCGCGGTGCGTGAGCTCCGTAATGTCCTGGAAAATCTCGGTGCCGCGGATCTTGAACAGCGAGGCCGCAGGGCCGGGATCAATGCCGCGCGCCAGCTGTGCCACGACGCGCAGCTCGGTCGCCTCCAGCGCCAAAACGTCGAGCTCGACGCGGGCGATGTCGCGCAGAAATTCGAGATGCGCTGGATCGTCGGCCGGGATCTCGGCCTCTACGATCTGCTTCAGCTTCTGGATATAACGGGTCGACCGGCCGATGCCGGCCATGCTGGTTCGCTCATTCCCGAGCAGGAATTTGGCGTAAGTCCACCCCTTGTTCTCCTCGCCGACCAGATTTTCCACCGGCACGCGGACGTTCTCGAGGAAGACGTCATTGACCTCGTGACTGCCGTCGATCGTGATGATCGGCCGCACCGTGACGCCGGGCGACTTCATGTCGATCAGCAGGAAGGAGATGCCGGATTGCGGCTTCGCGTTCGGATCGGTGCGCACAAGGCAGAAGATCCAGTCCGCATGCTGCGCCAGCGTCGTCCAGGTCTTGTGACCGTTGACGATATAATGGTCGCCGTCACGCACCGCCTTGGTTCTGACGGTCGCAAGGTCCGAGCCGGCGCCCGGCTCGGAATAGCCCTGGCACCACCAATCCTCGCCGGACAGGATCCGTGGCAGGAATTTTGTCTTCTGCGCCTCGTTGCCGAAGGTGTAGATGACGGGTCCGACCATGGTGACGCTGAAGGCCAGCGGCGGAAGCGTGCCGGCCCGAGAGGTCTCCTGCTCGAAAATGAAGCGCTGTGTGATCGACCAGCCGGGGCCGCCATATTCCTTCGGCCATAGCGGCGCGATCCAGCCCTTCTTGTAGAGAATGCGATGCCAGAGCAGCGACTGTTCCTTGGTCAGATCGGTCTCGGGGTTCGGAACGCGCATTTCCTCGGGGTAATGATCCCTGATGAATGCACGAACCTCGTCGCGAAACGCCGCATCTTCCGGCGATAATGCCAACTCCATCGAACCGGCTCCCTACCACTTCTCGCCGAATGGACGGATCTCCAGCTCAAACGTCCATGCGGTCTTAGGCTGTTGGTAGAGCTGCCAGTAGGCGCCGGCGACGGCTGCCGGTGGCATCAAGAGGTCGGGATTGTCAAGCGCGTTGGGGCCAAGCGCCTCGATGCGGCGCTGGCGCACCCACTCAGTATCGACACCGGAATCGATGATGAGATGGGCAACATGAATGTTCTTCGGACCCAGCTCGCGCGCCATCGCCTGCGCGACCGCGCGCAGGCCAAACTTTGCGCTGGCGAAGGCGGCATAACCGCTGCCTCCGCGCAAGGACGCGGTCGCGCCGGTGAAGAAGATCTTGCCGCCGCCGCGAGCCGTCATCAGCCGCGCCGCCTCACGTCCCGCCAGGAAACCGGAATAGCAGGCCATCTCCCACACCTTGCGGAACACCCGCTCGGTGGTGTCGAGGATCGGGAAGTTAACGTTGGCTCCGATGTTGAAGATGCAGACCTCGAGCGGCGCATGCTTGTCGGCGTCATTCAGGAAGGAGGTGATCTCCTCCTCCTTGCGGGCATCGAGCGAACGGGCGTGAATTTCGCCGCCCGCGGCTTCGATGTCCTTGACCAGCGGCGCGAGCTTGTCGCCGTTGCGGCGGCCGGCATAGATCGAAAATCCCTCGGCGGCGAATTTCTTGGCGATCTCGGCACCGATGTAGTCTCCTGCACCGATCACGGCTGCGGTCGCGTTTCTCTTCTGCATGGCCTTTTCCTTCGTTGCGAGAGACCTCTTTGTGAGGCAGAGCGTCAGCCTGGACTGCGCAGGGACTCAGCCAGTTTGTGCTTCAGTATCTTGCCGGTGGACGTCGCTGGCAGCGCGTCGATCAGGATAATTTCCGACGGTCGCTTGTATGAGGTAAGTTGCGGAGCAATGTGGGCCAGCAGATCCTGCGCAGTCGCCTTGGAACCCTGGATGAGCTGGACGAAGGCGACAACTTCCTCATTGCCCTCGACCGGCCGGCCGACGACGGCACATTGCACCACCGACTCGTGCGTGCTCAGCACGGCCTCGATCTCAGCCGGGTAGACGTTGAATCCTGACCGGATGATCATCTCCTTGGTGCGTCCAACGATGTAGAGAACATCGCCTTCGAAGCGAGCCAGATCGCCGGTGTTGAACCAGCCATCGGGATCGATCGCCTTCGCGGTCAGATCCGGTGCCCGATAATAGCCGCGCATCACGTTCGGCCCACGGACATGGAGTTCACCGACCGCATCCGCCGCCACTGGTTTGCCGTCGCGGCCCACGAGCTTGGCCTCCAAGCCCGGCAGGACGGTCCCCACCGCATGATCCGCCCTCGGCGACTCGCTCCGCACGCCCGAGATGCCCGGTGAGCATTCCGTGATCCCGTAGCCATTCAGTAGCGGTAGGCCCAGCTCCTGTTCGACGCGCGACTTGAGTTCGAGGTCAAGCGGCGCGCCGGCCACCGCGATCAAGCGCAGGGCGCCGCGATCGAGCTTTGGCAGGCCAGCATTGCGGCGGTACTCCAGCAGGCGCTGATAGGTCGCAGGCACACCGTTGAGGATGGTGATGCCCTCCTCCGCCATCGCCTTCACCAGGGCTGCCGGATCGTATTTTGCTACCAGGCGCACCCTGGCGCCGACCATTAAGGTCATGGTGAGTAGCGAGATGCCCACGATGTGCGAGATCGGCAGCACGCAATATTGCACGTCAGCCGCGGTCATCCTGCGCCAGGCGGCGGTGCCGCGCGCACTGAATAGGAGGTTGCGGTGGGTCAGCATTACGCCCTTGGGCGTGCCCGTAGTGCCAGAGGTATAGATGAGAACTGCGACTTGTTTGGCGCCATCGGCGTCAACCGGCTCCGCCGCCGTGTCCGTGTTCAGCGCGGTCACGCCGATATCGCGCAGCGGCCCAAGCTCCTGCACCGGCGCATCGCACCGTGCAGCATGGGTGGCGGCTTCCTGCGACACCCCGGCAGTGAAGAACACCCGCCTTGCGCCGCTGTGATCCCGGATCTGGTCGACCTCGCGCGGGGACAGCCGCGGATTGACGACGATCGCCCAGGCATCGAGCAAGCTCGCGGCGAGCAGCAGACAGGCGAGTGGAATCGAATTCTCGCTGACGATCATCATGCGGTCGCCGGCGCGGATGCCAAGCGCACGCAGCTTGTCAGCCGTGGCCTGAACCGCCGCATCAAGTTCACGATAGGTCAGCGTCGCCGTGTCGTCGACCAGTGCCACGCGATCCGGCGTTGCTGCGACATGCGGCGCCATCACGTGATGGATCCGGCTCGGCAGACCGTCCACGCTCCCGACTGTCTCCTGGGTCAATGAGACCACGGCACCCTCCCTGAGAAACGGCTTTTTGCCTGTTAGTTTTGCCTAGATGTTATGATCACGCCGTCTTGCGCCGGGCGCTGGCGAGCTGCGCGAGGATTTCCTCTTCGACGTCGCGCAGACTGTCCTTGCCGAAATAGATTTCGTCGCCGACGAAGAAGGTCGGAGAGCCGAAGCTGCCGCGCTGCACGGCGCGCGTGGTGTTCTCGATCAGCTTCTTCTTGACGTCATCCTGCTGGGCGCGCGCGATGATGCGGTCAATATCGAGACCGGAGGACAGGAAAGCCGCGCGAAATACCTGCGGGTCGTCCATCTTCTTCGGCTCCACCCACATATGATGATAGGCGGCGCGGAAATAGGGCTCGAACAGGCCCTCAAATTCCGCCGCGACGACACCGCGCATCAGGCTCAACGTGTTCACCGGAAAGAACGGATTCGGCGTGAACTTCGTGACGTTGTGGCGGCGCAGGAAGCGCGCGGTCTCGAGCGCATTGTATTCCGGCTTGTTCTTGATCCCGCGAAGTGAGTCCGCCGGAGACATGTTGCCCGTCGCCTTGTAGACGCCGCCAAGAAGGACCGGGACATAGTCAAACCTGATCCCGGTGCGCGTCTCGATATCCGGCAATGCGAGCTCGGCCAGATAGGCGTTTGGGCTCCCGAAATCGAAGTGAAACTCAGCCTTCAACGCAGCAACCATGGAGCGCTCTTCCCTTCGATACTGGCGGTTCGTTCGACTGCCGCCTCGTTCTGACCCGGCCCCGAACGATAAGTTCTGTTATAGAACTGTCAATATGATATTCGTCATCCAATACCGCTCGAGAAGGTATCCTATTGAAATCATATAAGTTCTGTTTTAGAATTTATTTTACGGCAGTCGGAAAAGTGGAGGAATTTGATGAAATGGGATGCGCTTGAAGAGGAGCCGTGCTCCCTGGCCCGCACCGTCGCTGTGATCGGCGATCGTTGGAGTCTGCTTGTCCTTCGCGAGTGCTTTCTTCGCATCCGACGGTTTGACGACTTCCAGGCGTCGCTAGGGATTACCCGCCATCTGCTCGCCGACAGGCTGAAGAAGCTGGTGCGCTTCGGCGTGCTGCGGAAAATTCCTTATCAGGACGCACCAAAGCGTTACGAATACATCCTGACGCAGAAGGGCCTGGATCTGTACCCAATCATCATGTCGATCGTGCACTGGGGCAACGTGCACATGGTCGATTCGCGCGGACGGCCGATGCTGCACGAGCACAAGAGCTGCAAGAGGATGTTCGATCCCGTGATGGTCTGCTCTGAATGCGGTGAACCGCTGGCGGCCAAGGCTGTGCATGTGCATCCGGGACCTGGTGCCCGCCAAGCTTCACCGGTTCATGCAGAAGCACAGCAACGAACCAAGAGCGGTCGAGAGCGGGCTTGAGGCATGGCATGACTCCACGTCGGCTTAGACGAGCGCGGTAGCCCCAGCGATATCCGTGCGTGGGCTCATCCGCTTCTGTCCAGGCTGCCTTAGTCCATTTGCCTTGCTCGGGCCGCTTCCGGTACGTGAGCCGACTCCGCCATGCGAGCCCCGAGAAGAGCAGCTATCGATCGACTAGTAGGAGAATTTTTGGCTTGGCCTACTGCCTGGCTTCTCTCGGATGACAATGTGCTCCGACGGCCACCTGAAAAGCCGCAAGATTCCTCCGACAGAGCTGGACTTTGACGAGCTCTCAAAACGCCAACGTTTGCTGTTGCCCTTCCCCCTCATTGTCATTCCTGCTTCAGCCAGCGCTTCAGGACCCGCCGTTGTGCGGCCGGAATCGGTCTCTCATAGCGCTTCAATCCAGCAAGACGCTTCGCCAGCCTCGTATTCGGACATTCCATCAATGCAATAAGCATGTCCTGGCGGGCTTGGCGGATGCGACCGAGCCACAGGTTGTTTCTCAATCAAAGCTTTCTCTTGTTCCTTTTTGGAGCAACATCCGACTGCGGCTTTACTGGTCTAGCTGGCCGCGCAATGCGTCTCGTATTTCGAAGAGTTCGCGAAGTCTTTGGGCAATGTCAGATTGTGTCTCCTGCCATTCGATCCGATCCTCCGCGGTCCATAAGGGAGACTCATGATTGAAGCGAGTTCTTTCTGCCTTTTCGAATTCAATGTACTGTTCAATCTCGCGCTCAACGTGATCTAGTTGCTCTTGGAGAGTTTCTGGCATCAGCCGCTCCCTCGGCTTTGGCCCCAGTCGGCGTCAAGGTTCGGCGCAATCGGCGCTGCGATCAATAACTGTTCTGGCCGTACGGATATTTGCGTACATCTATCTGAAAGTTGTTTTAATACGTAAGACGATGCTTGTGCCGATCCGATTTACCGCATCAGCCTCGGAGTCGAGCGGAGTTCCGAGCGGGCGAGCGAGCGCAAGTTGGCTCCTCAAGAGGGGGTACCGAACTCCATTGGCTTCGCCAGAATTCCAGGACGTCGCCGAAATCTATACCATCAACAACGCCCTGGATTGGCAACTGGACGGCGCTGCTGCGCTTGACATCGAAGCCCGCCTTCGATCGTACGGTTTCGATCAACACGCCATCAGTATGGAGGTGTACGTCCAAGCGCGGGAGATCCTCGTCCTGTTCGACCCGCTCCTGAACGGAGCACAACTTCGGCGCTTGATGTTGCTGAAGGAAAGCAGCAACATTCGACGGTCGAGAATGTCAAAGCTTTCCGATATTGGTGGGCGCACAAATCGGCCAGGCGACAACTACCTTTCTACGGAGAGGTCTTACTGACGAGGCCCCGCTAGGTTATTTCAATAAACGGCAGGACGGGATGATGAGCAGGAGCAGCAGGCTCTGCCGACCGACTGTGCTGCGATCTGCTTATCTTTTGATCGTCGAACAAGCTTGATAATCCTCACGACACAAGGCCAAATGTTCGCACCTCGGCTCATTCACCGATCTCGAACTCTAGAAAACAGACATGGCCAAACTGTATCTCGCGGCGGGATGGTTGGCTCTCGCCCTCGTGATTTTTGTGACGCTCGCTCCCATTCACGATCGTCCCATGATCGCGCCCCCTCAGTTCGAGCGCTTTGCCGGATTCTTCATCCTCGGCCTCGTGCTCGTGCTGGCCTACTCAAATCGCACTATCCTCATAACTCTAATCGTCGTCGGCAGCGCAGTTATCCTGGAGGCCTTGCAGCTGCTGACTGCTGATAGGCATGGTGACCTCATGGATGGGCTGGTCAAAGTGGCTGGAGGTGTCTGCGGGATCTCGGTCGTCACTCTGGCGCGCGTCGGTATCACTCAGGCAATGACTAAGATCGTATCACGCGGATGACCGGCTCGGCTCTACCGTCTGCTCCTAGCGACCGCTACAAGCTCAGGCGGCACGAATAACAAGGCTAGCCCGTCATGACGATCTCTGGCTAATCGCAGCTATGTTGTCGCTCGGCTTGATTATGCGGGTCCAACAACCGCCGCGATGGGCACCGCAAATTGGGCCGGCGGCTGCTCGAAACCACGCTGGCGCCCTCAGTGCACTAAGCAGGTTTCTGGACAGCGAAGCCAATTTTTCAGGGGGAAGTCTGCCCCGTTTCTCTGGAGCGGTGATTGCGTCCTTGCGCCCCACGTTCGCGCGCCAGCGCCGCGTTGTTGGTTAGGCAAACAGCTGCGGCAGCGACGCTTCAAGGCTAGGCATCAGTTGCCCCATAATTGATATGGCGTTCCCATTTTTGCGCCTGCAATATGGAGCGATGGTGTAGTCGTTTCTGTCAGGCACCCAAGTGATGATCCGATATGCTGCAAGCACACTTGCAATAATGTATTGGATGTGCGGCCAACCGGCCTATTGCGGTTTTGAACAGCAAGTCGCCGCTCCCCTTTCGTTCGCGCTGTTCTGCGTCCGATATCCCGAAGATTGCCAGCAACATGGCGATCTGCGCATCACAGATTTCCGTTCTCGTAGTCAGCGATGGCGACAGCTCAACCAGATCAATTCCATGGTCAATTTAAGCATCATGCCGAAGGCGTTAGCGGCAAGCCGGAATGACCATGACTGGCAGATCTTTCCCAGCGAGGGAAACTGCGCGGACTATGCTGTGACAAAGCGCCATCTTCTGCTGCGAGCAGGTTGGCCAAGTTCGTCTCTTCTCCTTGCGGAGGTTGGCATTCGGACAACCGGAGAACACCACCTGGTTCTGCTTGTACGAGAAGGCAGGGCTATTTTGGTTCTCGACAATCTGAGTACGGCCATTCTCAACGTCAACGAAGCTTTCGACCAATACGCCTTTCTGCGCATACAATCGAACCACGACCCGCAACTCTGGATACGCAGGCTTACCGTATCGTAGCTCCATGGAATTGCCTGACTTGGAGCGTGGCGGAGTTCTGCCGCAGCTCACTGACTCGGCCCAAGCCACTGCTCAGCGTCTATGACGATTCAAGACGATTGACATGGTACCGCGTGGTCAGCGTCCGCGCCGGGGCAATCGCCTAAAATTGGTGCAGGGATGCGCTTCCGTCACCATGCACTTCCAGGCTTAACGGGCGTATAGTCGAGAGAGATCGCGGTGAATCCGGTCCATTAAGTTCGCTCTCGAAGGGCGTGCGGTATGTCAGGCCCTCACATGCCGACACTGACGATCCGATTCGTGTGAACTGTGTACTGACGCAAGTTTGATACTCCGAGCCGTCGAACGAACAACGCATCGCGATCAAGTCTCTCGCACGTTTAACCGCAGCAACTTCGAAGCATTCGTTTCTCGCGTAGATATTTCGTTCGTACCGCTCAGGGCTTTACTCGCGGAGATTTTCGATGATCGATCTTAGCGGCTACAAGCTGACTTTCGACGATGAATTCAATTCCAGGAGCATTTCACTTACTGGCGTCGGCACGAAGTGGGCGGACACCAGAGCCGAATGGCGGGGCGATGCGGCGTCCGACGTTGGCTTCGGCACCAGCTCGTTCGTCGACCCCAGCTCGGGATACGATCCTTTCTCTGTTTCCCAAGGAGCGCTTGCGATTACCGCTGTTCCGGATCGTACTCCATTCGGAGTTCCGGGAAGCTGGGAGTCCGGACTGATAACAACCCAGGGAAGTTTCTCGCAACAGTACGGCTACTTCGAGATACGGGCAGAGTTCTCGTCCTCACCGGGTGCTTGGGACGCATTTTGGCTGCTGCCCGTGAAAAATCTTCCTGACCCGAACGGGCTCGGGCGGTGGCAAGAACTCGATGTGGTTGAGCACTATGGCATCTGGAGCAAAGGGGTATACAGCACCATTCACACAACCGACCCAGTGCTGAATGAAAACTGGCAGACGCAGCTCCAGGTCTACAGCGAATTGCCAAATCCTGGTGGCTATCATACCTATGGCGTGAATTGGCAGAATGAGCAGATCAGTTTCTATGTCGATGGCCAGCTGGTTGGGAGTCGCGCAACGCCGAGCGACATGCATCAACCAATGTACCTTCTGGCGAATCTGGCTACGCAAGAGCCCGCCAGCCTCGCGCAGGTACCTATCACCATTAAGATCGATTACATCCGCGTTTATTCTGCCGACCCGTCGGCCACAGCCGTTTCTCTAGAGCCAGTCTCATCTCCCGCGGGTGATGATCCCGGGACCTACGGTGCTGTAACTGCGTCGAGCACACCCCAAGCAACGCCGACATCAACATCGATCGGCGCCGGTCCCGATCGACTCGTCTTCAAGATCAGCGAAGATGCCTATCTTGGAGACGCGCTCTACACCATCTCAGTCGATGGCAACCAGGTCGGCGGGACACTGACGGCCCATGCATCGCATGTGGCCGGTCAGTCCGACATCGTTGCCGTGCACGGGGATTGGGGACCCGGCGATCACACCGTCCTGGTTCACTTCCTTAACGACCGCTGGGATGGCACCCCGAATACCGACCGTAATCTTTACGTGGACTCCGTCAGCTTCAACGGAGCGAACCTTCCGCAAGGCGCCATCGGAAACGTACTCGGACAGACCTTCAGCTTCCATGATGCTGCATCGGCCGACCCGACCACGCCGGTGATAACGCCCCCACCGCCGACAAATTCGACCGGTACGCCTTCACAACCACAAAACGGCTCATCACTATCGATCGGTGCCGGTCCGGATCAACTCATCTTCAAGATCAGCGAAGATGCCTATCTTGGAGACGCGCTCTACACCATCTCGGTCGATGGCAACCAGATCGGCGGGATATTGACCGCCCATGCATCGCATGCGGCCGGTCAATCCGACACCATTGCCGTGCACGGGGATTGGGGACCCGGCGATCACACTGTCCTGGTTCACCTCCTTAACGACCGCTGGGACGGCACCTGGGATACCGACCGCAATCTTTACGTGGACTCCGTCAGCTTCAACGGAGCGAACCTTCCGCAAGGCGCCATCGGAAACGTGCTCGGACAGACCTTCAGCTTCCATGATGCTGCATCGGCCGACCCGACCACGCCGGTGATAACGCCCCCACCGCCGACAAATTCAACCGGCACGCCTTCAAAAACACAAAACGGCTCATCAACATCCATCGGCGCCGGTCCGGATCAACTCGTGTTCGAGATCAGCGAAGATGCCTATCTTGGAGACGCGCTCTACACCATCTCGGTCGATGGCAACCAGATCGGCGGGACATTGACCGCCCATGCATCGCATGCGGCCGGTCAATCCGACACCATTGCCGTGCACGGGGATTGGGGACCCGGCGATCACACTGTCCTGGTTCACCTCCTCAACGACCGCTGGGATGGCACCCCGAATACCGACCGCAATCTTTACGTGGACTCCGTCAGCTTCAACGGAGCGAACCTTCCGCAAGGCGCCATCGGAAACGTGCTCGGCCAACTCTTCAGCTTCCATGATCTAGTTTGATAGTTGGGTGGAACACCGATAGCTCGGCACGTGGCGGCAACCGGTCCGACGCCCTAAACAGCGGCATCGAGAGGGGGCCGCTACCGGGCCAGTAGCAGCGCCCTATCTAGCGCCGCGAAGCAATCGGAGAAGTCCCGATCGTCTCCGGTTTCGAGACCTGTAGGCCATCAGTGCTCTGGCTGGTTCGCGAGGCAGCATGGCCGCAAGCGCAAAGAAAGCAACCAGTGCAATTTTTTGAACGATTGGGAAAGGCTCAGAGCCAACACTGGCCATCAGTTTCGGCAGCATCGAAGCGCGTGAGCTGCTTCCCGATACAATCTGGAGGCAGAAGCTGCGCTCGCGATAGTAAAAGGCGCCCTGCGGCTCAACCAATCTTCGGCCCGGAGCCACTCGAGCGAGAATCGTGCGCAAATGCTCTGTACGCGCCACAAACCTCTTGATATCGCGCTGTAGCAACGAAGCGCTTGGAAGCTGACCGAGCTGCGAATCGTTGAGGCCGTGCACGCGGTAGTTTCCCAGCTCTTCGGAAAGGCTGACGACGTCCCCAAGGAACGGAGCAACAAACAAAACCACCCCGTCAACGGCCTTGTCATAATCCACTTCGCGCAGCAGCTCGCAGACATCCCGACGAAATACGTTCCCAGACGTCGGTGGCGTCTTGTAGACGCCGCGTTTGAGCACCTCATTGACCAATCGGTCGCGCTCCCGAAACGATTCGAGCGACGAAAACGATCCGATAGGCCTGCTTTCGGCATCGATGAGCGTCAGACCAAATTGAAGTTTTGCAACCCGCTCGTCCAATTCCGCCAAGATTCTGGCCAGTGAACCTGGCTTGAGCTCATCGTCGGCGTCGAGGAACAAGATGAATCTTGCTTGGGTCTTTTCTAGCCCAAACAGGCACGCCCCTAGCTGCCCTCGGTTTTCGATCTTGAATGCAGTCACCGCGCAGCGGGTAATCGTCTCCCAGGAGCCGTCAGTTGAGCCATCGTCCACCACCAGGAGTTCGCAGGCATCGCAGTTCTGGTCTAAGACGCTCTTGATCGCTCGCTCAATGTAAGCCTCGTAATTGAAGCAGGTGATGATGACAGCGAGCTTAGGAGCATCGATTGCCTCTATTCTCGAGCACGCCGTCGCTGGAGCTGGGTCACTGACATTGCTTGCTTCAGGCGTGAGCATGAATGTGACCAGACGCCTCTTCGTAAATCGCGAGCGTTTGCCGAGCGACTCGCTCAATTGTAAGAAACTCTACATTGAACTGACTTTTCTTTTTCCATTCCAGCACGGCTTGTCGGTCCTGGAGTAAACAGCGCAATACTTCAGCAAGTCTTTGCGGGTCGCCCACGGGAACGAGAACGCCTGCTTTTCCCTGTTCAAGCAATTCAGGAATTCCGTCGACCTCAGTCGCCACGATGGCGCAGCCAGCTTCCCGCGCTTCCGACAGCACCAGCGGAGCGGGATCAGCATGCGAGGGCAACACGAATACGTCCGCTCCTGACAGGAACGGAAACGGATTATCTTGAGCGCCCAAGAAGGTCACCGCTGACGCACATGCCATCGAGCTGACCTGGACGGCATATTGCTCGCGGTGCGGACCGTCTCCGACAATATATAGGCGTCCTGCTCCGAGCGCAGCGTAAACCATATCGAACGCTGAAAAGAGGTCCGATAGCCCTTTTCGCGGATGCAGTCCGCCAACGAACACGATCGCCGGTGATTGAAGGGAGGCTGGCGTGCGGTCCTTTTGCTCGAAACGCGCTGCACCGATTGTCCCATTCAGAACCACGCGGATCCTCGACTGTGGGATGCCTCGTCTTCGCATTGACTTGCCAACGGCTGCACTAACCGCGATCACTCTCGCTCCGAGGCCCATGAGGACTGCGCTTCGCTCGAATTCATTGTGAACGGTCGTGATGAGCGGGATTCCGAGCAACTTGCAAATTGGCCAGGCAATGACGGCGCTGGTCATCATATGGGCATGAACCACCTCCGCCCGCCAATCGCGCATAAGCCGATAGAGCGACAGCGTGGCCTGCAGCAGCTGCTTCGGTCGACGCTCCAAACCGATGCGGATGGTTTCGACGTTGTTGTCCGCGAGCAGGGCATCAAAATCGCCGCCGCCACTCACGATTGCGACTTTATGGCCGAGTTTCACCTGCGCACAGGCGAGGTCCACGGCCGCATGCACATGACCATTCAGCCGGCGTGTATGATTGAGTAATTGTACAATACGCATGCACACCTGCGGCAGATAGCCAGGGAAGAGGCAACAGACCCCAGTCCTTGGTCCAGCGCGTTCACCGGGATGATTGACCTCAGCTAAAATACAAACAACGGTGCTTGCGCTGCAAATACCCTGCCAAGGTGCCATCGGTCGAAACACCAAACCCTGTGGCGAAAAAATCCGTTGACGGGGGGAACCTCCAACTTGATCTGGTTCCTCTGCTTGCTATTCTGGCTCGTCGGTGGCTTCCACAGGGCTTGGCCTGACAAGCAGGCCTAAGTTATTGTTCGAATGCACCAAACCGGTTTGGCGCCCGGTGAGTGCTGCACCGCCACAAGATCTTGCCACACTACGAGTTTACGTTCTCGCAACAGGTCGTCAGTGGAAGCGAGGCAAGGTATCGAACTCCGGCCCCAAGCGGCGTGAGGGGCACGAAACCGCTCGCAAGGACGTTGGTTCAGCTCAGCTCTCCCGAAGGGACTTCGCGCATCGCAGGGCATTGGAATGGAATACGCGGCGATTGGACTAGCAATTTTCGGAGCGGTATTGGGGCTGCGCTTCCGATTTCGGGCATTGCTCCCCTTTGCCTTGCTTGTCCTGTTTGTCACGATCTTCCTGACACTTAATCAGCGTCTCGGCGGGCTTGAAACCGTGCTTGCAGTTCTGGCCACCCAAGCCATCTTGCAAGGCGGTTACTTTGTCGGGGTCACTATCCGCGCGCTGTATCGCGCCTATCCGCGCAAGCTGATTGCGCCAGACCAGCTGGCTGCAGCGGATAAGCGAAGGTCCAATTCAGAATCGATCGCTTCCAACTGAGGCCGATCACCGGGCTCAGCCTATGACCGCATTCCCAGCCGACTTTCCGATCGGTCCTCATTTTGCGACGACCAGCAGCGAGTAGCCGCCTAGCAAGCGCACCGCGAGATCCGCATTGAACGCAAACATCAAGCGGCGAGGCAGTCGCATGAGACGACTTGTGAATGCCTGATTGGGCAATTCCAACCGGCTGGCGGTGTAACAATGATCGACAATCGTGTAGCCGCAATCCTCGAGCGTGGCCAACGCCGACTGTTTGAAGAAGTAGTGAATATGTCCGACATTGCGTCTGAGGTCGGCAATCGGCCAGGCCCGCAGGATGGATTGCGCGGAGAGATCCAACGGGATGTGAAAGATCTTAAATGTTCCGAACCGACGCAACTGCTTTATAAATGAAATATAGTCCTCAACGTGTTCGATCACGTCAATTGCGAGGATAACATCAAATTCCAAATCGTGTTCGCCCAGAAGGTTGCTTAGGTGAAACTTTGTGCGTTGAGTACTTTTTGCTGCTGCGCGCCTGAACGCATCGGGCGAGATTTCGTACCCCGATAACCGCGCATCCGGAAATGTCCTTTCCAGGTTCAACAAGATCTCGCCAGTCCCGCAGCCAATCTCGCATATGCGCTGGGTTGGGATATTGTTTCGCCGGATCATCTGCGCGACGTGACTGGCCTTCCACGGCGCATCCTCCTCGTGCCACGTCGGATTGTTCTTTCCGTAAGCATCACCCTCGTATAATTCCTTCATTGCGCAAACCTTCTCAAAGATGAGGGAGCCGTCGCCTATAATTTCCCGCCTCATGCCGCTAAGACAAAGCCTCCAAGTTCAAGCTTGATTCCGCCGTGGTAGCTACAGTGTGGTGAGCGGATCTTCGCAAACTATCTGCAAGCTCCGCGTACAACTTCTCCGCATTGTAGCTTTCGTGGACGGTTTTGCTTGCTGCTCGGCCAAGTGATTGGCGATCGCGCCAGGCATCTAGGATAGCAGCGGATAGACCTCTGACGTCACCGACGGGAAACAGCACTCCATTAACTCCGTGCGTGACCAATTGCTCAAACGCCCGTATGCGGCTCAGAACCACCGCCGCACCACAAGCCATTGCCTCCAGTACAGCAAGTGCCACCGCCTCGTTCGCCGAGGGCATCACGTATACGCCGCACCGGCACAGCAACGCGCGCACCTCGGACCGGTCGACAAATCCATGAAATCGCACCCGATGCGACAAGCCGAGTTTGGCCACGAGCCCCCGCATCAGGTCCTTGTCGGGCCCCGTGCCAACGATATCCAGCGTCCATTCCTCTGGCAGGTTGGCGAGCGCGCGAATTAGGTCGGTCGTGCGTTTTTGCCTGTTGGTCAAACGCGTGATCGTCAGGATTGTCTTGGAACGGCTCGCGGCCGCGTCTGGAAAGAACTCCGATACGTCGCAGCCGTTCGGCTGGAGACGGGATCGACCGCCATATCGACTAACGATGCGACACTCCTGCTCGGTTTGACCATAGAGCAACGCCGCCCTGCAAAAGCTATCGCGTTTGAACAGCTTCACGACACGATCCGATAGGCCACCATGATCTGCACCTACGATTGGCAGATCAATTCGACCTGCGAGGTGATCGAACCTGCCGCTCCAATATTCCTGAACGTACAGCAGATCAATTTTGTCCGCTGCCAGCGCTTTCCGAAGCGGCCGCATAAATGCAATCGTGTTCAGCCGTTCCTCAGCATATAAGGACCAGCGCGAACGGCGCGACACGCGCTTGACCCACACCTGTTCGATCAGCTGGTACCAGTTCTCGAGCGGCAGAAATCGAACGTCGATCCCAACATCGGTAGCGAATTTTCCTGACTCCCGCAGCGAGGGGATATAGAGCATCGGCCTAATCCCGTTTCGGCTCAAACCGCGAGCATAGTACCACGCCCAGTCGTTTCGATAGCGCTCGAGATAACTGGCGCGCGTCTGACCCTGCACCCACCCAAAAAACCCTTCGAAGGAACTGCAGCTGAGCAGCATCGCGACATTGATGCGCTTTGCTTCAGCCGCGGGCTCTAACGATGACATGTGTTCGGCATTCTTGCTCGTGCTGAAAACTCTTTCATTCAAAGCTCAGTCCGGGTTTGGTCAGCCATTCGTTTTCTCGACCAACGTCACCTGAACGGGGCTTGCACCAAAGCGCCGGTCAAGATTCGTGCCACGCCGAGTGGTCATGCGCTCCGAATGGACATACCAACCGTCCCACTGCGAGAACTCCGCGAAGACTCGCTTGTATCCGTGCGTCGCAAGAAGCGCCTGAATCGCAGCTTCCGTTTGCCGATTCTGCTCCACGCTGAGTAAATCGATGCTGTAGCGGGAGAAATCGAAGCTCTTTAGAATGTCGTACTCGCTCCCCTCGGTATCGATCGACATGTAGTCAATCCTGCGAGGGGCATTGCAGTCCGCCAGAAGCTGGTTCAGCGAAACCGTCTCAACTTCGATCTCTTGGCCGGCAGAACGCACAGCTGCAAAGTGGTCACCCGAAGCGAACTCGGCTACCCCGCTGAGCTCCGGATCCACTTCGTTCGTTACCAAGAAACGCACCTTCTTGCCTGAGCTAGAGCTGATGCACCGACGATCCTTGCGCGAAGTCCGGTTCTGTGCGAGCGCGTCGTGCCAGATTGGATTCGGCTCAGCTAGAATTCCTTGCCAGCCGTATTCCTTTTCCAATAGCCAGGTGTTGCTATTCGTAACGCCGTTGGTTGCACCAAACTCAACAAAGAATCCGCCCTGCTTCTCTCCGAGCTCGTAGCTGACCCACAGGTCTTGAAGTATTTGCGATCGCGATCGATCGCGATTCAGAAAGCAATAGGCCAAGAAGCGGATCTCGTCCATCCGACCAAAACGTTCCACTTCAGGGCGCCGCAAGCGGATGCCATTGAAGATCATCCTGCGCAACGACGCGCTTTGTGCGGCCCTGGAGGCAACAGAAGCGAGCGCGGAAATCCCATGCTTAGTAAGCGATCGCATCATTATTCTCTAAATACCCCTCGCTGGAACGGTCAGCTGAGATCGTGAGAATTCGGCTGGTAATTCGCCGGTCCATATAATTCTTAAATATGAACGCCCCTCAGAGTTGGCACGCAAAATGCTACAAGCAATTTATTGATCTGAGCAACATCTAATTGCGGAGCCCGCCTAGCACAAATCAATTTGCGACCGTTACGCGTGTTTTGCGTCATTCGGTGCGTTGGAGTTTGGTAATTTATGAAATCACATAGGCTAGCCGAGCGCGTCAGAGCCGCCGATGGAATCGATCTGATATCCGTCGACGTCTTTGATACGCTTCTGCTGCGAACCGTGCGCTCCGCTCGCTCACGTATTGTGCAAGGTGAGCATTTATTCAGCAACCTTCTTCGGGCGCGCGGTTGGCAAATCGAACCTGTTCTGCTGGCGAGAGCCAGACAAGAAGCCGAGCGAATTGCCTTCCGAGCGCTCGCCGTGCGCGGTTCCGGTGAAGTCCGACTGCCCGACGTGATCCATCGGCAACTTCGCTTGCTGGGTCTTCCGGATTCCTTGAGCGTTGCGCGATTGGCAATTGAACTCGACATCGAGAAGACCTCGCTCGTTGCAAACCGGACCTTGGCCGGATTTCTGCGCGCACGCCGAGCGGCGGGCAGCCGCGTTGTCGCCGTCAGCGACACCATGCTGTCGTCTGCTGACCTCGATGGACTAATCTCGCATTTTCATGGGCACGATATTGTTGATCAGATCTACAGCAGCGCCGATCAGAGATGCACCAAGCGTGACGGTGCCCTGTTTGCCCTGGTCGCCGAAGCAGAAGGGGTGTCCTTAGGACGAATTCTGCACATCGGCGATGATCCGCATGCCGACGTCCGTCGCGCCTCGGCACATGGATTAACTGTCATTCATACACCCCGGCCGGTCTGGTTCAGCTATTTGCGCAAGGCGAATGGCGGTTTGGTTGCTGCTCGGGCCGCATTGTCGCGACCAAAGCGCGGCAAATGCTCAGCGGAGCCACCCGAAAATGCGTACGCGTTTGGACGTGTTGTCCTTGGGCCCATCGTCACTCAGTTTTGTTTGCTGATTTGGCTATACGCCGCCGAAGTGAACGCATGCGACAAGGCGACCTTGCTGTTTTGCGCCCGGGGCGGTGTTGGAATAAGGGAAGTCTTCGAACGAGTCATCGCTCGGCTTTCGCTGCCGCTCGGCATGCCACGGCAGAACTTCATGGTCTCACGCCTCGTTGCGGCGCGCGCTGCGGTGTTGGTTCGCAGCGCTTCCGCGCTCGAGGAGATTGCCCGTGAGTTTCGCGGCCGCTCGTTTCTGGATGTAGCTCGTGCCCTTGGTGGAGGACGCTACGAGCTGTCAGAGGAATGGAAGCAGCCATTTCGTGCAGACCTATTCTTGACCATGTTGTTCGACGATCGCGCGAAGGCGGTTTTGTCTGACATCCGCGTGCAGAACGCGTTATTCGAGCGGCACTTTGCCAAACTCCGAGGCGATGCTCGCCGAATTCTGCTGTGCGATACCGGTCTCTACGGAAGCACGCAGCGGCTATTGGCCAGTGCCTTTCCGGCGCTACAAATTGAAACCATTCAGTTTGCCCGATCAAACTATAAGGGACACAGCGAAGAACATTTCAAGCAGGTTTTCGGTCTCTTGCTTGAGCGCAATCGCTATAGTCCGCTCGACGTCCGTTCCTCAGTCCTGCGGTATTGGCATCTGATTGAGAGCCTGTTCGAGCCAAGGATCCCCTCGGTCACTTCTTTTGTCGACGAGGGAGAGGATGTCGCGGCCAATTGCGGCGACATCCGGTTTGGGATCAGCGATTCCAGCCTCGGAAACGAATTGCTGTCCGGCGCGCTCAGTTACGTAGACAGCCTTCCGATCGACGGCGGGGCAGCGGCATTACGCGATGCCGATGCCGCCTGGGTTCGGCTCAAGCGGGCCATTACGCGGCCTACCGCCGGCGAATTGCGATGCCTCGAAGTGCCGGGCCGATCCGTCGACTTTGGCAGACCCGATGTGCTGCAGGCATTGCGCGCCGAGCAACCCCAGCCGGTGTTGAGCAGGCTGGCATCGCTGCGATTTGAACTCTGGCGTGAGGGCGCAATAGCTCGGCAATTCCCCATTCTTAAGCACGCTCTGCTACCGATGCTTGATTCCATACATTCTATCAGGGGCATGATGGCTCGCCAGCATTGAAAATGCCGATGCCGAATCCAGCAGCACTTCACGTGCCATCTCCGGTCAGCCGCGCTGGCTCCGCGACTCCGGCTATGACGTGTCGCAGCGTACTCGAGTCAAACCCCGGCGGTGCGCCATGTCGCTAGAACCGATCGGGATTTTGACCATCCTACTCGGGTTGCTCTGCCTGCCGCTCGGTTATCGCGCCACTTTCGGCGTGCTGATGGGCACTGCCCTGTTTGGCGCGGCCGCCGCCATCCTCGTCGGCGGCGCAAACATTCAACCGGCACACCTGTTCTTAAGTTTTGCCATGGCGGCAGTGCTCGCTCGGCGCCACGAGGCTGCCGCTGCGATGCGAGCCATGAGCTTCGGCCAACCCGGATTCTGGCTGTTGTGCTTGGTTATCTTTGGCGTCGGCTCTGCTGTCCTGATGCCGCGCTTACTGGCTGGCGCAACGCAGATCGTTCCTCTTGGCGCGTCGGAATACGCCGACACCGGCTCAACCGTCCCGCTTGGGCCCGTGTCCAGCAATTTTACTCAGTCCGTCTACATGGCAGCGGATCTTGCCTGCTTCGGGATCACGGCCGCGATCGCAACGACTCATGCCGGTTTTCGCGCCGTTGTCGCCGCAGTACTCGGCTATTGCGCCGGAAACGTCCTGCTCGCCGTGCTGGACATCGGAACGTATGCGACGGGCACCCAAAGTCTCCTCGATTTCATGCGGAACGCCCGGTACACAATGCACGCCGATGATCAGGTCAACGGTGTAAAGCGGATCGTCGGTTCATTTCCCGAAGCTTCCGCATTCGCGCGCGCCACTCTCGGAGCGTTCGCGTTCACCGGCACCCTCTTTCTGAGCGGCAGGATGCCAATGCTCACCGGCCCGATGGCGCTTGCATCGCTGGCGCTGGTCGTTCTGTCAACCTCCTCGACAGGATTTGCTGGGGCTCCACTGGTCGGCTTGATCCTCTACGCCGGCCTTCTGCGGCGATCGGGCTTTCAACCGAACCGTCCGCTCAGTTCCGCGGCCGTGCTATGTACGCCGATCCTCTTGGTCATCGTGATCTTGGGCGTGCTCCTCGACGAGCGAGCCAGCGAAACGGCGCGTAGCTATGTCGATACGTTGATTCTCAACAAATCCTCTTCGACCTCGGCCGTCGAGCGCAGCCAGTGGAACGCGGCTGCCCTGCAGAACTTCTTTGACTCCTTTGGTTTCGGCGTTGGGCTCGGAACTATCCGCACATCGAGTTTTCCGATCGCACTGCTTGCCAACGTTGGTATTCCGGGAACTGCCTTCTACCTCCTTTTCGCGGCAACAGCCCTGTTCGCACCATTGAATGGTCCGCGTACTTATGAGACCGACGCTCGCCTAGCAGCGCGCAATGCATGTTTTGCTCTCATCATCGGCGACACGTTGGCGGCTCCATCCGTGGAGCAAGGTCTGCTGTTCTACGCCCTCGCCGCGCTGGCTTGCGCTTCACCGCGGGATCACCTCGAAGGAGTGTTGCTCACGCCGTCCGAACCCTCGGGAGCCAAAGCATGAATGCATCCAGCAGTTTTGCGGTCAATGGCCGCTATCTGACTCAGCCCACCAGCGGCGTGCAGCGCTACGCCCAGTGCGTCACGGCGGCAATGAACCAGGCACTCGTCGGGTCTGGCGCAATCGTTCCGATCATTGCCCCCAAGGCCGCTCCCGATCCTCGGCTTGAAGCTATGCCGCTTATCCCGGCGGGGCATCTCGGCGGACACCTCTGGGAGCAATTGGTTCTTCCCGGGCGGTGGCCCGGACCGTTGCTCAATCTTGGCAACACAGCGCCGGCCGTCAAACCGGATCAGGTCGTGTGTATCCACGACGCCAACGTGTTCGACGCACCGGAGAGCTATCGACCAGCGTTTCGCGCGATCTATCGCACCCTGCAACCGCTGTTGGCGAAGCGCGCTGCAAGAATCACCACCGTTTCAGCCTATTCGGCCCGACAACTTGCCCGGCACCTGCCGCTACGCGACGGGGACATTGCCGTGCTTCCAAATGGACACGAGCACGCCTTGGCCTGGGACCCCAGCCTTGCGCGCAAGGATTGCCAGGTTGCGGCCGGCACTCGGTTCGTGCTGGCGCTCGGATCGCGCGCTCCGCATAAGAACCTGCAGCTGGTTAGCACCATCGCGCCGGAACTCGCCGCAATGAACATCGGCGTGATCGTCGCCGGTGGCGGCGCGGACATATTTTCGCCTGAACGTCTAACGGACGCTCGCGGCCTGACCCTGCTCGGCCGCGTCACGGATGACGATCTCGCCTATCTCATGGATCGCGCCTTGTGCTTGATCTTTCCATCGTGGACAGAAGGCTTTGGGCTTCCAATCGTCGAAGCCATGGCGCGTGGTTGTCCTGTCGTTGCCTCGGATCGCGCCAGCATGAGTGAAGTGTGCGGCGATGCCGCTTTGCTCGCTCCGCCCGACAATCCACGGCGATGGGTGCAGTGCATTCGGCAACTCTCGACATCCGGCGATCAGCGCGATGAACTGGTCGGGCGTGGCCGCGAGCGCATTAAGATGTTCTCCTGGGCGCGCACTGCGGCTGGATATGTCGAGCTGATGCGAGAGCCTACATCGGCTCTGAGAGCGCGTGAGACCACCGTTGGACGCCTGCCCAGAGTGGCGGTAGCAATCGCGACACGAGGACGACCCCAAACGGTGACGGCTACCCTGACTCACTTGCTGCAGACCCAGACCCTCAAGCCGGACGCCGTCATCGTGTCTTGCGTCAACCGTGAGGATGCGGGCGATGCCGCCAAGCTGTCCGGCGTTCGGCTCGTCACCGGCCCGGGCGGCTTGCCGGCTCAGCGAAATACCGCGTTGGCCGCGCTCAGTAATGAGGCCGACGTGATCGTGTTCTTTGACGATGATTTTTTGGCGGATCCCGATTGGTTGGCCGCGGCCGCGCAAACGTTTCGAGACGAGCCAGAGGTCGTCGGCTTCACTGGCTATCTCTATGCTGACGGCATCCTCGGACCGGGTCTCAGCTTTGATGAAGCGCTGCGCATCTTGACGGAAAGCACGCTGTCGCCCGAAGCACCACGCATCGAACCATTCAGTCCGTACGGCTGCAACATGGCTTTCCGCATGTCTGCGATCGGCAACATAACCTTTGATGAGCGGCTCGTCCTCTATGGATGGCAGGAAGACCGGGATTTTGGCGCGGCGCTTGCGAAGCGAGGCGGCCGCCTGATCAAATCTCCCCGCGCCCGCGGCGTGCATATGGGCCAGAAGGTGGGCCGTGTTGCCGGAGACCGACTGGGCTATTCCCAAGTCGTCAATCCAATCTACTTGCTGCGCAAAGGCACGATGACGCCTCGGCAAGCAACCATGCAGATCGTTCGGAACGTCGCCATCAACCTGGCGCGCGCCGCCAGACCTGAACCTTTCATCGATCGGCGGGGCCGACTTCACGGCAACGTGCTCGGTTTCGCCGACGTTCTGAGGGGCCGTCTTGAACCCGAGCGCGCAGCAACCATCATGCCGAACGACAAGAGCTCCGGCCCGCGACCAGCAACTCCAAGCAGAGGCACTCGCGATGACGCCACTGCCTCATAAAGCCGCGCGAACCGGCACTCTTTCTGCATCGACGACCAGGCAATGCCTCGTCGCAATGTTCGGGCATTGAATCGTGCTTGCCCGCAAAACCCTCTTGGGCGCCGCTTGGACTGTATCGTCCAGGCTAACAGCCCGGGCTATCGATTTCGTCACGCTTTTGGTCCTCGCACGCATCCTGACGCCCGCTGACTTCGGCCTCACCGCCCTCGCCGCGACCGTGACGATCATCGCGGATATGGTGCTGGAGGTACCAACGCTGCAGGCCCTGACGCGCTTGCCAAGCGTAACGAAGTCACACTTGGATACTGCCTTCACCTTGAGCGCTCTCCGAGGCCTCGTCTTGACATTGGTGCTTTTGCTGGTGGCGTGGCCGTTTGCGCAGATTTACCAGGATTCCCGCCTGGCCAGCTTGATCATCGTAGGCGCCATCGGACCCTCAGCTCGCAGCCTGTACAGTCCGGGAATGGTCGAATACACCCGCCGCCTGGCTTTCAGGCCGGTCTTTGTTGCCGAGATCTTTGGCAAGGTCGCCGCGGCGATCATTGCCGCGACAGCAGTGGAACTTGGCGCTGGCTACTGGGCCATTGTCGCCAGCGGCGTCGCAGCGTCCGCGGGGGCCACATCAATGTCTTACCTGTTGGCCCCTTACAGACCAAACCTCTCGCTGTCGAAGTTTCGGGAGTTCTCGGGCTTTCTCGGTTGGCTCAGCGGCGCCCAGATCATCATCGCCCTGAGCTGGCAGTTTGATCGAATCCTGCTTGGCTATTCATCGAGCAAGGCCACATTGGGTCAATACACCATCGCCAGCGATCTATCGGTGATGCCAACCCAGAGCCTGATAGGCCCGGCGATGCAGCCTCTCATGGCCGCACTGTCGCAGATCAACCAAAACCAGGACCGGCTTCGTCACGCCTATTCGAAGGCGTCCCGACTTACGATGTCACTTGCCGCGCCGGCTTGCATCGGAATGTCATTGACCTCGGACTTGATCGCCGAGGTCTTGCTCGGCCCGCAGTGGGGCGAGGCTGCAATCTACTTGCGGTGGCTCGCATTATCGACCGTCCTCAGCGCGTTCTATCAGCCTCTGCATTCGTTGGCGCTGGCCACCAATCGAACCCATCTGGTGTTTCGCCTAACAATGGTCGAGCTGTGCGCCAAGATCCTGCTTATGTGTTTGGGTTTCTACTTCTATTCGCTTGCAGGCGTGGTGGCGGCACGGGCCGCGGTTTCGTTCATCATGTTCGTCCTCTCCTTGATGGGAGCCCGGCGATTGGTCGGAACAAGCGTCGCCTCGGAGGCGGCCAATCTATGGCCAATCGCCGCCGCATCTGCGGTGATGACCCTTCTGGTGATGGGCCTGCGATACAAGCTGCCTGAAATCCATCTGGCTGCCTTTTTTGAACTGGGAGTGATCTCTCTGTTCGGCGCCAGTGTGTATGTCGGCGCGCTGTATGGCTTTGGTGTTCGGGTCACCAGCCGCGCAGGGGCGGTGTGATAGTCGAAGTGCACGATGCAGGATCAAGGAGAGCGAGATGACCGAGAAGGGGCATGCAACAAAACGCTCGACCTGGGCAGCCACGTCGGTCGTGCTCACGGTCGGGATTTCACTCAGTTCTGCGATCGCAGCTGAGCAGCCTGCATCCTGTGAACTTCATCCCGTCTTGCTTGAAGACTTCAACGACCTCAGTGTCTCAGCGACCCGCCTGGGCGCTGCCCGTTGGACCGCACACACCCCTTGGTCGGGCGATTTCGGCGACGCTGCATTTGCCAATCCGGGACCGCGGGGGCCATTCAAGGTGGAAGACGGAGTTCTCACCATCACCGCTTCGAAGGATCGGAACGGCAAGTGGACGTCGGGTCTTCTGGCTGCGGCCGATGCTTCCGGCGCCGGGACCGGAACCCGGTACGGCTATTTCGAAGCACGTATGAAGATGCCGCCCGGTCCGGGAACGTGGCCCGCATTCTGGCTTGCCGCTCTGAAGCCCGCCACGGTGACGGAAGGAAACGTCGAACTTGATGTCATCGAATATTATGGGCAGTTCACATCCGCTTATCAGGCCGCCACGCACATCTGGTACAAGCAACAACCGCAGAAGACCCGGGGCGAGGGGCAGAAGGTCACGGTACCGAACGATGCGCTCGTGCAAGACTTCCACACTTTCGGCGTAGATATCTCGCCCCAGGCCGTTGTGTTCTTCTTCGACAGAACCCCGGTCTGGAGCCAACCAACCCCACCTGAACTCGACGGTCCACTCTACCCTCTTGTGAACCTTGCCCTCGGCGGTGGTTGGCCGATCGATCAGACACCCAATCCTTCCACGCTGTTGGTCGACTATGTCCACGTGTACGGGCGCGGGCCTGGTCCGGCCGAAGGCTGTCCGCCTGCCCCTGAAGTCCTACCACGCTGAAGCATAGATGTCCGCGCGATCCCAATGCGCAATCACAGCACATCTTTGATCAATTCGCGAAGGATTGACTGCATGAAAGTCGCGATCATTCACTATTGGCTTGTGGGGATGCGCGGGGGCGAGAAAGTCCTCGAAGCTCTTTGCGAGATGTATCCCGAGGCGGACATCTATACGCACGTCTATGTTCCAGAAGTGGTTTCCGAAACTATTCGCAAACACCGCGTTGTTTCGACCTTTATCAATCGGCTACCGCGCGCTCCACGCATGTACAAGACCTATCTCCCGCTCATGCCGCTCGCTCTGGAGCAGCTAGATTTGCGCGACTATGATCTGATTCTCAGCAGCGAATCCGGACCGGCAAAAGGCGTCATTGCTCCTCCTCACGCCCTCCACGTCTGCTATTGCCACACACCCATGCGCTACATCTGGAATATGTTTCACGATTACCGAGCCAGCGCCGGTTCGCTCGCGCGGCTGGCCATGCCCTCGCTTGCGCACTATCTAAGACTGTGGGATGTCGCTTCCGCCGCACGGGTCGATAGCTTCGTTGCCAATTCCGCAACCGTCGCCGGCCGTATCCGCCGCTACTACGGTCTCGACGCCAACGTGATTCATCCTCCAGTGGATACTGCAGCATTCTCGCCGTGCCCCTCCTCCGAACTCGGCGACTACTATCTGATGGCCGGCGAACTCGTGTCCTACAAGCGGCCCGACCTTGCGGTACGCGCGTTTAACGAATTGAAACTGAAGCTGGTAGTCATCGGCGGCGGCGAGATGTTATCCGAGATTCGCCGCCTCGCCGGCCCGACCGTTTCCGTGCTCGGACCGCAGCCGTTCGAGGCACTCAAGCACCATTACGCGCGCTGTCGCGCGCTCATCTTCCCTGGAGAAGAAGACTTCGGCATGGTCCCGGTAGAGGCCATGGCGAGCGGACGTCCGGTGATCGCTTTCGGGCGGGGGGGTGCCACCGAAACAGTCGCAAACGACCTGACTGGTCTCTTCTTCGACGAGCAGACCATTGATGCCATCAGCAATAGCATTGCCCGATTCGAGCGAATGACCTTTGAGCCCGACGCTATCGTTGCTCACGCCCAGCAGTTTGGCCGCGAGCCATTCATCCGCAAAATGCGTTCGCATATCGATTCCCTTTTCGCCCAACGCGCCAGATCGGAGACAGCAAAGCAAGGAAGCGCTCGGCATGAGCTCAACCCTCAATTGACTGTTTCTTGAGCACAGCCTGCATGGCATTTGGGCTCTGTAACATCAATTTAATGGGCGATACTGCTTTTTGTTTAAATGCCAATTCTTGTTTGTGCGAGCAGATGCGAGCCGCTCCTTTTGGACTGTACGCGTTCATAAAACGAGTTGAGTTGAGGGCGTGGAATGAACATCGCCGGCGAATTTCGGCCCTATGCGACGGCGACAGAAGCCGCCCCTGATCAGGCAAGATCTCTGCTTCTGCTACGCGACTTCTTACGTCGCGAATGGCGTCTTATTGCCTTCATGACGGCCGCCTCGTTGGCGCTTGGCTCGCTCTACGTCGGGATGGCGCCTCGCAAGTTCACGGCGCAGGCTGACATGTTCGTTGATACCAAGGGAATCACTTCGCCACGAAGTGAGAATTCCCAGGAACATCAAGGCGTAGACGACGCTGTTGTGGAGAGTGAGATCGAGACCACTAGGTCAGAAAAGGTCGGCAAAGCGGTCATAAACAAGTTGCGTCTCACGGATGATCCAGAGTTCGTCGCCTCGGGCAATGCAATCACAAGCCGCTTGGCCCGATGGTTGCGGCTAACGAAACCGTCCGAAGAAAGGCCTTCGTCTGCCGAGCTGGAGCGACGCGCGCTTGGCGTTCTCAAGGACAATCTGCGCGTTACCCGTTTGGGCCGCAGCTACGTCGAGCAGATCGCCTATACCTCGCTTGACCCGGACAAGGCTGCACGGATCGCCAATGCTTTCGCCGATGCCTATATCGAATACCGGCTGCAGGCAAAGTACGAGGCTACCCGACGCGCCAGCGTTTGGCTGGAACAGCGGATCAGCGAACTCCGCCAGCAGGCCAGCAATGCCTACAAAGCCGTGCAGGACTTCAAGGCCGAAAACGGCATTATCATTGGCGTCGAAGGCAAATTGGCGAGCGAGGTTGAGCTCGATCAGCTCGGCGTCGCACTGGCCAAAGCTCGCGCCGACACCAGCCAAGCTCGCGCCAAGCTCGAGCGTATACAACGCATTCTCGAACAACGACCTGAGAAGGAGAACTTCACGATCCCAGATCCGGTTGTCACCGATGCGCTTAACAGTCCGGTGATTACCAAGCTACGTCAGAAATACCTGGAGAACCAAAACAAGCAAGCCGAATGGAGCGCGCGCTATGGGGCCGAGCATGAGGCCGCCAGGAATCTGCGATCCGAAATGGCAGCGCTGCAACGGTCGATGTGGGATGAAATCTCTCGTATCGCGGAGAGCTATAAGAGCGAACTCCAGATTGCGAAGTCGCAGGAGGAGGCGATCGATACGCGAATGATCGAGATCTTCCAGCAATCCGGGGCAACGCGGCAAGCTCAGGTTCACCTGCGGGAGCTGGAAACGGGTGCAAACACCTATCGTGGCATCTACGAGGCTTTCCTGTCTCGATTCACCCAGTCGGTGCAACAGCAGTCGTTTCCGTCGACCGAGGCCCGCGTGGTGACGGAAGCGTCGGCACCTACAAAGCCAAGCTCGCCCAAGCTCGCCATCGCCTTGGCTTTCGCAGCGATGTGCGGGCTCGGCCTGGGCACGCTCGCAGCAATAGCCCGAGAGCAATTCATGTACCGAAGGGTCCACACACGTGACCAGCTCGAGAAGCTGTTGAGCACGCCCTGCCTGGCCGCTTTCCCAGCTGTTTCAAAGCTGCGGACGCGATGGCGCGGCGGTCACGCCAGCGCCTTCCAGCAGATCAACAAAGCCGCTCCTTTTTCGGCTACGGCCGAGGCGTTGCGTTACATCAAGGTCGCTATCGACCTGCATCCGGCGAAGCCAAAAGTGATCGGCATCACGTCGGCGCTTCCCGGTGAAGGGAAGACAACCGCCACCGCGGCGCTTGCCGCATTTCTTGCGAGAAGCGGAGCCCGCACGCTTCTGATTGATTCGGATTTGCGTAAGCCGGCCTTATCCAAAATGCTTGGCTACGAGCGCCGGTTGGGGCTGCAACGGATGGTAGTCGACCGGTTGCGTCTCAAAGACGTGATCATCAACGACCTCAATTTCAACTTCGATGTCGTCCCCTCGCCATCTGGGGCACCGCCCTCGAACAGCTCGGATGTGCTTTGTGCGCCACCGGTCAGGCTGGGACTGGAGCGAGCTCGCGAGGACTACGACTACATCATTTGCGATTTGCCGCCGATCTTGCCGATAGCTGACGTCAGAGCGGTCGCAAGCCTGTTTGACGCCTTTGTGATGGTGGTCGAATGGGGCACGTCCACCAACGAGGTCCTCAAGGCAATCCAGTCATCGCCGCTTGTTTCGGAGCGATTGCTTGGCACCGTGCTCAACAAAACCGACGAAGCGTTTATGCGTCGCTTTGAGGGTTATTCTGATCGGCGCTATTCCTATTATCAAAACTGAAGGAAGGTAACGGCGCTGCTACCGCCTTTTTCAAATCGCAAGTCATCACGAGCCCAATTGATACAACGCTGAAAAAATCCGCTGCCTCTGCCGAAACTTTAAACTTGTATTAATTTTGCACCGCGTCAGAATTTAATGTGCTCGCATTGGGGGCGATGAGACCGCAAGAAAAGAGGGGACGAGTTCGAAGGCTTTTTAGGTTTTGTTTTATGGAGTTCCCGCAATGGCCAATGTGGTCGATACACGCGGCGAGTTGCCTTTCATTTCCGCAAAGAGACGTTCTCCCGCCCACGTAGCACCGCGTCCCGTGGGTACAGTCGTAAAGAGATCGGTTGATCTCGTATTGGCGGCTTTTGGCATTCTGCTGCTCTCTCCTTTGCTGTTGCTCTGTTGCTCGGCCTTGATTTTGTTCTCGCCAGGACCGGTGCTGTTTCGTCATAGACGAGTTGGCTTTAATGGTCAGACCTTCGACTGTCTGAAGTTCCGTACCATGGCCCCTGACGCAACGGAGCGGCTGCAACGGTTGTTGGAGTCGGATCCTTCGGCCGCCGCCGAGTGGAAGGCCACTCGCAAGTTACGCGCAGACCCTCGCGTCACGCTGTTAGGCGCAGCGCTGCGTCGCTCCAGCCTCGACGAATTGCCTCAGTTGTTCAATGTCATTCGCGGTGACATGAGCATAGTCGGACCTCGGCCGGTCACTGAAGAAGAACTGGCGCGGTACGCGTACAAGGTCGACGCCTACCTCGCCTGCCGTCCTGGAATTACCGGCCTTTGGCAGGTGAGCGGTCGCAGTACAACCACTTACCGCCGGCGCGTTGCCTGCGATGCATTCTACGCGCGCAATTGGTCCATGGTACTCGACACCAAGATCATGCTGGCTACCATCCCGGCTCTATTCGAGGATGCAGCATATTGAAAGTCGACTCGCCGACCAGACATCTCTGAAGACAGGAGGCCTGGTACCTCTGCGAGCACAGAAAACCATTCGAACCGAAGATTTGATCACCGCTCGATGGGATCCGACTTTAAGCCGTTGCGACACTCTCGAGTTGTGAGATCGATCGAACCATTAAGGGATGATGATGAGAGCGAGCTCGACCCAGGCCACAGCTTTCGAATCCGTTTGCTCGAACTGCGCGACCCTGGCGGTTACGTTTCAGTGTGCTGACGGAGCCCTCGATGACACGCCAGTTTTTTGCACGAACTGCGGTCGCTTGCGCGGCCTCATTGGCGCGGTCAGGAAGATGGCGAATGAGCCCGCCCGCACCTCCACCCCCACCCTGCTCGACCGCCACTGAGTGACGCCCAATTTCCACTTCGAAGGCTCCTTTGTTGCCCGAGCACCCGTTGACCGCGTCTTCAACAGGCCCTGTACAAAGTGTTGCAATCTACTTGATGAAGTCTAGGGCGCGCTCGCATCTGATCTAGACCAGGTCTGACCGGGCTGATCCGAACGAAGCGCCGCTTCGGCTTTTAAGGTGGAGTCGCGAGCGGTCGGTTGATAGTCAAATCTGCCTTGCCGTCCAATCGATTCGATGCCTAACTTGCGCAGTGCGGCCACCGTGCTTGCCGCGTGTTCGTCGGCCTGGTCGGTGTAGATCGGGTAGGCATTGTCAAGCATATGCGCGCCCTCAAGCCGAAGGTCGCCCAAAAACAGCCTGTTGTCGCAGGTGTGAGTTCTAAAATCGCTATCTGCCGTACTAATGTCGTGCGCCACGTGCTCAGCATTGACTTCGACGGAGAAGAATTCTCGGCCGTGGCACCTGCCGTAAAAATCGGAATGAATCGTGAGGCGCTTCCACGCCCCTTCGCTTGAAAAATTGTACAGGATCGGTTGCTTGAAGCCTCTCTCACCGGAAAAGCTATAGAACAACGTCAGCAACGTCACGGTTTTCAGCTCTCGATGCGTTTGCAGACCACACAGATCTTGGATGCGTGCTAGGGGAATGGTCGAGACCAGGCGACGGCCGACGATCGCACGGTCGTTCGCCAGGACAATCGAAAACTCACCGTTCTGCCTTTGAACGCGAGCTATCTTGGTCCCCAGCACAAAGCCCGCGCCTTGGCCTTCGAGCCGCTCCATTGCCTTGCGATACAGGAATCCGAAGCCCTCCCGCGGTCGAACGAGTTGTTGATTGGGAGCCACATTGGGGGCACGACGAAAGGCCCGCCCAACAAGGTTTCGCAGCGTCGCGTGCTCCCTAATCCAAAGCATCCTTTTCTCTGCAAACTTGACGTCGACCTGATCGGCGGGAAATCCGTAGAACCGGCTCAGATAATGGCCGAGCCCTGTGCGCTCCAGTAACCGCCTTCCAATCCAAAAAGTTGCAAAGTCCTTGGCACTTCGGATCCTGCGGCGGAAGGTTCGGGCAAAGATGATCGAGCTCACCATCCAAAGCCATTCCAACGGACCGGCTGAAAGCAGATCGTCCTTGATGGATAGCGGATAGTGACTTACTGCGCCTTGCGGAGTGAGACGCCCCCACGACGGGTAGATTTGAATATAGAGCGGTAATAACTCGGGAAAGTGCGCCAATAACGGCGAATCGTCCTGAAAGATGTAGCTGCCGACATCGAAGGTGTAGTCGCCGACCTTGCAATCGATGTGGTTTCCACCGCTCCAGGCGTACTCGTCGACGACAAGGACGTTCCTCGCGCCGTCGCGCAGCAAGATCGATGTCGCCACAAGGCCGCTGATTCCAGCGCCCAACACCACTGCATCGTACCGCGCCTCGTCAAGGCTGTTCGTCATCAGCGACCATCCAGTGACCCGGTATGTATTGGATTATTGAAGCGCATTTCTGAAAGCGCGACTAGCAAATTAGACGCGTCGCGAGCAGAAGCTCCTGGTGCCGCCTGCTCGGCGCAAGTGCAGCTCGCTCGGTTTTCGCGACAAAGGTTCTCAGAGAAGCTGACTTAGGTTTGTGCAGCGAGTGCCTAGAATATGACGCGCACTTTCGGGTTGCCCGGTGGCGCTGGCAGGCTCTGAAGCTACAGAGACCTGACCCTGTGCTTTGCAAGAACCGATGTGATCGGGGAATCGTAATACTTGTCCAGACCGATCGCCAGCAGAATGCAAATTGGTACTAGTGCAAAGAGGTAACAAGAGGGTGCCTGCTCAAGATGAGTTGCCTTTAGCAGACCGACCGTCGTCACAAGGATTGGAACGTGAACGATGTAGAGTGGATAAAGGCGGCCCAGCACACTAAGAAGACGCTGCTTTTGCTGGAGATGGCAAGCGACGGACAGATACAATAGGAGTGGAAAGATAAGGACGATCGAGACAACATCGAAAACAGAGCTTCGGATCGGAAGGCAAAAGACGGTCGCGAGCAGAAGGATCATTGGCCAAAGTAGAAGTGTGGGCAGGAATGGTTTGGGGCGGTAATGCCAAACCAGAACGCCGGTAAAGAAGCCGAACAGGGTGCGAACAGCACCTCCGAAAAAAGTAGTCCACGTAGCCCCAAGATCGGCGGTACCGTGTTTAAGGATCGTTAGGGCAAGGAGTCCACCAGTGACAGCGGTGATCACCCAGGCGCACTTCGTATCTACCCGCAATATCAGCGCCGCCCAAAGTAAGTTGACGGCGATTTCAAATGACAACGACCACATCGGGGTGTTGGTGGGGAATGTCGTGTCTGTAGGAGCCTGACTTACCCAGGGCTTAGGCAGCAAAGTCGCGTTGAAGGCCGTCCCGCCGAGGATGTCAGAAAGTGCGTATTGCGAATGTTTCTGAAGCGCCAAACGGAGTAAGAAATACCCTGTTCCCAATAAGAGTCCCAACAGACTAAGCGGCAATAACCTCTTCATGCGAATTTGCAGGAATTTGGCAACTGTTAGCCTGCCAGACTGAAGACGCATCGCATACGAGTGCGAAAGTACGAACCCGCTAAGCATGAAGAAGAAATCCACCGCCAGATAGCCATGAGGTGCCAACTGCGCGCACCGACGATTGAAAGGTGAAAGAACAGGACGCCAATGGCGGCGAAGCCGCGAAGCGCGTCTAGCACTTCAAACCTCTCTTCTGTCAATCGACACCTAAGTATTTTGCGTGACTATGCGCGCCCGCGGTCAATTAACGGAATTAAGCGATTAAAATCGAGGCAGCGTGAGACCCGACGTCGGGGTCAAGAAGGCATCTTCAACTCGGACAGTATGCATCCGCTCCCCCGAAGGGGCCACGCGATATAGTAGGCGCTCACGCACAAAATTGAACCATCTCCTCTGCGGTGGTCCAGACACCACGCTGCTGCCCCCCGTAACAAGCAGCCCTCCTTCTTGCTCCGACCGCATAACGACTGCGCACTGAAAGGGATGAGGGAGTGGACAGTCATTTCAGGCTGTGGTTGGCTGCGCACTTTGGACCAAAAAAGACATTCCCAGTTATGAATAGCGTAAACTCAAGTCGCACGTGGACCCCGGAAGATGATAGCGCGCTGAGATCGGCAATCATCAAGGGCCAGTCCATCCTAGAAATCGCCGCGACCCTCTGCCGAACTGAAAACGCCGTGCGGCGGCGGCTCTATCAGCTTGGCCTTTCAACCGCTCGGCTTGGCTCTCGGCGTCGTCCAAGTCAAAGGTTCGGATAAGCCTCTACTTGAAGGGACGCTGACCGAAGTTCCCTGAGGAGCGGACCGGGTTCGACTTTTGGTTGCGGAAGGTCAGAATGACCGGGAATTTTGCGAACCGATATTAAAGCCTTTCGGACCCGTAGTACGGACGCTGCAACATGATTTACGATGCATTTTTAGCGCCTACCGAATGCCCGAATTCCTCTCATGAACTGAAGCGCGCACTTCTTACTTTTGATAAGATTTACGTTGCTGATCCAAACGACCGCAATCTATTTCCACCCCAAGCCTTTTTGATAGCGATCGGCATGCCCTAATATTCGGATTCAATCAGGCCCGGTTAGGCCGCTTGGTAAGCTGCCCGGCTACGACGATGGCTTCGATAAACTGACGGCAGCATAAACGATGACCCCGCACCACCCGTTTTTTGACGAAGAACTCGCCCGCGATCATTTGCGGTTACAAACCTCCCATATCGCCCGGGTGCGGATTGCTTCTGTCATGAAAACAATTGGTTCAGTGTGTCCAACCAGATGGTTCCGCTATTTGGGAATGCATGTTACGGCGCGGTCGCTAAGCAAATTGCCAAGAGAGTGAACGCGGTCATAGACGCTTCTTCAGTCTCGGCGAACTGATATTTTCGAGCTGAGCATTTGAGTTTTTGAAGGAAATGTCGAAGCAGCTGCGATCTTTCGCACTTGCGATCTACGGCAATCATCTGACCGTCGTTTCATAGGCCCAACCGGCTGCGCAAATGGTCACGCTCCTCGAGCAGTTCTCGGAGTCTTTGAGCATTGTCAGATTGTATCTCCTGCCACTCGATGCGATCCTCTGCAGTCCACAAGTAAGACTCGCGATTGAAACGGCCTTTCTCGTTTGCATCAAACTCCATGTATAACTTTATGTCGCGTTCGACCTGGTCCAGTTGTTCTTGGAGAGTAGTTGGCATCAGCCGTTCCTTCGGCTCGCCTCCACCCCGCTCCGATCTACGACGCAATCGGCATGGCGATCAATGGGCGTGGTCCCTCGCGGCTGATATATCCATCCCATTTGAACTCGTTCGCCTCAAAGCGCCACGTCGGAGCAATTTTACTAAAGTACGTAGCTCAGATCGACTGATCTCCCTCCATGAGATTATGCAGACAGGCTAAACTCCCGGAAGAAGCGGCAAAGCATCCTCCAGCGTCAACTTGCACTCTCGGAGAAGTTGTGGCCGCAATCAACCGTTGAGTTTTTCCTATCAATCACGCACGAACTTTGGGAGCCCTGGTCCGGTGCCGACCGGCACCGTCGGTCTCGTTACCACCACGGTCGCCGGTGTGAGGCTGCGCTATCGGGAGAGCGTGCCGACCGCGATGAAAACGGCATCGGTCGCGGCGGTCGGCTTAGTCAGGTCAATGGTCAAGCCGCTCAGCTTTGACAGTGTTCGCCACCAGCTCGTCGAGGCCCATGTTAGCAGATCGGGATCGCGGCAATCTCCTCGTCCTTGTGGACGCACATCACGTACTGACCGAAATCCGCAAACAGTCGCGGGACATCAGACTCACATACTCCGGCCGATCATCGCAATGCGCACTTCGGGTGTTGCTTAGGTTCTTTGATAGTCGTCTTCAATCCGGATGATGTCGTCTTCCCCGAGATAGGAGCCGGTCTGGACCTCGATCAGCTCCAGCTGGATCTTGCCGGGATTCTCCATCCGGTGGACGGCGCCCATCGGGATGTAGATCGACTCGTTCTCGTGCACCGTCTTCACGGTCTCGTTGACGGTGACCTGCGCCGTGCCGCGGACCACGATCCAGTGCTCGGCACGATGATGGTGCTTCTGCAGCGACAGCCGCCCGCCCGGCTTCACCACGATGCGCTTGACCTGGTGGCGCTCGCCATTGTCGACGGATT
>NZ_JADYVH010000018.1:0-113408 GCF_020193615.1 Bradyrhizobium sp. IC4059
ACGCTTCCGATTGGTGATCAATCTTAAGACTGCTCGCGCTCTCGGTCTGAATATTCCAACCGCGCTACTCGCGACGGCTGACGAGGTGATTGAATGATGCTGCGCTGCATGAGTCCGCATGTGGCCCATCGGCGACATCAAAGATGTTCCCCCATTTGGGCTCTTATAGAGGGAGAAGCGGACATCTGGAGCAACCAAACCAGGCGTACACCCCCTACGCGCCGCCCGGCCCGAACCACCGCGTCAGCGCCTCCGCAAGTCCGCGGCCGCTCCCGTCGCCCACCCAGGCCACATGGCCATCGGGCCGCACCAGCACGGCGCTCGGCGCGGCGACCGCGCCGATGACCGGAAGCTGCAAGGCGCCCTCGTAATCGGCATCGACGAACTCCAGGCGATCCGCCCAGGGCGCGATGTCGATGCCGCCGCGATTGCCGAAATTGAGCAGCACACCGCGCGCGCCGTGCAGCAGCCTGAACAATCGTAGCTTCTGTCCGCCCGCCACGAGATCGAGATCGGGCATGCGGCGGCCGAGCAGCGCGTGGCCTTCGCCGAGATCGTAAGCGATGTCGAGCCCGCTCATCATCGCGCCAAGGCGCTGTCGCGGCTCGTCCATGGCGAGCAGCTCGGCGATCACCTCGCGCGCGGCCTTGCGGCCGTCGTCGCCGCGGCGGAGCAGGGCGATCTGCGCCATGGTGTTCTTTAGGACGCGCGCGGCCACGGGATGGCGCTCGCTGTAATAGGTGTCGAGCAGGCTCTCGGGCGAGATGCGTTTGACCACCTGCGCCAGCTTCCAGCCGAGGTTGACCGCGTCCTGCACACCGAGGTTGAGGCCCTGGCCGCCGACGGAATGATGAATGTGCGCGGCATCGCCGGCGAGCAGCACGCGGCCTCTGCGATAGGACGCGGCCTGCCGCGCCGCGTCGGTGAAGCGGGAGATCCAGGCGGGATTGTTGACGCCGAAATCGGTGCCGTACACGGCTTCGAGCGCCGCGCTGAGATCGCGCAAGCTCGGCTCGCCGCTGCGCGCGAGCTCGGGTTCCGTCACGACGACCAGCACGCGCCCGCTTCCCGTCTTGCTGAGGCCGTGGAAGCCGAGCGCGTCGTGGCGCAGCCCGAATTGGGGCTCTTCGCGCATCTCGACCTCGGCCATGAGGTTGCTGAGCGAAGGTTCTGAGCCGGGGAAGTCGATGCCGGCGACGTTGCGCACCGCGCTGCGGCCGCCATCGCAGCCGACGAGATAAAGCGCGCGCAAGCGCTCGCCGCTGGACAGCGTGACGTCGAGGCCGGTGTCGTCTTCCGCAAAGCCCGTCACCTCGCGGCTGCGATAGATCGGCACCGCGAGCTCGGAGACCCATTCGGCCAGCAGGCGCTCGATCTGGTTCTGCCGCAGCGCGAGCCCATAAGGATGGCGGGTGGGGAGATCGCCGATGTCGAGCCTGGTCCAGGCGAAGCCGGCGAGCTGGGTGATTTGCCCTTCGCGCAGGAAGCGCTCGGCAATGCCGCGCTGATCGAGGATCTCGATGCTGCGCGCGTGAAGTCCGCCGGCGCGCGTCTCGACGATGTCCTGGCTCGCGCGCCGCTCGACCAAGGCGACGTCGATTTGCGCCAGCGCGAGCTCGGCCGCCAGCATCAAGCCGGTCGGGCCGGCGCCGGCGATGACTACCTGATGGCCGGCGGCAGTTGCGCGTTCCGCGCTGGTTCGGCCGCGCGGCCGGGACGTCGGAAGCGGGAAAGGCATGTCGTGACCCCTCGACTGGTTGTTCAGGCCGAGGGGTCTTACGCGATCACCGGGGGCTTGAAGCAAGCCCCTTGCGCACCACATATCGAGGTGGGAGATGAGGCTCTCGCCTGTTCGGCGCGTTGACACGTCGGGCAAAACACCGGCACAATGGCATCATCGAGATGCGCGCCGCTTGTGCCGCGGGCTAATCGTCCTTCGCCAAATCGCCCGGTTGTGTAGGCAGATCGATGGTGCCGCCCTCGCCATGCGCGAGATCGCGGCCGTCGTCCGCCGTCACGTCGGCATCTTCGACGATCGCCTGCTGCGTGGCGCGTTCCTTGTCGATGCGCGGCTTCGAGCCCGGACGATCTCGCAACGTCTCGTCTTGCGATGTGCCGGGTGAGGTCGTCTTGATGGTCATGGCCGGTCGCTCCTGATTGTCCAACGCGGCTCGTGCGAATTCGTTCGTTTGACACGTCGGGCAAAACACTGGCAGAATGGCATCATCGAAACGAGTTTGAGATGGCCCGCGCGGGACGCAATCCGCGGCGGGCTTTTTCAATTCAGCGGATGGTTTTGACACGTCGGGCAAAACACCGGCATAATGCCATCATCGAGACGAGTTTGGTTCACCCGCGCGGAACGCGATCCGCCGCGGGTTTTTTCGTTCTCGATTTTGGAATCGGACGGCGGCGGCGCATTGCGGCCACGCACTCGCTTGATAACGCGTTGAGAGAGCGCCGATCGGCGCTTGCCACCGGGTTGATGGGAGCGGTCTGGCTCGGCGTCAAGGTCGTACTGGGCAAGTGAGCCTTCGCGGCGGCGGCGAAGTCACCGGCGCCCGGTCAAGCTCTTCCGACGCAATGAGCCACTTCATGTACAGAATCCGTATCGTCGATGCGTCCGATGACGACGTTGCCGAGACCCTCGCCGATCTGCATCGGCTCACGTTCTTCGATACCGCGGCGATGCCTGCGTTCGACCTCGGCGCGTGGTGGATGGCTTATCACGACGAGGAAGCAGTCGCCTTCGCCGGAATTGTGCCCTCGACCCACGTTCGAAATGGCGGCTATTTCTCCAGAGTTGGCGTGTTACAACGGCATTGGGGACGCGGCCTTCAGCGCAGATTGATGCGTGCGGTGGAGGCGAGGGCGCGGCGTATCCGATGGGACAGCATTGTCTCCGATACGACGGACAACCCGGTATCAGCGAACAACTTCATTCAGGCGGGCTATCGGCTGTTCGAGCCCGAGACCCCTTGGGCTTGGGTGCATACGCTCTATTGGCGGAAGTGGCTGCACTGAGCAGGCTTGCCGCCGCACGGAACGCGCGTCTAGCTAATGGCCAGTACGCGCCTGGAACGTCCGAGGACCCGGCAGCCTGGGGGCTGCCGGGTCCTTTCTGCGTATTGAAGCGATGCGGGCGTGGGACTTGCGAAGTCGGCGGCGCCGGGCTTTAAGTTTGCTCTTGCAGGAAATTCGGCGGCCATAAGCCGATGTAAGGGAGAGCGCGATCGATGCCCACCAAGCCTCAATTGCCGGTACGTGCCTCGCATGGGATGGGAGGCCCGGCCGCGCTGGATGGCCTATTGGTCGTTGATTTCACGCGTGTGGTCGCTGGCCCGGCCTGCACCCAGACGCTCGCCGACTACGGTGCGCACGTCATCAAGATCGAGAATCCCGATGGCGGCGACGACACGCGCGCCTATGAGCACGCGGAGATTGGAGGCGAGAGCGCCGCCTTTCTCAGCCTGAATCGCAACAAGCGCGGCATCGCGCTCGATCTTGCTGTGCCGGAGGCGCGCGAGATCGCGCTGGATCTGATCCGCAAGGCAAATGTGGTCGTGGAGAATTTTTCGAGCGGGGTCATGAAGAAGTTCGGGCTCGACTATGAATCGGTCGCGCCGCTCAACCCGCGGCTGGTCTATTGCTCGATCTCCGCCTACGGACGCAGCGGACCGTTTGCCTCCCGGCCAGGCTTCGATCCGATCACCCAGGCGGAAAGCGGCTTCATGTCGCTTAATGGATTTGCCGACGGCCCGGCGGTTCGCACCGGCCCGCCAATTGTCGACATGGCGACGGGGATGTCCGCCTGCAATGCCATCCTGCTGGCGCTGCTCGCGCGGGAGCGGCTCGGCCGGGGGCAGCATGTCGAAGTTGCCCTGTTCGACGTCGCAATGGGAATGACCGGTTTCTACGGCATGGCCTATCTCATCAACGGCGAAAACCCCGGCCGGTTCGGCAATTCGCCGAGCGGGTCTCCCACCGTCGGCGTCTACGAGGCCTCAGATGGGCCGCTCTACATGGCCTGCGCCAACGACCGGCTCTACCGCAGGCTTGTGGTCGAGGTGCTGAATCGGCCCGATCTCATCACCGATCCGCGGTTTGCGACGCGCAAAGCCCGCTCGGAGAACAAGGAGCTCCTGCGGGCAGCCATCGCCGAAGTCTTCGCCAGTGATACGCTCGAAAACTGGATGGCGAAGTTGAAGCTGGCAAATATCCCGGTCGGCTATCTCCGGACGGTCGAGGAGGGCTTCAACGCCCCCGAGGCTCGCGAGCGCCATCGTTTGAACCGGATTCCGCATCCGACAGCCGAGTGGGTGCCCAACATCGAGCCACCGATTACGATGAGCCTGACAGCCGCGGTCGACCCCGTCGCGGCACCTCTTTTGGGCGAGCATACCAAGCAGATCCTGCAAGATACGCTCGGCTACGACGAACGTCGGATCGCGGATTTTGGCGAGAAGGGCGCCTTTGGCTCGGTCAAGCCTCCAGGGTCGACTTGAGGCACTGGCTCGGCTTGATTTGGCGAAGGTCCCGCCGCATAAATGTGTGAAAGCGAGGGACACGAATGGCGCCTGGCCAGGAGCCGAGCATGACCCAGCCCGCAGGCTTGCAAGCCGGCGGTGAGATCTATGCGTCAATGATCGCGAGGGCCCGGGCGCTTCTGCCGCGACTCCGTGAGCGGGCGGCACGGACGGAGGAGCTGCGGCATCTTCCGGCGGAAACCGAAAAGGATCTCCACGATGCCGGCCTGTTCCGGATGCTGCAACCGGCCCGGATTGGTGGCGCTGAGCTCGACTATGTCGCCCTCGTCGATTGCGCTGAGCTGCTCGGGCAGGCGGATGCGTCGGTTGCCTGGAATCTCGCCAATCTGGCGAGCCATCACTGGATGCTCGGCATGTTCCAGCCGAAGGCGCAGGATCTGGTCTGGGGCCGCAATCCGGATACTTTGATCGCGTCCTCGTTCATTTTCCCCGCCGGACGCGCCACGCGGGTCAAGGGCGGATACCAGTTGCATGGCAGTTGGCCATTCTCCTCGGGCGTTGCCTCCTGCGAATGGAATATGCTTGCGAGCGTGGTCTATTCCGACGACGATGCCGACGGCATCGAGTATCGAATCTTTCTGCTGCCGAGCGGCGATTACAAGGTGCTGGACACTTGGAACGTCGCCGGATTGCGCGGGACGGGGTCGTGCGACGTCGAGGTCAGGGATACCTTCGTGGCTGACCATATGACGGTCGCCGTAGGGAACCTCTCAGGTGGCCCCACGCCGGGAAGCGCGGTCAATCCGAATCCTCTGTACACGCTGCCTGTCTTCTCGCTATTTCCTTACGTCCTCTCCGGTGTCGCGCTGGGGAATGCACAGGCGTGCCTCGACGACTATACGGAGGTCGCGCGTCATCGTATTTCGACGTACAACCGCGCCAAGCTGAGCGATTTTCAAAGCACGCAGATCAAGATCGCGGAGGCCTCGGCCAAGATCGACGCTGCGCGCCTGATCATGCGGTCGGCCTGTCTCGATGCCATGGAGGCCGCACGGCGCGGCCATATTCCTGATATGGCAACCAAGACCAGATATCGCCGCGACGGATCCTTTTCCGTGAACTTGTGCACGGACGCGGTCTCGATGCTGTTTGCCGCGAGCGGCGCGCGCGGGCTGTTCACGAGCGGCGTGTTACAGCGGCAGTTCCGCGATGCGCACGCGATCAACTCACATCTCGCGTTCAACTTCGATGCGGCCGGGACCAACTACGGACGGGTGGCCCTCGGCCTGCCCTCCGAGAATCTCACGCTGTGAGGTCGGCCGATGAATGACCTGCCGAAGCAGCCTCGCGCGCCGGATCCCGCCAATGAGTTCGCGAGCGACAGCTCGCAGATTGATCCTCGCGACTTTCGCAACGCGCTTGGAACTTATGCAACGGGCGTGACGATCATCACAGCGGCAGCGCCCGACGGCAAGCCGTACGGACTGACGTGCAATTCCTTCGCCTCGGTCTCGCTGAATCCGCCGCTGGTTCTGTGGAGCCTCGTCGTCTATTCCTCGAGCCTGACCATCTTCCAGAACGCCAGCCATTTCAGCGTCAACGTTCTCGGCGCTTCACAACAAGCGCTTGCGAACAAATTCGCAAAATCGTCGGATGACAAGTTCACCGGCGTCGACTGGACCCCCGGCCTTGGCAACGCTCCAGTGCTCGCCGAGAGCGTCGCCAACTTTCAATGCCGCTCCGTGAATCGCTATTATGGCGGTGACCATGTGATCTTTCTCGGCGCGGTCGAGGCATATACCTACAATGCGAAAGAGCCGCTGCTCTTTGCGCGAGGAGCGTTCGGTCGCTTCATGGCCGACGATGAGCGCAAGAACGGGCGGTAATGCGCCCCTAGAGCGCTTTGCGCTCTGCCGCCGAAAGCTTGTAGATCTCCAGCGCGTCCGCGTCCGCACCTCGCGCGGCCTTCGCCAGCCTGAAAAGCTGTCCGGCAAGCGCGGCCATCGGCACTGGCGTCGAGGTTGCCTGTGCAACATCGGCGACCGTATCGAGATCCTTGAGCATCGTGGCGATGTGGCCGAGCGGCGGGCTGTGAATGCCGTTGACCATTCGCGGCACGAACAGCTGGAGCGGGATGGAATCCGCAAATCCGCCGGCGAGTGCCTCGGGCAATCGGTTGGCGTCAATTCCGGCGTTCACGGCAAGGCGGGTTGCTTCCGCGAGCACGGCCATTGCGCATCCGACGATCACCTGGTTGCACAGCTTTGTGGTCTGGCCGGCGCCGAGCGGGCCCATATGCGTGAACCTGCGCGCCATGGCCAGCACATAGGGCCGCACCCTCTCGATGTCGCCAGCTTCGCCGCCCGCCATGATGGCGAGCGTTCCTTCCTCGGCGCCCTTCGTGCCCCCGGACACCGGCGCATCGATCCAGCCCGCCCCGTTCGCGTCTTTCAACCGCGTCGCGAGATCGCGCGCCGCGTCGGGATGGATCGATGAGAAGTCGACCACAAGCTTGCCCGCGCCAGGGGCCGCTGCCAGACCTTCGGGCCCGAAGATCACCTCCTCCACCGCCGCCGCATCCGTAACGCACAAGAAGATAATATCCGAGCTCCCCAGGAGATCACGCGGCGTGACCGCGCGCTTGGCGCCAGCCTCGACCAGCGGCGCCATCTTGCCCTCCGAGCGATTCCAGACAGCGACCTGATAGCCGGCCTTCAGCAGGCGTCGGGTCATCGGCGTTCCCATGAGTCCGAGGCCGAGATAGCCGAGCTTCTCGGTGCCGTTCTTGCTGTCGTCAGCCATAGGTTGCCTCCTTCTGTCGCAGACGCCGCTTTACCATACATTGCGTACCTGCCGGCAAGATCGCCCACCTCGCATGGCTTGCCTGATTGTTTGAACCATGAAACATTTGAGGCGGTCGGGTTGGGGCGCCAGTCGGCGCCGGAGCAGCGGAGTGGAACGATGCGAACCGTTTCGAAGTGGATCCTGGCTTTGGGGGCGGCAGCCGCCGTGAGCGCGGGCGCAAGCCCGTCATGGGGGCAGCAGACGATCCGCGTCGGCTGGACCATCCCTGCGGAAGAGTCCAAGTACTGGATGATGCGCAGGCCGGCCGAATTCCCCAATCTCGGCAAGGCCTACAACATCGAATGGACCCAATTCCAGGGCACCGCGCCGATGACGCAGGCCTTGGCGGCCGGTGCACTGGACTGCGCGACGCAGGCGCCGCTCTCGCTTTCCAACGGTGTCGTCGGCGGCAATCTCAAGGCTTATATCGTGGCGCAACACGTTTTCGAGATGCCCGGCGGTTTCTCGGTTTACTGGGCCGTCAAGGATGACTCGCCCATCAAGACAATCGCGGATCTCAAGGGCAAGACCGTCGGCATTTCCGTGATCGGTGGCGGTACGCAAGGGCCGTTCAATCTGCTCTTGAAGCAGAATGGCGTCGATCCGGCCAAGGACATCAAGCTGGTCGAGGTCGGCTTTGCCGTCTCCGAGGACGCGCTGCGCCAAGGCCGCGTCGACGCGGTCAACATGAACCAGCCGTTTGCTGCGCGCGCGGAGGCAAAGGGCGGCACAAGGAAGCTGTTCTCGCTCTCCCAGGCCATGCCGAACATCGTGCACATCCTGGAAGCCTGCCGTGCCGATTTCGTCGACAAGAACCCTGAGTTGGTCAAGGCCTATGTCCGCGATATTACCTCGGGCATGAAGAAGGCACTCGCGAACCGCGAGGAGACTCTCAAGGTCGTCAATGAAGTGCTGAAAGCCCCCATTCCGGTACTCGAGACCTACTTGCTCAAGGACAATGATTTCGGCCGCGATCCGGGTGCTGCGCCGAACTTCCCGGCGATCCAGAAGATGCTGGATATCTATGCAGAAACAGGAATGCTGCCGAAGCTGGATGTCGCACAGTTCAAGCATCCGTCGATCGTCGCGCCGCTGCAATAGAAGCGGGGCGAATTACCGAACCAACATCGTGGCGTTCCGGACCATCCGGGACGCTGCACGAAGAAGATGCATATATGAAGAAGTTGCGATCCCGAGTCACCACAGACGGCCTCGACCGAGCGCCGCATCGTGCATTCATGCGCGCCATGGGGCTCGACGACGCTGCGATTGCGAAGCCGATGGTGGGCATCGTCAGCATGAAGGGTGAGCAGACGCCCTGCAACATGACCCACGACTTCCAGGTAGCTGCAGCCAAGACCGGGATCGAGGAGGCCGGCGGTA
Source organism: Bradyrhizobium sp. IC4059 (assembly GCF_020193615.1). Lineage (NCBI taxonomy): Bacteria > Pseudomonadati > Pseudomonadota > Alphaproteobacteria > Hyphomicrobiales > Nitrobacteraceae > Bradyrhizobium > Bradyrhizobium sp. IC4059. The sequence continues at coordinate 8,715 of NZ_JADYVH010000018.1, forward strand.
CACCGCGTGAGTTCTCGACTGTTTCGGTGTCCGACGGCATCAGCATGAATCATGAGGGGATGAAGTTCTCCCTGTTCTCGCGTGAGCTGATCGCCGACTCGATCGAAGCCGTGGTCCATGGGTTGGCCTACGATGCGCTGATCGGATACGGCGGGTGCGACAAGACCCTTCCTGGCGTGATGATGGGAATGGTCCGCTGCAACGTGCCATCCATCTTCATCTATGGCGGCAGCTCGCTGCCCGGTCGCGTGGATGGACGTACGCTGACGGTGCTCGATTCCTATGAGGCTGTCGGCAGCTTCATGACTGGCGAGATCGACGGCGCCACGCTCGAGCGCATCGAGCGCGCCTGCCTGCCGACGATCGGTGCGTGCGCCGGCCAGTTCACCGCGAACACCATGGGCATGGTATCGGAGGCGATGGGGCTGACCATTCCCAACGTCTCGATGGTGCCCGGTGTCTATTCCGAGCGTGCGCAGATTTCGCGACGCGCCGGCCGACTGATCATGGAGATGCTGGACCGCGGCGGGCCGCTGCCGCGCGACATCGTGACGCGGAAATCCCTGGAGAACGGAGCGGCGATTGTGGCAGCGACGGGCGGCTCGACCAACGCCGCGCTGCACCTACCGGCGATCGCGAATGAGGCCGGAATTGCATTCAGCATCGATGACGTGGGGGAGGTCTTTGCCAGGACGCCGTTGATCGGCAATCTGCGCCCCGGAGGCAAGTATACGGCGAAGGATGTCTACGATATCGGCGGCGCTGCGGTCATCATTCGCGAGCTGATCCAGAGCGGTCATATCGATGGCGGCTGCTTGTCGATCACCGGCCGCACACTTGTCGAAGAGTACGGTGTGGCCAACGCGCCCGACGGAGAGGTTGTGTACACGGCTCGCGCGCCGATCATGCCTGACGGTGGTGTCGCGGTGCTGAAGGGTAACCTCTGTCCCGATGGGGCGGTGATCAAGGTGGCGGGCTTGAAGAGCCAATTCTTCGAAGGCGTCGCGCGTGTTTTCGAGGATGAAGAAGCCTGCGTCGCAGCCGTTCGTGACCGCAGTTACAAGGCGGGCGAGGTTCTCGTGATCCGCAATGAAGGGCCAGTCGGCGGACCTGGCATGCGTGAGATGCTTGGCGTCACCGCACTGATCTACGGGCAGGGCATGGGTGAAAAAGTGGCGCTGATCACCGATGGCCGGTTCTCCGGCGCGACCCGCGGGATGTGCATCGGCTACCTGTCCCCCGAGGCATTTGTTGGCGGTCCGCTGGCGCTCGTCCGGAATGGTGACAGGATCCGGATTGATGCCGCAAATCGACGGATGGATGTCCTGCTCGAGGAACAGGAGCTTGCCGCACGGCGACGCGATTGGAAGCCGCGCCCGCCTCGCCACCGCGCAGGTGCGCTGGCAAAATATGCGCGGCTGGTTGGGCAGGCGCCGGGCGGAGCCGTGACGCATGAAGGCCCGGCAGAATGGCCGTGGTTCGAATGACGCACCGCACGGGCGCGAAAGTGACAGCCTGTCTGGCAGGCTTCTTGCTAAGCTGATGCCGCTGAATCCTCGTGCGAGTGGGACGGAAGGCGGGATGACGGTAGTATCTGCGAGATCGAGCGAATGGGTGAGACCGGTGACGCAACAAGACCCGGCTTCCGCAATCATCGAGATCGACCGCGTGTCGCAGGTCTTTAAAACCTCGGCACGCAAGAATCACGTTGCGCTTTCGGACATTTCGCTGACGATCGAGGAAGGAGCTTTCGTCTCCATCCTTGGTCCGTCCGGCTGCGGCAAGTCGACACTGCTCTACATTGTCGGCGGCTTCGTCAGTCCAACCAGCGGCGCGGCGAAGATGAAGGGACAGGCGATCACGGGGCCCGGTCCGGATCGCGGACCGGTATTCCAGGAATTTGCGCTCTTTCCCTGGAAGACTGTGCTCGGCAACGTGATGTATGGGCCGCGTCAGCAAGGAATTCGCGGCACCGAGGCCGAAGCGCAGAGCCGCGCCCTGATCGAGATGGTCGGCCTCAAGGGCTACGAGAACTTCTATCCCAAGGAGCTGTCGGGCGGCATGAAGCAGCGCGTGGCGCTGGCGCGGACGCTTGCCTACCATCCCGAAGTGCTGCTGATGGACGAGCCGTTCGGGGCACTCGACGCGCACACGAGGACGCGCCTGCAGAACGATCTTCTGAACATCTGGGAGCGTGACCGCAAGACGGTGCTTTTCGTCACCCATTCGGTCGACGAAGCCGTCTTCCTCTCGGACAAGGTCGTCATGATGTCGAAATCGCCCGGGCGAATCCGGCAGGTCATCGACATCGACCTGCCGCGGCCGCGCCGCCGCAACGAGCTGTTGCTCGATCCGCGTTACCAGAAGTACGTCGTCGACATCGAGCGCATGTTCGACGAGAGCGACGAAGCCGGAGCGCCCGCGTGATGTCGGCGGCCGGCATAACCAAGCGCGCTGCCCCGGTGCTCGCCTGCATCGGATTGCTGGTGGTGTGGCAGGTCGCGTCACTGGCGCTGAAGAATGACAGCTTTCCGACCGCGATTGGAGCGATGAGAGCGATTCCGGACATCCTTGGCGACAGGGAATCCCTGATCAATATTCTGGCCTCGCTCCGGCGCATGGCGATGGGATTTGGCGCGGCCGTGCTCGTGTCGATTCCGCTTGGCCTGTTGATGGGACGTAGCGCCGCGATTGCGGCCTTCTTCAATCCGCTGCTGATGGTGATCTATCCGGTGCCGAAGGCGGCCTTGATGCCGATCATCATGCTCTGGCTCGGCGTCGGCGACATCACGAAGACGCTCGTGATCTTCCTCGGCGTCAGCCTGCCCGTGATTTATCACAGCTTCGAAGGCGCCAAGGCGGTCGAAGAGAAGATGCTGTGGTCGGGCGCTGCGATGGGGCTCTCGCCGGTGCAACGCCTGGTGCGTATCGTGCTGCCGGCGGCGCTGCCGGAAATTCTGACGGGGTGTCGTACAGGATTGGTGTTGGCGCTGATCACGATGATCACCAGTGAGATGATTGCCCGTCAGTCCGGTGCCGGAAACATCCTGTTCAACGCGCTCGACATGGGCCAATACGACACCGTCTTTGCGATGATCATCATCGTTGGAGCGATGGGAATCTGCCTCGACGCGATTTTCGAGAAGGTTCGTGCTAGGCTCGTGCGCTGGTCCGAGCCGCAGTTCGACATGCCGCTGAGCTTCTCATGATGTCGCGGCTTCTCGCCCCTAATTTCGTTCTTGGAATTGCTCCGATCGCACTGGTGATCGCGCTGTGGCAAGGCTTGGTATCTTTCGGCTTCGCGCCGGCAGTTCTGCTGCCGCCGCCTGGCTACGTCTTCGGCCGGCTGCTCCAGCAACTCGTAACCTCGACGTTCCAGCACGAGATCGCGGCGACCCTGATCAGGCTGTTTGCCGGCTTCACGATTGCTGTCGTGCTCGGGGTCAGCATCGGCATCGCCGCTGCCGCCAATCCGGCGATCAACGCCGTGGTTCGGCCGATCGTGCGCGTATTGGCGCCTTTGCCCAAGGTCGCGCTGTATCCGGCCTTGCTGTTGCTGCTCGGATTTGGCCACGGCTCGAAGATCACGCTGGTGGCTGCCGACGCTCTTTTCCCAATCCTGCTCTCGACCTATTACGGTGCCTCGACCGTCGAGCAGAAGCTGATCTGGTCGGCCATGGCGGCAGGAACGCGGCGCTATGAAATCCTCTTCAAGGTGGTGCTGCCGGCAGCGATGCCGTCGATCCTGACCGGATGCCGGATCGGCCTTGTCATTTCCTGCATCGTGGTGTTTCTGGCCGAGATGATCACGTCGACGGACGGATTGGGGCACGCGCTCGTGACTGCGGCCAGAACCTTCCAGGCCGTGGACATGTTCGTGCCGCTGATCACGATCTCGCTGCTAGGCTTGATCCTGAACGGGTTGCTGGGAGCCGTGCGCTCGTACTTGCTCCGGGGCTTCCCCGAAGCGTAACAAACAAGAATCGAGAAGACTGGGAGTGGACCATGCTGGCTGACCGTATCGAGGCAAAATGGATCGACGCGTTTTGCGAGATCTTTGAGCGATGCGCCGTCAAGGCCGGCGATACCGCGGCGATCCTGTCGGAGACCCAGTCACGCGCGTTGAACGTCCATCTCGCGGAGCTGGCCCTGCTGCGGATGGGCGCGCGGCCGTTTCATGTGGTGATGCCGACGCCGCGTAACCGGCATATCGTTCCGGTCCGCTCCACCGGGGCGAGCGAGGCGATCCAAAAGCTTGGTCCAGTGATCACGGCGCTTCAGCAGGCCGGCTTCGTCGTGGATTGCACCATCGAAGGACTGATGCATGCGGTGGAGACGCCGGAGATTCTCAAAGCCGGCGCGCGGATCCTGGTGATCTCTAACGAGCATCCCGAAGCGCTGGAGCGCATGGTGCCGGATTCCGCGCTCGAAAAGCGTGTTCGTGCGGCGGCCAAAATGCTGCGCGGAACGAAGCGTATGCGTATCTCCTCGAAGGCCGGCACGGCGCTCGATGTCGATATGGTCGGAGCGTCGACGGTCGGTGTGTGGGGCTGGACCGACAAGCCCGGCACGCTCGCGCATTGGCCCGGCGGCATCGTCGTCAGCTTTCCCAAGAGCGGGACCATCAACGGCACTCTGGTGATGGCGCCCGGCGACATCAACCTGACCTTCAAGCGCTACCTGACCTCGCCGGTGAAGATGACTCTGAAGGACGACTATGTCGTGGAACTCGAAGGCGAGGGCACGGATGCCGCGATGATGCGCGCTTATCTGGCCGCCTGGGGCGATCGCGAAGCCTATGCCGTGTCGCATGTCGGCTTCGGCATGAATCCCGGTGCGCGCTATGAGGCACTATCCATGTATGACCAGCGCGACACCAACGGCACAGAGATTCGGGCCGTTTCCGGCAATTTCCTGTTCTCGACCGGTGCGAATGAATTTGCAGGGCGCTACACGGCCGGACATTTCGACCTGCCGATGATGGGAACGACGATCGAGCTCGACGGCGTTGCGGTCGTCCGCGAAGGCGTGCTTCAGGACGTCTTCGGGTAGCCGCGATCGAGCACGGGCGGCCGGGCGAGGTCGAAGTGCCGGAGCAGGTCGACCATGGCCTGCAACCGCTTCACGCGATAAGCATCGACGTCCATCCCGGAGTAATCCAGGAAGCCGGCGCCCGTGCGCAGGCCGATCCGGCCTTCATGCATGTTGCGGGAAATGACCTCCGGCGCGCGATAGCGGTCGCTACCAAGCGCGCCTTCGAGGTAACGGCTGGCGTAGTATAGGATATCGCCGCCGCCCCAATCGATGAATTCGAGCAGCCCGAGCACGGCATAGCGGAAGCCGAAGCCGTAACGGATCGCCTTGTCGATCTCTTCGGCGCTGGCGACGCCTTCCTCGACCATGCGCGCGGCCTCGTTCATTGCCAGCGCCTGGATGCGCGGGACGATGAAACCCGGTGTGGCGGCGCAGACCACCGGCACCTTCCCGATGCCTTCGAGCAGCGTCTTGACCTCGTCGATGACGGCCGGGTCTGTCGCCTTGCCGGGCGAAACCTCGACCAGCGGGATGAGATAGGCCGGGTTGAGCCAGTGCACGTTTAGAAAGCGGCGCGGGTTCACGATCGCGCCCGAGAGATCGTCGACGAGGATGGTCGAGGTCGTCGACGCGATGATCGTTTCAGGGCCGACCTGCTTTGACGCCGCCCCCAGCACCTCGCGCTTGAGCTCGACCACCTCAGGAACGCCTTCGAAGATCATTCCGGCTTTGGCCAACGCTGCGCCGCTCCGGCTCGCCGGCACCACCGAGACCCGCGCGATCAGCGGATCGACATCCGCGTCGGTCAGCAGCCCCAGTTTTGACAGGCTGGCGAAGGTCTTCCTGACTTCGCCAAGCGCGTCCGTTTCCAGCTTGGTGAAGTCCTCCGCGGAACGCGCCTTGATATCGATCATCGTGACCCTGTGCCCTGCATACGCGAAGGCAACGGCAATGCCCCGGCCCATGCGGCCAGCGCCGAGACAGGCGATATTGATGCGACTGGTCATTGATCAGAATCCATTGCGGAGCAGCGTCTGCAATTCAGCCTTGCTGAGCTCGCCGAGTCCCAGCGTCTGGAGCGTTCGGCCACCTCGCGCAAAATCTTCGCCGCAGACCGCGCCGCCGATTGACAGAAACGCTTTGGCCAGCGGTGTGTCCACGCCAGCGAGGCCCGCGACGGACACCAGCAGCGACAGCCCAAGCCGCAGATCCTCGCGCATGTAACGGTGCTCTGTCAGCACGATCCGCTCGCGCCAATCACCGGAATCGGTCAGTCGGTCGTGCGAGCCGCGGCCATACATCCAGATCTCGCCTTCCCTCGCGTAGTGATGAGCCAGCGGGAAATGTGGCGCGCCGTAGCCGAGTGCCTCGCGCACTGCGATGCGTTCTGCGTCGAGCGCGTCAGTGACCCGGCGGATCGCGGCTTGCGTACCTTCCTTGTGAATGTCCCAGCGCTCGAAATGTTCGATCGGCCCTGCGTTCATCACGATCAACGGCGGGTGAATGATCGGACCTGCGTTCATCAGGGCGCCCGACAGCGCGTCTCCGCATGTCTCGATCGCGTCTGGGAAAGCGCGCCCGATCACTGCGAGGGCGTGGGGCGCCTGCTCGAGCGGGAACACGCCGACCGGGAGCCGCTTGGCGCGGATGGTGATCGCGACCTCGAAGGGTCCGTGCTTGCGGGTCAGCCACGGAAGCGTGCCCGTTTCGGCAAAGCTGGCCTTGGCATTGTTGCCGGCATCTCGGGCCGCCTGGGCGAAGATCATCGAGCCGAACGTCGCTGGCGGCAGAAAGACGACCTGACCGTCCCGCAAATGCGGCGCGAGCAGGCGAGCGATATCTGCTTGAGCGAAGGCCGGAGCCGGGCACAGGATCAACTCCGTGCCATCGACGGCGTCCGCCATGTCGGTCGTGACCAGCGCCAGCTTCACGTCATGACGGCCGTTGTGATCCTTGACCAGAATGCGCGAGCCGGCGGCGCGATGCGCTGCGACCTGATCGGCATCGCGGCGCCAGAGCCGCACCTCGTGCCCCGACAGCGCAAAATCGCCCGCGGCCGCGAAAGAGCCGTTTCCCCCACCCAGAACTGCGATCTTCAAGATGCTTCTCCTTGCGCCCGTGACTGCGCATCAAGCTGCTTCAGCAGGAAATGCTGGACCTTGCCCAGCGCCGTCCGCGGCAGGTCGTTGACGAAGACGATCTCGCGCGGAATTTTGTAGCGCGCGAGTTGCGCCTGAAGATGCGCCCTCAATTCGTCCGCCTCGAGCCGGCAGCCGGATCTCGCAATGACATAGGCGACCGGCACCTCGTCCCAGCGCGGGTCCGGCCGGCCGATCACGGCGCATTCGCTGACGTCGGGGTGTTCGAGCAGGACGCGCTCGACCTCGGCCGGGTAGACGTTTTCTCCGCCTGAAATGATCATGTTCTTCTTTCGGTCGCGGACCCAGAAATAGCCGTCGGCATCGCACAGGCCGATATCACCGGTGCGATACCAGCCATCCTGCAGCGCCTCGCGCGTTGCGGCGTCGTTTCCCCAATATTCGAAGAACACGTTGGGACCGCGCACCGCGATTTCGCCCGGCGTGCCCGCGGGCAGTTCTTCGCCGGCCTGGTCGATCACCTTTGCCTCGCAGCACAGGCCGGCAAGGCCGGTCGATCCCGCGCGCCAAAGATCGCCGCCAAGCCGCGTGTAGACGGCGATCGGGCAGGTTTCGGTCGAGCCATAGACCTGAAGCACTGGGACGTCGCGCGCGACGAAGCGCTCGATCAGGTGCGGCGGTACGATGGTCGAGCCGGTGGCGACGGCCTTGAGTGAGGAAAGATCAGCGGTCGCCCAGGCGGGATGCTCACTCACCGCCTGAAGGATCGCAGGAACCATCACCGTGAGTGTCGGCCGTTCCCCTTCAATGGCCGCAAGCGCGGCGTCCGGCGTGAAGCGCGCATGGACCGTGACGGTCGCGCCCAGCTGCAACGCCGGCGTAGTCTGGATGTTGAGGCCACCGACGTGGAAGAACGGCAGCACGGTCAGCACGTGGTCGTCGGACGTCATGTTGTGCATGTGCTGGCTCATGACACCGTTCCAGAACAGCGCCTCCTGGCGCAGCACCGCGCCCTTTGGCCGTCCCGTCGTGCCCGACGTGTAGACGATGAGCAGCGGGCAGGAGAGGTCGGTATGTGGATTTCGGCTCGTGCCGTCACCGCGGGCCAGCAAATCTTCGAATGTCGTGCCGCGAGGTGGCGTGAAGTCGAGGCCGACGACGGATGTCCCTGCCGCGGTCTGTCCCAGCTCGGCAAGCACTCCGGAAAACGCCTGCTCGAGCACCAGGACCTTGGTGCCGGCATCGCCGAGAATGAACAGCTGCTCGGCGACGGCCAGTCGCCAGTTCAGCGGCACCAGCATCGCGCCGAGCCGCGCACAGGCGTAAAGCAGAACCAGATAATCCGGCCTGTTCAGGCTTAGAATCGCGACGCGATCGCCGCGGCCGACGCCGAGCTCCCCCTTCAAGGCAGTCGCGGTCCGTTCGATCCGTGCGGCGAATGCCGCATAACTCAGCCGCGTCCCTTCGAAGGCAATGGCCGTCTTGTCTGGCGCGAACGCCGCGTTGCGGTCGATCAGGCTACAGAGGTCCACGGTCAGTCGTCCGTTTCACCGGCCTCGTACAGCGCTTCGCGCCCGATCCGGTCGAGGCAGAGCTCGGCGGTCCAGGGCAGCATCAGCGAGCCGCAGCGGCTGTCACGATAGATTCGCTCCAGCGGCAGCGAGCGAAGCATGGCCTGACCGCCGCAGGTGCGGATCGCGAGCGCGGCGAGCTCATTGGCGCCCTCCATCACCGAATATTGCGCGGCGTAGGCGCGCAGCACCTGCTCCTTGCTCGGATTGGCGCGCGCCTCGGTCACGGCCTGGAACCAGATCGTCTTGATCTGCTCCAGCCTGATCTGCATCTGCGCCACCGCGATCTGCTTGGTCGGGTACATCCGCCGCTTGACCGACGGCATGCCCGGGACCTCGCCGCGCAAGTAACGCACGGTGAAGTCGTAGGCGGCTTGCGCCAGGCCCATATAGGTCGGCGACAGCGTCAGGAACATGTGCGGCCAGCGCTGAGCTGCCTGGAAATACACGCCGCGCGGCATCAGCGCCGAATCTTCCGGAACGAACACGTCCTTGAACAGCAGCGTCCGCGAGACCGTGCCGCGCATGCCCAGCGGATCCCATTCACCGACGACCGAGACGCCTTCTGATTTGGCTGATATCGCCAGGTAAAGCGTATTGCGGCGCGACGCCTTCTCGCCTTGCTCGATCTCGGTGCAAAGCACGCCGTAATAGTCGGCGTGGCCCGAGAGCGATGCAAAGATCTTCTTGCCGTTGACGATCCAGCCACCCGCGACCGGCCTTGCTTCGGTGCCAAAAGCAACGCCGCCCGCAGCGGCAGCTCCACCTTCGGAGAAGGGTTGCGAATAGATCGCCCCGTCCTCGACGATCCGCTTGTAGTGAACCGCGCGCCGCCGCTCGTGCTCGGCACGGGTGTCCGCGTCCATGTCCAGATCGTCGGCGAGCGGACCCGACCACAGGGTCGAGCAGACATGCATGTTCCAGGTCAGCGCGGTGGCGCCGCAATAGCGGCCGATCTCGGCCGCCGCCAAGGCATAGGTCTGGTAATTGGCACCCAGGCCGCCGTGCCTCTTGGGCACGGCGATGCCGAGCAGGCCGACGCGATGCAAATCGCGGTAATTTTCAGTCGGGAAAGTCGCCTCACGATCGTAAGTGGCGGCGCGACCGGCGAACACGGTCTGGCCGATCTCTCTCGCGCGGCTGATGATGCCGGCCTGCTCGTCGTTCAAGCGGAATGCAGTGGGATCGAAGATCGGCGCATCCAGCGCGACCTTGTCGGTCGCGCCAATCGTCTTGCTGACTTGCATGGTCATCGCGCAGTTACCTTAGACTTTGGTCGCGAGAGAGTTCAGGAACCGGCCGAGAGCTTCGTCGAAAGCCTCGGGGCGTTCGAGATTGGCGAGATGGCCGACGCCAGGCAGCTCGACATATTCGGCCCCCGGGATATAGGTCGCCGTCTTTGCCATCATCGGCGCGGGCGCGTTGTTGTCTTTTGAGCCGGACAGCAACAGCGTGGGAACGGAGATATTTCCGAGCGTGCTGCGTTGATCGAAGCCGATGAGAGCCAGCATCATGGCGCGATAGCTCGCTTCGGGCACGCTCCCCATGCATTCGCGGGCAACCTCCATCCCGTTCGGATCGGGATCGTCGCCGACGAGCTCCTTCACCAGGGAGGGGGCCAGCGACTTCATCGTCTCCCCGCGATCAAGCGGTCCCAGTCGCGCTGCGATGAATGATTTCTGCCAGTCGCCGTCCGCCTTTCCGAACGCAGGGCTGGTCTGCGCCAGCACGACTGCGCGTGCCAGCTTGGGGGACTGAACCAGCCACTTCTGAACGATCATGCCGCCGATGGAATGGCCGACCAGAACAGGCCTACTGACGCCGAGTTGCGCGATGAATTGCTGCAGCGCCTCCGCCAGGGCAGCGATACTGACGCTCGCAAGCGGCGCCGATCCTCCATAACCGGGCATGTCCCATGCGATCGCGCGGAAGCGGTCGCCAAATGTCGCAAGCTGCCGCCGCCAGGCCCGCGCCGCGCCGCCGATGCCGTGCAGGAAGATCAGCGGTATCGCGTCCGGATCGCCCGCGGCTTCATAGGCGAAGCGTCCGTCCTTTGTTATCATTGGCACAGGCTGCGACACGCGACATCCTTCTGCTGGGCCCCTTCGATGCTAACAGGCCTGTGGGGGATGGAAAGCGATAATTTTATACTTAAAGCAATTTTCGGGCCGTCTCCCGCGCGGCGGCGCTCGCCGGTCGAGCGCCGCTTTCGTTGCAAAAAGTTGAAGGTTAAAATATATCGGAAGCGCGATCACGAGAGCCGAGGGAGCCAGCGCATGTCCGGATTGCCGCATTCGCCGCACGCGCTGGTCACCGGTGGCGGGCGCGGCATCGGCCGCGCGATCGCGTCCGCTCTCGTCGGCGCCGGTGCGACCGTGACCGTGCTTGGCCGGAACGCGGCGGTTCTCGACGAGGCGGTCAATGCAGGCGCCGCGCACTTTACGGCTGTCGCTGATGTCTCGAACGAAGCGTCTCTGAAAGCCGCGATCGCCGGGGCAAGTGCGCGCAAGCCGATCGACATCCTGATTGCCAACGCGGGCAGCGCTGAATCGGCGCCGTTCGCGAAATCGGACAGCGCGCTCTTCAGCCGGATGATGGATGTCAATTTCATGGGCGTCGTGCATGCCGTCCAGGCCGTGCTGCCGGGCATGAAGGATCGTCCCTACGGCCGCATCGTCGCGGTAGCGTCCACCGCAGGCCTCAAGGGCTACGCCTATGTCAGCGCGTATGCAGCGGCCAAACACGCCGTGATCGGCCTCGTGCGTTCCCTTGCCCTCGAGATGGCTGGAAGCAACGTCACCGTGAATGCGGTGTGTCCCGGCTTCACCGACACCGATCTCGTTGCCGGCAGCATCGACAACATCATGAAGAAGACCGGCCGAACGCGGGAGCAGGCGATCGCCGAGCTTGCGAAGCACAATCCGCAAGGGCGCCTGGTCACGCCCCAGGAGGTCGCAGACGCGGTTCTCTGGCTGTGCGGCGAGGGCGCGAGCGCGATCACCGGACAGGCGATCGCAGTGGCCGGTGGCGAAGTCTAGCCTGCCTGGCAGGCGCGGAAAAAGAAAGCCAAGGAGATCCCATGAGCAGACCAGCCAATCCCGTTACCGTGCCGCTTGCGGATTACTCACCGCAGCATTTCCTGCTCGCCGCGGTCGACGGCGTTGCGACGGTCACGCTCAACCGTCCCGAACGAAAGAATCCGCTGACGTTCGAGAGCTATCGGGAACTGACCGACTTCTTCCGCGCCTGCGCCTTCGACGACGCGGTCAAGTCCATCGTCGTGACGGGTGCCGGCGGCAATTTCTCGTCCGGCGGCGACGTGTTCGAGATCATCGGCCCGCTGGTGAAGATGGACACCAAGGGTCTGACCGCCTTCACGCGCATGACCGGCGACCTCGTCAAGGCGATGCGGGCCTGTCCGCAGCCGATCGTAGCCGCGGTCGAAGGTATCTGTGCCGGGGCCGGAGCGATCATCGCGATGGCGTCTGATATGCGCCTTGCGGCGAGCGGGGCCAAGGTGGCGTTCCTGTTCAACAAGGTGGGGTTGGCCGGCTGCGACATGGGCGCTTGCGCCATCCTGCCGCGGATCATCGGGCAGTCCCGCGCCTCCGAGCTGCTCTACACCGGCCGGTTCATGACGGCGGAAGAGGGCGAGCGCTGGGGCTTCTTCAGCCGCATCGTCACGCCAGAGCAGGTGCTGCCCCAGGCGCAGGTTCTGGCCAAGCAGGTCGCGGAAGGCCCGACCTTCGCCAACACCATGACCAAGCGGATGCTGGCCATGGAATGGGCGATGTCGGTGGAGGAGGCGATCGAGGCGGAGGCCGTGGCTCAAGCCCTGTGCATGACAACGGCGGATTTCGAGCGCGCCTTCGAGGCTTTCGCCAACAAGGTCAAACCGGTCTTCAGGGGCGACTGAGCCGGTCGCAATTATCTGCAGCCAATCCAGCGAATAGGGGGACTTGCGGGAGATTATTTTAGGCTTAGAATAATTTGATTGCCGCCTGCGTGAGATGAAGTTCGCCAATCGCGCGGTGATGTCGCCGATGCGCATGTATTCGGGTTCCGCGACCGGCAGGATCTCGAGGAGCTGATAATTAAGGCTAAGCCCAAGACACGGGCCGAGCTCAAGGCGGAGGTGACAAAGCCGCTTGCGGCGGAGTGACCGCCCGTGCGACGTTAACCCATTGCCTGCGGTTCGAGTGGAGTTAGGGCGATGAAGGCGATTATCGTCGGTGGCGGTATCGGTGGTCTCACGACGGCTTTGATGTTCCGCTCGCGCGGCCTGGATTGCGAGATCTTCGAGCAGGCCGACACCATTCGCGAGCTCGGCGTCGGCATCAACACGCTGCCGCATGCCATGCGCGAGCTGGCCGGCCTCGGCCTGTTGCAGAAGCTCGACGAGGTCGCGATCCGCACCGATCAGCTCTACTATCTCAACCGCCATGGCCAGGAGGTCTGGCGCGAAGCTCGCGGCATCGACGCCGGCCACGACGTGCCGCAATTCTCGATCCATCGCGGCCGCCTTCAGGGCGTTATCCATCGCGCCGTTGAGGAGCGGTTGGGCCGCGAGGCGATCCACACCGGCTGCCGGCTCGGCGCCTTCACGCAGGACGAGGGCGGCGTCACTGCTTACTTCTTCGATCGCGCCGGCACCCATGTCCACACCGCGCGCGGCGATATCCTGATCGGCGCCGACGGCATTCACTCTCGCGTCCGCGAGACGCTGTTTCCGAACGAAGGGCCGCCGTGCTGGAACGGCCTCATGCTGTGGCGCGGTGCGCGCGACTGGCCGCTGTTTCTCACCGGAAAATCGATGATCGTGGCCGGCGGTCTCAATGCCAAGGTGGTGATCTATCCGATCGCGGAAGGATCGAGCCCGGCGAGCCGCCTGACCAATTGGGCGGTGCTGGTGAAGGTGGGCGAGGGCAACGCGCCGCCGCCGCGGAAGGAAGACTGGTCGCGGCCGGGCCGCCGCGAGGAGCTGATGCCGCACGTGGCACGCTTCTCGGTGCCCTATATCGACGTGAAGAGCCTGATCTCGGCAACGCCCGAATTCTACGAATATCCGACCTGCGACCGCGATCCCTTGCCCTATTGGTCATCGGGTCGGGTCACGCTGCTCGGCGACGCTGCGCATCCCATGTATCCGGTGGGGTCGAACGGCGCCTCGCAGGCTATTCTCGACGCGCGCTGTCTTGCGGATGTGCTGGTGCGCGCCGAACACCCGCGTCAGGCCTTGCTCGAATACGAGAAGAAGCGTCTGCCGATGACGGCCGAGATCGTCCGCTCCAACCGGCGCGGCGGGCCGGAGGGCGTCATCGACGCCGTCGAGCAGCTCGCGCCCGACGGTTTCGACAATGTCGACAACGTTCTGAGCTATTCCCAGCGCGAGGCCATCGTGCGTGGCTATGCCACCAAGGCAGGCTTCGCCGCGGTGCCGGGACTCGCGGCGGTGCGCGCTTAAGACAGGCTGCTAGCCGCCGGGCGGCGGCGGCAGGAAGTGGATGTTGAACTCGGCAGCCATCGCCACGACGTCCTCCGGCTTCTGCTCCTTCATGTTGTGAAGGCCCCAGAACAGGTCGAACAGCTTGCGGCTCGGCGAGACCCAGAACAGCACCTTGGCGGTCTGCTCCGACTTGTTGAAGATGCCGTGCGGCACGCCCATGCCGAGGCGGATCAGGTCGCCTGCACTGGCCTGCGCCTCCGAATTGCCCAGCATGAAATCGAGCTTGCCCTCCAGCATATAGAGATACTCATCCTGGTCGGGGTGAATGTGCGGCGGCACGAAGGTGCCCGGCGGTAGCGTCGCGTGCCAGGAGAAGCTGTTCTCCGCGTAGCTCTTCGGCACGTAGGTCTGGCCGAGGATGTTCCAGGAAATGCCCTGGATTCCTTCATTGGCCCGCGTGATGCCGGTGATTTCGCTCTTCATTGCAGTCCTCCCGTAGCGCGCTGCGCGGCTATTGTCAGAGCATGATCTTCATCGGAAAACCGCTGCGCACTTTGCGCTAGTGCGGCCCTTCGGGTCCGGATCATGCTCAGTTCGACGCCTTGCAGTCCTTGGCATAGCGGTCGCCGTAATTTTCGAAGACCTTCTGCACGATCTCGGTCTGGAACTTGCCGTCCGGACGCTTGGCGACCTTGGTCAGGTAGAAATCCTGGATCGGATAATTGTTGTTGTTGAACTTGAAGGCCCCGCGCAGCGAGGTGAAGTCGGCCTTCTTCAACGCGGCGCCAACGGCCTCCTTGTTGGAGAGATTGCCCTTCACGGCCTTGACTGCGCTGTCGATCAGCATCGCGGCATCATAGGCCTGGAAGGCGTAGGTGCCGGGAACGCTGTTGTAGGCGGCCTCATAGGCGGCAACGAACTTCTTGTTCTGGGGATTGTCGAGATTGGGCGCCCAGTTCGCGCCACCGAACATGCCCACCGCCGCATCCTGCTGTGCCGGCAGGGTCGATTCATCGACCGTGAAGGCCGAGAGCACCGGAATAGTATCGGCGAGCCCGGCCTGCCGGTACTGCTTGACGAGATTGACGCCGAGGCCGCCCGGCATGAATGTGAACAGTGCATCGGGCTTCTGCGAGGAAATCTTGGAGAGCTCCGGCTGGAAATCCAACGTGTTCAACGGCATGTAGGACTCTTCGACGATCTCGCCCTTGTAGTCCAGCTTGAAGCCAGCCACCGAATCCTTGCCCGCCTGATAGTTCGGCACCATCAGGTACATCCGCTTGTAGCCGCGATCCTGCGCGACCTTGCCGAGGATCTCGTGCACCTGATCGTTCTGATACGAGGTCACATAGAAGAACGGGTTGCAATCCTTGCCGGCGAAGGTCGAGGGACCGGCATTGGGGCTGATCAGGAAGGTTTTCGACTCCGTGATGGGCCGGTGGATGGCCTGCAGGATGTTGGAGAAGATCGGCCCGACCACGAAGTCGACCTTCTCACGTTCCAGAAGGCCCTTCACCTTGGTCACCGCAGCATCCGGCTTCAGCTCATCGTCGACGACGACGACCTCGACATCGCGGCCACCCATCTTGCTGCCGAGATCCTTCACGGCGAGCGCGAAGCCGTCGCGAACCTGCTGGCCCAGCGCTGCGGCGGGCCCCGATAGGGTCACGATCACACCCAGCTTGATTTTTTCCTGGGCGAGGGCAGGGGTCACCACGGTGCCGAGTAGCATCGCAGCTGCGGCCAAGGTTATTTTCGTCTTCATGATCTGTCCCTCGTGACGATTGGCTTGCGCTGCAAGCCACGTACTCCAATCCAAAGCTTATGCCGATGACGGCGGTCCCGGCAAGCCGAGCGCGGGGCGTCGCATCGTGCGAGCAGCGATGCATGCAAGCTGCGCGCCAATTATTTGAAGCCTAAAGAAACTGGCGTGCGGTCGATTGTTGCAGCTTTGGACTTGCGGCCGACGCGGATTTATTTGAAGCTCAAAACGTTGGGGATTCCGTGCCCGCGCCATGGCCGGCCGTGAGTGACTGCATCGACATGCTCGATTCCGAGACCAAGGTTGTCGAAACACCGGAGGACCACGCCGAAGAGCTTCGGCTGTGGCTGCGGCTCTTGACGTGCACGACGCTGATCGAGGGCGAGGTGCGCGGCCGGCTGCGGCAGCGGTTCGACGTCACGTTGCCGCGTTTCGACCTGATGGCACAGCTCGACAAGGCGCCTGACGGCATGACCCTGTCAGATGTCTCCAAGCGCATGATGGTCTCGAACGGCAATGTGACCGGGCTCGTGGAGCGCCTGGTGGAATCAGGCCATC
Organism: Bradyrhizobium sp. IC4059; assembly: GCF_020193615.1. Classification (NCBI taxonomy): domain Bacteria; kingdom Pseudomonadati; phylum Pseudomonadota; class Alphaproteobacteria; order Hyphomicrobiales; family Nitrobacteraceae; genus Bradyrhizobium; species Bradyrhizobium sp. IC4059. The sequence continues at coordinate 25,185 of NZ_JADYVH010000018.1, forward strand.
TCGACCGGCGGACCTCAGACACCGATCGCCGCGTCCAGGTGATCCGGCTGACCAAGCTCGGGCGTGCCGAGTTCCGCAGGATGGCCGCCGAGCACGAGACCTGGATCGCCGATCTGTTCGCCGATCTCTCCCCGAAGGATGTGCGCGAATTGATGCGCCTCCTCGCCAAGACCAAGGCGTCCGCGCAGAAATCGGCCGCCCGCCGCCGGCCGTAGCCTGCGGGCGCGACAGCCCGACACCCTTTGCCGCATGAAAAAGCACGGGATGCCCAAAATCCCCTATTGCGCCGAATTGTTTTAAGCCTAAAATGTTTTCCAGATCGTGCTGCCGGGTGCAATCCATGCTGAAAGGAGCGTGCGATGGCCAACGCCGCCAAGATTCAAGGGACGGGCTCGTCTGACGGCAGCGCCGCGACGGCCCATGTCGATACGTTCGCGCGGCAACATCTGCCGCCGCGCGAGCTCTGGCCCGAATTCATCTTCACGCGGCCGGAGCTGAACTATCCGCCGCGACTGAACTGCGTCAGCTATTTCCTCGATCGCTGGGTCGAGCAGGGCCATGGCGATGCCCCTTGCGTCATCAGCCCGGCCGTCAGCTACACCTATCGCGAGCTGCAGGCGCTGGTGAACCGCATCGCCAATGTGCTGGTTGGCAAGCTCGGTCTCGTCAGCGGCGGGCGTGTGCTGCTGCGCTCGGCCAACAATCCGATGATGGTTGCGACCTATCTCGCGGTGATCAAGGCCGGTGGAATCTGCGTGGCGACGATGCCGCTGCTGCGCGCCAAGGAGCTGTCCTATCCGATCCAGAAGGCGGAGATCACGCTGGCGCTGTGCGACGGAAAGCTCGCCGAGGAGATGGAGAAGGCGAAAGCTGCTGCGCCCGGTCTCGAGCGGGTCGTCTATTGGGGCAATGGCGCGGCGGATTCGCTGGAAGCGTTGATCGCCGATGTCAGCCCGGAGTTCGAGGCGGTCGATACCGCCGCCGACGACATCTGCCTGATCGCCTTCACCTCGGGCACGACCGGCGATCCCAAGGGCACCATGCATTTCCATCGCGACATGCTCGCGGTCTGTGACGGCTATGCGCGCAACATTCTGCGCGCCGTGCAAAACGATCGCTTCATCGGCTCGGCGCCGCTCGCCTTCACCTTCGGCTTCGGCGGCGTGCTGTTTCCGATGCATATCGGCGCCTCCTTCGTTGTGCTGGAGAAGACGACGCCGGACGACATTCTGAATGCGATCGAGCAGTACAAGACCACGGTCTGCTTCACGGCGCCGACCGCATACCGCGCCATGCTTGGCAAGCTCGCAGGCCGCGACATTTCTTCGCTCCGCAAATGCGTCTCTGCGGGCGAGACCCTTCCCAAGCCGACATTCGATGCCTGGCTTAAGGCGACCGGGATCAAGCTGATGGACGGCATCGGCTCGACCGAGATGCTGCACATCTTCATCAGCGCGACCGAGGACGAGATCCGCCCCGGCGCCACCGGCAAGCCCGTGCCGGGCTATGAAGCCAAGATCGTCGATGATGAGGGCCGCGACGTGCCGCCCGGAACGATGGGCTTTCTCGCCGTGCGCGGGCCGACCGGCTGCCGCTATCTGGCCGACGAGCGGCAGCGGAAATACGTCCAGAACGGCTGGAACATCACCGGCGACACCTATTTGATGGATAGCGACGGCTATTTCTGGTACCAGTCGCGCTCCGACGACATGATCGTGTCGGCCGGCTACAACATCGCAGGAACTGACGTCGAAGCGGCGCTGCTTACGCATCCGGCGGTCGCCGAATGCGGTGTGGTCGGCGCGCCGGACGAGGCGCGGGGCATGATCGTCAAAGCCTATGTCATTGCCGCGCCCGGCGTGACCCCTGACGCTCAGCTCGTGGCCGAGTTGCAGGAGCACGTCAAACGCGAGATCGCGCCGTATAAATATCCGCGCGCCATCGAGTTCGTCGCGCAATTGCCGAAGACCGAGACCGGCAAGCTGAAGCGCTTTGCCCTGCGGCAGCTGGCGCAGGCTGCAGTGACGTCCTCAGGCGTCGCCGCGGAATGAGAGAAGGATAGAGAATTGTCTGTGACGACGCCGAAATGCCCGCAACTCGCGGTCCTGCCGACCGCAGCCGAGGATGGAACGCGCACCAAGGCGCAGATCCTGCAGCCGTCAGGCTGGCCGCTGCCGAAGGGCTATGCCAACGGCATGGCTGCCGAAGGACGCATCGTCGTCACCGGCGGGGTGATCGGCTGGGACGCCGAGGAGCGTCTCGCCGACGGCTTCGTCGCGCAGGTGCGCCAGACCCTGGACAACATCGCAGCGATCCTGGCCGAGGCCGGTGCCCGGCCCGAGCACCTCGTGCGCCTGACCTGGTACGTCGTCGACATGGACGAGTACCTGGCCAATCTGAAGGAGCTCGGCAGGATCTACCGCGACGTCTTCGGAACGCACTATCCAGCGATGGCCCTGGTACAGGTCGTCCGCCTCGTCGAGAAGGCGGCGCGCGTCGAGATCGAAGCCACCGCCGTCATTCCGAGCTGAACTCCGCGGCGATCAGCTCGCTTTGGCGAGCTCGTCGTCTTCGGGCGAGTTGAGATAGACGCCGGATATGGTGTCGACCCAGCAGAGATGATCGTGCACCTTCTTCACGCCCTCGACGTTTTCCGCGGCGACGATCGCGGCTTGCCGAGCGCGCTCTTCGGTGATGACGCCGCTGAGATGAACGATACCGTCGCGGACGATGACGTTCAGCCCGAACGGGCACCAGTCGTTCTTCTCCATGGTGTCGATGATGCGGCTGCGAATGTGGTCGTCGTCCGCGGTCGGATCCGGCACTTCGCGGGCGAGCCCGGCCACGGCCTGTAACAGGTTGGCGCGGGACACGATTCCGACGACCTTGTCGCCGCGCACCACCGGCAGCCGCTTGACGTTGTTTCGCTCCATGAGATCGACGATCTCCGCAAGCGCCGTATCCTCGGTGATGGTTACGGGCAGGTCGGTCATCACTTCCGAGACCTTGCGGCCGTGTTCGTGAACGAAGTCGCTGGCGGATTTGCCCGGACCGAGGATGAACCGCAGCCAGCGCCCGCGCTTGCGCCCGGTGCCGATCTCGCTGCGGCGGATGAAATCTCCTTCCGACACCACGCCCACCAGCTTGCCGGTAGCGTCGACCACCGTGAGGCCGCTCACATGTCGCTTCAGCATGATATTGGCGGCCTCGACGATGCTGGTGTCGGGGGTAACCGAGATGACCGACCGGGTCATGATCTGGTGGGCGCGCATGAACAACTCCGCTGGCATGTCAATTTCAATGGACAAAGCCTAGTGAATCCATCGGGGTGCGGTTTGACTCAGGTCAAGCGGAGAAAGCTTGCCTTGATTGACCGATTTTGATCCGTGCCGCGATTTGATGCAGCTCAACGCGCACCGGAAGCGTCGCCATATCCTGCCGCAGGCGTAGAACAGAAGCCCGCAGGAACAATGAGCCATGAGCGTCGTGAAGATCTTCCCACGGGCCGAAGCGCCGCTGCAAGCTCCCGCTACCAGGCCGGCTGCCGGGATTTCCGAAAGGGTCGCAGGCACGCCGGCTGACTGCACTTGCCCGCAAACAACGGATTCGTATCCACTCGATCGCGCGTTTCATGCCATGCTGGCGCGGTTCACGGGCGGAATCTCGCCTGTTGCCTTGTCGCTCGCCTGGCTCGACTGGGGCGCGCATCTTGCGGCGGCGCCTCAGCACCAGATGGAGCTCTTCCGCAATATCTTCCGCGACTCAGGCCGCTTCCTGGAAGCTGCCGCTCACGCGACATCCAAAGAACCATGGTCCGTCATTCGGCCGCAGGCGCGGGATCGCCGCTTCAAGGACCGGCAATGGGAAGCCGCGCCGTTCAATCTGCTTGCGCAGGCGTTTCTGCTCACCGAGCGCTGGTGGCACGATGCCACGACCGGCATACGCGGCGTGTCGCACGCAAATGAGGGCATCGTCGAGTTCTCGATGCGCCAGATGCTCGACATGCTGGCGCCCTCGAACTTCGCCGCCACCAATCCGCAGGTGCTGGAAAAAGCGTTCCAAAGCGGCGGGGAGAACTTCGTGTTCGGCTGGCAGAACTGGTGCAGCGACCTGATGCGCCTGCTCTCCGGCTCGAAGCTGGCCGGCGAGGATCAGTTCGTCGTTGGCAAGACGGTGGCGGCTTCGCCCGGCAAGGTCGTCTACCGCAACAGCCTGATCGAGCTGATCCAGTACCATCCGACGACTGCGCAGGTGCGACCGGAGCCGATTCTGATCGTGCCGGCCTGGATCATGAAGTACTACATCCTCGATCTGTCGCCGCAGAATTCCCTGGTCAAATACCTGACCGCTCAGGGCTTCACCGTCTTCGCGATCTCCTGGCGCAATCCGGATGCGAACGATCGGGATGTTGCCTTCGACGACTACCGCAAGCTGGGCGTGATGGCCGCGCTGGACATGATCGGGCAGATCGTGCCGGGCCGGAAGATCCATGCGCTCGGCTATTGCCTTGGCGGGACGTTGCTGTCGATTGCCGCGGCGGCCATGGCGCGGGACGGCGATAGCCGTCTCGGCACCGTCACGCTTCTCGCCGCACAAACCGATTTCACGGAGGCCGGCGAACTGACGCTCTTCATCAACGAGAGCCAGGTTGCCTTCCTCGAAGACATGATGTGGCAGCGCGGTTATCTCGACACGACACAGATGGCGGGCGCGTTCCAGCTCCTGCGCTCCAACGAGCTGATCTGGTCGCGGCTCTCGCGTGATTATCTGATGGGCGACGGCTCGCCACCGAGCGACCTGATGGCCTGGAATGCCGACGCCACGCGGCTACCCTATCGCATGCACTCGGAGTATCTGCGCAAGCTGTTCCTGAACGACGATCTGGCGGAAGGTCGCTATCGGGTCGAATGCCGGAGCGTCTCGCTGTCCGACATTCACACACCGATGTTCGTGGTCGGCACGCTCGCCGATCACGTGGCGCCCTGGCGATCCGTCTACAAGATCCATTATCAGGTCGATGCCGACGTGACGTTCCTGTTGACCAGCGGCGGTCACAATGCCGGTGTCGTGGCGCCTCCGCAGGAGGAGGGCCACTTTTATCAGGTGCTGACCAAGGCTGCCGATGCGCCCTATGTCGGTGCGGATGAATGGCTGAAGCTGGCCCCGCGCGTCGAGGGCTCATGGTGGCCGGAATGGACCACTTGGCTGGCGGCACGTTCCGGCGCCCCCTGCGATCCGCCGCAGATCGGACTTGGCGACGCCCTCGGCCTGCCGGATGCGCCGGGGGACTACGTCCACACCTAAGCCTCCGGCTCCGATCTCGGCGTGAGATCCGAGGAGCGGAACGGTTTGGCCTTGTCCAATTTGCGATAGGCCGTTGACGCCTTCCGCAACAACTTCTTCTCGCGTTTGCGATCGAGGAAGCGATTGCTGGCCTCGATCCCGGCGCCATTCAACGATGCCGCCAGCGCTTGTCCGCGGGCATCGTCGTTCAATTGACCAAGCGACCGTTGTGCCTTGCGCAATTGCTTGAGGATGGACTTCTGTTTCGTCGCCGCCCCATCGGCGAACAGATCCGCAAGCGACTCGACCGAGTAGGTCATCCGTTTGTTGAGGAGCCGCAGCTTGTGACGTTTCTCGACATCGAGCTTCTTCAGCTTACGGGCCTTCTTGAGCAGCGTCGTCTCCCACTCGGTCAGCCGCTCCGTCGCATGGTCGGCGAGGGTGCAGCGGCGCAACCGGATCGCTTCCTTGCTGCGGCGGGTCGACCAGGGGCCGCTTTCGATCCACGTCGAGGTTTGCTCGACCAGGCGGCGATACCGCGCCGATTGCAGCGCACGCGCCAGCAGCCGATGGCTCTCCGCGCGTTTTTCGTCCCAGCGCTGAAGCTCGGCGACCACCGCGAGCTCGTCGCTACTCTCTGCGACGATCCGCTCGATGGCCACGTCGAGGTCCCGCACCATGCCGAGCTGACTGTTCAGCCATTTCAGTTCGGCCCAGACTTCCGGTCGCACGTTATCGTCGACCATTGGCGAGAAGAAGCGGATGGCAGTCCGCAGATGAGTCAGTGCGATCCGGATCTGGTGCAGCGCATCCGGATCGCCGCGGCAGGTGCCGTCGTGCTGAGCGATCACCGCGCCGAGGTGTCGGCGGGCGATGATGCGGAAGGCCGTGTCGCAGGCCATGCCGGGGCTGAGGCGGGCCGGCAGGACATTGCGCCGCGTTGCCGGCTTGGCATGCGCATTTGCCGTCGAGCGCGTGGTGGATCGCGACTTCCTTGCCCGCATTAGTCTGATTGCCTTGTTTGCCCCTCAGCGATGACGTTCCGGCAGTTCTGAAGCGTCTGCTCCTGTGTCCCGGATGCATCGATGGTCGCCCAGCCGACATGGCCGATATTATAGTGCTCTTGCAGCGCGGCAACCTCCGGCGTGGCGTCCGATGCGTCTCCCCGGCGGTCGCCGATGCGCGCTTGCCGGGTTGCAAGGTCTGCGACCAGGAACAGCCCGTTCAACGTCACGTTGCACTCGCGCGCCAGCGCCGCGATCGCATCGCGTTCGTCCTCGCGCGCGAATACGCCGTCAACGATCGCCGAATGGCCCTGCGCCAGCACCCGCCGGGCCTGCTGCACCAGCGTGTCATAGACGCGGGCCGTGACCTCCGGCGTATAGGCTGAAGGCGGCAAGCGGTGGGTGTCTTCGACCCCGAACATCTGCTTGCGGACGAGATCGCTGCGCAGCACGCCGGCGCCCGGCTCCGGTGCCACGACCGGCGCGAGCGCGTGCGCCAGGGCGGTCTTTCCGGTGCCGGACAGTCCGCCGACCGCAATCAGACGCGGAGCAGGAGGACGGATCAGCGTCCCGGCGAGGTCGAAATAACGCCGTGCCTGGTCGACGATGCCGGGATCGTCGGAGTGCGGCGGTTTCAGTCGCGCCAGCGCCACCTGGGCGCGGATCGCCGCCCGGATGGACATGAACAGCGGCAGGGTCGAGAGCGCATCGAGATTGTCCGCCGGCGTCGCGGCGAGATAGCGGTTCAGCACCATGTTTGCCGCGCTCGGCTGGTGGTGCTGCAACAGGTCCATCAGCGTGAATGCGAGATCGTAGAGCACGTCGACCGTCGCCATCTGCGCGTCAAACTCGATCGCGTCGAACAGCACGGGTCGATCATCGATCATAACGATGTTTGCCAGATGCAGATCGCCATGGCAGCGGCGCACGAAGCCCCGGCGGCTGCGCTCTGCGAGCAGGGGACGAATACGCAGACAGGCCGCATGCGAAGCGTTGGCGAGTTGCTCGATCTCGTCTGCGCTGAAATGGCCGCCGGCCCGCAGACCATTGGTGTTGCCGTCGATCAGGGCCGGGATGGAGGAGACCCATGCTTTTCCGTCGGCGCGTGTCGCCGCCGCGTGCGCCGCCGCGTGCGACGCCGCGATGGCGTCGGCGGCGGCGGAGGCAAGCTTCGCGTCCAGCGGGCCGGCCTCGGCCAGATGATCCAACGTCCTGCTTTCGTCGAAGCGCGACATGTCGACCGCATACTCGATCGGCCGGCCGGCGCCCTCGACCTTCACCGATCCATCCGCCTCTTCCGTGATCGCCACGACACCACGATAGATCTGCGGCGCCAGGGGCCGGTTGATCCGGATCTCCTCCTCGCAGGCCGCCTTGCGCTTTTCGAGCGTCGAATAGTCGAGGAAGGGAAACCGGACGGCGCGCTTGATCTTCAGCGCACGCTTTGCTTCCAGGAACACCGAGGCGGCATGCGTGTCGATGCGCATCACGCCGGGATGGTCGGTCAGCATCAGAAAGATGCGCTCCTGAGCCGCCGTGTCATCCTTCATCGAAGCGGACATGGCAAGCACCATCAGGGCGTCAGCACGGCCGCGCCGAGGATCTGGCCATTCCGCAGCATGGTCAGGACCTCATTGGCCTGATCGAGCGGAAACGCCGTCGTCTCGGTCCGCACGCCGGCTTGCGGCGCGACCTTGAGAAAATCGAGGCCATCCTGCCGGGTCAGGTTGGCGACCGAGACCAGCTGCCGTTCCTGCCACAGCAGATCATACGGAAAGCTTGGAATGTCGCTCATGTGGATGCCGGCGCAGACGACGCGACCACCTTTGCGCACGGCGCGCAACGCCGCCGGGACCAGCTCGCCGGTTGGCGCGTAGATGATCGCGGCGTCGAGCGGCTCGTCGGGCACCTGGTCCGATGACCCCGCCCAGACAGCGCCGAGACGGCGGGCAAGATCTTGTGCAGCGGCATCGCCAGGGCGCGTGAATGCATGGACGGAGCGTCCCTGCCAAGCCGCGACTTGCGCAATGATGTGGCCGGCGGCGCCGAAGCCATAGAGGCCCAGCCTCTCGGCGGGGCCAGCCAGGACCAGCGAGCGCCAGCCGATCAACCCCGCGCACAGCAGGGGCGCAATCTCCACATCGCTGCCGGCCTCGCCGAGCGGAAAAGTGTAACGTGCGTCGGCGATGGTGTGGGTCGCGTAGCCGCCGTCGCGCGTGTAGCCGGTGAACAGCGGTGCATCACAGAGGTTTTCCATACCCTCGCGGCAGAAGCGGCATTTTCCGCAGGTGAAGCCGAGCCAGGGAATGCCGACCCGGTCACCAGGCGCATGTGTCGTCACATTCGCGCCGATGAGGTCGATCCGGCCGACGATCTCGTGGCCAGGCACGATCGGATAGCGGATGCCGGGCAGCTCGGCATCGACGAGATGAAGATCGGTCCGGCATACACCACAGGCGCTGATCTTCATCCGGATCTGACCCTCGCCCGGCATCGGGTCAGGCCGCTCCTCCATCTGGAGCCGCGCTCGTGGGGCCGGCAACACCATCGCACGCATGTCTGTCTCCGGGGCGAACCGCGCCGACTGAAGTATCCATAGAACGGCCTAGTGGCCAGTCCTTGACGTCACTCAACGCCTGTTTCCCGGGCTGATCGGACGGAGTTTCCCCCGGTCTTGACGCGGATCAAGGGTCTCGACGACAGCCCGCCTATCATGGTGGCTCAGGAGAATTCCGATGCCCATCAAGGATGTGTTTCTGCCCCTTGTCGGCCAGCCGCGCGGGCCAGCCCTGGTTGCGATCGAGAAATGCGTTTCTGTCGCCGCCGATCTCGGCGCCAGGATCACCGCGCTCGCGCTCGAGGAAGATGTTTTCGAGCGACCGAAGGTGATGCTGCCTGACGATCGCGAATTCGCGCAGGCCAGCCTCGAGGCGAGCGACATGCAGCAGCTGCTGAATGCATTCACCGATGCGGCTTGCTGCGCCAACGTCCGCGCCCAGGGCCGGTCGGGCAAGGTGCCTGCGGATCAGATCGGAGCGATCCTGGCCGAGCACGCCCACTTCAGCGACCTCGCGCTGGTTCCCGTGAAACCGCATGACAGTCGAACGGAGACCATCGTGGAGGCGTTGTTGTTCGAATCCGGCCGGCCGCTTCTGCTCTGTCCCGAACATCGCGCCGATGAGCTCAGGCCCGAGTTCGAGAACGTCGTGATTGCCTGGGATCATTCTGCACGGGCCGCGCGTGCGGTCGGCGATGCGTTGCCTGTTCTTCAGGCTGCCAGTTCGGTTCGTGTGCTGACCGTGGCGGAGGACGAGACGGACGCGGTCGTCCGATCCGGAACGGCACTCGTCGACCATTTGCGGGAACACGGCGTCTTTGCCTCGTTCGAAACCACGAAGGGGGGCGGCCGCTCGACCGGCAAAGTATTGGGAAGCTGGGCGAATTCCCATGGCATCGATGCCATCGTGATGGGCGCCTATCATCATTCGCGCCTGAACGAGATCGTGTGGGGCGGTGTGACAAAGACCGTCATTGGCCAGCCACCATGCTGGGTTATGATCTCGCACTAGGCGTCTTCTTCCCAGCCGGATCGTTCAATCATCGGAACCGCCGCGGGCGCGGTGCATTTGTTTTCATGTCGACTTATCGTCTGAACAACCTGCTATCCCCGCGCTCGGTTGCGCTCGTCGGCGCGAGCGCGCGTCCGGCGTCCGTTGGACGCGCGGTCCTGGAAAACATTCGGAAAGCGGGATTCAAGGGGCGGTTTGGCCTTGTCAATCCGCGCCACGCCGAGATCGGCGGCCTCGCTGCGGTGAAGAGCCTGGACAGGCTGGACTTCGTGCCCGAGCTTGTCGTCGTCACCGCGCCCGCGGGCGAGATTCCAGGCATCGTCGAGCAGGCCGGCCGTCGCGGATCTGCGGGTGCGCTGATCGTCTCAGCCGGGCTCGGCCAGGGACCGGGATCGCTGCACGAGGCGACCAGCGCTGCCGCCCGCAAACACGGCATGCGGCTGATCGGGCCGAACTGCCTCGGCATCATGATGCCCGGCGTCAGCCTGAATGCCAGTTTCGCCGCGCACATGCCGGGGGCCGGCAACCTCGCGCTGATCTCGCAATCGGGAGCCATTGCCGCCGGCATGGTGGATTGGGCCGCGCAGCGCGGCGTCGGCTTCTCCGGCATCGTCTCGATCGGCGATCAGATCGACGTCGACATTGCCGATTTGCTCGACCATTTCGCGATGGATCACAAGACCCGCGCGATCCTGCTCTACATCGAGGCGATCAAGGACGCGCGCAAGTTCATGTCGGCGGCGCGCGCCGCCGCGCGGGTGAAGCCCGTCGTCGTGGTGAAGTCCGGCCGCATGGCGCAGGGTGCGAAGGCCGCTGCCACGCATACCGGGGCGCTCGCCGGTGCCGACGCCGTCTATGACGCGGCGTTCCGCCGCGCGGGCGTGCTGCGGGTGTCCGACCTGCGCGAGCTGTTCGACTGTGCCGAGACACTCGGCCGCGTCGAATCGCCGACCGGAAAGCGTCTCGCCATCCTGACCAACGGTGGTGGCATCGGCGTCCTCGCCGTCGATCGATTGGTCGAGCTCTGCGGTATTCCGGCAACCATCTCGACTGACGCGCGCAGGAAGCTTGATGCGGCGCTGCCGCCGACCTGGTCCGGTGCAAACCCCGTCGACATCGTGGGCGACGCCGACGCTGCGCGTTACGCAGCGGCGCTGGAGGAACTGTTGGCCGATCGCGACAACGACGCAGTCCTCGTCCTCAACGTGCAGACCGCGATCGCATCGGCCGCCGAGATCGCCAAGACCGTGACGGAGCTCGTGGCCAAGTATCGCGAGCAGCACCGGCGATGGGCAAAGCCCGTGCTGGCGGCCTGGGTCGGCGCCGATCAGCACATCATCCAGGCACTCTCCAGCGCCGGCGTGCCGAACTATCCGACCGAGGACGACGCCGTGCGCGGCTTCATGCATCTGGTCCGACACCGCGAAGTGGTGGAGGAGCTGACCCAGGTGCCTCCCGCGATGCCCGATACGTTCGTTCCGGATGCCAGCGGGGCGAGAGAGATCGTCACAGCCGCGATCGCGGATGGCCGCCAGTGGCTCGAACCCGTCGAGATCAAGCACCTGCTCGAAGCCTACGATATCGCGATGGTGCCGACCTATGCGGCAGCAGATGTCGAGCAGGCGGTGACCTATGCAAAGGACATCTTCGCCCAAGGCGGCACCGTCGTGCTGAAGATCATGTCGCGCGACATCACCCACAAATCCGACGTCGGCGGCGTCGTGCTCAATCTGACGTCGCCGGAGGCCGTGCGTGCGGCGGCGACGGACATTCTTGCGCGAGCGCGGAAGCTGCGGCCCGAGGCGCGCATCGGCGGCGTCATCGTCCAGGCCATGGTCGTCAAGGCAAAGGCGCGCGAGCTGATCCTCGGCCTTGCCGACGATCCGACCTTCGGCACGGTGGTGGTTTTCGGCCGCGGCGGCACGGCGGTGGAGATCATCAACGACAAGGCGCTGGCGCTGCCGCCGCTCGATCTACAACTGGCCCGCGATCTGATCGACCGCACGCGCGTGTCGCGGCTGCTGAAGGCCTATCGGGACGTGCCGGCGGTGAAGCACGACGCCGTCGCCATGGTGCTGGTCAAGCTGGCGCAGATGGCGGCCGACATTCCCGAGATCCGCGAATTCGACATCAACCCGCTGCTGGCGGATGAAACCGGCGTGACCGCGGTGGATGCCCGCGTCGCGGTCGGGCCGCCACAGCGGAAGTTCGCCGGCTCCGGCCCGGCCAATTTCGCCGTTCGCGCCTATCCGTCGCAATGGGAGCGCCGCCTCAAGCTCAAGGAGGACTGGCGCATCTTCGTGCGGCCCATGCGCCCCGAGGACGAGCCGACCATCCACGAATTCCTGCGTCACGTCACGGCGCACGACCTTCGCCTGCGCTTCTTCGCCCCGATGAAGGAGTTCACCCACGAATTCATCGCACGCCTGACCCAGCTCGACTATGCGCGCGCGATGGCCTTCATCGCATTCGAGGAGGCCAGCGGCGAAATGGTCGGCGTGGTCCGGCTCCATTCCGACTCGATCTACGAGACCGGCGAATACGCGATCCTGCTGCGGTCCGACCTCAAGGGCAGGGGACTCGGCTGGGCCCTCATGCAGCTGATCATCGACTACGCGCGGTCGGAAGGATTGAAGACCATATCGGGCGACGTGCTGCAGGAGAATACCGTGATGCTCGACATGTGCCGGCAGCTCGGCTTCGAGGTCAAGCCGGACCCGGCCGAGCCTGAAATCTGCGACGTCAGGCTGAAGCTCTGAGCGTGTCGGCTACGATTGCGCCTCGGCCGAACTGGCATCATTGGACGACCTGGCCGTCGTCCGCAGAGTCTTGATGATGATCGCGATCAGCGGCAGCAGCACCGGCACGATCGTGCTCAGCGGGTGGTGCACCGCGCCCGACACCTGGGCCTGGAGCGCACGGGCCTCGAGCTGGAGGGCTTCGATGGAGGTGTCGTGAATTTCGTTGGCGAGTTCGATGTCACGCCCCGACGGAGCGCGGCCGGCGATCAGGAAGAGAGCGGCCGCGATGACGAAATTGACGGCGCCGAGGATGGCAGCCGCGGTAATCGCGCTCCAGATCTGCACCAGTGCGAAATAGGCCGACAGCTCCAGCATCAGCAGCCCGAACGCGGCGATCAGCGCCGCGAAGGCACGCAGGCCGAGGCCGATCAGCAAATGGCGCAGCCTGATGTCGGCGATGATCCTGTCGGTGCGCCACAGCACGCGCAGATGTTTGACGATATTCTCGGTATTCACCTAGTGTCTCCTCAGCATGAAGCCGACAACCACGCCCAGCGCGAAGGCAGAGGCGAGCGATGTGATTGGACGCTCCGCAACGAGGCCCTGGAGCGTCTCCCTCTCCTGTTCGACGGTCTCGCCGAGCTCGGCGAGTGCGGCCCTGATCTGATCGGCGAGCGCATCAGTGCGAGCTTTCGAGCTCTCGAACATCTCCTCGCCGGCGGTGCTCAACAGGTGCGTGACGTCGACCTTCAGCGTGCGCAATTCCTCGCTCATCCTGTCACTGTCGAACATGGATTTGGTGTCCTCATTAAATGCAAACGAGCCTAAGACCAGCCCGTGCGATCGCGCTTGATTTGCGTCAAGAGGCGGAGCCCGTTCGGGGTCTTGAGACAAGTCAATCCGGCCGCCACATGCTGGCCTAGAAATGCCGGCTGAATGGGGACCGATTGTCCCGATGAGGTGGAAAGCGTGAACCACGAACCGCTGCTGCACGCGACGCCGTCCGGCGACGTGCTGAAATTGCGCCCCGAGGGGCCCTGGACCGCCGCGAACGTGGTGACGCTCGAGACCTTGTCCCGCTCGGTCGGGGCCGACGTCGATCGTTCGCGCGCCGTATCCTTGGACATGTCGGGGATCAGCGCGCTCGATACGCTCGGCGCCTGGGTCCTGGAGAAGCTGTCGCGCAGGGCCGCCTCGTCAGGCAGGCCAGCCGAATTCGTCGGCGTCGCCGATCATTTCAGCGGGCTGATGGACGAGGTGCGCCAGGTCAACCGCCGCACGCCGGCTCCGGCGGCCGCGCCCAATCCGGTTCTGGCGCGGCTGGGTGATCTCGGCAAGTCCACGGTCGGGGCGTGGGAGGACATCACGATCTTCCTCCAGATGCTCGGCGCGTTGTTCATGGCCGTCATCGGCGTGCTGCGCCGGCCGCGTTCGCTGCGGCTGACCTCTCTGGTGTATCAGCTCTACCGCATCGGATGGCAGGCGATCCCCATCGTCACGCTGATCACCTTCCTGATCGGCGCCATCATCGCGCAGCAGGGCTTCTTCCACTTCCGTAGATTCGGCGCGGAATCATACACGGTCGACATGGTCGGCATCCTGGTGCTGCGCGAGCTCGGCGTGCTGATCGTCGCCATCATGGTCGCGGGACGGTCGGGGAGCGCCTACACGGCCGAGCTCGGCTCGATGAAGATGCGCGAGGAGATCGACGCGCTCTCGACCATGGGGCTCGATCCGGTCGACGTCCTGATCCTGCCGCGCGTTGCGGCCCTGGTCGTTGCGCTGCCCATCCTCACCTTCATCGGATCGATCGCCGCGCTCTATGGCGGCGGGCTGGTCGCGCAGTTCTATGGCGACATGGGGCCGGCGATCTACATCGCGCGCCTGCACGAGGCCATTTCCGTCGCACATTTCGAAGTGGGCATCCTGAAGGCGCCGTTCATGGCGCTGGTGATCGGGATCGGGGCCTGCAGCGAGGGATTGCGCGTCAAGGGCAGCGCGGAGTCGCTGGGGCGGCAGACCACGACGTCGGTGGTGAAATCGATCTTCCTGGTGATCGTGCTCGACGGCCTGTTCGCCGTGTTCTTTGCCTCGATCGGAATGTGACGATGGACGGACCACAAGACGAGTTCGCCATCCGCGTCCGTGACCTCGTGGTCGGCTTCGGCCGTCAAACCGTGCTCGACCATCTGTCGCTCGACGTCCGCCGCGGCGAGATCCTCGGGCTGGTGGGTGCCTCCGGCGGCGGCAAATCGGTCTTGATGCGGACCATCATCGGCCTCATCCCGCGCCGGAGCGGGACCATCGAGGTCATGGGACAACCCGCCGGCAGCCACGGCCGCGGCGCAGCGATGGCCTGGGGCATCCTGTTCCAGCAGGGCGCGCTGTTCTCCTCGCTGACGGTGCGCCAGAACGTCCAGTTTCCCTTGCGCGAAAATCTCGTCCTGTCGCAGGAGCTGATGGACGAGATCGCGATCGCCAAGCTCGAGATGGTCGGCCTGCGTGCGGAGGACGCCGACAAATATCCGGCGGAGCTGTCCGGCGGCATGACCAAGCGCGTGGCGCTGGCGCGCGCGCTCGCGCTCGATCCGCCGATCCTGTTCCTGGACGAGCCGACCTCGGGCCTCGACCCCATCGCCGCCGGCGAGTTCGACGCGCTGATCAAGACGCTGCAAAAGACCCTGGAGCTCACCGTGTTCATGGTGACCCATGACCTTGCGAGCCTGACCACGGTCTGCGACCGCGTCGCCGCGCTCGCCGACGGCAAGATCGTGGCGATCGGCCCGATGCGCGAATTGCTGCAATCCGAGCATCCCTGGGTGCGCGCTTACTTCCACGGCAAGCGCTCGCAGATGCTGCAACACGAGATGAGATGAGAGATGGAAACCCGCGCTCCCTATGTGCTGATCGGCAGTTTCGTGCTGGCCGCGATCGTCGCAGTGTTCGGCTTCGTCTATTGGCTGAACAACACCGGCGGCATCGGCCCGCGCACCAGCTACCACGTGCAATTCCAGGGGCCGGTGCCCGGCCTGCTGGTTGGCGCGGGCGTGCTGTTCAACGGCATTCGGGTCGGAGAGGTCACCCAGCTCGGGCTCGCGCCTGATAACCCGCGCTTCGTCAATGCCACGATCTCGGTTGCCACCGCGACGCCGGTGCGTGCCGACACTAAGGTCGGCCTCGAATTCCAGGGCCTGACCGGCGTTCCCGTGGTGACATTGGAGGGGGGCGTGATCGTCGCCAAGTCCGGCGAGCTGCCGACCTTGATCGCGGAGGCCGGCGCAGGCCAGAGCATGACGCAGGCGGCGCGCGATGCGCTGCGGCGGGTCGACACGGTGCTTCAGGACAATTCCGGCCCGCTGAAGGACACCATTGCCAATTTCAAGACCTTCTCCGACGGGCTCGGGCGCAACACCGGCAAGATCGACGGCATCCTGGCAGGCCTCGACAAGATGACCGGCGGTGGTACGCCCGCGCAGAAGGTCACCTACGACCTGCGCACGCCGCAGAATCTCGGGCCGGCCGGCAAGACGCTATCGGCCTCACTGGCCATTCCCGAGCCGACGGCGGTGGCGATGCTGCAGACCCAGCGCATGCTGTTCGCGCCTAGCGGCGACAGGCCGGGCTTTGCGGACTTCCTCTGGGCCGACAGCATTCCGAAACTGGTGCAGGCGCGCCTGATCGACAGTTTCGAGAACTACGACATCGCCCACGCCCCGCTGCGCACGACGGATCTCGGGCCGGCGGACTACCAGCTCCTGCTCGACATCCGGCGCTTTCGGATCGCGACGGATGGGGAGGCTCGGGCCGAGATCGGACTGTCGGCTCGGATCGTCGACAAGAATGGCAAGGTGATCGCATCGCGGCTCATCGAGGCCAGCGAAAAGCTCGACAAGGTCGAACCGGCCGCTTCAGTCGCCGCCTTCGATGCCGCTTTCGCGCGCATCGCCAAGGAGCTGATCGGATGGACCGTGCAGGCGGTGTAAGGGGCGACTATTCCAGCGTCTTCAGATAGGACAGCAGGTCGTGGATCTGGTCCGGGCTGAGCGCGAAGGCTGGCATGTCGGCATGTCCGGTGGAGATCCCCTCGGCCAGCGCCTCGCCAAGGCTGTTGATCGGATAGCGCCGATGCAGGGTGCGTAGCGGAGGCGCGATCTCCAGCGGGCTCTTGGAGGCGCGGTCGATCGCGTGACAGCGTGCGCAATTGGCTCGGGCGAAAGCCTTGCCGCGTTGTTCGGCGGCCGGGGCCGCGAGCGCAGGCGTGATCAGAAGCAGCCCAATCAGGCCGTGACGCAGTGCTCTTTGCAGCATGGAATCATCCCGTCGAACCGTGGACGCAGAATAAGAGCGGGATGCCAGCCAAATTTGATCTGGGTCAATCGGCTGCGGCACGGTGCAGTAAAATGCAGCCGCGCGGTGGACTCGGCCTGACGTCGGGAGCGGCCGGCGTGGGGAGCGATGGATGAAGCCTTCCGTGGTCACGAGTGAGCCGAACGGACATCATTGCGACGATTGTGCCGTGCGTGGAGCGGCGGTCTGCTCGTCGCTCGATGCAGCCGAACTCCGGGAGTTCGAGCATCTCGGCCGCCGCGTCCATTTCGATTCGGGCGAGACCGTGTTTTCCGAGGAAGACATCACGACCTCGTTCTACAACGTCCTCGAAGGCGTCATGCGGCTGTACAAGCTGCTGCCTGACGGCCGGCGGCAGATCGTCGGCTTTGCCTTGCCCGGTGACTTCCTCGGGATGAATCTGTCCGGCCGGCACAATTTTTCGGCCGATTCGATCGGCGTGGTGAAAGTGTGCCAATTCCCAAAAGGGCCTTTCGGCCGTTTCATCGAAGACCGGCCGCAATTGCTCAGGCGCATCAACGAGCTGGCCATTCGCGAGTTGAGCCAGGCGCGCGACCATATGGTCCTGCTCGGACGCCGCTCGGCCGACGAGAAGGTCGCGACCTTTCTGCTCGGCTGGCGTGAGCGGCTGGTCGCGCTCAACGGTCCGTCCGACATGGTCGCGCTTCCGATGAGCCGTCAGGACATCGCCGATTATCTCGGCCTGACCATCGAAACCGTCAGCCGCACCTTTACCAAGCTTGAGCGTCTCGGCGTGATCGAGATCATTCACGGCGGCATCAGCCTGCTCGATCCGGCCCGTGTCGAGGCCATGGCCGCAGCCTGACCTCATCTCCGGGACTCTCTCGGCAATTTGATCCCGATCAATGACGGCGGCCATGCCCCGCAAAATAATGCCGGAGACAAATCCGGGAGGGGATGATGCCTGCTGACGCGTTGCTCGTGACCGTTGTCGTCGTCGCGATCTTTGTGGTGTTCGCCGCAGTTCTGGCCTGGGCTGACCGGCAAACCAGGGCGGGCCGGCTTGATCCGGATTCCAGGCACTGAAGCCTTCTGCAGGTCCAGGTCCAAGTCCAAGTCCAGGTCCAGGTCCAGGTCCAGGTTTAGGTCCGAGTCCGGCGCGCCAGGGCCGATGCTCGCCTGGGCGGGCGCCCCCCGTCGGCAGCGTTTCGACGCAATCACGGTTTGCGTAATCCGCAACTCTGCGTCGAAGAAGACGCATCGCCGCAGCTTTTGGCTGCTGACTTCCTCGTTACGGGCCTTTTCGTGGCATTTGCCTCAAATCGCGCGCGTGCTTTCCGGTTGAAATGCCTGGTAACGTTGACTACGCAGGAACTCAGTGCCTCGTAGTCTTAGGAGCCCCGCGGCGTGCCTCAGGACAAGACCGGCGATCCCCGACAACCGGCGGGCAACAAACTATCGGTCCTGCGCAAGCACCCGATCTTCGCGGATCTGGAGCCGGAAGCGCTCGATCAACTCTGCCGCTACGCCAAGCACACCACCGTCAAGCGTGGCGCGACGATCGCCGCCAAGGGCGATCCCGGCAACAGTCTGTTCGCGGTGATCGCGGGGACAGTCAAGATTTCCTCCTCATCGCCTGATGGGCGGAACGCCATTCTCAATCTCATCGGCCCCGGAGAAATCTTCGGCGAGATCGCCGTGCTCGACGGCGCGCCCAGGTCGGCGGATGCGACCGCAAATACCAATTGCGAGCTCTACGTCATCGATCGCCGGGACTTCCTGCCGTTCGTGAAGAGCCAGCCGGCGCTGGCGATGAAGTTCATCGAGCTGCTGTGCGCGCGTCTGCGCTGGACCAGTCAGCAGGTCGAGCAGGTGATCCTGCAGAATCTGCCGGGCCGGCTTGCCAGTGCACTGCTCGGTCTCACCGAAGAGCGCAAGCTGGATTCCGGCAGCGGCACGCTCGCCATCACGCAACAGGAGATCAGCGAGATGGTCGGGATGACGCGCGAGAGCATCAACAAGCAATTGCGCGCCTGGGCCGGCCGCAACTGGGTCCGCCTCGAGCACGGCGCCATCGTCGTGCTCGATACGGACGCGCTGCGCGAGCTCGCCGAGAGTGGCCTCGGCGGCGAGTGACGCCGTCGGCCTACGGTCGAGGCTGGCGACCGCGCGGGGCCTCGATTGGAGGCGTCAAGTCACGGGCTAGCGACGTCGAGCCAGGCCGCCATACCCACCATAGTGCGAATTGCGCCAGAAATCGATCGATGCAAGTCTTGCATCGATCGATGCCGGATTTGGCTTGGACAGAGAATGCCGCCCGCCCTAGGGACGACATTGGCGCTTGACTTCACACCTGAAGCGGAGCGACCCAAGGCGGCCTGCAGCCGGGCCGACAACGATATAATCGAATTCAATCAACCCAGGAGGAAGCCCACATGAAGACGCTCACCGGTATCATCACAGCCGTTGCACTGGCGGTCTCAGCACCCCTGGCCACTGCACGCGATTTCCGCTCGGCTGACGTTCACCCCGCCGATTATCCGACCGTCGAGGCGGTCAAGTTCATGGGCCAGCAGCTCGCGGCGGCGAGCGGCGGCAAGCTTGGCGTGAAGGTGTTTCCGAACGGCGCCCTGGGCTCGGAGAAGGACACGATCGAGCAACTCAAGATCGGCGCGCTCGACATGATGCGGATCAACGCATCGCCGCTGAACAATTTCGTGCCCGAGACCATTGCCTTGTGCCTGCCCTTCGTCTTCCGGGACACGCAGCACATGCGCACCGTCCTCGATGGTCCGATCGGCGATGAGATCCTGGCAGCCATGGAGCCCGCGGGCCTGGTCGGCCTTGCCTATTACGACAGCGGCGCGCGCTCGGTCTACACCGTCAAGGCACCGGTCAAATCGCTTGCCGATCTCAAGGGCCTGAAGATCCGCGTCCAGCAATCCGACCTGTGGGTCGGCATGATCCAGAGCTTGGGGGCCAACCCGACGCCGATGCCCTATGGCGAGGTCTACACCGCGCTCAAGACCGGCCTCGTCGACGCTGCCGAGAACAACTGGCCGTCCTACGAATCCTCCCGGCACTTCGAAGCCGCCAAGTTCTACAACATCACCGAGCACTCCCTCGCGCCCGAAGTTCTCGTGATCTCGAAAAAGGTCTGGGACGCGCTGAGCAAGGAGGACCAGGCGATGGTCCGCAAGGCAGCCAAGGAATCGGTGCCCGTCATGCGCAAGCTCTGGGACGCGCGCGAGCAGGCCGCCCGCAAGACCGTCGAGGCCGCTGGCGTTCAGGTGGTCACGATCGGCAACAAGGCGGAGTTCGTCGATGCAATGAAGCCGGTCTACCAGAAGTTCGCCGGGAACGAGAAGCTGCAGAGCCTCGTCAAGCGCATCCAGGACACGAAGTAAGACAATTCGGGAACCGGGTCCGGCGTCGCCGCCAGGCGGCACCGGATCCCGTAATGAGGCGCGGGATGACAGACCCACACGTCGCAAGTCACGAGCAGGGGGCCGTAGCAACACGCCCGTCCACCGGCTTGCTGTCGCGGGTCAATGCCCCCATCGCGCGCCTTGGCATGTACCTGTCGGTGACAGGCCTGCTCGTCATCGTCGCCATCGTCTTCTACCAGGTGTTCGGACGTTACGTGCTCAACTCCAGCCCGACCTGGACGGAGAACCTGGCGCTGGTCCTGATCCTCTACGTCACGCTGGTCGGCGCCGCCGTCGGCGTACGCGATGCCGGGCATATCGGCATGGACAGCCTGCTGGTCATGCTCCCCGATCACGCGCGGGAGAAGATCGAGATCGTGATCCACGTTCTGGTCGCCGGGTTCGGCCTCGCAATGGCCTATAACGGCTGGATCCTCGGCGCGTCGGTCGGCACCGTGAAGATCCCCAATCTCGGCCTGCCCGAGGTGATCCGCTACGTGCCGCTGTTCGCCTCCGGCGTCCTGATCGTTTCGTTTTCCATCGAGCACATCATTGCTCTCCTGCGCGGCGAAGAGGTCGTCCCCTCATGGAACTGATCATCCTCGGCGCCACCTTCTTCGGCTTTCTGATCCTCGGCGTACCGGTCGCCTTCGCGATCGGCCTGTCGGCCATCTGCACCATCCTCTACGAAGGCCTGCCGGTCGCCGTCATCTTCCAGCAGATGATGTCGGGGATGAACATCTTCTCCTTCCTCGCCATTCCATTCTTCGTCTTCAGCGGTGAGCTGATGCTGCATGGCGGCGTGGCCGACAAGATCGTGCAACTCGCCAAGAATCTCGTCGGGCACATCCGCGGCGGGCTCGGCATGTCGAACGTGGTCGCGTGCACGCTGTTCGGCGGCGTCTCGGGCTCGCCCGTGGCCGACGTGTCGGCGATGGGCGCGGTGATGATCCCGATGATGAAGAAGGAGGGATACGACACCGACTACGCCGTCAACGTCACCACCCACGCCTCGCTCGTGGGCGCCCTGATGCCGACCAGCCACAACATGATCATCTATGCACTCGCGGCCGGCGGTAAGGTCTCGATCGGCGCGCTGATTGCGGCCGGCCTGCTGCCGGCGCTGGTGCTGATGGTCTGCATGTTGGTTGCCGCCTACGCGGTCGCGGTGAAGCGCGGTTATCCCGCCGGCAAATTCCCGGGCTGGGTCGAGGTGGTCCGCTCGCTGGCGGCCGCGGTGCCTGGGCTTCTGATCGTCGGCATCATCCTGGCCGGCATCCTGTCCGGCGTCTTCACGGCAACCGAATCGGCGGCCATCGCCGTCACCTACTCGATCCTGCTGACGTTCTTCATCTATCGCACCATGACCTGGGGCAACTTCCTGCGCGCCGCCGCCAAGGCGGTGAAGACGACCGGCGTGGTGCTGCTGCTGATCGGCGTCTCCACCATGTTCCAGTACCTGATGGGACTTTACGAGGTGGCGGATCTCGCCGGCGCGATGATGAACAAGTTGTCGACGCAGCCCTGGGTGATCTTCCTGCTCATCAACATCATCCTGTTCGTGCTCGGCACGTTCATGGACATGGCGGCAACGATCCTGATCTGCACCCCGATCTTCCTGCCGATCGCGATGAAGGCGGGCATGGATCCGGTGCAGTTCGGCATGCTGATGTTGATCAATTGCGCCCTCGGGCTCAACACGCCGCCGGTCGGAACGACGCAATTCGTCGGCTGCGCCATCGGCGGCATTTCGGTCGGCGCGGTGATGCGCACCATCCTGCCGTTCTATGCTGCGCTCATCGCAGCACTGATGTTCGTGACCTACGTCCCTGCATTCTCGTTGTGGCTGCCGCGCCTCTTGATGGGCTACAAGGGCTAGTAGCACCAGGGAGACAATGTCAGTGGCGGACTATCGCAAGCTCTTCGATCTCACCGGCAAGACCGCGCTCGTGCTCGGCGCCGCATCCGGCATCGGCAGATCGTCGGCCGAAGCGCTTGCGGATCTCGGCGCCCGCGTCGTCTGCGCCGATCGCGCGCTTGAGGCAGCGGAGGCGACCGCCGCCGGTATTCGCGACAAGGGCGGCTGGGCGGAAGCAGCCGGCTGCGACGCCGCAAGCGCCGCGGATGTCAATGCGCTGGCCCAAACCGTGATGCAGAAGTTTCCGCGGCTCGACATCGCCGTGACGACGCCTGGTCTCAACATCCGCAAGACCATCCTCGACTACACCGAGGAGGATCTCGACCGCGTCCTCACCCTCAACGTCAAGGGCACGGTCTTTTTCTTCCAGGCCTTCGGCCGCATCATGGTTGCGCAGAAGGGCGGCAGCATCATCGCCTGCTCCTCGGTCCGCGCGGTGACCATCGAGCCCGGCCTCGGCATCTACGGCTCCACCAAGGCGGCGATCGGTCTCCTGGTGAAGGGCTTTGCCTCCGAGGTCGGGCACGCCGGCGTGCGCGTCAATGCGATCGCCCCGAGCATCGCCGAGACCGCGCTGACCGGCCCTTTCAAGCAGCGCCCCGACATCTACAATCTCTACGCCGGCCACACCGTGTTCAACCGCTGGAGCAGCGCCGACGAGGTCGCGACCGCCGTCGCCTATCTCGCCTCGGATGCCGCAAGCTATGTCAGCGGCAGCACGCTGTTCGTCGACGGCGGCTGGACCGCCGTCGACGGCCCGCCGACCGGTCTCACCCAGTTGCACAAATAGCAAAGGATGTAGCTCGGGTTGCGCTTGCACGTCGCGCGGCTCACTGGCAGGCCTCCTTCGCAACCGCAGCAGGAAGCTCCGGCGCGCGCGGCTTGAGCAAATCGCATGGGGCTTGCCGGATAAATGCGCTCGGCTGGCCGGTATTTTGGTGTTACGAACTGGGACATGAACCAGCACGCCAAGATCAACACGAAGATCGAGATCCGCCATTCGACCTGTCCGCATGATTGCCCCTCGGCCTGCGCCCTCGATGTCGAGGTGGTCGAAGGCCGCAGCATCGGCCGCGTCCGCGGTTCGAAGAAGCAGACCTACACCGCCGGCGTCGTCTGCGCCAAGGTCGCCCGCTATGCCGAGCGCATCCATCATCCCGAGCGGCTGATCTATCCGCTGCGCCGCACCGGCCCCAAGGGTTCAGGTCAGTTCGCGCGGATCTCCTGGGACGAGGCGCTGGACGAGATCGGGCACCGATTCAATGCGGCCGAGCGCGACTTCGGTGCGGAATCGATCTGGCCCTATTACTACGCGGGCACGATGGGGCTCGTGATGCGCGACGGGCTCAACCGTCTCACGCATGTGAAGAAATATTCGCGCTTCTACCAGACCATCTGTGCCAATGTTGCGCGCATCGGCTTTGCAATCGGCACCGGCAAGATCGCCGGCGTCGACCCGCGCGAGATGGCGCTGTCCGATCTCGTCGTGATCTGGGGCACCAATCCCGTCAACACCCAGGTCAACGTGATGACGCACGCCTCGCGCGCCCGCAAGGAGCGCGGCGCGAAAATCGCGGCGATCGACATCTACGACAACGAGACCATGAAGCAGGCCGACATCAGGATCATCCTGCGGCCCGGCACCGACGGCGCCTTCGCCTGCGGCGTCATGCATGTCCTGTTCCGCGACGGCTATGCCGACCGCGCCTACATGGACAAGTACACCGATTGCCCGGACGAGCTCGAGGCACATCTGAAGTCGCGCACGCCGGAATGGGCCTCGGCGATTTGCGGCGTCCCGGTGTCGGAGATCGAGGCCTTCGCCAAGGCCGTTGGCGAGACCAAGCGTACCTTCTTCCGTCTCGGCTATGGCTTCACCCGCTCGCGCAATGGCGCGACGCAGATGCATGCGGCGCTGTGCATTCCCGCGGTGACCGGCGCTTGGCAGTATGAAGGCGGCGGCGCCTTCTTCAACAACTACGCGCTGTGGCACTTCAACGAATCCATCATCGAAGGCCACGACGCGATCGACAAGTCGACGCGCGCGCTCGACCAGTCGCAGATCGGACGCATCCTCACCGGCGATGCCGGAGCTCTGCAGGGCAAGGGTCCGGTCAAGGCGATGCTGATCCAGAACACCAACCCGATGACGGTGGCGCCGGAGCAGGCCCTGGTCCGGCAGGGCTTTGCGCGGGAGGATCTGTTCGTGGTGGTGCACGAGCAGTTCATGACCGAGACGGCGCAGATGGCTGACATCGTGCTGCCGGCGACCATGTTCATGGAGCATGACGACCTCTATTACGGCGGCGGCCATCAGCACATCTCGGTCGGTCCGAAGCTGATCGACCCGCCGGGCGAATGCCGCTCCAACCACGAGGTGTTGCAGGCGCTGGCGCCGCGGCTGGGCGCCAGGCATCCGGGCTTCGAGATGAGCCCGCGCGAATTGATCGACGCGACCTTGAGGCTGAGCAATCACGGCGACATCGCCGGCCTTGAAGCCGACATCTGGCGCGACCTGCAGCCGGATTTCCGCACCTCGCATTATCTCGACGGCTTCGCCCACGCCGACGGCAAGTTCCATTTCAAAGCCGACTGGGCGCATCCGCCGTTCGGCGTCACCATGGGCGACTACGACAAGATGCCTGGTCTGCCGGATCATTGGGCAGTGATCGAGCACGCCGACCGGGCCCATCCGTTCCGGCTAGCGACCAGCCCCTCGCGCAGCTTCCTCAACACCACTTTCAACGAGACGCCGTCCTCGCAGGCGCGTGAGGGCCGGGCCAGCGTGATGATCCACCCGTTAGATGCCGCCGCGCTCGGCATCGCCGATGGCGATGCGGTGACGCTCGGCAACGGCCGCGGCGAGACCACGCTGATCGCGACGCTGTTCGAGGGCGTGCGGCGCGGTGTCCTGATCGCCGAATCCGTTCATCCCAACAGCAACCATATCGGCGGCCGCGGCATCAACACGCTGACGGGCGCAGACACGATCGCGCCGATCGGCGGCGCGGCGTTCCACGACAACAAGGTTTGGATCAGGAAGGCCGCCTCAGCTCAAGGCGTGCACTCCGTGACGCCGTAGGCTGCGAATTCCTTCGCGATGTTTGGGTTCATTGACTTCGCTTGCGCGATATCGGTGACGCCGTCGCCGCCGCTTCTGCGCGCAGCGATACCGCGGCCGAACAGCGAGGACGAGGAGCGCGGGTTGCGCTGGATCGCGTCGGTATAATCCTTGATTGCCTCACCATTGCGCCCGAGCTTGAGGTTGACGAGCCCGCGGCTGTCGAGTGCATCGCTCAAGCCCGGGTTGATCTGGAGCGCCAGATTGCAGTCGGCGAGCGCGCCTTGCGGGTCGCCCGTCGCAGCCCGGCTCCAGCAGCGGTTGTTCAGGGCTTCCGCGTCCTTGGGCGCGCGGCGGAGCACTGCGTCGAAATCCTGTATCGCGAGCGCATAGGCGCGCTTGATCGCGTAGACCTGGCCGCGCTTGTAGCGCGAGGTGACATCGTTGGCGTTGGCGGTGATCTTGCGGCTGAGATCGGCGATGACAGGATCTCGTGCCAGCTCGTCCGTATTCGGGGCGGGCTCCGCCTGCGGTACCTCGCAGACCGGCTTTTGCGGCTCGGGTGTCTGCACCTGTGGCTTGGCCGCGTCGTCCCGCGGCCGCGTCGCCGGGCTTGCGAACGAGAACTCCGTCGTCAGCGAGGAGGACAGCCAGGGCACCTGTTCGCGGTTGGTGGCGGCAACCACGCCGTTCTTGGTGTTGGTCAGGGCCTGCTCGGCGCTGATGTTCGGCGCGCGCATTTCGCGCAGCAGCTCGGCGACAAAGAGGCTGCGATCGGTCTTGCCGGTCGCCGTGACCGCGCCGAGCGCGGCGGAGTAGAGCACCAGCGTATTGCTCGGTGCGATCGCCGGTGCCAGGCCGGCCGAATAGCGGCGGAAGCGCCGCTCGAACGGATTGCGGCGGGAGGCGTCGATCAGCGCGATCTTGATCGCGGCACCGCGCGTGTTCATCTCGGCGAGGATGGTGTCGAGGCTGAAGCCGTCGCGCGAGACGTCCGGCTCGGTCCAGATCTGGGCGTCGACCGGCAGCAGATAGGTCTGACGGTTGGACTGGATGGCAAAGCCGTCGAAGAAGATCAGCGCCACCGCGCCGCGCTCGATGCGGTCGTAGAAGCGGCCCAGCACCTGCCGCATGGCATCCCCGGTGAGATTGCTCTGCCTGTCGACGACGAAGCCGCCGCGCTTCAATTCCTCGGCGACGTCCTGGGCATCGTTGGCGACCTCGCTCAGGACGAACTCATTGTCGGGATATTTCGCGTTGCCGATCACCAGCGCGATCTTCGCGGCGTCGGCCGCATGGCATGCGGCGCCTCCGCTCAGCACGACCAATCCTGCCAGCAACAACATCAATGCGGCGCGCACGAAATGGCTCATCGGTGATCAAATCTCCGGTCAGGATAGCGCGCGCAAGCCCCAGTTCAATCGCGAAGCGAAGTTGCGCCCACACGCTATGGTGAGGCGACCCTGCAGATTGCCCTTGCGCGCGCCGCCGGTCCTGCCGCAAATGGCTGCAAAACGGGACCAAGCGAGCGAGCATGTCATGACAGACACCACAGCCGTCATCACCGAGAAGCGCGGGCAGGCGTTCTGGATCACCATCAACCGGCCGGAGAAACGCAACGCGCTGAACGGCGAGGTCATCGCCGGGATCACAAGAGCCTATCGCGACGCGCATGAGGACAAGGACGTCCGCGTCATCGTGCTGACGGGCGCGGGCGACAAGGCGTTCTGCGCGGGCGCCGACTTGCAGAATTCCGGCGCGGCTTTCGCGATGGATCATTCCAAACCAAATGTCGACTATGCCGATCTGTTACGTTTGTCACAGAACGCCACCAAGCCGGCGATTGCGCGCCTAAATGGCGTCTGCATGGCCGGCGGCATGGGCCTTCTGTGCATGACCGACATGGCGGTTGCGGCCGATCACGTCGTCTTTGGCCTGCCCGAGGTGAAGGTCGGCGTGTTCCCGATGCAGGTGCTGAGCCTGCTCCAGCGCATCGCTCCGCCCCGTCTCGTCAACGAATGGGCGCTCACGGGCGAGCCGTTCGACGCCAGGGCCGCGCAGGCCGCTGGCCTGCTCAACTACATCGTGCCGGCTGCCGAGTTAGATGCCAAGGTCGACTGGCTGATCGGCCGTATCATCGACAAATCCCCGACCGCGATCCGCCGCGGCAAATACGCCATGCGCGCGATCGCCTCGATGTCGTTCGACGAGAGCATCGCCTATACCGAAAGCCAGATCGCACTGCTCGCGATGACCGAGGACGCCAAGGAAGGGTTGAAAGCGTTCAGCGAGAAGCGGAAGCCGGTCTGGACGGGCAAATAGGCGATCATTTTTGGCACACTTCTGGACGCTGTGGTCGTTCAATGCACTGCTATTCCGCGGAATGACCGACGTTTAGTCGAATAAGGAGTGATTTCGTCCGCTCCTCGCGACGCTTCTTTGTTGCCGTGATCAACTGCTTTCCGGTGCGCTTGGCGTAGGTGGGCAGTTGGCGGCTTGATCTGTGACGGCCTGCGGCGCGCAACTCTGCGTCCGTAAGATCGCTGTCGGCACCCTCGGTGAATCCTCCGTGCCGGAAGGAAGTAAAGGAAAGCTCCTGACGCAGGCCGGCCTCTCTGATAATCTGCTTTACCACACTACGCAGATACCGCAGGTCTTTACGGGGTGTAATCCATGGAAGCGGGGTTACCGACCGACGATGCGCATGGTCACGTCGAAATGCCAGGCCCCGGGGCGAAGCCCTCTTGATCCCGTCGAGCTCATCCATGAGTTCAGGAAAGAGAGGGGCGCCCGTCTCGTCTGTCAGCGGCCACCAGGCTTCCTCCCCATTCTTTGGATGCACGATCCTAACGCTATTTGGCCGTTCGCTGGGACGGTAGTGCGATATCTCGAAAGAGCCAAACACGTGCTGCTCCCGCTGCAGCCACTCCCATGACAACAAAGCAGCAGTTGCGATCGAGCGATAGTCGAGCCTTTTCGCGGCGGCCCTGAAGGCGACGAGTTCATCCCATGTCGCGGTTGGTGTGGGTCGTATCGGCTGGCCGGGCGCCCGTGATCGTAACCCCATCCGTGAGAATGGATTGCTCGCTGGTACTATTTTTTCTTGAGCGCGCTGACCAATGAACCAGGCGCGGCGGCAACTCGCCATGGCTACATTTGCATAGCGACGACGCTCGCGGACTATGATCTCTCCATTCTTGTTCACTTTTTTTACGATTAGCAGCTTTCCATAAACTGCGTCGACGAAGGCCCTTGTGAAATCGGACAATTGCTTCGACCCAACACGACTTCCATCTTTCAGCTCGTGATTGGCAAAGAGCGCGAGACTCTTCTTGTACTGACGCTGAGTGGTGCTTTCGATTTCGCCCCACTTCTGGTGAGCTTGGAAGATGCCGATAAGCCAATCGAACGTGCCGGGTTCGGGAGAGGACGGCATCATGTCACTCAGACCCCGTGAGCGCCAACTCTCGAACGCAGGCAAGAGGACTTTCTCAACCCGTTCGACTGCACTGGCATAGTCGCCCCCCAAAGCCTCAGGCCACAAATCGCAGCCCTGCCGACGAGCCCAGGATGGCGGTGCGAAATAGTATGCCACCTTATTGTTCGCCAACAGCTTTCGTTGACAATATCGAGGAAGCTTTTGTGCAGTATCAACTGAGATCATACCAGACATAAGAGATCCTCCGGCTCCCTGGCGTCACTTCTTCCATTAGGCGATGCGAAGTGGTCCATGGTCGCCTTCGACCAGACTGGCTGCCGCAGCCGTCCTGTTCCACGACAACTAACCGGTGGCGGTGCGTCGCCTCGGCAGATCGCGCGCGCAAGTTCGATTGTGTCTTTAAAGTCCAGGTAGGCGGCGGCCATGTCCGCTCTCATCATCGCTGGCCAGGTTCCAGCGGGTGGGTAGCGAGCGGGCAGCGCTGTGCGTCGTGAAGATGGACGGTCTGATCTCACTGAGGGGGCCCGTTTAGGTCCAACTGGAGCTGAATTCGCTAAACAATGATGTCCGATCTCGAAGATCTAAATGATCTCTCTGGCGGTCAGTGGAGCGAAGGTGGGTCATAAGACCAACTCTTACGGACAAAGACTATTTCGCGCTATCGCGCGGGGCGCCCGAGCGGGGATAGGCCAAGCTAGCGCGCGAAAAGGAGACCTTGGCGCAGTTCTCGAGGAGGGCCAATTCTGATCGGCAGGATCCCCAAGAGTCAAAAATAGTCAGTATCTTCGTTGGCAGTCGTCGAGGGGCCGCTAGCAGGCAGTCAACTGCTCTATGTGCATTATCAATGGCTTTTCCGACAGATTCGCCGGTGGACTTGCATTAAGTATATCGGGGCGTTGTCCGGTGTCGGAATTTGGATGCGCGCTGCACCAGACCAGCTCTTTCGAATGATCGGAAATTCGAGCGCGTGTTGGGCCGCTCTTTTCTTGATCCGCCCCGTCACCCGACCACCTCATTGCATAAGCCTGTCGTGAACTGGCGGCCTGTGATACTCGCTTGAACCAGCCGGTCGATTCAAAGCTGTTTGAAAACAGAGACGACACCGGCCAAAGAACATTCTCCAATACTCTGGATCAGGATCTGTGGAATGCAGAGGAGTGCGCGTTAGCAAATTTCGTCCTCCGACGGCGCTTGCTTGCGCGCGTGCTGCTTCCGCCGCACCGGGCTCTCGTGAACCGAGCCGCTTTGCGTCTCGGCCATCCGGCTTCGATCCCTCGCGCAAGGAGATGCAGAGCTCCTCGCCGGGGGCACTCGGGAAAGGGGCTCGCCTGCGGCGATCGCTATCACTGCCCCGTTCCCGGGTGCCGCTATTGAACCGGTCTCGTCGCTGCACTCGGACCCGCGTGTCCCTTCGGGTCGCTATGCTCACGCTCTCCGGGTGCCATTTTGCGGCGAGGCGATGCGCTTCTCGCGCGCGCCTGGTTGGGCCTGCGGCCCTAAAGCACCTCAAGGCCAAGTCACGAAGAATGGAACGAAAGGTGGAGCGCGGCGCAGATTTCGCGTTCCGTCATTTGTGTGCGTGCGGCGCTCTCGCAAATCATGGAGATCGATTCCGCATGACGAGGCTGAGAGTAAGAGTGCCGGTCGGGTTTTGCCGTGACGGGTTACAGGCTGCGAGAGAGGCTCGCGGCGCCCGTCGCGGAGATCCGCGATGTCCAGACACTATCTTCGAGCGCGCGCCGGTGAGAACCGGACAAGCCTTTATGACTTGGGCGCTTGCCGCATCGAGCCGTCGGGATTCAACGATACGATGCGCGATCGCCTCCGCGCTTGCGGCCTCTTTGGAGAGATCATCTCCTGGAAGCTGCGGATGTTCGTGCCCACGGACGAAAGCGGCGTCGGAATCCTGGCGAAGGTGCTCGGCACCTACCTGGTCGCGCGCATCAGCGAACGGGAGGCCTCGTGATGTCTCGCGGGGCTTCCGAACTGGCACGTCGTCTCGCGCGCGAGGCGGAGGCGGTGTGTCGACACTATCTCTCCAATGGCAAGCGGGCGGGGCGGTACTGGGTGGTCGGCGACGTCCACAACACGCCGGGTCGCTCGATGTTCGTGCGGCTCCAGGAATCACCGAAGGGCCCCGCCGGCAAGTGGACTGACGCTGCAACCGGGGAACATGGCGATCTCCTCGACATTATCCGCGAAAGCCTTGCCTTGCGAGACTTTCGCGAGGTCGCCGAGGAGGCGGGGCGCTTTCTGAAGCTGCCTCGTTCTGAGCAGCAATCACTCCCGAGACCTGTTCGTCCAGTCGTGCCGGCTGGATCGCAAGAAGCCGCCCGTCGACTTTTTGCGATATCCGGTCCGATCGAAGGGACGTTGGTGGAAACGTATTTGCAACGTCGTGGAATAAGCCCAATCCACCATGGAGGCAGCTT
Source organism: Bradyrhizobium sp. IC4059 (assembly GCF_020193615.1). Classification (NCBI taxonomy): domain Bacteria; kingdom Pseudomonadati; phylum Pseudomonadota; class Alphaproteobacteria; order Hyphomicrobiales; family Nitrobacteraceae; genus Bradyrhizobium; species Bradyrhizobium sp. IC4059. Next base: position 56,368 of record NZ_JADYVH010000018.1, read on the forward strand.
GCGCTTCCATCCTCGTTGCTACTATCGACCAGACGAGCATTCGTCGACAGAAACCTGGCCGGCGATGATAGCATGCGTCACCGACCTCGACGGCCGGATAACCGGCGTGCACCGCACCTGGCTCGATCCAAACGGCTTTGATCGCCTGCGGCTCGGCAAGGCTCCGATCGACACGCCACGACGGGCCATGGGCGACCTGCTCGGCAACGCCGTTCGTTTCGGCGTCGTGGACGACGTGCTCGCCGCAGGTGAGGGGATCGAGACCATGCTTTCATTGCGCTACGTGCTGCCGACTATGCCTATGGCCGCGGCGCTCTCGGCCAATCACCTCTCGGCCATGATGCTGCCGTCTGGCCTGCGGCGGCTCTATATCGCCCGCGACGCCGACGCCGCCGGAGATGCTGTACAGGCCACCCTCACCCGGCGCGCAGAAGATGCCGGCATTGAAGCGATCGCGTTGTCGCCCCGGCTGGGCGATTTCAACGAAGACCTGCACATCTTGGGTCTCGCGGCCCTCCGAGCAGAGTTACGGCTTCAACTCGCACCAGAGGACGTCGTCCGCTTCCTGCATTCGTCGACGGTAGCCGCAAAATAGGCCGGTGCTTCGATCGACGTTGATAGCTCGGTCATAACGAGGCCATTGCCCGGAAGAGGACGCGACCTCGGCCTTCTAGAGGGCGATCGGACGGCAAGCGGACCGGGCCGGCAACGGCTACGCCCGGCTATTTTCCGCCGCGCGCCGTCGATGAGCAGACGCAACAGCCATCAAACCGGCGCGCTTTGCATCGCGAAGCAAAATAGCCGGCCTCCGCCATCCTCCGCTGCCGCTTCGGCCCTTGCGGGTGCTGGCCCGTTCCGCCCGCCGTCTGAGTGATCGCCACGAAGGCCGCGATGGGCGCGGCCGATCCGGCAAAGGGTCCCTCCAATGACCGACCACGACATTGAACCGCCGCACGCCTCTTCTCCAACTGACCACGTCCTCACCGAACTGCAGCTCTTCGGCTACCGTCCCTTCGACGACCAGCCCGACCCACGACCGCTTCCCGAGGGCAAGATGATCGCTGTCGCTGTCGCCGATATGTTCGACGCCCTGGTCGCGACGTTGAGCGACACGCGGCTCGAGCCGGACCTGGGCGATCTGCTCTGGTCGACCGTCAACCTGTTCCATCGTGCGGTCGACCGCATCGAACGCTATCTCGACGACAATGAGCAGGCGCAGCAAAAGAGCCAGCGCGAGCAGAATGGCTCCGAAGTCCGATCGGTCGAACTCGAGCGCCTAACGGCCGAAGGGATCACGCTGATAGAGCGCCGTAACTGCCTGGAGCTCTTCCGCGACCAGGCCATCGGGCGCTTTGAGACTCACACCGGATCATCCTGGCGCCCTCGATCGGGATCGCTGGTGAACCACCGCACGCTGACCGCAGCAATGATCGACTCCCGCGACTTCATCGCAGCCAAGCGTCGCGCTGAAACCGAGGTCTTGTTGCCAGCAGGACCGAAGATCGCACTTACCGGCGGGCTCGACTTCAATGACCACCACCTCATCTGGGACCGCCTCGACAAGGTCTACTCCAAGCATCCCGACATGGTCCTGCTCCATGGCGGCTCGCCCAAAGGTCCGGAGCTTATCGCCTCCAAATGGGCGACCAATCGCAAGGTGCCTCAGATCGCCTTCAAGCCCGACTGGACAAAGCACGCCAAGGCAGCCCCATTCAAGCGCAACGACGCCATGCTCGAACTCCTGCCGATCGGCGTCATGCAATTCCCCGGCACGGGAATCCAGGACAACCTGGCGGACAAAGCGAAGCGCCTCGGCATTCCCGTCTGGAGGTTCGGCGGCGCGTGAGCGCCGTCTCCTCGCTCCAGACCATCAAAGCGGATTGCGTGCGCCGCAACTCCGCCTCGTTTCGACCCTATGTCCAAGTTGCGCCGTGGTGGTGGTGGAAGGCGCGACTGCTAAACCTATGCACATGGAGCCACCACCATGCTTGCCCTTGGGCTTGTTCTCAGCACACTCGGCATCGGCTTGTTCTGCTGGGCGATCTTTGCGCTCGCTGTGTCTGCCTTGCCGTTTTTTGTCGCACTGAGTATCGGGATGACGGCGTTTCAGAATGGCGCCGGCGTGGTCGGTGCGCTGCTCATCGGAACAGCCGGTGGCGCGTTGACGCTTGCCGTCGGTCAGGCCGCCGTCGCCATTACTCGGTCGTTGATCCTGCGCATCGCCATCGCGACCGCATTTGCTGTCCCCGCTGCCGTCGCCGGCTATCATGTGGTGTTCGCCCTGTCACAGATCGGGATGCACTCGCTGGCGTGGCGTGAGGTCTTCGCTTGCCTTGGCGCGGTTTGCATTGGCGTTACGTCATGGACGCGCTTGATTGTTTTGGCGAAGACCGGCCCGTTCGAGCCGGCCGGGGTGGTGGATAACCCGTCCTAACCGGTTCATACGGCCGCATGGCCCGAAGGATGTCCGTTTACCACCTTCGTCGTCGAACAGGTGCGTGTAGGATCGGCGCGTTGAACTGGGGAGATCGAAACTTGAGCGCGGGAGAGGCAGTCCCTCCTCGGGACTCTCGATCAAGCTGCCGGCATTCGGTCTGGCCCACGCAGCCGCGGCAGAGCGATGTTACCTGATCCGTTCTTCGGAGACGATGCCGCCCTTTGCAGGAGATTGTTTCTCTTTCCGCGCTGAATCGTTCCGACCTCTTGTTCATCAAAACCGAGTTAGCCACGCTTCTCCAGAGATTGTGGTTCAGCACGCGACGCACGTGGCCTCATTGATGGCTTGATCTGGCCGAAGACCGGCTTCGCCTCGATCGTCTGAGCCGCAACGCCGTTGGTGCGACTTTCTTCCCCTGGGCTTCGCCCATTCCTCGCGAGGCAAGAAAGTCGCCACAACGGCGTCCTCCGCTGCACTTCGGCCCGAGTGGGTGCGTCGCCGATCGTCCTCGGCCTGCAGATCGCCATCGAGGCCGCGGTGGTCGCGGGCTCGAAACACAACAGGAGAAGTGACATGGCTAGCATCGGTTCTTTCAAGAAGGTTGGCAACGAGTTCCAGGGCGAGATCGTGACCCTGAGCCTGAAGGCCAAGGGCGTCCGTATCGTCGCCGAGACCAACCGATCCAACGACAACGCTCCCAGCCACCGCATTTATGTGGGTCGCGCGGAGATCGGCGCGGCCTGGTCGAAGCGCTCCGAAGAGGGCCGCGACTACCTTTCGCTCAAGCTCGATGACCCCTCGTTCAACGCGCCGATCTACGCGAACCTGTTCGACGACGAAGGCGGTCAAGGCTACACCCTGCTCTGGTCGCGGCCGCGCAAGACCGGCGAGTAAGAGCGTCCCACCAAGCCCCGTCCGGTCCGCCGGGCGGGGCTTCTCATTCTTCCGGGCATTAGTAAGCGATAAGGGCCGTCGGATCGAGCGGCTCGACATCAATTATTCGGCCTGTCCCCGCGTCCTTTTCTTGGCGCTTGCGGACGGGCGAGTGAGCAGGTCGGCTGCCTCGACACCAAGGCTGCGCGCCAGCCGATCGACAACGTCGATACCTGCCGCGTAAACGCTTCGCTCGAGTGCGCTGATGTAAGTGCGGTCGATTTCAGCACGATGAGCCAATTCCTCCTGTGACAAGCCACGGGCCTGCCGAAGCTTCCGCAAATTAATTGCAAGTATCTCGCGTATATCCATACGCGAGAGGGCATGTCCTTGAAGAGTATATCACCACGGAGTATTCTCGACAAAACGCGATCCGGACGGCTCCCGCGACAATTTTGGCGCTTCTGCTCCTTCCTGACCGCGTGTTAGAAATTGTCTAAACTAAGGCGTGGAGTCTTATGAGGAAGCCGCCGCTCGACCCAGACGTCGCCGACGCTGCGCCTGCAGATCAAATTCTCACTGTCTACGATGAGCAGCATGTCGTGACCTACATGCGCCTTCTGCAGGCCGAAAGCCAAGGGGCTGACTGGATGGAAGTCGCTCGAGTGGTGCTGCATATCGATCCGGTGCGGGAGCCGGACCGTGCGCGGAGCGTATATCAGAGTCATCTCGCGCGCGCCAAATGGGTGACCGAGCGGGGACGCCTCTTGCGCGGCACCGGCTCAAAATAGAAGAAAACCGCCGGCCGGCGACTTGCAGGCAGAACTATTTTCTTTTGCTAACCGGTGGTCATTTCGGTGCACCACGTGGTGCCAAACTAGGGGCTTCCTACAACCGCCTCGTTCATACCTATTGCGCCGCAATCCTTGTTAGCTGCGTGCAATGGGGCGGAAGCAATGCCTGAATTCGACTGGCGGTCGCCGGAATCCTACAAGAGCCTACAAGACGCCGAAATCACCGACATCGCCTGGGAATGTCTCCGTCGTAACGCGGACTATCGGCGCGACTTTGAGGCGATGATCGCCAGCAGTCCCGATGGCGAAGTAACACCAGAATTCAGGAGGAGGTGGGGCCTCTGCTTTCGCCCATGACCCGCAGAGGTCCTTCGACGAACAGACGATCTTTTGGGCGCCGGAGGTTCTAGCGGCGGTCGTTCCGGTCAAGGTTGCCGGGGCTGCCGATAGCAGTTCAGCGTCTCAACCGCTGCTTGACCTTGCAGCTGGCCAGGTGCGCCGCGCCGCCGACGGCTGGCACGCCGTGCTGCGCATCGGTGCAGTGGATCACCGTGTCTGGTCCAAAGAGCCGCCAGTGCTCGGCGCGTCATATGCGGCTGAGCTGCCATTTGACGGCGATTTCGACGCGCGTGCTTATGCAGCCCGCAGGCTGTGGCGCGCGATGAATGGACGCGCGCCAGGTCCTGCCTTTCATCAACTGTCGAAACAGCGGCGTGACCGCTTGAGGGTTGCGATCCGTGCGCTCGACGCGCACGGCGCGGGCGCAAGCTATCGCGTCATCGCCGAAGTACTGTTCGGCAAAAAGCGCATCCCCGATCGCGCCTGGAAGACGCATGATCTGCGCAATCGAACGATCCGCTTGGTGCAAGGCGGCCTCACGTTGATGCGCGGTGGTTACCGCAAACTTCTGCGGCCCGGGCGCAAGGACGAGTAGTGCCGCTCCGGAGGGGTGCCGAAAATCGCCTCCTGAAACTTCGGCATCCCCCTCCGAGATCTTGCTCCTCCATGATGACCGCACACGCGCCGGCCTAGCCGAGCGTAGTGCGCTGTCCTCCTGGAGTTCTCAAATGCCCGATCCGATGGCCGGTCTTCCCCCGCGATTCCTGCGCACACCTGAGGCCGCGCGTTACCTTGGCCTCTCCGGCCGCACGCTGGAGAAGCACCGCACGTACGGCACAGGACCAACATATCGGAAGATTGGCGGACGTGTCGTCTACGCCGTCGATGACCTGAAGGCGTGGGCCGACCGCGGGGCCAAGACGTCGACATCCGACCCCGGGAAGGGGACTGTGCTGCCCGCCAAGAAGCATCCGGTCCTGCGTCCCTACGCAGGTCAGGAACGTCGCTGATGTCAGCGTGAGAGCTGTGACTATGCGGCGCAAACACCATTCCGAGCGCGACCAGCTTGAGCTCTTTCGGGCGCTGCCCGGCGATCTCGCGCCGCGCGATGCGCAGGATCTGATGGCCTATCCGTTCTTCTCGCTTGCAAAAACAAAGCGAACTGTGCCGATCGATTTCAGCGCAGGTGCGATCGCAATTCGCGTTGAAGCTGTGCCGGAACACGGCATGGCGACCATTTGGGATGCAGACGTTCTGATCTGGGCGGCGTCCCAGATCGTCGAAGCCCGTGATGCCGGCTTGAAGACGTCGCGCCTGATGGCTGCAACGCCTTACGAGATTCTGACGTTCGTCGGCCGCGGCACCAGCGCACGCGACTATGACCGGCTGAAGGCGGGCCTCGACAGACTTCAGTCAACGACGGTGCTGACGTCGATCCGTCAACCGGCAGAACGGCGACGGCATCGCTTCTCCTGGATCAACGAGTGGAAGGAGACGGCGGATGCGAATGGCCGCCCCTATGGGCTCGAGTTGATCCTGCCGGATTGGTTCTACGCTGGCGTCATCGATGACGCGCTCGTGCTGACGATTGACCGCGCTTATTTTGACCTGACGGGCGGGCTCGAGCGCTGGCTTTATCGCCTGGTACGCAAGCACGGTGGACGCCAGGACGGCGGCTGGAGCTTTGATCTTGTGCATCTCCATGCCAAGTCCGGCATCCTCTCGCCGCTCAAGCACTTTGCTTACGACGTTCGTCAGATCGTCCAGCGCCAGACATTGCCTGGCTATCAGCTCGTGCTGACACGGGATCCTGATGGCACCGAGCGGCTGAACTTCACGCCATCGCCTGTTCATCCCTTAACGGCACGCCTGCGCCGGCGCGGTCTCATTCCAAAATCGGAGGACAACCTGTGAATCAGCTCGTGCTATCGAGGACCGCAACCCTCGTGCTATCGGGGACCCGATCCTCGTGCTATCGGGGACCGGAATCGAGCTTAAGAGCTTGTTTCCCCGCGCATTCCAGCTGCTCTAACTTTACTAACCAGAAATCCTTCGGATTTCTTCTAACGGACCAAGCCGCAAAGCGAATGGAAGGTGGCCGGCAAAGCCCGCCCGTCCGTCCTGCTGGCCTTCACAAGCCGTACACGCCCTTCCCCTCCGCCAAAGCGGACGGCTCCCAGTTCGAGCGCATGGGAGCCACGGTATGAGCGATCTTACCGAAGTGGAAGTTCTGTGGCTGGAGAGGCGCATCGAAAACCGCATTCGGTTCGGTCGCATGGTCAAGGAACGGAAGCTTGATCGCCATCGGCGCGTCCTGTCATTTGCGCCCGGCAGCATCTTTGCCTTCGTCCGTTGGACCTCCAACGACTTTGGGACAATCATTTCGCGGATCGACATCTTGCGCGCAGTCGCTCCGGGACAGCGCTGCTCGACCGTGCCTTATGTGACACCCGGCGGTGAGATTTTGCTGCGTCTGTCCGGCTGGCCGAAGGTCGAGCGGGTATTACAAATGACCGATGCCGTTGAGGCGCTCGGCATCGATCCAGCTGATGTCGCGCCTGATCATTGGCATCATGTTCATAACCGCCTGTCCGTCAACGAAAACCCGCGTCCCTACACGAAAGCGCGCCACCAAGCCTGGCTCCATCGTCAAAGGGTGATGCGATGACGGGCCGCATGAAGACGCTGACCGCGGCGATTGGGGTTGCTACTGCGCTCGTCGCGACGATCGTGCTGGAGCCGCTTCCGCTTTACATCTGGAACGCATCCGCGAGCGTGCCGATCGGTCTCTACCGCCTCCGATCGGCGGACCAATTCCAAGTCACTGATTTGGTCGCCGTGCAGCCGCCGGAGCCGCTCGCGACCTTCCTCGACCTTAACGGCTATTTGCCCATTGGCATCCCCATGCTGAAGCGCGTACTCGCTCTTCCGGGGCAGCGTGTTTGCAGAACCGGCCTCACGATTTCAGTCGACGATGTCGCGGTGGGTGAGGCGAAGGATCGCGACGGACGCGGCCGGCCGCTGCCGAAGTGGCAGGGCTGCCGCGTCGTCGGCGATGGCGAACTGTTTCTGATGAACTGGCAGTCGGACGACTCTCTTGATGGCCGATATTTTGGATTCTTGCCTGCGTCGGCGGTGATCGGCCGTGCGCTGCCCGTGTGGACGTGGGAGGAGTGATCGTGCGTGTTCCACGTTCTTACCCCGCCATTCCTCTGTTCGATCGATCCGGGACCATTCCTCCGTCCTGACCAACCGTTGCAGGGCCGACGCGCGCCGCGGCGGTCCAGGGCGGCCGCATGGCCGGTGCGAAGCGGCTTTATGCTGGACGGGGGTGAGCGCGACGGCATGCCTGGCTCGGCCGGGCGTGCGTGTTTGGGCCGTCGCGTCGCTGCTGCTTGTTTTCGCTGCGTCGGACAGTGCTGCTCTTGCCCGGAGTAGATTGCCGTTAGCTCAAGCGGTTGCTCAGGAAAGCCGCCCGTTTGCAGCTTTCGTCGACGAAGCCTCGCAGCGTTTTGCAATTCCGGTGAACTGGATCGGTTCGGTCATTAACGTCGAAAGTGCTGGAGACCTGCACGCCAAGTCGCCCAGAGGAGCAATGGGCCTGATGCAGATCATGCCGGCGACTTGGGCGGAGCTTCGCGAGCGCTACAATCTCGGGAACGACCCCTACGACCCGCACGACAACATTCTGGCCGGCACGGCTTACTTGCGCGAACTGCTCGATCGGTATGGCTCGCCTGGCGTGTTTGCCTCGTACAACGCGGGACCATCTCGCTATGAAGAGCATCTCGCAGGCGGCTCTCTGCCAGACGAGACGCGAGCATACGTCGCAAAGCTTGCAGATCTGCTGACCATTGAACTGCCGCCGAGGTGGGCGTCCAGCGGTCAGTCATCAGCAGTTGGGACGCTATTCGTCACGCGATCCGTTCTCATGAAAACGCACGATCGGTTGCCGGCGCTCATGCCGTTGAGCGGCGCCACGACCGCAATCTCAGTGCACGAAGTGTCGCGCATGGTTCCTCAGTCTATTGGCGTATTCGTGTCTCGATCGGATTCGGGAGCATCGCAATGACCAAGTGTGCGGGTTCGCAAGCTGACGGCGTATGGGCGATGCCTTCGGCCCGCGCTCTACTCGTCGCTTCGCTCCTCACCGAGCCACCCTTCGGGTGTCTCGGCCCTTCGGGTAACGATCGCTATCGCAAGCGCGCGGAAGGAGTGGGGGCTTCGCGAGTTGGCTGCGAAGTCGCGGCGGCTCTTTCGGCGACCGGGAGACCACGACGGCAGGACGGGCACACGGTTCTCTCGGCCAATTGGCGTGTTCGTGCCTCGATCGATTCGGGAGCATCGCAATGACCAAGTGTGCGGGTTCGCAAGCTGACGGCGTATGGGCGATGCCTTCGGCCCGCGCTCTACTCGTCGCTTCGCTCCTCACCGAGCCACCCTTCGGGTGTCTCGGCCCTTCGGGTAACGATCGCTATCGCAAGCGCTCGGAAGCAGTGGGGGCTTCGCGAGCCGGCTGCCAAGTCGCAGCGGCTCTTTCGGGATCCGGCGACCGGGAGACCACGACGGCAGGACGGCGAGATAAAAGGGGCTCGCCGGTCGAACCGCAAGCCATTGACGTGGCTTGGGTTCCGGCGTGCCGGTCGGTCGGGGCGCGTGCCGCGCTTTGCATTACTACGAATGCAATCAAGGGCCTTTTCGGCACCGTGCGCACTTTTTATCGCTCGGAGGCCCAGCCGTGAGCGAGGGCGACAGCGATCTGCGTATTCGGCCCGGGCGCATCCGCAGTACCCGTGCGCCGAAACGAAAGAGCTTCATCAACCAGGTGCTGCGGGCGGCGAAGAAGGCCGGGCACACCTCGGGTCAGACGGCGGCTGGCAGACGTTCGGCGGCCTACGGGCGCTCGACGTTTGGCCGCGGGCGTCTCGCCTTTAGCCGTGCCCGATTGTTCAGCCCGACGCGTCGCGTCGTGGTGAAGGCCCGCGTGGTTCGTCACAAGGGGCGGGCCTTCCGTTCAGCGCCACTGACCGCCCACCTCTCGTATTTGAAGCGCGACGGCGTGACCCGGAGCGGCAAGCGGGCCGAGATGTTCGATGCCGGCGGCGACCGTGCCGACAGCGCGGCCTTCGCGGACCTGTGCAAGGACGACCGGCATCACTTCAGGTTCATCGTCTCGCCAGAGGATGCGGGCGACATGACCGACCTCAAGGCCTTCACCCGCGATCTCGCCAGGCAAATGGAAATCGACCTTGGTACGCGGCTCGATTGGGTAGCTGTCGATCATTGGAATACCGACAATCCTCACGTCCATCTTCTCGTTCGGGGAGCAGATGAGGAAGGGTCGGATCTCGTGATCTCCCGCGACTACATCAGCCGGGGCCTCCGCTCTCGCGCCGAGGAACTGGTCGCCATCGAACTGGGTCCAAAGCCGGAGCACGAGATCCGCAATTCGCTGGAGAGGGAAGTTACGGCGGAACGATGGACGCGGCTCGACCGGGAGATCCGGCTGGCGGCAGATGAGACTGGCTCGATCGATCTTCGCCCGGAGAATCCCGGCAAGTCCGACCCCGAGATCCGGCGCCTGATGGTCGGTCGCCTTCAACACTTGGAGAAGATGGGCCTTGCCGCACCCGCCGCGTCAGGGGAATGGATGGTCGGGCTCGAGGCGGAGCGTAGCTTGCGCGACCTCGGCATGCGCAGCGACATCATCAAGACCATGCACCGCGCCTTTACCGAGCGCGGAGAAGCGCGCGGCGTTGCCGACTTCGTCATCGAGGGCGGCCAGCCGACATCCCAGCTTGTCGGACGACTGGTCGACCGCGGATTGCATGACGAACTGACTGGCGAGGCCTACGCTCTGATCGACGGAACAGACGGACGGGCGCACCATGTGCGCTTTCGAGGGCTCGAGGCTTTCGAACATGCACCGCCGATCGGCGGCATCGTCGAGGTCCGACGCTTGGGTCAAGCCGGCGATCCGCGACCGGCCCTGGTGCTGGCGACCCGTTCCGATCTCGATCTCGGTGGGCAGGTCACCGCGAAGGGTGCTACCTGGCTCGATCATCGGCTGGTCGAACGCGACCCCATGCCGCTGGCCATGAGTGGATTCGGCCGCGAGACCCGCGACGCCATGGAGGCCCGTACCGAGCACCTGATCCGGGAGGGCCTGGCCCGGCGGCAGGGCCAACGCATCATCCTGCAGCGCGATCTCCTGGACACGCTACGTCGACACGAACTGGACGAGGTGGCCGCAAAGGTCTCGGCCGGCACCGGCCTGCCTCGCGTGAATGCCGCCTCCGGGGAGCACGTGGCGGGCACGTATCGCCAGCGGCTGACGCTCACCTCGGGACGCTTCGCCATGATCGATAATGGGCTCGGCTTCCAGCTCGTGCCCTGGTCGCGCGAGCTCGAAAAGAAACTCGGCCAGCAAGTCACCGGCGTGGTGAAGGACGGCGGTGGCATCGAATGGGGTTTTGGTCGGAAGCGCGACCTCGGTCTCTAGCAATCTCAACAATTCAGTTGCGGAAGGAGGTTCGGGATGTCCGGAACCAAGATCCTCTGGGGACAGGTGATCGTCGTCGGCCTGATCGTTCTGTTCGCTATCTGGGGGGCAACCGAGTGGACGGCTTGGCGGCTTGCCTACCAGCCCGAGCTTGGGCGGCCCTGGTTCGAACTGTTGGGCTTCAAGATCTATTATCCGCCGGTCTTCTTCTGGTGGTGGTTCGTCTACGATGCCTATGCGCCGAACGTCTTTGTCGAGGGCGCCTTCATCGCGGCGTCAGGGACCGTCGTTTCGATCGCGGTAGCGATCGGCATGTCGGTGTGGCGCGCGCGTGAAGCCAAGAATGTCGAGACCTATGGTTCAGCACGTTGGGCTGGTGCGGAAGAGGTCCGAGGCGCCGGACTTCTTGGTCCGGATGGCGTGGTGCTGGGCAAGCTCGATCGTGACTACCTTCGCCATGACGGGCCGGAGCACGTATTATGTTTTGCACCAACCCGATCCGGTAAAGGCGTCGGTCTCGTCGTTCCCTCGTTACTGGCCTGGCCGGGCTCGGCCATCGTGCACGACATCAAGGGTGAGAACTGGCAGCTGACCGCGGGCTTTCGCTCGCGGCATGGCCGCGTCCTGTTGTTCGATCCGACCAACCCGAAATCCTCAGCTTACAATCCGCTGCTCGAGGTCCGGCGCGGGGAGTGGGAGGTTCGCGATGTCCAGAACGTCGCCGACGTCCTGGTCGACCCCGAAGGTTCTCTCGATAAACGGAACCATTGGGAGAAGACCAGTCATTCGCTCCTGGTCGGCGCCATCCTCCATGTCCTCTATGCCGAGACAGACAAGACCTTGGCCGGCGTCGCAGCGTTCCTGTCCGATCCGAAGCGGCCCATCGAGGCGACGCTAAAGGCAATGATGACCACTGCGCACCTTGGCGAGCAGGGTGCCCATCCCGTGGTCGCCTCGACCGCGCGCGAACTCCTCAACAAATCCGAGAATGAACGCTCCGGCGTCCTTTCTACTGCAATGTCGTTCCTGGGACTGTACCGCGACCCCGTCGTGGCCCAGGTGACCCGCTGCTGTGACTGGCGGATAGCCGATCTGATCGCAGACAGCCACCCTACGACGCTTTATCTCGTGGTGCCGCCCTCCGATATCTCACGGACCAAGCCGCTGATCCGGCTTGTGCTGAATCAGATCGGCCGGCGCTTGACCGAGGATCTGCACGCCAGTGACCGCCGGCATCGAGTCCTGATGATGCTTGACGAGTTCCCGGCGCTGGGGCGGCTTGATTTCTTCGAGTCCGCGCTCGCCTTCATGGCCGGCTACGGCATCAAGAGCTTCTTGATCGCGCAGTCGCTCAATCAGATCGAAAAGGCCTACGGGCCTAACAACGCGATCCTCGATAACTGCCATGTCCGAGTCAGCTTCGCGACAAATGACGAGCGGACCGCCAAGCGGGTGTCCGACGCGTTGGGCACGGCGACCGAGATGCGCGCGATGAAGAACTATGCCGGTCATAGATTGAACCCGTGGCTGGGGCACCTGATGGTCTCCCGCCAGGAGACGGCAAGGCCGCTCTTGACCCCGGGCGAGGTCATGCAGCTTCCGCCGATGGACGAGATCGTCATGGTGGCAGGGACGGCGCCGATCCGGGCGAAGAAGGTCCGCTACTACGAGGATAGGCGATTCACTGAGCGGGTTGTGCCGCCGCCCGATCCAGCGACGGCCGGCCGATCATCGCGAACGGACGGATGGTCAGCGCTCGGACCGTTGAAGCCCACGCGAGGTCCAACTGACAAGGCCGCCGAGGCCGAGGAAGACACGGCAAACAGCGGCCTCCGTCGTGAGCCCGAACTTCCCGACCACGTCGCGATCGCCAAGGAAACGACAGAACCAACGCCGGCAGAGGAATTTGCGGCCGTTCTTGACGACGACGAGGACACGGTCCGCCAGTCCCGGCTCATACGCCAGCAGATGCGCGGTGTTGCCCGTCAAGTCGCCATGGATCCGAATGACGGTATGGAGCTCTGAGGCACTATGCGCGACCGGATGAACGTCTATTTTCCGCCGGAGTTGCTGAAGCAGATCTCGGAACTCGCCGATCGCAAGAAGCTTTCCCGCTCTGCGATCGTGGAAGCGGCTGTCGCCTCCTTTCTTTCACCCGACGGAGCGGACAGGCGGGAGGCAGCGTTCACCCGGCGCCTCGATCGGCTGTCGCGTCAGATGCAGAGGTTGGAGCGCGACATAGGTTTGACGGCGGAAAGCTTGGCGCTCTTCATACGGTTCTGGCTGACGATCACGCCGCCACTGCCCAATGACGCGCAGGCGGCCGCGCAAGCAAAAGGCCGGGAACGGTTTGAAGGATTTGTCGAGGCACTCGGCCGCCGCCTGCAAAAGGGGCAAAGCTTTCTCCGCGAGATTCCGGAAGATATCGGCCATCAGGAACCGGTCGACGAATCCTGACCGAGCGTCCATGCGTTATCGCGCCTGACCTTCTTTTTCTACGCTAGCCCACGCCCGCAACAATTTAGCCGAACTGGCAAAAGTTGGACGCGCTATCGGCTCGAAAGAGCTGACAGCGAGAGGACCAGCATGCAAATCTCAAAAGGATGGCGTGGAATTGCGCGCGTTGTCCTGCCTTTTGCTGCCGGATACTACCTCTCGTACCTGTTTCGAACGCTTTGATCGCCGGTCATCTCAGCTCGGCTACCGGGCTTGGGACTGCAGACATCGGATTGCTTACGTCGGTCTACTTCCTGGTTTTCTCTGCGGCTCAGATCCCCATTGGAGTACTGCTGGACCGCTTTGGCCCGCGGCGCGTCCAAAGTGTTTTGCTCTTGCTCGCAGCGGTGGGCGCTGGGCTGTTCGCGGTTTCGACCAGCTTCCTGTCACTTTTGATCGCCCGTGCAATGATCGGGCTCGGCGTGGCCGCGGCACTGACGGCAGGACTGAAGTCGATCATCCTTTGGTTCCCGAGGGAACGAGTTGCCCTGCTGAACGGCTACATGATCATGCTGGGGTCGCTAGGAGCGGTGACCGCTACGGCTCCTGTCGAACACCTGCTCGCGTGGATGGGTTGGCGGCAGCTCTTTGAGATCCTGGCAGCCGCTACGGGCGTGACGGCCATTCTCATCTATGTCGTGGTGCCTGAACGACCCATTGTCCCATCAACCGCGCACGCCACCCTTGGCTCCGTTTTCGGCGATCGGCGCTTTTGGCGAATCGCACCGTTGTCGGCGACTTGCATTGGATCAGCCTGGTCTCTGCAGGGTTTGTGGGCATCACCATGGCTGACAGACGTCGAGGGGCTTGATCGTGCAAGTCTCATCAGACAGCTTCTTACGATGTCGATCGTCTTGAGCTGCGGTGCCTGGTTGTTCGGACGATGGTCCATTACCTCAAACGGAGGGGAATCGGGGCGGAAACGATATTAGTGATGGTAGCAGTTCTGTTTGTCGCAGCTGAGTTAGCCTTGATCTTGCGAGCACCTCTGCCGTCCATTGTGCCCTGGTCCGTTGTCGCCATCGTCGGAACGGCAACTGTGGCCAGCTTCGCGGTGATGGCGGATTACTTTCCGCCTGAGCTAGCTGGTCGCGCCAATGGCGCCCTAAACGTCCTGCACTTCGGTTGCGCATTTTTGGCTCAATTCGGGACTGGCCTGATCCTGGAGCAATGATCTGCGAATGGTGGCCATAGGCCCGTCCAAGCCTATCAAGTCGCGTTCGGCCTCGGCGTAGCACTGCAGATCGCGGCGCTGGTCTGGTTTGTGCTGCCTTCGCGCCGATCCTTCTCCTCATGGATGAGTTCAATCCTCTTCTCCAAGCCGGCTGATGTTGCCTATGCTGTCGAGTCAGTCGGGTTGTATGAGGATTCGGTCATACTCGTGTCCGCGGATTACGATGCGGAGTGGTGAGCGGTAGCTCGCCGAGTACGATCTATTGAGTAGGCCTCAAACATCAGTTCTCACTATTCCTTTTTCTACGCCAGCCTACGACCGCCCAAAGCGGTTATTGCGCCAAATCCATCCGTGCCTTTTCTAATCCCCCATCTGAGGACGCTCGTTGGACGTCCTCAGTCGGTGGGAGCGAACGTGGCAATCCATTCCAGTCAATCGGAAGCGAATTCGCGCGGTGCACGAATGTTGCGCAGCGCACTTGGTTCTGCGATTACCGGTTACCTCGAAGACGAAGCGATCATTGAGGTGATGCTCAACCCGGATGGACGGCTGTGGATCGACCGGTTGTCGAGTGGACTGATCGACACAGGCGAAGCCCTCTCCGCAGCCGATGGCGAGCGCATTGTTCGCTTGGTCGCGCATCACGTGGGCGCGGAGGTGCATGCCGGTGCGCCACGGGTCTCGGCCGAACTGCCCGGGACCGGTGAGCGCTTCGAAGGACTCTTGCCCCCGGTCGTTGCAGCACCGGCCTTTGCCATCCGCAAGCCCGCCGTCGCCGTGTTTACGCTCGACGACTACGTCGCCAGGCGCATCATGACCTCGGAGCAGGCCAAAACCCTGCAGGACGCGGTCGCCGCACGGAAGAACATCCTTGTCGCTGGCGGGACATCGACGGGCAAGACCACGTTGACGAATGCGCTTCTGGCCGAGGTGGCGAAGACCTCCGATCGCGTCGTGCTGATCGAGGACACCCGCGAGTTGCAGTGCAAAGCGCCCAATCTCGTGGCGTTAAGGACCAAGGACGGCGTAGCGACGCTGTCGGACCTCGTCCGCTCCTCATTGCGACTACGGCCCGACCGCATTCCGGTTGGCGAAGTCCGCGGCGCAGAAGCGCTCGATTTGCTCAAGGCTTGGGGTACAGGCCATCCCGGCGGCATCGGCACCATCCATGCAGGCTCCGCGCTCGGTGCGCTGCGCCGGCTCGAGCAGCTCATCCAGGAAGCCGTCATCACGGTTCCGCGCGCCCTGATCGCCGAGACCATCAACCTCGTCGCAGTCCTTGCGGGGCGCGGCGCTGACCGTCGCCTCGCTGAACTCGCCCTGGTCACCGGGCTGGGTGCCGCCGGCGACTACAACCTCTCATCAGCAGGAGACTGACATGCGTCAGCAATTTCGCTTTCTTCGAGGTACATCGTTGGCCGCCTACGGCACCATGTTTTTGGCAGTTCAACCCGCATGGGCGGCTGGTTCGAACATGCCGTGGGAGCAGCCGCTCAATCAGATCTTGCAGTCAGTTGAAGGTCCGGTCGCCAAGATCATCGCCGTTATCATCATCGTTGTGACTGGGCTCACGCTCGCGTTCGGCGACTCGTCAGGTGGTTTCCGCAGGCTGATCCAGATCGTGTTCGGTCTGTCGATCGCGTTTGCCGCCTCGAGCTTCTTCCTGTCGTTTTTCTCCTTCGGCGGCGGCGTGGTGATCTGATGGAGGAACCTGTCGCAGGCTTTGTTGTGCCTGTTCATCGCGCACTCACCGAGCCCATCCTGATGGGCGGGGCGCCGCGATCGGTCGCGATCGTCAACGGCACGCTTGCGGCAGCCTTGGGTCTGGGGCTGCGGCTCTGGATCGCGGGTCTGGTCCTCTGGTTCATCGGCCACATGGCCGCCGTCTGGGCCGCCAAGCGCGACCCCGCTTTTGTCGATGTGGTGCGCCGACATCTGCGCATCCCCGGTCATCTCAACACCTGAGCCTCGGTCATGATGAATCTCGCCGAATATCGCCATTCCAGCACGCGCCTTGCCGACTTCCTGCCCTGGGCAGCACTCGTCGACGAGGGAATCATCCTGAACAAGGACGGCTCGTTCCAGCGGACGGCAAAGTTCCGGGGGCCTGACCTCGACAGCGCGGTACCGGCTGAACTTGTCGGCGTCGCCGGTCGCTTGAATAATGCCTTGCGCCGTCTGGGATCTGGTTGGGCCGTATTTGTTGAGGCGCAACGTCATTTTGCTGGGTCCTATCCTCCGAGTACATTTCCGGATGTCGCGTCTGCGCTGGTCGATGCCGAGCGCAGAGCTCAGTTCGAGGAGGCGGCCGCTCATTACGAGTCCAGCTACTTCCTAACCTTCCTCTTTCTGCCTCCGGAGGAGGGAGCGGCTAAGGCGGAGCGATTGCTCTATGAAGGTCGCGACCGCACCGTTGGAGCAGATGCCCGGGAGGTGCTGCGCGGGTTTGTCGACCAAACCAACCGCGTGCTCGGCCTCCTCGAAGGGTTCATGCCGGAATGCGCCTGGCTCGATGATCAAGATACGCTGACTTATCTGCATTCAACGATCTCGACCAAGCGTCATCGGGTTCGAGTGCCCGAGATTCCCATGTACATCGATGCGCTGTTGGCCGACCAGCCGCTGACCGGCGGGCTAGAGCCGATGTTGGGCTCAGCTAATCTTCGGGTCCTGACGATAGTTGGCTTTCCGGGCGCCACGACCCCGGGGATTCTGGATGACCTGAACCGCCTGGCGTTCTCGTATCGCTGGTCGACCCGGGCGATCATGCTCGACAAGACTGATGCAACCAAACTTATCACCAAGATCCGACGTCAGTGGTTTGCCAAGCGGAAGTCCATCGGCGCCATCCTCAAGGAGGTCATGACCAACGAGGCGTCGACGCTGCTCGATACCGACGCCCACAACAAGGCGCTTGATGCCGACGCGGCGTTGCAGGAACTGGGGTCCGATCAGATCGGACAAGCCTTTGTCACGGCGACAGTTACCGTCTGGGATCGCGATCCCAATGCCGCCGATGAAAAGCTCCGCCTGGTCGAGAAGGTCATTCAGGGCCGCGATTTCACGTGCATGATCGAGACGGTGAATGCCGTCGAAGCCTGGCTCGGCAGCCTGCCCGGGCATGTCTATGCCAACGTGCGGCAGCCGCCTGTTTCGACCCTGAACCTCGCTCATATGATTCCGATGTCGGCCGTGTGGGCGGGAGAAGCGAGGGATCTGCACTTAAAGGGGCCGCCGCTTCTGTTCGGCAAGACCGAGGGATCAACGCCGTTCCGGTTTTCGCTCCACGTCGGTGATGTCGGCCATACCCTCGTGGTGGGACCGACGGGTGCTGGCAAGTCAGTCCTGCTTGCGCTGATGGCATTACAGTTCAGGCGTTACCCGGACTCCCAGGTATTTGCGTTCGATTTTGGCGGTTCAATCCGGGCGGCCACGCTCGCCATGGGCGGCGACTGGCATGATCTCGGCGGCGCACTGTCCGACGAGAGCGAAAACCCCATCGCCCTTCAGCCGTTGGCTTGGATCGACGATTCCGTTGAGCGAGGCTGGGCGACGGAATGGATCGGCGCGATTCTCGCACGGGAAAAGATCGAGATCACTCCAGAAGTCAAGGATCACCTGTGGTCGGCGCTGACGTCACTCGCCTCGGCGCCGAGGGAGGAGCGCACCCTGACGGGCCTTTCAGTCCTGCTCCAATTAAAATCTCTGAAACGCGCCTTGCAACCCTACTGCCTGGGCGGACCCTCAGGCCGGTTACTTGATGCCGAAATCGAGCGCCTCGGCGAGGCGTCGGTCCAGGCATTTGAGACCGAGGGCTTGATCGGAACGAGTGCTGCGCCGGCGGTGCTGGCGTATCTCTTCCATCGCATTGGTGATCGTCTCGATGGCCGGCCTACACTACTTATTGTCGATGAAGGCTGGCTTGCCCTCGATGACGATGATTTTGCGGGGCAACTCCGGGAATGGCTTAAGACGCTTCGCAAGAAGAATGCGTCCGTTATCTTCGCGACCCAATCGCTTTCGGATATCGATGGCTCTGCCATAGCGCCGGCGATCATCGAAAGCTGCCCAACTCGTCTGTTACTGCCAAACGAACGGGCGATCGAACCGCAGATCACCGCCATCTACCGCCGCTTCGGACTCAACGATCGCCAAATCGAACTTCTGAGCCGGGCAACGCCGAAGCGCGACTACTACTGCCAGTCGAGCCGGGGCAACCGCATGTTCGAACTTGGGCTTGGTGAAGTCGCGCTCGCCTTTACGGCAGCTTCTTCCAAGACAGATCAGGCTGCCATAGCGCAACTCCTCGCCGAACATGGCCCTGACGGCTTTGTCCCGGCTTGGCTCCAACACCGTGGCGTCGCCTGGGCTCTCGACCTGATACCCAATCTCGTCAATCTGGAGAAATCGCTATGAGGCGTCCTGGCCTATTGGCGGCTGCTGCTGCCGTCGCGCTGATGCTCGATGCCACGGTGCCGGCGCGAGCCCAATGGATCGTCTTCGATCCCAACAACTACGTCCAGAACGTCCTGACCGCCGCACGAGAGCTCCAGCAGATCACCAATCAGATCACCTCGTTGCAGAACGAGGCGCAGATGCTGATCAATCAGGCCAAGAACCTGGCCAGCCTGCCGTATTCGTCGCTGCAGCAACTGCAATCCTCGATCCAGCGGACTCAGCAATTGCTGGCCCAGGCGCAGCGCATTGCCTATGACGTCCAGCAGATCGATCATGCCTTCTCGACGAGCTACGCGCCAGCCGCCAGCAGCCAGTCGGATCAGTTGCTGATCTCCAATGCTCAATCGCGCTGGCAGAATTCCTATGCCGCAACGCAGGACGCGCTTCGCGTCCAGGCCGGCATCGTTGGCAACCTTGACACCAACCGCATCCAGATGTCCGCGCTCGTAACATCAAGTCAGGGCGCCAGCGGTGCCCTGCAAGCAATGCAGGCCGGCAATCAGATTCTCGCGCTGAACGCGCAGCAGCTCGCCGACCTCATTGCTGTCGTGACGGCACAGGGCAGGGCCCGGAATCTCGAAGCCGCGCAGCGCGCCGCGGCCCAAGATCAGGGACGCGAACAGCTCCGGCGGTTTCTCACGCCAGGACAGGGCTATCAATCATCCAACGTGCAGATGTTCCACTGATGACCGACATACCGGCATTCAAGGCGTTGTCGCTGCTTACGACAATTGGCGTGTTGGTCGTCACTGCCTGCACGATTCAGCTTCGCGGCGGAGACGGTCCGCCGCAGCCGAAAGCCAAGCAGACGACAGACGCAACCAGCTCAGACCTCACGCGCTGCCGCAGCGTCACTGCGGAGCAAGCAGAGAGTTATCAGCGTTGCAAGCAAGTTTGGGCCGAAAACCGCCGTCGCTTCTTTGGCAAGAAAGACGGTGCCGCAATTCCAGGCCGCGACGATTCCGCTGCCGGCGTGGTGCTCGGTCCAAAAGATCAAAGCCGGATCCCGCAGGGATATCCGAACCTGGCGACCCCTGAGGCGAGCAAGCCATGACTGGCACGGGGATCATTGACCAGTTCCTTGAAACGTTCACGCGTTATATCGACAACGGATTCGGATTGCTGGGGAGCGAGGTCGGATATCTCGCAACAACCCTTGCTGCGATCGACATAACGCTCGCAGCGTTGTTCTGGAGTTGGGGAACGGACGAGGACATCATCGCGCGCCTCGTCAAGAAAACGCTCTTCGTAGGCGTCTTTGCCTACCTGATCGGCAACTGGAACAACCTGGCGCGCATCGTCTTCGAGAGCTTCGCCGGTCTTGGACTGAAGGCATCGGGCGCAAGCTTGTCTGCAGCGGATTTCCTGCGGCCGGGAAAGATCGCACAAGTCGGACTTGATGCCGGCCGACCGCTCCTCGATTCGATCTCAAACCTGATGGGGTACATCAGCTTTTTTGAGAATTTCGTTCAGATCGTTGTCCTCCTGTTCGCGTGGGCCGTGGTGCTGCTCGCCTTCTTCATTCTGGCGATCCAGCTCTTTGTCACCCTGATCGAGTTCAAGCTCACGACGCTGGCCGGCTTCGTTCTCATTCCTTTTGGCTTGTTTGGCAAGACCGCCTTCGCAGCCGAGCGCGTTCTGGGCAACGTCATATCTTCTGGCATCAAGATCCTGGTCCTGGCCGTCATCGTCGGCATCGGCTCAACCCTGTTCTCGCAATTCACAGCTGGTTTCGGTGGTGCACAACCGACCATCGAAGACGCGATGACCTTGGTGCTCGCGGCGCTTTCCTTGCTGGGCCTCGGTATCCTCAGTCCGGGTATCGCAAACGGCCTGGTGTCGGGCGGACCCCAACTCGGCGCGGGAGCCGCGATTGGAACAGGCCTTGCTGCCGGCGGCATCGTTGCGGCCGGCGCAGGTGTCGCCGCCGGTGGCGCTGGTCTCGCTGGCGGCGCGGTTGCAGGCGCCGCGCGCGGTGGCGGAGCTGTCATAAGCGGAGCATCAGCCGCCTACCGAAGCGGCGGCCTTGCTGGCGTCGCGGAGGCTGGCGCCTCGGCTGCGATGAGTCCTTTGCGTCGAGCAGCGGCTGCCTTCCGGCACGGTCAAGCGGGCGAGCAGGCCACAAGCACCTCGGCCGAAGGTCAGCCTGATTGGGCTCGCCGCATGAAGCGTGCTCAGACCATTCGGCATGGTGCCTCGGCTGCTGGCCACGCCGTCCGCTCGGGCGATCATGGTGGCGGCGGCTCCTCCGTTGATTTGTCCGAAGGAGAACGCTGAGACGCATCACTGCACTCCGCCGCACAGCAGGGCCTCAAATCTTTCTGTCGCACGACTTGAAACCGATCACTCGATAATCAGGGGCAACCATCGATGTTCAAACGATCATCAATCCACTACGGGCGCATGCCCGAGCCGATTACGCCTTATCAAAAGGCCGCGCAGGTTTGGGACGAACGCATTGGGTCAGCGCGCGTGCAAGCCAAGAACTGGCGCCTGATGGCGTTCGGCTGCTTGATGCTATCGGCTGGTCTCGCAAGTAGCCTTGTCTGGCAATCGAGCCAGGGCTCGATCACGCCGTGGGTGGTCGAAGTTGATCATCTCGGCCAGGCCCAAAGGGTTGCGCCGGCCAACATCGACTATCAGCCCACTGATGCGCAGATCGCCTACCATCTGGCGCGCTTTATCGAGGATGTCAGGGGCCTGCCGGCCGACGGCATCGTTCTGCGCCAAGACTGGCTCCGCGCCTATGATTTTACGACCGATCGCGGCGCCGCTGCGCTCAACGACTACGCGCGCAACAATGACCCCTTTGCCAAGCTGGGCAAGGTGCAAATCTCAGTGGACGTCTCGAGCGTCATTCGGGCGTCGTCGGAAAGCTTTCGGGTCGCGTGGACCGAGCGCACCTACGACAACGGGTCGCTGAGTTCGACCGAACGCTGGACGGCAATTCTCACGATCGTAATCGAGACGCCGCGCTATGCCGAACGCCTGCGCAAGAATCCGCTTGGCGTCTACGTCCGCGCCATCAACTGGTCAAAGGAGTTGAGTCAGTGACCAAGACGCCGTTTGACGATCATTCAAGACGTTTTCTCCAGCAAAGCAGGATCGATGCGGTTTGGCCCGAGTTCGTGAGCTCGAAGCGTGCATTTCTGTCAGCTCTTTTGCTTTGTTCGTCTGCGCTCGGTGGGTGCGCGACCTACATTCCACCGGAGATCAGCTATGACGCTGAAGTTCCTCCGGTACCAGCGACGCTAGTGGCTCCCGACGACAGATCGCGACCGCTTCACGTTCCACCCCTCTGGAAGCCGGCGCTCGGGGGCAAGTCGGCAGGGAAGGAAGACGCTGAACCCGTGAGCCGGGTTGAGACCGCAAACAGCGCAGCCCGGGTCGAACCGCGCAAGCGGGGGTATTTCAACGCGGCGCAAATCTACGCCTACAGTCCCGGGGCGCTCTATCAAATTTACGCCGCACCGGGGCAGATCACGGATATCGCGCTCGAGGAGGGAGAACAGTTGACGGGATCAGGGCCGATCGCGGCCGGAGATACCGTACGCTGGGTCGTGGGCGATACCGAGAGCGGGAGCGGCGACGCACGGCGCGTCCATATCCTGGTCAAGCCGACCCGAGCTTCGATCGAGACCAACCTCGTCGTCAATACCGATCGGCGGACGTACCTGATCGAACTACGCTCCCGCGATCGGCCATACATGCCGTCTGTTGCCTGGTACTATCCGGAAACCGTACGCGAACGATTGCGTTCGGTCGCTCTGAAGCCCGTTCTTCCGGAACCGGCGCAGCGCATTTCACGCTATGCCGTCGAAGGGGACAGTCCTCCCTGGCGGCCGCTCGCCGCATATGACGATGGCCGCAAGGTCTACGTCGAGTTCCCGCAAGGCATCGCGCAGGGCGAGATGCCTCCCCTCTTCGTCATCGGTCCAGACGGCAAGACCGAACTCGTCAACTATCGCGCCTACGGCAACGTGTTGATCGTCGATCGGCTGTTTGCGGCCGCCGAACTGCGGCTTGGCGGTGAACACCAGCAGAAGGTTAGGATTGTCAGGACTGACGGGAGGCCGTCGTCATGAATACCCGGAATGAAGCCGATCACCAGCAAGCTGCTCCGCCGGCTACACCGGAGGAACAGTCCAGGAGCTTCCGCTTGAGAGCAGAGCATCCGCGCGTGACGCGGCTGTCGCGGAAGGTCTTGGCCGGGGGGAGCGCGGTTGCCCTGCTTGTCATCGGCGGAGCGGTCCTGTGGTCGCTACAGAGCACTCGCTCCCGTAATCAAGCGGCCGATGAGCTTTACAGCACTGACCACCATAATATTGCCGACGGCATTACGACGCTGCCAAAGGACTATGCTGGCGTTCCGCGCCAGCCAATCCCGCAGCTTGGTCCGCCACTCCCCGGGGACCTCGGTCGACCGATACTTGCCGCTCAAGGCCAGTCGCCGATGATCGGTACTGATCCGGACCAGCAGCGGCGGGATCAAGAGACCGAAGCAGCTCGCATCAGTCACCTGTTCGCTTCGACCAATGGTCGAGAAGTGCGTCCGTCCGCTGCTGCGGCTCCTGGAAGCGAGCGCGTGACGTCGCCGAACGCGTCGAGCACGGGCGATGACGGATTTGTGCAGAACGGTCAAGACCGGAAGCTTGCCTTCGTGAACGCATCCGTGGACCGTCGCACGGTCAGCCCTGACCGCATCACGAGGCCGGCTTCACCATATATCGTGCAGGCCGGGACGGTCATTCCGGGAGCCCTGATCACCGGGATACGATCGGACCTGCCGGGCCAGATCACGGCGCAGGTAACCGAGAATGTCTTTGACACTCCGACCGGCCGCTTTCTGCTTGTGCCCCAAGGAGCGCGCCTCATCGGGGTCTATGATAGCCAGGTCACTTTCGGCCAGCCGCGCGTTCTGCTGGTCTGGACCCGGCTGATAATGCCGAATGGACGTTCAATCGTTCTCGAGCGGCAGCCAGGCGCAGACACTGCGGGATATGCAGGCCTCGAAGACCAAGTAGACAACCATTGGGGCGAACTCTTCAAAGCCGCGGCCCTATCGACGTTTCTAGCGGTCGGGACCGAACTGGGGGCTGGCTCGGATACGAACAGCAACGACAGCTCCATAATCCAAGCATTGCGGCACGGCGCCTCGGGCTCACTGAACCAGAGCGGGCAGCAGGTAGTTCGGCGCGGCCTCAACATTCAGCCCACACTGACCGTGCGACCGGGTTTCCCAGTTCGCGTTGTCGTCAATCGTGACCTCATACTTGCACCTTACGGAGGATAGGGGATGCCCAAGCTCAGAATAGGAGCGCTGCCCGATGACAAGCCGGTCAAGGTCGCCACTGAACTTCCAGCGTCAGTGCATCAAGATCTCGTCGCCTATGCAGAGGCCTTGACACGCGAAAGTGGGCAGCGCATCGAGCCCGCAAAACTGATCGCGCCCATGCTGGCGCGCTTTATGGCCACGGACCGCGGATTTGCAAAAGCGAGACGAGCCGGTCACACCCCGAGAGCCGGCGGAGGCGAGGGATAGCGTTCTGCTAACAGATTGAGGAAACGCTTCAGAGCCGGATTCTCATTGTCGTCGCGCCAATGCGCATAGAAGTCCAGCCGGCTTGGTCCCGTTCCGTCCTGCAATTCTCGGTACACAAGGCCGGCGAAGCTTGCACCAATATCCGATTCCATAGCCAGACTGAGTCCTATGCCCAAACTCGTCAGACTCTTGATGATGCCACGGCTTACGTCATGACGTTCTACCTTCGGCCGATCGTTGGGTAACACGAGCTTCGAAATCAAGAGATCCTCGAGCTCTCTTCCTGGATCATATTCACTTAGCAGGATCTTTTCGTTACGCAAATCGGTCCAATAGATGATCTCGCGTGCTGCCAGGCAGTGATCCTGCGGCAACGAGATGAGGATGCGTTCACTCCAGAGCAATAGAGACCTTGTATCCTTTGAAGGTAGACGTCCGGGGCCAACGACAACGTCGATGGTTCCATTACGGAGGGCATTCATCAGACGGAAGCGGGAGCGTTCCGACGTCGCCAGTTCGAGCTCTGGGACCAGCTTCTTGAACTCACCTATCGTCGCTCGCAAATTGCCCGCGGACATAGACGTGAAGAAACCGACGACAAGGTGCCCAGTATCGCCGCG
The DNA here is from genome assembly GCF_020193615.1 of Bradyrhizobium sp. IC4059. Taxonomy (NCBI): domain Bacteria; kingdom Pseudomonadati; phylum Pseudomonadota; class Alphaproteobacteria; order Hyphomicrobiales; family Nitrobacteraceae; genus Bradyrhizobium; species Bradyrhizobium sp. IC4059. Next base: position 81,603 of record NZ_JADYVH010000018.1, read on the forward strand.
ACCACCGGACTTTCCGATGTCAACGAGCATGTCCACCTGCTCCAGGATTAGCCGTGCAACGCGCAAGACTGCGCGGCCGGTCAACGTAGGCTTGATTCCTCCGCTTGAGCGCTCAAACAGTGAAGTTCCCACGAGGTGCTCAAGCTGACCGACAGCACGGCTGAACGCGTTATGCTTGATTGAAAGCGCTTCTGCCGCTCGGCGAAAGCTTCCGTAGTCACAAGCGGCAACCGCGAGCCGAAGCTGTTGCAGATCAATAGCTCTCGCTGAGTTTCGCTGATTATTCCTGATCTCAGTTTCGGTCATGTTCATGGTTCAGTAGCAGACGGCAAGATACGGCGACCCCGCTCAAGGCGGGGACGTGCATATCGCTCGTTTGGCATGACCGCTTCTAGGCGGCTGCGAAGATTACCGGTGTCCAGAGGACCGGTGTCGAAAGACCGCCGGCCTTTCTTAGGCTGGCCAGAATATCGCGCGAAATCGCGAGGTAACCGGCCACGGCAAGGGTGTTGCCGATCGTCGAAGGATTGCCGATGCGTCGCAGAGGCCAGCCGGCTCGTCGAAGGATTCTCTCCATTCGGATATCCGTGACGGTAACGATGTCGGTGAGTTGTCGTGAGAGCCCGAACTCGACCATTCCCGCAAACAGCTCGTAAGCGGCACGAGTGATCGCGTGATCTCCTTTCGGGGCATCCGCAGCAACATCGATTGCGAATCGACTACTTTCCCAAACGAGAGGGGTCGAGGGCGCGGGGTTGCCTTCGATAAGTGCGCGAAAAGTATCGCGAAGCATGGTCGGGCCAAGCGTTGGAAGCAGACGAACGGAACCTTGCACTTGGCCGTTTTCACCTACCTGAACTAGGTAGTGGGGATGCAGCGCATCGAAATCGTCGGTTTCCATTTCGCCACTGGTCTGAACTTCCCATGCCATGCGCAGCTTGAAAACACGATGCCGCAACCGATGCATCTCAACGAGAGTGTCGGAAAACTCTCCATAAGAAGATGGTGTGATCAGCTGAATCATAATCCCTCCAAAGGTGTTCATCACCTCTTTGAAGCGAGATTATTGACGCGAATCATTACCTGTAGTTGTAGGGGAGGCATGCCCTATTTCTGCTTGCTTTTATTTGCAGCGGCCAGGCGCGTCACCGCTTGGGCGATCGTTCGAACACCCAGCTTTTCCTTCGCGTTTTCTAGGTAGTATGCCGCTGTGTTGCGCGAGATGCCGAGGATGCATCCGATCTCCCAAGCGCTTTTCCCTTGTGAAGCCCATTCCAAGCATTCGAATTCCCGAGGAGACAAGCGTATGCCCTTTATAGCACGTTCGTTCGCGAGCTTGCGGCGAACGTGGGCATGGAAATGCATCGCCATAAGCTGAAGAACCCGCGCATGCGAATCAATGCACCTTTCGAATTGCGGCCGTTTCGCGTCGACGGCAAAGGTCAGTGCAGCGATTGGACCGTGCCCATCGTGAATTGGGACGGTAAATCCAAACCGGATTCCGAATTGCGCAGCCTCATCGAAGAGTTGCTGCTGCGCCATCGAAGTCAATCTCGATCGGAAATCACCTCCCCAGCGGAAGGGTTCGGGGGTCTGAAGCGCCTCTCTGATGACAGGATCGATCATTTGATAACTGTTACGCAGATAACGCGCCGTCCACCGCGACGGATACGTGGAAATTAGGCGAGGCTCGTCGTTTTCTGAACGCTGCAAGGCGAGGTAAGCAAAGCAGGACAGATCCAGAGCGGTCGCTGTGTCCGCCATCGCATTGGAAAAGTCCTGAAGATCTTCTGCGGTGGACAGAAGATCGATAAAATTCTGAAAGACGCGATGCATTGCACGACCTGCGCATGTCCCTGAGCTTAAGGAGGCTTTCTCGACCTCTTGACCAATGGCGACTTGTACCGGCCGCGTCTCAAAGAAGGGGCGTGGGCAAGTCGCGCGCCAATTAGACTGCCTGGTTTCCTGGAGGAATCGCTCGCCTCGCGGGCGTTGGCCAAAAAGTTGCGCGCCAACGCGATGCTCAAGGCTCCGCACACCCCTGCTCACGCTCGATTGCTGCAGGTTCAGCGCATCGGCCGCGCGGCGGAAACTGCCGTGCTCTGTCGAGGCCAAGGCACACCTGATCAACCGAAAATCAAGAATACCGTCAGGCTCCAGAGACTAGTCTCCTCTTCGGGAAAACTTTGGGTTTGCACTCCCTCCTGGACCTAACTTCTCCTTCAGCAGGAGAGATGAGGTTGATGTTAGCCGCAGCGAGGATGGCAAACTTTAGGGCGGCTAGCCCATCTCCGGCCTTCCGCGCCGACAGTTGGACGCACGGAAACAACAAGTTCAAGTCACAGCGGCACTGACCTTGAATGTGTCGACATCCCATAGTTTGTTGGTCAGGATTGTCCTCAGCCTCGCCACGGCCGCAGCGACATCGGAATATCGCAGGTAAAGCGGTGCGAACCCAAACCTCATAGTGTCGGGAGCGCGGAAGTCCCCGAGGACGCCATTCGCCGCCAGCGCCCGCATCACTGGATAGCCATAGCTCAGACGGAACGAGACATGGCTGCCTCGTGCGCTTGCGTCGCGCGGCGACTGCAACTCCAGCCCAAACTGGATGCACTCCTGTTCTACGAGTTTAATGAACAACTCGGTCATGCGCCTTGACTTCTCGAAGACGTGGTCGAGATCCACTTCGGTCCACAACTTCAAGGCTTCATCCAGGGCAGAAAGGCTCAGCACGTGCGGCGTACCGCAAACGAAGCGTTTGATCGCTGCGCCTGCTTCGTATTCCGGGATGAAGTCGAAGGGGCGACTGTGGCCCATCCAGCCCGTGAGGGGTTGTGATACCGAACTCACCAGTGACGGTGCGACCCAAACGAAGGCTGGCGCACCCGGACCCCCGTTGAGGTACTTGTACGTGCAGCCAACCGCAAAATCGGCTCCCGACTTTGCCAGTTCCACCTTAACTGCGCCGGTCGAGTGCGAAAGATCCCAAACGACCAGCGCACCGCGCGCGTGGGCTTCGCGGGTCACCCCCGCCATGTCCTGTATTTTGGATGTCCGGTAATGAACGTGACTGAGCAACACCACTGCGACATCGTCCGCAAGGTGGTCCGCGATCCGGTCTGTCGACGGGAAAAATCGAATCTCGACGTCCCTACACAACTCAGCCAAGCCTTCGACAATATAGTTGTCGGTCGGAAAGTTGTCGTGCTCTGCCAGAATCACCCGCCGGCTAGGGCGTAGTCGTAACGCGGCGGCCAAGCATTTGAACAGATTCACGGAGGTGCTGTCGCCGACAGCTATTTCCCCGTTACCGACACCCACCAGCGAGGCAATGCGATCGCCCACGTTTACCGGCATCCTGATCCAACCTGCTTTGTCCCAACTGCTGATCAGACCCTCGCCCCACTCCCTACCCACGGTCAGGGAAGTGCGTTCCGCGACAGCCCTCTGCAACGGGCCGAGCGAGTTGCCATCGAGGTAAATCATGCCTTCGGGGATTTGAAAAAACTCGCGATAGCGAGCCAGTGGGTCGGCTGCATCGAGTGCGTATGCCATTGCGACAAGATCGGTCATGTCTTTTTCTCAGGCAGCGGTGTCGACCACGCCCGCGACGGCGCGGAAGGCCTGGCTGGTTGGGTCGGTGAGATCTAGAAGAATGCTGAAGTGGTCGGCCCCGGCGATTGTGCTGTAGCTCAACGAGCCACATGCGTTGCCCCAGTTCTGAACAAGCAAACGCGACTGACGAATGAATTCCGGACTTTCCAAAGCGCCGACTAACACGCGACCTACGGTGCCGGGAATGGGGGCGCGGAGTGCCGGCGAGAGCAAACGGGCCTCGTCATCCCCAATGTTGATCGCGTCGTTCACATAGGACTGACGGATAGGGTGAAGGTCAAAGACGCCGCTGATTGCGACAATTCCGGCCAGCTTTTGCTCCTCCTCGCCCGCTAGGGCTAAGCATGCCGCCAGATGACCGCCGGCCGAATGGCCGGAGACCACGATCCTTGCCGGGTCGCCTCCGAAGTCGGCTGCACGAGCCCTCACATAGCCGGCGGCCTCCCGGATCTCTGCTACGATCTCACTAAGCGAGACCGTCGGAGCGAGCGAATAGCCTGCCGCGATGTAGATCCAACCCGCCTTAACAAACGCCGGCCCAAGGAAATGGAAATCGTCCTTGCTGCCCTCTTGCCAGAATCCGCCATGAATAAAGACATGGACCGGACGAAGCTGCGCCCCCTTCCTGTCGCCATTGGTGAAAACGTCGAGACGCTGTCGGGTCTTTTTGCCGTAGGGCAGGTTCAGGAATGCAGCCGACCCCGACTGTTGACGAGCTTTCTCGGACAGCGCTTGCCATTGTCCAAAAATAGCTGGCACATGCAATGAGGAGCGGCTGGGCGAAAGCTGCAGATCCAACTCGGCTTTCTCGGCTGGAGGGGCGGCCAAATCGAGCGTCTGCATGTCAGGCTCTCACCTTTTCCCGCATTGCTGGTGCGGTTCCGCGCTTTCGCAAAATAGGTAGCGCCAGCGCGACCAGGACCAGCAGACCGGTAGCGAAGCGGAGGTCCGAGGGCGGGAGCCCAATCGCCAGACAGACCGACACCATCTGCGGATAGAGGATTGATCCGACGACCGGGGCGGCCAGTTGATTTATGACGCGACGTCGCCCTAGCAAGCTTTCGCCAATGATGAGAGAGGCGAGGCCGTTGACGAGAACGCCAATACCCATGCCGACGTCGACGAAGCCCTGCGACTGCACGAGGAGCGATCCACCAAAAGCAGAGCAGGCACCCGCTGTCGCGACGCCGGCAACGGTTATCGAACCAACGCTGACACCATAAGCTTCAGCCATCTCCGGGTTCGAGCCGGCGGCGCGGACACCCACGCCACGCTCCGTCAGCAATAGGTAGAGGAGTAGGAAGAAGACCGTCGCGACGAGAAGACTCAGCACAACGATCTTTCCCGCAAGGGAGCCCGGACCGAAGTATGCAATGCTGTTAAACAAGGTCGGGTATTTGAACAACGCGACGTTCGGTCGACCGAGGATATGGAGATTGAGCGAGTAGAGCATGGTCATCACCAGAATGCCTGCCAGCAGCGAATTGATGCGAAAGCGCAGGTGAATGATTGCGGTGCTAGCGCCGGCAAGCGCCCCGCCCACAGCCGCCACTGCCATGCCCACCATGGGGGACAGCCCGCTTGCTAGGAATGCTGCGCAGATGCTGCCGCCAAGAGGAAACGCACCCTCCGCTGTCATGTCCGGAAAGTTGAGGATACGAAAAGGCAGCATGATCCCTAAGGCCACAAACGCATAGATGAGACTTTGCGCCAGAGTGATCGGAATGAGGTCGTAAAAGCTCCAGAACGCCGTCATGATGGTGCCCTCAACTTGCCAGCAGTATCTTGTCGTCTTTGGTGTGGAAGCGATCGATAAGATCAGAGACAGTGTGCTGTCTCTTTGCTTCGCCCGAAGTCGAGTAAATGATCTGGCCCGCTTCCATCATCACCAGCCTGTTGCCGCAGCGGATCGCCATATCCATGTCATGAGTCACCATCAGCGCTGTCAGCTTGTTGCGTTCGACGGCGTCCAAGGTGATGTCGAGAACGAGTTGCGCCGTTCTCGGATCGAGCGCAGCGGTGTGCTCATCGAGGAGCAGAATCCTGGGCCGCGCCATGACGGCCATGAGCAACGACAGTGATTGTCTTTGTCCGCCTGAAAGCAGTGATACCTTCGCGTCGAGCCGGTCCTCGAGCCCGAGCCGGAGCGTCCTTAGCCTTTCTCGATAGGCGTCACGTCTGGTTGGGCTCAGTCCGAGTGTGAACCGCGCGGGTCGAGGGCGCAGTTCAGCCATGAGCATGTTTTCTGCGATTGTCATCTCCGGCGCCGTACCCAGCATGGGATCCTGGAAGACACGGGCGACCCAGCGCGAGCGCCGATGCACTGGCATCGCGGTGACGTCGCGGTCATCTATCCGGATCGATCCCTTGTCGGGAATGATCTTGCCTGCAACACCGTTCAACAGTGTGCTCTTTCCAGCGCCGTTGCTGCCGATGACGCAGCAGAAATCGCCCTCGTTGAGCGTAAGATCTACGCCCTTAAGCGCATGCTTTTCGTCAAGCGTCCCAGCAAAGAACCTCTTGTCGATGCCTCTGATGGCTAGCATTTCTTCCTCCCTTACTCTGACCACGCACCGAGGCAGCCCTAACCGGTCACCCGGCGCGGATGATTCAGTCGACCATGCAGTTGCAGGATGAGAGGGAGGCTGGGAGCTTGAGGCCGAACTTCTCCATCTGCCTGGCACTGATCACCGGCTTGTGGTCCTTCGGGGCCGGTTTGGCGACCGGGATGTTTTCCGGTTTCTCGCCCTTGAGAATACGTGCAGCCAAATCCGCAGCGAGCCGTCCGACGCTGGCGTAATCGACCGCAAACGAAGCCAGGAAACTATCTGTGCGCACGTTTGCGTCATTTGCCGAGATGACCGGAATTGCAACGGACTGCGCTGCAGCCGCCACGGCGGGCTCTGATGATTGCAGCAGATTGGACGTCATGACGTACAGAACATCAGCGCGACCCTTGAACGCGGAGATTCGCACCGGAATGTCGTTGACCGTTTCGACGCCGATCTCGACCACCTTAAAGCCATATCTGGGCGCCAGATCCTTAATGATCCGTAGCACCGCGACGTCGTTATCTTCACCCGGGTTGTAGGGGACGCCCAGCCACTTGGCGTCCGGCAGCAGTTCGTGAGTGAAATTGAGCACGGCGTCGATGTCTTGCAGGTCCGAGGCGCCGGTCATGTTCTTGTCGCCTCCTTGCCAGCTTTGAACAAGGCTTGCCTGAACCGGATCGCTCACTGCGGCAAACACGCCAACCGCATCGGTGTTCTGCAAGATCGCTTTGGCCCCTTGGCTGACCGGAGTAGTGATAGTCAGGATCAAATTCGGTTTCTCAGAAAGCAGCCGGCCGATCATCTGTGGAACAAGGGAAGGGTCGAAGCACCTGCTTCAAATTGTAGGAGACGTTTTTCCCCTCCTGGTGCCCTAGCTTGCTCAACTCTTCTTTGAACGACTCGGTGATGAGATCGAGCTGCGGATGGCGCCCGAATTGCGCTATCCCGATTTTTGCGACTTCGTCCGCATGCGCGACGTCGCCAAACATGGCTGTCAGCGAAATCGCGATCGTGCCCCAGAGGCTGGTTCTTCTCCAATTCATTGGCTCAGTTCCTCATAGATCGTCCGATCATCAGCGCCCGGACGGTGCGCTCGTTAATCGGCCGCCTGCAGTGCCGCCCACTTCCCCGCCGGCGCTCAGCGTCAACTCGTGTCGAAGCTCCCAAAGCTCGGGGAAAAACAGAAAGTTGGCGGTCGAAGCGAGATAGTCCTGACCGATAGTTCCGCCGGTTCCTTTGGTGCGCATTCCTATCTGGCGCCGCACCATCAGAATGTGGCTATGTCGCCAGGACAGGAAGCGGCGATCAAACTCAAATGCGTTTTCGGCCAATGTGAAAAGTTCGAAGAGCTTCCATCTATCGCGGTAGATCTCGACGAGTGAGTGGTCCGAGTTTCCGACGGCGGCAAAGAACGCCTTGCGCAAAGTTATCGGGTAGCCCTCGGCGAGACCGGGCCAAGCTTTGGCCACGCGCTGGCGGTAAGCCTCTCCTGCTGTCTCACAGAGTCCACACATGACCTCCAGTTCGCGAAACTGCCGGGACTGCATCCCCGAGGCACCGGTGAGATAGCTCCGAAACTCTAGGAAGTCCGCCGCGGACATAGTTTCGAGAACGGTCCAATGCCCTTCCGCCAGCCTCATGATTTCGGCGGCCCGCTTCAGGAGCCAGTTCGCCCTTGTCAATTCGCCCGCAGACAAGTGCTCGATAATCCGCTTCATGTCGAAGATCAGGTGCTTGAACCAGATCTCCAGCGCATGATGCGTGGTGATGAAAATGTGCTCCTCGGGATGTGGCGTGATCTGCCGCATCACTGAAAGCAACTGCTCGAGTTGCAGGTGATTCACGTAACTGAACTGCTGATCTGTGAGCTTGGCGTCCGACATGCTCTACCGTCTCCTCCGACGCCTCACCGGCGTTTAATAATGATGTGCTAATTCAGCATTATTGTATATAAGCCGTCCCTGTCAATCCGCCAAAACGGCGCCTGCGCCAATCTTTCCCGCTGGCGCACCATCCACTTCAGGAGGGAACCGTGCAACTTGCATGGCCGCTGCGCGAACTCTCTCGCGCTGCCGCGTTAGACGCGAGCGGTCTGAGAACTTGACTCCAATTCATTATCGTTGTTTATTTACAGTAATATTGTACAAAGTGTAGGCTCACAAATGCTCCCTGTATTTCGCGCCGCCGCCATCCAGGCCTCACCGGAGTTCCTGGACAGCGCAAAGACGATATTGAAAGCGGTGGACCTGATCGGGGAGGCGGCGCGGCACGGCGCTTCGCTAGTCGCCTTTCCGGAGGTGTTCGTTCCTGGGTATCCTTATTGGAGTTGGATCACTGACCCAGTAACGGGAAGCGCATGGTTCGAGCGGCTTTCGCGAGCCTCCATATTAATCGACCGTCCGGAGGTGGCGACGTTGTCGCGGCCGCACGCGAGCACGGTGTTCATGTCGTTATCGGCGTCAACGAACGTAGCCCGATCAGTTGGGGCGCCATGTACAACACCTTGCTATTCATCGGCCCTGACGGAAGGCTGCTGGGCCGGCACAGGAAGCTCGTTCCGACCTGGGCGGAGAAGCTGACCTGGACCAACGGCGATGGTTCTTCGCTCTTGGTTCATCAAACCGCGATCGGTCCGCTCGCCGGGCTGGCCTGCGGCGAGAACACCAATACGCTTGCGCGCTATGCTCTGCTTGCTCAGGGCGAGTTGGTCCACGTCGCAAGCTACATTGCACTGCCTGTTGCACCGCCTGACTACGACATGGCCGATGCGATCCGGCTACGGGCTGCGGCTCATTCCTTTGAAGGAAAGCTGTTCACTGTCGTGGCCTGCTCGACCATCTCCGAAGAGATCATCGCTGCGATGGAAACGATCGTTCCGGATGCTCGGGCGCGACTGAAACGCAAGTCGAGCGCATTCTCCGGGATTATAGGGCCGGATGGACGTGTCGCGGGCACACCGCTGATCGACGACGAAGGCATTGTTTATGCCGACATCGATCTCAGCCGCTGCATTCAGCCAAAGCAGATGCACGACATCGTCGGCCATTATCAGCGCTTCGACATCTTCAATCTGCGGGTGAATGCCGCGCCGCAGGAGCCAGTGTCGATTCGCAACGATCCCGCCTCGATTACCTCTGGTGGCCGAGACAGTCCCGGCCACGACCCCGCTGGGGAGGAAGCCGGTCACTTTGCAGAGACCATGAAGAGGAGATTGTCAAATGCGTGAAGATGTTGCGGGTCGCTCTCACGTCGGGGACACTCAGGAACTGCTTTCCTACTACAGGGAACTCGAGGATCTGGACGCCGGAGCACTCTGGACAGTGGCGAACAAAATTGAGCCCTGGTTTCCGAAGTCGACGTCGGTGCCGGTCCTTTGGCCCTACCGTCGCCTGCGCGAACATGTCCTTCGCTCGGTGGCGTTGGTAACGCCAGAGAAGGCCGGCCGACGGGTGATCTACCTGTCCAATCCCAACCGTCGCGACGTTTCGGCAGCCGTGGGCTGGCTCTATACCGGCCTTCAGGTGATGAACCCGGGCGAGGCGGCTTCGGCCCATGCCCATTCGGCTTCCGCTCTACGCTTCATCATGGAAGGGTCTGGCGCTTATACGATCGTCGACGGCCACAAGATGACGCTGCGCCGCAACGATTTCGTCCTCACGCCGAATGGCGCCTGGCACGAGCATGGCGTGTCGGCCGACGGCAGCCCCTGCATCTGGCAGGATGGGCTGGACATTCCGTTGATGAACGCGCTCGAGGCGAACTTCTTCACCGTCCATCCAGACCTGAGGCAGAAGGTCACCTATGAGATCGACGACTCGACCCACACCTACGGCGCTCCTGGCGTACTACCTGCTACAGGCACCTGGTCGAAACCCTACTCGCCGCTCTTCAAGTATGAATGGGAGCCGACCTACGAGGCGCTGACCAAGTACGCCATGGCAACCGACGCTTCGCCCTATGACGGCGTCCTGATGAAATACGTCAATCCAGTCACGGGCGGTCCCGTGATGCAGACGATCGGGGCCAGCATGCAATTGCTGCGGCCGGGAGAGAGGACAAAGGCGCACCGCCACACTGGAAGTTTTATCTATCAGTGCGCCAAAGGCAGTGGCTACTCCATCGTCGATGGAAAGCGCTTCGATTGGCAGGAGCGCGACATCTTTTGCGTCCCATCATGGGCAATCCACGAGCATGCCAATGCGTCGGACAAGGAGGATGCCTGCCTGTTCTCGTTCAACGACCTGCCGGTCATGCATTCGCTCGGCCTCTATCGCGAGGAGGCCTATGGCGAGAACGAGGGCTATCAGCCGCTCGCCGCTTAAGCCACGAAACATCGGAGAAGAAACATGCGGTTGATTACATTCCGTGCCAACCCTGCCGATAAGTCAAAACTAGGCGTCGTGATCGGGGGAACCGTCCTCGATGTCGGGGGGCTGGGTGCTGCGTCCGGCATTCCCCTGGCGGATGACATGCTTGCCTTCATCGATCAGGGTCCTGCCGCACTGGGAGCGCTTCGCAAAATCGTTGACGATACGGAGCGGGCCTTGCCGGTCGGCGCTGCGCTACCAATCGAGAATGTCAGGGTACTCGCTCCGATCCTGCGCCCACGCAAGAACATCTTTGGCATCGGGCTCAACTATATCGAGCATGTCGCAGAATCGAGCCGCACCTTGAACACGTCGAAGGAGTTACCGAAACAGCCAGTGATCTTCTCCAAGCCGCCCACTACAGTAATCGGACCCGGCGATGCCGTGCATCACGACGCCAAGATTACCAAACAACTCGACTGGGAGGTGGAATTGGCCGTGATCATCGGGCGGACCGCTCGCCGGGTCCGAGCCGAAGATGCGCTCAGCTATGTCTTTGGCTACAGCGTACTTATTGATATCAGCGCGCGCGACAACCGCCGCGCTGGCCAGTGGATCTACTCGAAGGGCCAGGACACCTTTGCGCCCTTCGGTCCAGCGATCGTCACCACAGATGACATCCCCGATCCACATGTTCTGGACCTCTCGCTATCCGTCAATGGCGTCGAGAAGCAGAACTCAAATACGCGGCACATGCTATTCAACGTCAACGCGCTGATCTCCGATATCAGCCAGGGCATCACGCTCGAGCCGGGCGATATCATCGCGACTGGCACGCCGGACGGCGTCGGCGCTGGGCGCGACCCGCAGGAATGGCTGCGGCCGGGTGACGTCATCGAGGCCGAGGTGGGAGGCATCGGCAGGTTGCGCAACCCTGTCGTCGCCATCTGACGTCCAGACAGACAGTCTTCACCTGAGATTTTGCACGTGACCCGGGACAGGACACCATGACTGCAGACAAAGTAATACGCATCGGCCAGATCGTGCCCAGTTCCAATGTGACCATGGAGCGCGAGATTCCGGCGATGCTGCGCGCGAGAGAGAGTGTTCTTCCCGAACGCTTCTCTTTCCACTCCGCGCGCATGCGAATGAAGAGCGTCACAAAGGACCAACTGGCGGCGATGGACCGCGATTCCGACCGCTGCGCCTCCGAATTATCGGATGCGCGAGTCGATGTTCTCGGCTACGCCTGCCTGGTCGCGATCATGGCGATGGGCAAGGGCTACCATCGCATCTCGCAGGAACGACTGCACGGCCGCACCGTGGAAAATGGCGCCCCTGCGCCCGTTGTTACCTCCGCCGGCGCGCTTGTCGACAGCCTGAAGCTCATGGGTGCAAAGCGTATCGCCATCGTCGCTCCGTATTTGAAGCCGTTGACCAAGCTGGTCGTCGATTACATCGAGAGCGAAAACATCTCCGTCAACGATTTCATCGCCCTCGAGATAGAAGACAATCTGGCAGTCGGTGCACGAGACCCGCTGGCCCTCGTCGACATCTACAAAAAGCTCGATATGAAGGGCATCGACACCCTCGTCCTCTCAGCATGCGTCCAAATGCCATCGCTAGCTGCGGTGCCCGACGTCGAGGCCGAATGTGGTGTACCCGTCGTCACTGCCGCTATCGCCACAACGCACCAGATGCTGACGGCGTTAGGCCTCGAAGCGACACTCCCCAACGCGGGCCACCTGCTTTCCGGAGCCTTTGCCCAGACAGCTCCCATCAACTGAATTGCGATCGCGGGACTTAGAGGACTCCGTTGCCCGTTTGCCCCCCGGATTGTAAGACATGGACCACTCCAAGGAGAACCCCACCGACATGGTGGCGGTTCGCGCAACGGCCCCGGGAACGGCTCAAGTGGATAAAGACGGATCTAAAAAGAGTGCTCGGAAAGGCATTCAGTCCATCGAAATTGGATTTCGGGTAATCGACTTCCTGGTTACCGCCGGGCGGCCGCTGCCCCTAAAGGAAATTGCAGGGGGCACGGGCCTATCCGCGAGCAATCTGCATTTCTATCTCGTCAGCCTGCTCGGCATCGGAGTGGTTCATCAGGATGCCAGCACCGGGCATTATGGCCTTGGTCCATATACGCTGAAACTTGGAATTGCCGGCCTTGAGCAGTTCGACATCTTCACAGCCTCCCGCGATCGGCTCGTCGAACTGGCAAACGACATCGGGCATAGCGTTTTTCTCGGCGTTTGGGGCAATCACGGCCCGACGATTGTCTTTCGGGCCGATGGTATCCACAGTCGCTCCGTTTTCGAACTCCGCGTGGGCAGTGTACTCCCGATCCTGAGATCTGCCTTGGGACGGCTGTTTTTGGCGTACCTTCCCGAGGGCATGACGTCCGCCCATGTTGATGCGGAACTGGTAGACCTATCTCAGCGCCCTTTGCGGACCGAGTTGGCCGACATCCCGCGCAGTTGGAAGGAGGTACGCGAACTCGTCGCGACGATCAGGGAAAAGGGAATTAGTCGCAACCGATCCAACCTGCTATCTGACTACACTGCGATCTCGGCTCCCATCTTTGACCATACCGGCACAATCATTGCAGGTATCACGGTGATGGGCCTGCGAGGTGTCCTGGATGACGATTTGGCAGGACCAAACGCTATGGCGATTCAGTCTCTGGCCCGCGATATCTCCAGCGATGCCGGCCAAAGAACCACAAGTTATATCCCGTATATTTCAAAAACTTAGCTAGAGGGCGGGGCGCAGCCCTCCACGACGCTATTATTTTGAGCCGAATTCCGGCGGCCTTTTCGGCTAAGACTTTCTCCAAGGCGGTTCTCAGAAGTCTAGCCGCAAGACGAAGAGGTCGATCTAGCCGATGGGCCAGATAGACTCAACTAGGTGTGTCGCCCTCTGTGCAGGCTTCAACACCAAGCTCAATCTACCATTAGTCAACTCTTGCTGCACAATCCAGTACGGAAGTCGCCTCCTCTCTTGCTTGCGTCACACCGGCATACGTCGATGATAGTCGATGCGGAGCGCTGGGGTGCTGTTAAATCCACCTCTGGATCGGGCGGCGATGGTGAGAGCGTCTTCCACAGCGGTGGTGATCACGCGGGCGATGGCAGCTCCGGTGGCGATCACTGAGCGTGCCGAGCACAAGCCTGCTTTGGGCCAGAAGCGGGCTCGTTCGTCGTTCAATACGAGGCATTCCGCTAACAATCATTTAGCAGTTTTAAGATGACCTAGGCTTCGAGGTGCAACTACCAATTGGTGGCCCGTGGCATCACTGGACAAGTTATTGGACGATTTCCCCTATGCCGGGGTTATCGCAGGCCTCGGAGCCCTTGGCTTCTTCCTAGGGAATCTCGTTCTCAATTTTGGCCTTTGGCAGCTGGTCGTCGCCCCAATCATTGGTGGGGGATTGGGTTGGCTCTGCGGTGCTTGGGTTCTCAAGGAGAGGCGCCTCGCGGGATTGTATGTATTTCCCGCACTGATGTTGCTCGATTGCTGCTGCTTCATAAACGACTCTTTCGCTTACTTCGCAAGCAAGAGCCGCCTCGGTCTTGCCCTGGGGTTTTCAGAGGTGCGGTTCTCCTATAATCAAGACAATTCCGATATCCCCATTCCGCTGAGGACGAAGGTTCTGCATATATACCGAGCGAGCATTCTGTTTATTTTGCTCCTCTTCGCCCTCGTACTAGTAACTCGTTAGGCCGGTCGGCGATGCCGCGTTGCGTTTAGCTGGAATGAAGATGTCCTTGCACAATTCTCCCTTCTGACGGACGACGACCGGGTCGGCGCCACCGGATCGGCCCGGGAAGCTATTGGCGACGCTCAAAGCGTGTTCCTCGTCAGTCTCAAGAGCTATTTTTTGAGCTAGCATGACATCGCCCTGGACCAAACCACCCACCGGGACGAAGCACCACCCCGTGCCAAGCCGCCCGTATTCATCAATTTTGTTGACGTTGCCGGACCTTCCCCGGCGTATGCGGTACCGCTTTCCGCTATCGCACCCCACGACATCGAAGTACCCCTTCCTTTCGAAGTCGACTCTTTGCTGTGGCGAAAGAACGCAGCAGTCGCAGCCCCCGAGCCTGGACCGTTTTCTCCTCCTTTGCTGCTCGATAAAGCCTACCAACGGCCAGGCTCCGGCCCGTCCACCGGCCGATGCGACCGAACCTTCTCGTCACTGCTGCTCACCCCACAAGCCGCGGGAAGAACAATGTCTCTTCGGCGGTCGGATCGAACGCCGTGATCCTGGTTGCCTCACCAGGCCCCGTCCGCACTGCAGCGGTATATCCCTTGCTGGTAAATTGCAGAAAAAGCTTCTCCGCCTCTACCAGTGCTTCTGCATTGGAGTTGTCGAAAAAGTGCCGGCTCTCGCCGCTGTGATCCATCGCGATTTGCACTGCCATGGCTGAGACTCCCGATTGCACTCTCATGCAATGTGGAACATGCACTTCCCCGTTCCTAATCGTTCGAAACGTCGGCGAGACAGTCTGGGTAAGTGGAGTGGATGGAGACGCCAGCAAACTATGAACTGCATCGATTCACCTTTGTTGTGGCCGGAACCTGAGATACCGGGAAAACTTGGCAGACCGGGCTGGCACCATATTGCACCTACCTCTTTCACCCGGCCTTTTGACACGGCGCAGGCCGCAGCGATTCAGCTCGCTGCGGCCTTTCCGTCGAATTGCCAGCGCGGTCCGCCGGCTACGGCGACCTACGTCCGAGCCTCGTCCCAAATGACGCGAGTAGCCCGGTCCGCGAGCGTCACACTGCTGTCCGCATAAAGTGGCGCGTCGAGCGACCTTAGCCCATACTTGCCCATGCTGTGCGGCCGAGCTTCCTTGTAGTGCGCGCTGATGAACTCGCGAACCTTGGCCAGCGACCTGATCGCGCTGAAGCGAGTCCTCCACGATTGCTAGGAAGATCATCTGAATTACGTCGTCCCTGACGTCGTGGAGGGAGGTAACGTGGGACCAGGTTGGCGATCTGATTGAACTCAATCCTCTCCGGAGTGAGCACAATCTCTCGCGGTGGGGTTGGTTGGACGCCAAAGGCCGAATTGGACGCCATCGCGGACGATATCCGGGAAGAGGGGTCTGGTACGCCGTGGTTGAGATTTTGGGATGGGATGCGGTCCAACGAACCGGTGAAGCGATTGCAAGCTTCAGCGAGCGCTGCGAGTCAAAAACGAAGGTCGGAAGAGGCAGCTCGGCGGCTTCTGACGGAGAACGCGAAGTACTTTACCGCGGAAACGTCTGTTGAAACTGAGGTGCTTTGCGAACTGGAGTGGGATGAAGAAGCGGGAGCCAAGCTTCTCTGAGGCCGGAACGCGGGGTGAACAGAATCCCCGGTCATTCCCCGCTTGTTGCTGCTTAGTTCTGCTCTTTCGTGCCTGCACCTGCCGAACAGGCCTGAGCACGAATCTAAAAAAGTACCGGATTTTCAGTGATTCTGATGGTGGGCGCACAAGGGATCGAACCTTGGACCTCTCCCGTGTGAAGGGAGCCCTCCTCGGACGCGCAGCATTAGGACCGCCGGGCTCAGATCAAGGCTCGCATCAGGTAAGCTGACCACCGATTGACCACCGAAACCTCTTGAACGGACGGCGATCAAGGTGGTCAATCGCGAGCAAACTTCATTGTTTTCATTGATCTTTTCGTTTGTTACTTACGTTCGGGACGCAGGGGCCGCAGGTTCAAGGAAGCGCTGGCTCGCAATTTACAACTCTGCTGTAACCCACCATCGATCTATATAGCTGCGCTATGGCCGTCTTTTACATCTAAGTACCTGTGGTTGTTTAGAAGACATCAGACTCTTAATCAGCGGGTCCCAGGTTCGAGCCCTGGTGCGCCCACCAAATCTTCTTTTCAATCAACGTTTTAGAACTAATCGGATCCGATGTTCCCCGGTCATCTCTGCTTGGGTCACGTCGGGGTCACGCAGAGCACGAAACTGACCCGCTTCTTCGTCAGCCATCGCAAGCGAACTAATCGAATCCTTGAGAAGCGAGTCCTTATAAGGGCCTGCCGGAGATCAGGATGGATTGGAATTGATCGGGAGTCGCGCTTCTTGGCGATCTCGTGAACTTCTAGCGTGCCGCCGACCCAGCTGCTCAGGTCCAGCTACATAGCTCATGTTACCTTTGCGCTGGCAGTGCGAAGACCAGCGTTGGCGAAAATTCGCCGCAGACTGCAATCCCCGGTAGTATAGCACAGCACAAGTGGGGGCTTGTTATGAAGGAAGGCGATAAGTTCGGAATTTGGATAAGGCGCGGTGCGGCTGCTGCCTTCTGTCAAAAGCTCCCATCAGGTCGCGGAAACCCTCGCCCTTTCGGAGGTGCCTGTTCGATGCAGGTCTTCGCCCGAGCGACAATTTCCTTTGGTGATAGCTCCTTGAGAATTCGATCACGTTCATTCCCAAAAATGAGAGCAAGCTCCATGAGACGTTCACGTTCACCTTCGGGCTGACGTGTATCTAATCTTCTGAAAGTCGCGGATGCGTTTTGATGGTTGATCTCAGCGTCGTTCGCTTTCGCTCGGAGCGCAGCATCGGTCGGGACTTGGCCCGTTTCCATAAGTTTGTCCGCGACAAAGATGGTCGTCGCGCAGGTGAGATGGACGTCCTCCCGGGGAGAACAAGCCGCTACCGACAAGCTCGTAGCAGCGAAAAGAGCCAAAACGAGGGTTTTGTGGCGAGGGATCACACTTAATCTCGGTTCTGACCGGGTGGACCAAAAATGCCGACAACGCCACTCCACTTGTGGGTTGCACAGCAGCACTCCGTCAACCCTGAACACTATAGATGCTCAATTTTCTATGAACACAGGCGGTCTGCTACGGTCAAAGGCTGCCCTGTTGGCTGGCAATAAAACTTAATCGGGTCAGCTGTTGGAAGCGGCCCCCTTTGTCGCTTCGGGTTCAAGTCCGCCGCGGGCCAATTGCGGAGGTCGAAGTCTGGCGTCGGACATGCTGGGAAAGCGAGCCTTCCACTATCGTCTTGAGCCTCTGGAGCGCAATGGTCCGTCTGCTGTGAGGTCGTTAGATCAGGTGGAAGGTGATCACAAGTAGGAAAAAGACGACCAGCCCGATGGCGACCATCCTGAAGATGTAAGCGGCATCAACATCGCGCCCAAGCCATTCGAAGTCTGGCCCCCATAGTACGGTTGCGACGAACCCCAGAACGAGCGTCGTGATCAGCAGGACCGCGTACATGGTGTCCATTGATTTGTGCCTCTACTTCGCCAACAGCAGGCCCAAGTTTCAAGCCGCGCGCTGACGCACGTTTGCGTGCTGACCTTGCTTTGAGCCGTATAGCCAAAGGCCGTAGCCGACCGCAAAATGAAAGAGCGTGAATAGAAGTAGTGCTTCCAATACGTGGCCGTCTAGCGGGTATTGCTCAACAAGGCTCCATCCAACGATCATAAAGAAGCACTTCGCGAACAAAACGCAGGCGACTGCCTGCCAGAACTTGCGAGGAAGAAATGCCAGTTCGAACGACATCAGCACGAGACCGATAGCCGAAACCACCTCTATCGCAAAGTTAATGATCTGGCCCGGGTCATATGATCCTAAATCGCGAATGCTAAAACTCGCGAGCAAAACATTGACGAGCGCAAAAAGCTTCCAGACGCCCATGTTAACCTCTCATCGCTAGCGCAACTCTAGATAGAGAGCATTGAGTGAAATTCTCGCTTACAAGCCTGACTTATCTAGGGTTACGGGAATAGCTCAAAACTTTGGAAACAAGCATTGCGAAACCGGCCATTCGACCGAGGACAATAAGTCCTGTTGTATGACGCTGAAATTACGGCTGAGCTGTGCGTCGTGACAAAAACCTGGAATTTTTCTGACTTCGAGTTTCGTAACGAGCGGACGTTGGCGATACGGCTCCAGTCCTCGCTGAATTGCGTCAACAAGCGCAATTGGAAACTGGGCCTGGTTCTCCTCCGGGATCGCCAGTGCTGATAAGCGACGTGTTCCAGCTCCCAACTGCTCAGAGGAAGTTCAACTTTCACCTCGCCTCGCGTTCAATCAATACTGACGCTACAAGGACGTGAACTACTCGCCGAAGGCAGCACGCCGCTCCCGCCACCCGACCCTGTGGAGTGACCGAGCTCAAGCTCATGATCGCGGGTCTGCCGCCTTCGTCCGGCGCTGCTGACGACCTACGTTCCTACGATCTCGTCTGGATGCTGCATCTGGTGGGCGACACACACCAGCCGCTGCATGACCTCGGCCGCTATACCCGGCAGATTTCAAACGGAGACGCTGGCGGCAATACCGAGCAGGTGATACCGGCAAACGGCGACGTCCTGGCGCTGCACGCACACTGAGACAGCCTTTTCGGCGGACGTTTCGCCGTATGGCGCAGTTTACGATGCTGAAGAGAGAGATGGCCTTGCGCAGACTAACGTCAACGAGACCCTGGCGAAGGTCTCCGAATCAAAAGCATGGATCGACGAGAGTGCTGAACTTGCCAAACAGTACGCTTGTGCCAGCTCCATAAGTCCCGGACCCAATCCGGTGCTGCTCACGCGTGATTACGAACGCCGGCAACATCGCGCGAGCCCAGGCGTCGCTCGGTGCGGCGAGGATGCCGCGTCTTCTCAACGATGCCCTGAGGTAGGGTATCGTCTGGCCCGCCGCGCGACAAGCCGTCGCGATACCGATTCGACCCAGTGGCGGCTTAGGACGACCTGCGTCTCAAATTCCGTTTGGTTGATGCATGCGATAAGCTCCAAACAATAGCGTCGATGAACAAGTGCCCGCCGTCAATCGGGAGCGCCGCCAAGAACACGGTACTCTATCGGTTCCTTGTGCCGTTATTAGGAGTGGCCAAAGCTTGAGAGCCGGTGCTTACACGTGCCGTCCGGTAACAACTTTGTTTGGCTTTCCACACAACCAAAGCGAGATTTCATTTTGCGTCCCTGAAACAAACGTGCAATACAGAGGATGACGACCGGAAGTAGTGGTAGGGGCGACTTTGGAAGCCGTACGTCAGGATACGGGGCTGCAGTGCCTTGCGCTGCTGTTGCGATTTCATCAGATCGCTGTTGATCCCGCACAGATTGCACATCAGTTCACCGGCTCAGCGATCGGCGTCCAGGAAATGCTTCGCTGCGCCAAGCAGCTCAAGTTAAAGGCGCGGGCGGTTCGCGAAAGTTGGTCTGGCCTTGGCAAGCTTTCATTGCCCGCTATTGTCGAGCGACATGATGGGTCATTTGCAATTCTGGGCAAGGCCGGCACCGAAGACGTGCTCATTCACGACCCCGCGGTCAACCGTCCGCAGGTCGTCAAGCGCGCTGAGTTCGAGCAGGGGTGGACCGGACGCATCGTGCTGATGACGCGGCGCGCGACGCTATCGGATCTGGCGCGCAAGTTCGACATCACCTGGTTTCTCCAGGCCATGCACAAATACCGCCGATTGCTCGGCGAGGTGCTTGTCGCGTCATTCTTCCTGCAATTGTTTGCATTGGTTACGCCGCTGTTCTTCCAGGTCGTGACCGACAAGGTGCTGGCGCATCGCGGCTACACCACGCTCGACGTGCTGGTGTTCGGCCTCGTCGTCGTGTCGATATTCGAGACCGTTCTCGGTGCGCTCCGGACTTATGTCTTCTCCCACACCACAAACCGAATCGACGTCGAGCTTGGCGCGCGCCTGTTCCGGCACCTGATCGCGCTGCCGATCGCCTATTTCGAAGCGCGGCGGACGGGAGATTCGGTGGCGCGGGTGCGCGAGCTTGAGAATATCCGAAATTTCCTCACCAGTTCGGCCCTGACGCTGGTGATCGACTTCGGCTTCACGTTCGTCTTCCTCGCGGTGATGTTCTACTACTCGCCGTTCCTGAGCTGGATCGTGGTGGGCTCGTTCCCGTTCTACGTCGCGATCTCCGCCGGTGTCACCCCGATCTTCCGCGAGCGGTTGGACAAGAAGTTCGACCGCGGCGCGGAGAATCAGGCCTTCCTGGTCGAGAGCGTCGGCGCGATCCAGACCCTGAAAGCGATGGCGATCGAGCCGCAGATGCAGCGGCGCTGGGAGGAGCAGCTCGCGGGTTATGTCAGTGCCAGCTTCGACGTGCTCTCGCTCAGCAATTGGGCGAGCCAGTCGGTGCAGTTCGTCAGTAAGCTCGTCACGGCGCTGACGCTTTATTTCGGGGCGCACCTCGTCATCGCGGGCAGCCTCTCGGTCGGCGAGCTCATTGCCTTCAACATGCTGGCAGGCCGGGTGGCGCAGCCGGTGCTGCGGCTGGCCCAGCTTTGGCAGGATTTCCACCAGGTGCGGGTCTCGATTGCCCGGCTCGGCGACATCCTGAACACCGCGCCCGAGCCGATGTTCGACCCTTCGCGCGCGACGCTGCCGCCGATCAAGGGCGAAGTGACCTTCGACCACGTCAACTTCCGCTACCGGCCGGACATGTCGCTGGCGCTTCAGGACGTCTCGCTGAAAGTGCTCCCGGGACAGGTGATCGGCATCGTCGGCCCTTCCGGCTCTGGCAAGTCGACGCTGACAAAACTTATCCAGCGCCTCTACGTGCCGGAGGCCGGCCGCATCCTGATCGACGGAATCGACCTAACGGTCGCTGACGTCGCCTGGCTACGGCGCCAGATCGGCACGGTGTTGCAGGAGAACGTGCTGTTCAACCGCACCATCCGCGAGAACATCGCGCTCGCCGATCCCGGCATGGCGATGGAACGAGTGATCGCCGCCGCGGAACTCGCCGGTGCGCACGAGTTCATCCTGGCCTTGCCGGACGGCTACAACACCGTGGTCGGCGAACGCGGAGCAAGCCTGTCGGGCGGCCAGCGCCAGCGCATTGCGATCGCGCGGGCGCTGGTGACCAATCCCCGCGTCTTGATCTTCGACGAGGCCACCAGCGCGCTCGACTACGAAAGCGAGAACATCATCCAGCGCAATATGCGCAAGATCTGTGCCGGGCGAACCGTCTTCATCATCGCGCACCGACTTTCGGCGGTGCGTCACGCCGATCGCATCATCACCATCGAGGCCGGCCATCTGGTCGAGGACGGCAGCCACGACGAATTGATCAAGAAGGCCGGACGCTACGCCATGCTGCATCAGATCCAGGCCGGGCTCCATGTCGTCGGCTGATGTGATCGAGCGCAAGAGCCGCGCGTTCTGGCGCCGCCAGCGCGACGCACGCGAGTTCCTGCCCGCGGCCTTGGAGATCCTGGAGACGCCGGCCTCCCCGGTCGGGCGGACGGTCGGCCTCACTATCATCGTGTTCTTCGCGCTCGCGATCGGCTGGGCGACCTTCGGCCATGTCGACATCATCGCCACCGCGACCGGCAAGGTGGTACCGACCGGCCGCACCAAGACGATCCAGCCGCTGGAGACCGGCATCGTTGCCGCGATCCACGTCCACGACGGCGACCGGGTTACCGCCGGCCAGGTGCTGGTCGAGCTCGACCGCACCGTGACGCAGGCCGAGCGCAAGCGGGTGGGGCAGGATCTGATCGCGACCCTGCTCGACGTTGCGCGCCTGTCGGCGCTACGCCGCAGCTTTGCCGACCTCGCTGCGCCCGAGGATATCGAGGAGCCGGTTGGCGCGTCCGAAGTGGAGATAGCGCGGGCGCGCTCCGCCATGCTGGCGCAGGCCGCCGAGCAGCAGGCCAAGCTTGCCTCCGTCGTGCAGCAGATCGACCAGAAGCGGGCCGAGGCGCAGTCGGTGACGGCGGCGATCGCCAAGATTGACGCAACGCTGCCGCTGCTGGAGGAGACGCTCACCATCCGCAAGAAAGCGATGGAGATCCAGTACGGCAACCGCATTGCCTGGATCGACGCCCAGACGCGCCTGATCGACCAGCAGAACGAGCGCATCGTGCAGGAGCGCAAGCTGGTCGAGATCGAGGCCGCGCGCCGCGCGCTGGAGCAGCAGCTGGCCCAGACCAGATCCGGCTTCGAGCGCCAGGTCTTGAGCGACCTCTCCGAAGCTCAGAAGAAGGCCGACGATTTACACCAGGATGCAATCAAGACGCAGCGGAAGACCGACGAGCAACTGTTGCGGGCGCCGATCGAAGGCACGGTGCAGCAGCTCGCGATCCACACCGTCGGCGGCGTCGTCTCGCCCGCGCAGCAGCTGATGATGATCGTGCCGCGCGGCTCCAGCATCGAGATCGAGGCGATGATCTCCAACCGCGACATCGGCTTCGTCGAGCACGGCCAGAACGCCGAGATCAAGATCGATACGTTCAATTTCACGCGCTACGGCCTGCTACACGGCAAGGTCATCAGCGTGTCGCGGGACGCGATCATCAAGGACAAGCCGCCAGGCGGGCCGGGCGCGACGAAGCAGGGCGGCGCACTTGCTGAATCGAGCGAACCGGCTGGACAAGAGCTGCTCTACGCCGCGCGCGTGTCGCTCGATGGCACGAAAATGCAAGTGGAGGACAAGGTAGTGAACCTTGCGCCAGGAATGGCGGTGACGGTGGAGATCAAGACGGGGCAGCGGCGGATCATCGAGTATGTGATGTCGCCGTTGTTGCGGTATCGGCAGGAGAGTTTGAGGGAGAGGTAGTGATGCGTGCCGTCAGTATTGATCGCCAAGAGTCGCAACTGCAGGAGATTTCCGTCGTATGGGCGAACCCGAGGAGCGGACTAGGATATGCATGAGTTTGGATTGAGGCGGAACGTTCGGAGCAGCGGCCGCTTCGGCGAAGAGGCGCCAGATAAGATCAAGCGGCTAATCAGCGCCGTCGCTACTGCGGCGCTGATCGCAGCCTCGTTCTTCGTTTATAAAGCTTTCTATCCCTGGACAAATCGAGACCCGCTTCTTGAGAAGCGCGCGTCCTTTGCAGAGCGGGTACAAAGGCATGCATCTAACGAAGAATTGCCACAGGTGTATCCGTCTCTCGACACCGGGGTAGTTGTGATCGCTTTTGGCAATGAGGTCTACCGAGGAAGCCGTTTCGTTCGCTCCTCGATTCGTTTGCCGAACAATAGGACCGATCTGGTCAAGCATCTAATGCTGGGAGTGTAGTGATGTCCGTTACCGATGATCTCACTAAGCTTGCCAAGAAATTGACGAAAATTGCCAAAGAACAGGGCATAGAAGCCGCCTCTGAGCAGGCGGAACAAGTTGCCAAAGAATCCGGCTACAATCTCTCGAAGGCCGATATCAGCAAGGCGCTAACTGTCGCCGACAAGGCCATCGATTTTGGACAAAAAGTCCGAGATTTGAACAGTGATCGCAACCCGGATGGCTCCGTCAAGTTGTCGCGTCTCTCAAGTGCCGAAACTAGCGGACAGGGTCTGATAACGTCAATTTGGGGGAAAGGAGCGTCTGGAATCAGTTCAGGTCCTCTTTGGTTTATCAGGTGGCAATACGAGAAATTCTTTCCGAACTTCGACGAGCGATTCAATGACTTTATGAAAAAGCTTAGGAACTTCGTTTTTCCACCCGAGTCCCCCAGTTCTATTAGTGCTGCCCGTCGCGATCCTATCATCCTCGATCTAGGCGGTGATGGCATCCAATTGACGTCGTTGACCGACTCCAACGTCAATTTTGATTACGCCGGTGACGGGTTTGCGGAGCGGACGGGGTGGGTGTCACCGAACGACGGCATTCTGGCAATGGATTTGAACGGTAACGGCAAGATTGACAACGGGCTTGAACTGTTCGGCTCGCCTACACAGGATGGTTTTGCGATCCTAGAGAAGTTGGACACCAATGGCGATGGCGTCATTGACGCGCTCGACGCCGATTTCGGCAAGCTGCTGATTTGGCGCGATCTCAATCAGAACGGAGTGTCGGATGCAGGCGAGCTGCAATCCCTGGCGCAGGCTGGCATCTCGTCGATCTCACTCCAAACACAGAAGCTTGACGGGACCAACGCCGGCAACGGTCTTGGCTACGGGGCGACCTTCACGCGAACGGATGCCACGATAGGAACGGCGCAGACGATTTACTTCAATACCGATCTCCAGGACTCCGTCGACACCAGTAATATTGCGCCGTCCAAAGCCGCGTTGGAGCTCCCGCAGTTGCCGGGCTCGGGATTGATCGCCAGCATCGCCTACAAAGCGACGAACGATCCTGCTTTCCTCGCCGACTGGGCCGCGCTGACGGACGCCGCACCCGGCTTGGCACTTGCGGACTTAAAGAGCCAATTTGAGCAGATGCTGCTGCGTTGGGCTGATGTTGATGGCGTCGACCCCACCAGCCGCGGGCCCACCATCGACGCAAGGCACCTGGCGTTCCTGGAAAAATTTTACGGCACTGCATTTGTGAACAACTGGGGCGACCATGACAACGGTATACCCAATCCCCATCAGGGCCAGACTCTCGAGCGGGGATTCGACGGAATCGTCTCGTCGTATCTGACCCTCTTCCTGGCCCAAAGCGGCGGCTCGTCGCTCCTTCGTGGCACGAGCGACGAAGTTGCGATGCTCGACAACCCCTATTTCTGGTTCAGTCAGCTCGATTTTGGCGATTACGCGGCGGGCGATTCCAACGCGCCGGCAACGCCGGCAAATGTGGGCTCGGTGGTGTCGCTGTTGCTTGCCATGGCGCCAGAGGACCTGGGCGGACAGACGAGCTATTTGCTCAAGGGGCTTGGCGGATTGTCCAGCGCGGTCGGCTCCTTCTTCGCGGGCGATCAGGCCGCTTATGCAGCGACGCTGGCGCCGCTGATCCAGGACGAAATTGAGGACGACACGAACCGCGCCATCGCGATGGGAATCGTCAATGGCGTCGCACTGTTCGGCACGACCGGCGCTGAAGGCATCAACGGCACCTCCACGCAGGACGTCTTCGTCGGGGGGGGCGGCGGTGATCTGCTCAGCGGCGGCGACGGCAGCGATATCTACATCTACAACAAGCAGGACGGCGATCTCTGGATCAGGGACGACGGCGCTGCGACCGACACCGATCGCCTCGTCCTCACCGACCTGAACTCAACCGACCTCACCTTCGACCGCATCGGTGACGATCTTCTCCTGCGCGTCACGGCAACGGGCAAGACGGTCGTAATCGATAGCTTCTTCGCCAGTCAGGGCATCGACGTCCTGCGCTTCGCCGACGGCACCGAGTGGAACCGTTCGCAAATAGCAAGCGTCAGCGTGTTTCGCGGCGATGGGCACAACAATGCGATCGCGGACTCGGGCTCGCACGATGTCATCCGCGGCGGCAAGGGCGACGACTATATCGCGATCAGCGGTGGAAGTGACACGATCCTCTATAGCAAAGGGGACGGATACGATGTCGTTCACGACACGATCGGCCAGATCAGCGAGCGCGATACGTTTGTGCTGACGGATCTCAACGCCAACGACATCCAACTCTCGCGGGTCGGCAGTCACCTGCTGCTAACGGTCAAGTCGACCGGCGAATATGTCGACTTCGACAATTTCTTCCCAAACAACAGCGGCGACCGCCAGACCAAGAACATCGATATCATTAAGTTTGCGGATGGCACGAGCTGGGACCGTACCCAGATTATGCAGCAGGCCTGGTACCGCGGCACCGATAGGCTGGACAGCATTGTCACCAATTCCGAGCTCAACGACACGATCTACGGCGGCAAGGGCGACGACTTTCTTCAGGGCTGGACCGGCAGCGATACCTACGTCTGGAAGAAGGGCGACGGCAATGACGAGATCTCCGACTTCTCCTCGAAAATTGGCAACCCCAGCAATACGGACATCGATACCCTCTGGCTTCAGGACGTCTCAGCGGGAGAGGTGAGCTACTCCTACCAGGGCGGCACGCTCCTCATCACGATCAACACGACCGGCGAGATCATCAGGGTCAACGACTTCTTCTCGGGCGTCACAAGCCTGCTCGACGGTAATGCCGGCAACTGGGTCGGTATCGACCGGATCAAGTTCCAGGATGGCTCGGTGATCGACCGGGCGCAGATCACCTACAATGCCGGCCGCGACTATCTCGGCTGGGACCCCGTGGTCGTCACCATGGTGGAGCAAGGGCTGATCGTCTGGCAGACGTACTGGGATGAGTTCGGTCATGAAGGAAACATTGTGGCCGGCGCGTCTCCCGGCATCCACGATATCTGGAACGCCTCGAGCTATGGCGGATTGGGTGGAACGCTGGGGACCCCATTGGCGCTGCAGCCTAATCCGTTCCACGGTGGCGGCAATAACAAACTCAATGGTAGCGACAACATCGACATCATGGCGGGCGGTCTCGGTGCCGACGTCTTTAACGGCCTTGCCGGCAATGACGTCCTCTATGGAGATGAAGTTGGATCGGATTCGGTCGGCGACAACGACGTGATCCTTGGGGGAGGTGGCAATGACATTCTCTACGGTGGCGGTGGTTCGGACTATCTCGATGGCTGGATCGGTAGCGATTTCATCTCGGGCGGCGACGGGAAGGATTACATCCTGGCGAACGACGGGGATGACATCGTCATCGGCGGCAAGGGTGACGATCTCATCTACAACAACAACGGCGCCGGCAGCGGGAACGATACCTACCTTTATGCGAAGGGAGACGGCAACGATCTCATCGTCGAGGGGAACTCGGCGGACACGGACGTTCTGATCCTGACGGATCTCACCTCGAGCGAGGTTGAGCTTTCGCAGCAGGCCGATGATCTGCTCATCAGAATCAAGGCGACCAACGAAGTCATCACCGTCACGGGGCATTTCACCAACCGTACCGGAGACAACAACGCAGCCGGTGTGGGCCTCGAATACATCCGGTTCGCTGACATGCAGTGGGACCGAGCGCAGATCCATCAGAATGCCTGGATCCGCGGCACAGACGGACGCGACATCTTGAACGGCCGCGGGACCCTCTCGGATCTTCAACTCGGCGCAACCTTTGATGCGGGCAAAGGCAACGACGTCATCTATTCCGGGCGCAGCAGCGACACGTTCGTCTACGCGAGCGGCGATGGCAACGACATCATCTACGAGACGGACTGGCATGCCGCCGGATCGAACGTTAACGACACGCTGAAGTTCACCGATCTCAATGAGGCGAACGTCGAGCTGACGCGCTCGGGCGAAGATCTGTTGATCAAGGTGCTGACGACGGGAGAGGTCATCACCATCACTTCCCAGTTTAACAGCAACGAGACTGACACAGGCGCCGGCATTGAGCGTATCCAGTTCGCTAACGGCCAGCAGTGGAACAGGTTTCAAATCCAGCAGAACGCCTGGTTCCGCGGCACGGACGGGCGTGATCTCATCGATGCCCGCATCAGCCGCATGGACGATACCATCGAAGCCGGCAAGGGTGACGACATCATCTACACGGGCCTGCAGGGCGCAAGTGGCAACGACACCTTCATCTACTCGAAGGGGGACGGCAACGACACCATCTACGAGAACACCTGGCGCTCGTTCACCTCGACCGAGACGGACGTCCTTGTTCTGAAGGACATCCTGAGTTCTGAGGTGAGCCTGACCCGCTCCGGCGGGGATCTCCTGGTTCACATCCTGTCGACCAACGAGACAATCACGATCGTTGGCCAGTTTGGCGATTCCACTGACACTCCGGATTCTGGCATCGAGTACATCCGTTTCGCCAACGGCGACCAGTGGGGCCGCTCGACGATCTACGGCATCGCGACCAGCAATTCGCCGTTCCTCGTAGGCACGAACGGCAACAACGTCCTGATCGGCTCAAGCGCCAACCAGAATCTCTATGGCGAGGCCGGCGACGACCGGATCGACGGGCAGGGTGGCAATGATCTTCTCTATGGCGGGCTCGGCAACGATACCCTTGTGCTGAGCGTCAGCGCCCCCGGTAATGTCGCGACGGTCAACGGCGGCGTTGGGACCGATACGCTGGACCTCAGCGGCTTTGGGTCTGCGGTGTGGATTGATCTCGTCACCAACGGTGCTGAGGTGCGCACGACCGACCAGAGCAACCTCGCCAGCGGGACCTGGCGTGACATGGCCCAGGTTGAGCAGATCGAAAATATCACGGGCACGGCATTCTCCGATCAGATCGCTGGCGATGCCGGCAACAATGTCATTGTTGGTGGTGAAGGCAACGACGTGATCGACGCGCGCTCCGGCGACGACGTCGTCTTCGGCGGCATTGGCGATGACGCGCTGACTGGCGGCATGGGCAAGGACAAGCTCGATGGCGGCACCGGTGCCGACATCCTGAATGGTGGGCTCGACAGCGATATTCTGATTGGCGGAGCCGGCTACGATGTGCTGACTGGCGGCGCGGGTGGAGACATATTTGTCGTCGGCGTCGGCGATGGATCGGACACGGTCACGGACTTCACCGCAGGAAGCGGAGCGGACCACGACATGGTGCGGTTCGACCGCACTATGTTTGCCGATTTCACCTCGGTGATTGCAGCGGCGTCGCAGGTGGGCAGCGATGTCGTCATCTCCCTCGGGAACGGCGACAGCCTGACCCTGCAGAACGTCGATCTAGCCGCGCTGACCGCGGACAATTTCGAGTTCCGGCGGCTCGGCAACGAGGCTCCCACCGGGATCACGGTCACCGGCGGCTCGGTGCAGGAGAACGCCGCAGGGGGAACGATCGTGGCGACGCTGGCGGCAGTGGATGCCGGTGACGCCGGCGCGCACAGCTTCAGCATCGTGGGCGCGGACGATCTGTTCGAGATCGTCGGAAACCAGATCCGTGTCAAGAACGGCGCCGTCCTCGATTTCGAGACGCAGTCGCAGCACACGTTGATCGTCAAGGCCGCGGATGATGACGGCATGTTCGTCACGTCGACCATTGTGATCGGCATCACCGACGAGGTCGAGACGGTTGCGGGAACGTCGGGTAACGACATTCTTGCCGGCGGTGCGGGCTCCGATATCCTGATCGGCGGCACCGGTAATGATCGTCTCAATGGTGGCAGCGGTTCGGACGAATACCGTTATAATCCCGGCGATGGCAGCGATCGCATCGTCGACAATGGCGGCAGCGCCGATACTGATCGCCTCGTGCTCGGGAGCGGAATCGATCCTGCCACCATCACGGTAGGCCGGTCGTCGCTCGATAATTCCGATGTGGTGCTCCGCCTTTCGAGTGGAGAGACCATTGTTCTCCAGGACCAGTTGTCGGCGGTGCCGGGATTGGGCATTGATCAGCTTACGTTCGCCGACGGAACAGTCTGGAGCCGCTCGGATTTGTTGGACCGTCTTGACACGAACCTGTTCCTTGGAAGCACCGGGACCGAGACTCTCATTGGCACTGGCGCTGCTGACATCTTCGTGGTCGGCAATGCTAATGAAACGCTGTCAGGCTACGGCGGCAGCGATACATATCGAGTTGGAGCGACCGGTGGTAACGTGGTTATCACAGATGGGCCAGACGACGGCACCGATCGCATCGAATTGGTTGGACTTAGTAACGGGGATGTCCAGTTGTCCCCTGATGGCGCCGACCTAATTATCAAGGTACTCGCGACGGGGCGGATCATTCGGGTAACTGGACAGTTCAGCCAGACCTCCGCAGGCGTTGAAGAGGTGGCGTTCTCAAATGGAGAGATCTGGAATAGAACACAGATTGCCGGCAATGCAGTAGTCAGAGGAACCGCGGCTAACGATACGATGGTTGGAACGAACGGTGACGACGTTTTTCAACCCGGCCTAGGAAACGATGTTGTTCAGGGCGGCGCGGGCAGCGATATCATTATCTATGCTCGGGGAGATGGGAGCGACACCATCGAAGATAGCGTGAACTCAGCCAGTCAAATCGACGTGCTGCGCTTCATTGATCTCAACGTCGCGGATCTATCGTTTGCACTTCAAGGAAATGACCTCATCATTAAAGTATTGGGGTCATCAGCTATCATAACCGTAAAGCAACAGTTTGTATCCACCACGGACTTCAGGGGTATCGAACAAATCCAGTTCGCCGACGGAACCGTTTGGGGCAGGGAAGCGATCAAGGATTCGATATGGATACGCGGCACAGATGGAAATGATACGCTGGCCGGAACGTCTGGCATCGACTACTTGGCTGGGCTAGGCGGTGATGACACGCTTAGTGGCTTGGGTGGCACCGACACGCTGACCGGGGGTCAGGGCAACGACAGCCTGGACGGCGGCGGCAACGCCGATACCTACATCTACAACGCCGGCGATGGCAACGACACGATCACGGATGCAGGCTCCTATGACAGCACAGTGGACAAGCTGGTGCTGGGAACGGGCCTCACGCCGGCGACCACTTTGATCAGCCGTAATGGCAACGACATCACACTGACCTTCAGCAGTGGCGGTTCGATCAAGCTGGTGGGCGAGGACGCCGGGAATGCGACGGGGCTGGAGCAGATCGTGTTCGGCGACGGCACGACCTGGAGCCGTCAGGACCTGGAGAGCGCCTATATCGCTCAGCAGGTAGCGGCAAGTGCGACGACAATCACCGGGTTCAACTTGAACAATGACCTACTTGTCGGCACGAGTGGCGCGGACACTCTGTCCGGCCTGAACGGCACCGACACGCTGACCGGGGGTCAGGGCAACGACAGCCTGGACGGCGGCGGCAACGCCGATACCTACGTCTACAACGCCGGCGATGGCAACGACACGATCACGGATGCAGGCTCCTATGACAGCACAGTGGATAAGCTGCTGCTGGGAGCGGGCCTCACGCCGGCGACCACTTTGATCAGCCGTAATGGCAACGACATCACACTGACCTTCAGCAGTGGCGGTTCGATCAAGCTGGTGGGCGAGGACGCCGGCAACGCGACCGGACTGGAGCAGATTGTGTTCGGTGACGGCACGACCTGGAGTCGTCAGGACCTGGAGAGCGCCTATATCGCACAGCAGGTAGCGGCAGGTGCGACGACAATCACCGGGTTCAACTTGAACAATGACCTACTTGTCGGCACGAGTGGCGCGGACACTCTGTCCGGCCTGAACGGCACCGACACGCTGACCGGGGGTCAGGGCAACGACAGCCTGGACGGCGGCGGCAGCGCCGACACCTACATCTACAACGCCGGCGATGGCAACGACACGATCACGGATGCAGGCTCCTATGACAGCACAGTGGACAAGCTGGTGCTGGGAACGGGCCTCACGCCGGCGACCACTTTGATCAGCCGTAATGGCAACGACATCACACTGACCTTCAGCAGTGGCGGTTCGATCAAGCTGGTGGGCGAGGACGCCGGGAATGCGACGGGGCTGGAGCAGATCGTGTTCGGCGACGGCACGACCTGGAGTCGTCAGGACCTGGAGAGCGCCTATATCGCACAACAGGTAGCGGCAAGTGCGACGACAATCACCGGGTTCAACTTGAACAATGACCTACTTGTCGGCACGAGTGGCGCGGACACTCTGTCCGGCCTGAACGGCACCGACACGCTGACCGGGGGTCAGGGCAACGACAGCCTGGA
>NZ_JADYVH010000019.1:0-83382 GCF_020193615.1 Bradyrhizobium sp. IC4059
CACTTGCAGCCGGGGCGGGCGAAGCCATCGGGGCCGGCGAGGGACTTGCCGATGCGGCCGGCGCCGGGCTCGCGGTCTGCGCCAGAGCGCCTGACAGCCCATGCGACAAGGCCGCAGCCGGGATCAGCGCGGCCAAAGCGAGGCGACGAAAAGTGTTCATTTTATTCTCCCCGAGGCCCGCTTCGTCGGGGCCTCAATTCATCAAGGCCTTACCCACCAAGGCCTTAACCCGTCCGCGCATCCCGGTTCGCGCGAACCGCGCCGTTCTAACACGCGAGCGCCGAATTCGTCCCATGACAGATGCGTCATGGCAGGCAACTTGCCCGATGTCCCGACCCGGGTGGCAAATCACTGGCCAAGCAGCCGAGGATCGCCATATAAGGCAGGCGAAATTCGGGAATTTTCATGAGCGCGCTGGCCAACCACGCATTTGCCAAGATGAACGGCATCGGCAACGAGATCGTCGTTGTCGACTTGCGCGATTCGGCGGCCAAGGTCACGCCGGACGATGCCCGCGCCGTCGCGTCCGCGAACGGCGGCGTGGCTTACGACCAGCTCATGGTGCTGCAGAGGCCGCGGCTCGACGGCACCGAGGCCTTCATCAGCATCTACAACAATGACGGCTCGGAGGCCGGTGCCTGCGGCAACGGCATGCGCTGCGTCGTGCGCCGCATCTTCGAGAAGACCGGGCAGACCAGTGCGACCTTCGAGACGGCCGCCGGCCTGCTCAATGCCTGGCAGGGTCCGGCGCCCGACCTCTACACAGTGGATATGGGCGCGCCGAAATTCGGCTGGCAGGACATTCCGCTGGCGGAAGAGTTTCGCGACACCCGCTACATCGAATTGCAGATCGGGCCGATCGACAATCCCATTCTGCATTCGCCCTCAGTGGTGAGCATGGGCAATCCGCACGCGGTGTTCTGGGTCGACGACGTCAACGCCTACGATCTCGGCCGCTTCGGTCCGCTCTTGGAAAACCATCCGATCTTCCCCGAGCGCGCCAACATCACGCTCGCCCATATCGTCGATCGCGAGCACATCACGATCCGCACCTGGGAGCGCGGCGCCGGCCTGACCAAGGCGTGCGGGTCGGCGGCCTGTGCCACGGCGGTCGCCGCCGCGCGGCTGAAGCGCGCCGAGCGCAAGGTCGAGATCACATTGCCCGGCGGCAAGCTCGGCATCGAATGGCGCGAGCGCGACGACCACGTGCTGATGACCGGCACCGCGACCTTCGAATATGAGGGCAGCTTCGATCCGGCGCTGTTCGCGCCGGTCGCCTGATGGCCGTCGACATCGTCACCTTCGGCTGCCGCCTCAACGCCTTCGAGGCCGAGGTGATCCGCAGCAAGGCGGAAGTCGCAGGGCTTTCCGACACCATCGTCATCAACAGCTGCGCCGTCACCAACGAGGCGGTGGCGCAGGCGCGCCAGTCGATCCGCAAGTTGAAGCGCGAGCGCCCCGAGGCGCGCATCGTCGTCACCGGCTGCGCGGCGCAGACGCAGGCTGCGATGTTTGCGGGCATGGCCGAGGTCGATCGCGTCGTCGGCAATGACGACAAGATGCGCGGCGAAGCGTGGCGGGAGACGCGCCACGCTTTCGATCTTGGCGCCAGCGAGAAGATCGCCGTCAGCGACATCATGGCGGTGAAGGAGATGGCGCCGCACCTCGTCGATGGCTATGCGAGCGGCCTGCCGCGCGTCTTCGTGCAGGTGCAGAACGGCTGCGATCATCGCTGCACCTTCTGCATCATCCCGTTCGGCCGCGGCAATTCGCGCTCGGTGCCGATGGGGGCGGCGGTCGAGCAGGTGCGCGCCCTGGTCGAACGCGGCCATGCCGAGATCGTGCTGACCGGCGTCGATCTCACCAGCTATGGTGCGGACCTGCCCGGCGCGCCCAAGCTCGGCATGCTGACCAAGCAGATCCTGCGCCATGTGCCCGAGCTCAAGCGCCTGCGCATCTCCTCGATCGATTCAATCGAGGCGGATGACGACCTGCTCGATGCCATCGCGGAGGATGCGCGCCTGATGCCGCACCTGCACCTGTCGCTGCAGTCGGGCGACGACATGATCCTGAAGCGCATGAAGCGGCGGCATTCGCGGCAGGATGCGATTGGCTTCTGCGAGCAGGTGCGCCGCCTGCGCCCCGATGTCGTCTTCGGCGCCGACATCATCGCGGGCTTCCCGACCGAGACCGAGGACATGTTCTCGCGCTCGCTCGACCTCGTCGAGCAATGCGGACTGACCTTCCTGCACGTCTTCCCTTATTCGCCGCGGCCCGGCACGCCCGCCGCGCGGATGCCGCAGGTGGCGGGGCCGGTCATTAAAGAGCGTGCGAAGCGGCTGCGCGCGGTAGGAGAGGCGGCGCTGCAGCAGCGGCTGCAAGCCGAGATCGGCGCAAGGCGCGATGTGCTGATCGAGAGCGAGGGGCAGGGCCGCACGGAGCATTATCTGCCGGTGGCGATTGCGGGCGAGCGGGTGGGAAGCATCGTGCGGCTGAAGATTGCTGGCATTGATGGCGAGCGGCTCACGACGTAAGCAGCTGCTCTCTTCCTTCTCCCCTTGTGGGAGAAGGTGGCGCGAAGCGCCGGATGAGGGGTTGTATCCGCGCAATCGCATTGAGAGGTCATGCGCGGAGAGAGGCCCCTCACCCGTCTCGCCGCTCTCGCGGCGAGCCACCCTCTCCCGCAAGGGGAGAGGGAAAACTACGACGCCCTGACCTGCCAGAATCGCAGCGTGCGCTTGGCGTTCTCCGCCGTCATTCTCGCAAAATGCCCCTGTGTCCTCGCGATGTCCGCGGGCGTCATCGCGCCTGTCGCGAAACGGCATTCGAGCACGGCCATGGTGGTCTCCCAGCTGAGCTGTGCGGCCTTGCACGGCACCAGCAGGCCGTCCTCGCGGAGACTCTGCATCAGCGGTCGGATCACCTCGACCGTCGATCCCGACAACGCCGCCAGCGCCGCCACCGTCTCCTCATAGCGCCGCTGTGTGGCGAAGCCGAGCAACGTCGCCTCGTCGAGCTGGCCGGTGGCCTTGAGGCCGGCGATGGCGCGCTTGGCACCTTCGAAATCGCGCACCGCCGACATTTCGCGTTCGGCGCCGATGGCGACGGCGGCGATCGCGCTCTGGATCTCCTCGAACAGATGCGGCGGGGCGCGCGACAACAGGCGGGTGCGCACGGCGTCCGTCGCCGAGCGCAGCAATTGGCGGCGCAGCTCCAAGGGCAAGTCGACGCGGACGCCGACACTGACTGCGAGCTCCGGATCGCTTTCGGCCTGGCCGACGATGATGGCGAACCCTTTTCCGGAGACGCGCGCGCCGGGATTGGCCGCAAGCCGCCGGCTGACGCTGGGGTAGCGGCGCGCCAGCAGCGCGTCGGTGACGATCTCCTTCAGCCACCAGCGGCCGGCGACCGCGAGCAGATGCGGCTCGCCCTTAGCTGATGCGATCTTCACCAGCTCGCCGTCGTCGAGGCGCGCGGATTCCTGCAGCACGGGGCCGGCGATGCGGATCTCGTCATTGTTGGCGAGGCGGCGGATCACCGACGGCGGCGCCTGCGCGATCGGCGCCAGCTGCGCGCTGATCTCGGCCAGCGCCACGCGCGCTGCCACATCGGCGATGGCGCGCAGCTCGATGGTGCCGATCAGGCGCTCGAGCACGTCGTCGAACAGCGCGATCTGCTCGTCGTCGAAATTGCCGGCGGAGGAGAGGAACAGCTCGGTGACGCGCCGGGCCGTCGCCAGGCCCTTTTCCGGCGAGCCGATCCGCAGTGCGGATTCGACCTCGTCGATGATCGATAGCCCGGAATTGGTCATCGCGCGCGGCTCGTCCTGAGCGGTTACGGAAGCTTGTTCTAAGCAACCGTTATCATTAGAGGCGAGCGCTGAAGGTTTCGTAAACCATGGCACGGTAGCCGAGCACAGCCGCTTCTCGACCGACCACCGCTCCTCATCCCGAGGAGCCCGCGAAGCGGGCGTCTCGAAGGATGGATGCGACCGCGATGCGCCTGCGGGGCCTCTATGGTTCGAGACGGCGCTGACGCGCCTCCTCACCATGAGGGTCTAAGAGGCTACTCCCCCTTCCACCCGCAGGCCCGGAGCTTCTCGTGCATATGCGGCGGGGCCGGCGCCACCACGCGGACCGGCTCCTTGTTCCGGGAGATCGGCACCACGATCTCGCGCGAATGCAGGTGCAGGCGCGGCTCGCCGAAGCGCGGACCGTTGCCGTAAATGTTATCGCCGAAGATCGGCCAGCCGCTCGCGGCCGCATGCACCCGCAATTGATGGGTCCGGCCGGTCACCGGTTCCATGGCAAGCCAGGTGAAACCGTCGCCCCGGCCCATCACCTTCCAGTTCGTGATCGCCTTCTGCCCTTCCGGATCCGGCTTCTGCCACCAGCCGCGTTCGGCATTGAGCCGGCCGAGCGGCATGTCGATGGTGCCTTCGTCCTCGGCAGGGCCGCCTTCGACCACGGTCCAGTAGGTTTTGCCGATCTTGCCGTGCTTGAACAAAAGGCCCAGCGATGCCGTCGCCTTGCGGTGGCGGCCGAGCACGAGGCAGCCCGAGGTGTCCTTGTCCAGCCGGTGGGCCAGCACCGGCGGTCGCGGCAGGCCGAAACGCAGCGCGTCGAAGGAATCCTCCAGATTGGGGCCACCCTTGGGGCCGCGATGCACCGGCAGGCCGGCCGGCTTGTCGATGACCAGCATCAGGCCGTCGCGATGGAGCACGCGGCCTAAGATCTCATCGGCGGTCAATTGGGGAACATCGAGCAATCGCAGGACTTTCGGTCAAGGCTTTCGTTTACGGGCCGGAACGGCTAACACGCCACCATGAACGATACCACCTCCGAGACCCCCAAGCTGAGCTGGTGGCGCCGCCTGTCCAACGGGCTGAAGCGCACCTCGTCCTCGCTCGGGACCGCGGTCGCCGACCTCGTCACCAAGCGCAAGCTCGACCGCGCCATGCTTGACGACATCGAGGACGTGCTGCTGCGCGCCGACCTCGGCACGTCAGTCGCGGTGCGCATTGCCGATGCCGTCGGCACCGGCCGCTACGACAAGGCGATCTCGGCGGACGAGGTCAAGGACGTCGTCGCCACCGAGGTCGAGAAGGTGCTGTCGCCGGTGGCAAAGCCGCTCGTGATCGATGCGGCAAAAAAGCCGTTCGTCATTCTCGTGGTCGGCGTCAACGGTTCCGGCAAGACCACCACGATCGGCAAGCTGTCGCAGAAATTCGCCTCCGAAGGCCGCAAGGTGATGCTGGCCGCCGGCGACACGTTTCGCGCCGCCGCCATCGAGCAGCTCAAGGTCTGGGGCGAGCGGACGAAGACGCCCGTCATCGCAGGCGCGCAGGGCTCGGATTCCGCAAGCCTTGCCTTCAACGCGCTCACCGCGGCGAAGGAGCAGAATGTCGACGTGCTGCTGATCGACACCGCCGGCCGCCTGCAGAACAAGGCCGAGCTGATGAACGAGCTCGAGAAGGTCGTGCGCGTGATCCGCAAGGTGGATGACACTGCGCCGCATGCCGTGCTGCTGGTGCTGGATGCGACCGTCGGCCAGAATGCGCTGTCGCAGGTCGAGGCCTTCCATCGCACCGCCGGGGTCACCGGCCTCGTGATGACCAAGCTCGACGGCACCGCGCGCGGCGGCATCCTGGTGGCGCTCGCGGAGAAGTTCAAGCTGCCGGTGCACTTCATCGGCGTCGGCGAAGGCGTCGACGATCTCGCGCCCTTCACCGCGCGCGACTTCGCCCGCGCCATCGCCGGAATCGAATAGCGTCATCCTTCGAGACGCCGCTTGCGCGGCTCCTCAGGATGAGGTCGTGCCACACATGAGGTCCTCATCCTGAGGAGACCGCGAAGCGGTCGTCTCGAAGGATGGGAGATACGGAAGAGAGAATGGACAAGACCCAGCCGCATCCGCTGTTCAAGCTCGCGACCGAGCTCGGTCCGCTGCTCGTGTTTTTCTTCGTCAACGCGAAGTTCAATCTGTTCGCGGCGACCGGCGCCTTCATGGTGGCCATCGCGGTCGCGATGGCCGCCTCTTACATCGTGACGCGCCACATCCCGATCATGGCGATCGTCACGGGGGTGATCGTGCTGGTGTTCGGCACGCTGACCCTGGTGCTGCACGACGAGACCTTCATCAAGGTCAAGCCGACCATCATCTACGGCCTGTTCGCCGCGATCCTCGGCGGCGGCCTGTTGTTCGGCCGTTCCTTCATCGCCGTGATGTTCGACCAGGTGTTCAACCTGACGCCGCAGGGCTGGCGCATCCTCACCTTGCGCTGGGCGCTGTTCTTCGCCGGAATGGCGGTGCTGAACGAGATCGTCTGGCGCACCCAGAGCACGGATTTCTGGGTGAACTTCAAGGTGTTCG
This sequence comes from Bradyrhizobium sp. IC4059, assembly GCF_020193615.1. Classification (NCBI taxonomy): domain Bacteria; kingdom Pseudomonadati; phylum Pseudomonadota; class Alphaproteobacteria; order Hyphomicrobiales; family Nitrobacteraceae; genus Bradyrhizobium; species Bradyrhizobium sp. IC4059. Next base: position 6,373 of record NZ_JADYVH010000019.1, read on the forward strand.
GCGTCACTCCGATCACGATGATCTTCGCCATCGCCCAGATGCCGCTGACCAAGCGCTATCATCTCGCGCCGGTCTCGCTGGAGAGAAGCGAGGCCGAGGCGGGGGATGTGAGCAAGGGTTAGGCGAAGGACAGGCGAAGCGTCGCTCCACATACCGCTGTCATGCCCCGGCTTGACCGGGGCATCCAGTACGCCGCAGCTTCTCCGTATACGACTGGCGTCTCTGGAATACTGGATCGCCCGATCAAGTCGGGCGATGACAGTTGAGCGTGTGGTACGAGCGCGGCATCAGCTTCCTGCCTTCAGCGCCTTCTCCAGCTCCGGCATCAGCACGGCCTTGAGATTTTGCGGCGTGATCGGCCCGACCAGCTTGTAGACGATGGTGCCCTCGCGCCCGACGACGAAGGTCTCCGGCACGCCGTAAACGCCCCATTCGATCGAGGCGCGGCCGTTGGCGTCGACGCCGACATGGCCGAACGGGTTGCCGTAGCGGCCGAGGAAGCGCCGCGCATTGTCGGCGGCGTCCTTGTAGTTGATGCCGACCAGCTGGAAGCGCTTGTCTTTTGCCATTTCGGTCAAAAGCGGCGCTTCGTCATGGCAGGGCACGCACCAGGACGCCCAGACGTTGACGAGGCTGACCTTGCCCTTGAACGCAGCCGGATCGAGTCCCGGCACCTGCGTGCCATTCTCTTGCAATCCCTGGAGCGGCGGCAGCACGGTTTGCGGTGCGGGCCGGCCGATCAGCGCGGACGGAATCCGCGAGGGATCGCCACTCCCGAGCCGGAACCAGAACAAAAGCGCTAGGCCGATGAAGACGATCAGCGGCAGCATCACCAGGAAGGTGCGGCGCTGCGGCGAAGCGGAGGCAGGCTGATCGCTCATCGCGGCTCCGTCGCGCTGCGGCCCGACCGGCGGGTGATGCCGCGCTGCTCCAGCTCGCGCAGGCGCTGCGTCTGGCTGCGATAATCGAGCATGACCCAGCCGATCAGGATCGCGACCACGAGGGCGACAGCTGCGTAAGACGCCACGATGAAAGAGGCATAAGGACCGAGCGACATCGTCATGCAGCCCCAGCTTCGTTGGACGCGTTGTCTTCACGCGAACCGGCGGCCACTTCGCTCGAAAACGCGATCCGGCTGGCCTGCATCATCTGCAGCGAGCGGACACGGCGGCGCAAAATCTCGTTGCGCATCGCGGCCAGGTGCAGCGTGACGAACAGCAGCGTGAAGGCGACCGCCATCACCAGCAGCGGAATCAGGAACGACTTGTCCAGCGCCGAGCCGCCCATGCGCATCACCGAGGCGGGCTGGTGCAGCGTGTTCCACCAATCGACCGAGAACTTGATGATCGGCAGGTTGATGGCGCCGACCAGGGTCAGCACCGCGGCGGCGCGCGCCGCACGCGAGGGATCGTCGACCGCGCGCCACAGCGCCATCAGGCCGAGATACATCAGGAACAGGATCAGCACCGAGGTCAGCCGCGCGTCCCACTCCCAATAGGTGCCCCACATCGGCCGGCCCCAGAGCGAGCCCGTGAGCAGTGCGAGGAAGGTGAAGGCGGCGCCGATCGGAGCTGCGGCCTTGGCGGCGACGTCGGCGAGCGGATGCCGCCACACCAGCGTGCCCAACGATGCGATGCTCATCACGCCCCACACGAACATCGACAGCCAGGCATTGGGCACGTGGATGAACATGATCTTGACGGTCGCGCCCTGCTGATAGTCGTCGGGCGCGAGCGCAGCTTGATAGAGACCGATCGTGAGCAGGATGATTGTCGCGGCCGCCAGCCACGGCAACACCCGCGCTGTCAGCGCGAGGAACCGCGTGGGGTTGGCGAGGTCGATCAGCGTCATGGTATCCTGATAATCACCGGGGGCCGCTCAGGCAATCAGCACGAAAGCCCGTCGCGAAAGTTGATCGGGGTCAAGGTCGGCCCGGTCCATTTCAATCGAGACCATGCCGCAGGCTCGCTGCGGCCGCGAACGGGCCGATCACGAGGCTGACCAGCGACAGCGCGCACAGGATCGAGAACGGCGCGCCGAAAGTCATCGGGCCGACGATCACCGCCTGCGAGGCCGCAACGCCGAAAATCAGCACGGGAATCGACAGCGGCAGCACCAGCACCGCCATCAACAGCCCGCCGCGATGCAGCGTCACCGCCAGCGCCGCGCCGATCATGCCGGTGAAGGTCAGCGCCGGAGTGCCCGCCAGCAGCGTCAGCGCCACCGCGGCCGTGGCGATCATGTCGAGGTTGAGCAACAGGCCGAGCACGGGGGTTGCGACAATCAGCGGCAGGCCGGCGGCGAGCCAATGCGCCAGCGCCTTGGCGGCGCAGGCGAGTTCCAGCGGCGTCCGGCTCATCGTGATCAGGTCGAGCGAGCCGTCCTCATGGTCGGCCATGAACAGCCGGTCGAGGGTCAGCAGGCTGGCTAGGAGGGCGCCGAGCCAGAGGATCGCAGGTCCCAGCCGCGACAGCAGCGCCAGATCCGGCCCGACCGCGAACGGCATCAGCACCACCACGGTCAGGAAGAACAAGACCCCGATCAGCGCTCCGCCGCCGACGCGAAGCGCAATCCTGATGTCCCGGCGGATGAGGGCGGTGAGGGCGGTCATGAGAGGCTTCCAGCTTCTGGGAACGCATCCGACAGCCACAGGCACACTGCGCTCCCTTCCCCCTTGTGGGGGGAGGGAATGAAGAGAGCCGAGCCCGGCCGCTTGGAAAACTGAGGGTGCCTGAACTTCACGCCCCACCCCCGATCCGCAGCTCCCGCGATTCGATCCCGAGCGGGGCATGCGTCGCCGCGACGATCATGCCGCCGCCGGCCAGATGCTCGCGCATCAGGCCGGCGAACATGTCCTGACCGGCGACATCAAGCGCATTGGTCGGCTCGTCCAGGAGCCAGACCGGGCGGCGGACCGTCAGCAGCCGCGCCAGCGAGAGCCGGCGGCGCTGTCCCGCGGACAGGAATCCGGCGGGCAGATGGATGGCGTGGTCGAGCCCCACCTTGGCAAGGCTCTCGACGGCATCGAAAAGCTCGCCGCCGAGAAAATCAGCCCAAAACGTCAGGTTTTCGGCCACGCTCAGCGCCGGCTTCAGGGCATCGCGATGGCCGAGATAGTGGCACTGCTCCGCCAAAGTCAGCTCACTATGGCCCCCCTCCAGCGCGATCGTCCCGCCGGCCGGAACGAGCAGGCCCGCGATCAGCCGCAGCAGCGAGGTCTTGCCCGATCCATTGCGGCCGACCACAGCCACGGCCTCGCCCGACCCGGCCGCGAAATCGAGCCCGGCGAACACCTCGCGCCCGCCCCGCACGCATCTCAGCCCGTGACCTGACAGCCGCATGTCGCCTTGGTTCAGTCCGCTCACAGCCGGGCCTCAGGAAATCTTGGGGTAGCGCATGGGAATTTTTGGCTCGCGAATTGCTGCGGCACGATAGTGGCTGTGGCGGCGCGGTTAGAAAGCTTCTATAAGCCCGGAACTACTTGATGCAGCAACTCAACCTGCCCCTGCAAGCGGCCCAGCCTGATACGCTGACGGTGTTAAAATACCCTGCCGGGTATAACTAGCAATTGGGATCTCCTACATGACCTCGCTCGACAGCTTCAAATGCAAAAAGACTCTCAAGGTCGGCGCCAAGACCTATGTCTATTACAGCCTGCCCACCGCCGAGAAGAATGGTCTGAAGGGAATTTCGAAACTTCCCTACTCGATGAAGGTCCTGCTCGAGAATTTGCTGCGCAACGAGGATGGCCGCTCGGTCAAGAAGGAAGACATCGTCGCGGTGTCGAAATGGCTGCGCAAGAAGTCGCTGGAGCATGAGATCGCCTTCCGCCCGGCGCGGGTGCTGATGCAGGACTTCACCGGCGTGCCCGCGGTGGTCGACCTCGCCGCGATGCGCAACGCGATGCAGAAGCTCGGTGGCGAGCCTGAGAAGATCAACCCCTTGGTGCCCGTCGATCTCGTCATTGACCATTCCGTGATCGTGAACTTCTTCGGCGACAACAAGGCTTTCGGCAAGAACGTCACCGAGGAATACAAGCAGAACCAGGAGCGCTACGAGTTCCTGAAGTGGGGCCAGAAGGCCTTCTCGAACTTCTCCGTCGTGCCGCCCGGCACCGGCATCTGCCACCAGGTCAATCTCGAATATCTGGCCCAGACGGTCTGGACCAAGAAGGAGAAGATGACCGTCGGCAAGAAGACCGGCACCTTCGAGGTGGCCTATCCCGATTCGCTGGTCGGCACCGATTCGCACACCACCATGGTCAACGGCCTTGCCGTGCTCGGCTGGGGCGTCGGCGGCATCGAGGCGGAAGCCTGCATGCTCGGCCAGCCGCTGTCGATGCTGCTGCCCAACGTCGTCGGCTTCAAGCTGAAGGGCGCGCTGAAGGAAGGCGTCACCGCGACCGACCTCGTGCTCACCGTGACGCAGATGCTGCGCAAGCTTGGCGTGGTCGGCAAGTTCGTCGAGTTCTTTGGCCCCGGCCTCGACCACCTCTCGGTCGCCGACAAGGCGACGATCGCCAACATGGCGCCCGAATACGGCGCGACCTGCGGCTTCTTCCCGGTCGATGCCGCCGCGCTCGATTATCTCAAGACCTCCGGCCGTGCCTCGGCCCGCGTCGCGCTGGTGCAGGCCTATGCCAAGGCGCAGGGCCTGTTCCGCACGGCCAAGTCGCCCGACCCCGTGTTCACGGAAACGCTGACCCTCGACCTCGGCGACGTCGTGCCGTCGATGGCCGGCCCGAAGCGTCCCGAAGGCCGCATCGCGCTGCCGACCGTCGCGGACGGCTTCTCGCTCGCGCTTGCCAGCGAGTACAAGAAGGCCGAGGAGCCGGCCAAGCGTTTCCCCGTCGACGGCAAGAACTTCGACATCGGCCATGGCGACGTCGTGATCGCTGCGATCACCTCCTGCACCAACACCTCGAACCCGAGCGTGCTCATCGGTGCCGGCCTGCTCGCGCGCAATGCGGCTGCGAAGGGCCTCAAGGCCAAGCCGTGGGTGAAGACCTCGCTCGCCCCGGGCAGCCAGGTGGTCGCGGAATATCTCGCCAATTCCGGTCTGCAGCCCGATCTCGACAAGGTCGGATTCAACCTGGTCGGCTTCGGCTGCACCACCTGCATCGGCAATTCCGGTCCGCTGCCTGAGGAGATCTCGAAGTCGATCAACGACAACGGCGTCGTCGCGGCCGCCGTGCTCTCCGGCAACCGCAACTTCGAAGGCCGCGTTTCGCCGGATGTGCAGGCGAACTACCTGGCCTCGCCGCCGCTGGTGGTCGCCTACGCGCTCGCGGGCAGCGTCACCAAGAACCTCGCCACCGAGCCGCTCGGCGAGGGCAAGGACGGCAAGCCGGTGTACCTGAAGGACATCTGGCCGACGACCAAGGAGATCAACGCCTTCATGAAGAAGTTCGTGACCGCGTCGATCTTCAAGAAGAAGTATGCCGACGTGTTCAAGGGCGACACCAACTGGCGCAAGATCAAGACAGTCGAGAGTGAGACCTATCGCTGGAACATGTCTTCGACCTATGTGCAGAACCCGCCCTACTTCGAAGGCATGAAGAAGGAGCCGGAGCCGGTCACCGACATCGTCGAGGCGCGCATCCTCGCCATGTTCGGCGACAAGATCACCACCGACCACATCTCGCCGGCCGGCTCGATCAAGCTCACCTCGCCCGCCGGCAAATATCTCAGCGAGCACCAGGTGCGTCCGGCCGACTTCAACCAGTACGGCACGCGTCGCGGCAACCATGAAGTGATGATGCGCGGCACCTTCGCCAACATCCGCATCAAGAACTTCATGCTGAAGGGCGCGGACGGAAACATCCCCGAGGGCGGCCTGACCAAGCACTGGCCCGACGGCGAGCAGATGTCGATCTACGACGCCGCGATGAAGTACCAGGAAGAGAAGGTGCCGCTGGTGGTGTTCGCCGGTGCCGAGTATGGCAACGGCTCCTCGCGCGACTGGGCCGCCAAGGGCACGCGCCTGCTCGGCGTGCGCGCCGTGATCTGCCAGAGCTTCGAGCGCATCCACCGCTCCAACCTGGTCGGCATGGGCGTGCTGCCGCTGACCTTCGAGGAAGGCACCTCCTGGCAGTCGCTTGGGCTAAAGGGCGACGAGAAGGTGACCATCCGCGGCCTCGTCGGCGACCTCAAGCCGCGCCAGAAGCTGACCGCGGAGATCGTCTCCGGCGACGGTTCGCTGCAGCGCGTTTCGCTGCTCTGCCGCATCGATACGCTGGACGAGCTCGACTACTACCGCAACGGCGGCATCCTGCACTACGTGCTGCGCAAGCTCGCGGCGTAAACGCGGATTTGTGAATGATGGCTCACTGCGAAGTGAGTAGAAGCCTTAACGAAGGCGGCCTATCAAAGGCCGCCTTCGCGCGTTTGCGGTACGCTTCAGATGGGCCCGCCCGGCGGAAAACCTCCCTTTGGACGGTGGCCCGGATGGATGAATGTACCGCGCCCCGTAAGACTACGGTGACCATCCGGCGATAAGATTTCCCTCTGAGAGCAACGGTGTGCGGCGTTCGACATGACGACAATGACGGCTTCCCATCTGATTCCACGTTGGTCCGGCGCCCTCTGGTCGGGAGCTCTCGGCATATGTGCGATCATCGCCGTCATTCGTCCTGCCGAAGCTGAACCCCGCGCCGTCGTCGAATTGTTCACCTCGCAGGGCTGCTCCTCCTGCCCGCCCGCCGACCAGATCATCGGCGATCTCTCCAAGGACCCCTCCGTCATCGCGCTGAGCATGCCGATCGATTATTGGGACTATCTCGGCTGGAAGGACACACTGGCGGATTCGCGCTTCTCTGCACGGCAGCGTGCCTATTCGCGCATGCGCGGCGACCGCGAGGTCTACACGCCGCAGGTCGTGGTCAACGGCTCCACCCATGTCATCGGCAGCGATCGCACCGGCATCGAGAACGCGATCGGCAAGACCGACAAGGGCACTGGCGTGATGAGCGTGCCGGTGACGATGTCGCTCTCGGGCAAGCAGATCAACGTGTCGGTGGCCGCAAGCAAGGAGCCCACGGTCTCGCGCGGAGAGGTCTGGATCTGCTCGATCGCGAAGTCGGTGCCGATCGCGATCACCCGCGGCGAGAACAAGGGGCAGCAGGTCACCTATCACAACGTGGTGCGCAGCCTGCTCAAGGTCGGCGACTGGACCGGCCGTCCGGAGAGCTGGACGGTGCCGATCGAGAACCTCACGCGCGACGGCGTCGACGGCGCGGTGGTCTACGTCCAGGACGGCAGCCGCGAGCGACCGGGCCCGATGCTGGGTGCGGCCTACACGTCGCTGCATTGAAGCAGGCAGAACGTCTCAGCAATTGATGCTCGTCATTCCGGGGCGCGCCTCTTGGCGCGAACCCGGAATCCATTTCTCAGCTTGTGTGATGGTAAATGGATTCCGGGCTCGCGCTTCGCGCGCCCGGGAATGACGGCGGACCCGGAAACATCTCGGCACAAACAAAAAAGGACCAACTTGCGTTGGCCCTCCTTGTCGTGCGTACAGACCCGATCCTGTTCGACCCCGGGGGGCTGGGGGCTGAGGAATCCGGAACCGAAAGGACCGGGTCAACGCACGTCACCCTTTTCGCAGTGCAGGGCGGCAGGCGGTTGGCAGAAAAGCGGCGATACTATGATTCCTGCTAACGATCCCGTGACGGTTTGCCGCGACGGAGTTCCACCCTTGCGTGTGCCCTGATGCGACGCCGATTCGATGGGTCGAGCCCCTTGCGATGCGGAACGGTTGGCGCAATCATGCAATTGTCACGAACGCGGTTCCGGGACGATCTTGGCGGACGCGGGTAGCCGTGCGATGAGGAGGCGCTTCCCATGAGTCTGACGTCGGAGGATGCCGATCCGAGCGAGCAGCGCGCGGCGGCGCGTCCTGCCGCGGCGCATGCGCAGCCGAACCGGGTGACGTTCAACCGGCTCGAGCTGCACCGGATTCTCAATCTCTACGGCCGCATGGTCGCCGACGGCGAATGGCGCGACTATGCCATCGACTTCCTGAAGGACCGCGCCGTGTTCTCGGTCTATCGCCGCGCCTCGGAAGTGCCGATCTATCGCATCGAGAAGGACCCGCGCCTGGCGCGCAAGCAGGGCATGTACAGCGTGATCTCGGCGACCGGCCTGATCCTGCGTCGCGGCCACGAGCTCGAGCGGGTGCTGCTGGTGATCGATCGCAAACTGGCGGTGGTTTAGCCGAACCATCGATCGTCATTCCGGGGCGCGACGAAGTCGCTAGCCCGGAATCCATCCCTCCCTCCACCGCCCCTGCCGTTCAATGGATTCCGGGTTCGATGCTGTGCATCGCCCCGGAATGACGGATGAACTACTTCCCCGGCACCGTGCTTGCGCCCTCGCCGAGGTCGCGCTGCATCATCACGGTGTCCAGCCAGCGGCCGAATTTCAGCCCGACACTGGGATGCGTGCCGATCATCTTGAAGCCGCACCTTGTGTGCACGCCGATCGACCCGGCATTGGCGGAATCGCCGATGACAGCGATCATCTGGCGAAAGCCGCGCGCTTCGCATTCGACGATCAGCCGTTCCAGCAGCATTGAGCCGACGCCGCGGCGGTGGAAGGACGGATCGAGATAGATCGAGTTCTCCACCGTGAAGCGATAGGCGGGCCGCGGCCGGTAGGCGCCGGCATAGGCATAGCCGGCCACGCGGCCGTCCAGCATGGCGACGAAATAGGGATAGCCGCCGTCGATCAGCGCGCGATAGCGGCGCGTCATTTCCGAGAGGTCGGGCGGCTCCAGCTCGAACGTCGCCGTGCCCTCGCGGACGGCCTGCTGGTAGATGGCGGTGACGGCGGGGAGGTCGGCCTCGGTGGTGGGCCTGATATCGGGTGCGGACATGGGGGAAGGATAGAGCGTTCCCTGAGGGGCCGGAAGAGGCTGCGCTGCCTCCACACCCGTCATTGCGAGCGCAGCGAAGCAATCCAGAAATGCATCTGCGGAGGGGCTCTGGATTGCGTCGTCGCATCGGCGCAAAATTGCTGCGCAATTTTGTCGCGAGCTCCTCGCAATGACGGGGAGAGGCCGTACCCTCAAAACAAAAACCCCGGCCTTTCGGCCGGGGTTCGTGTCCGTTCTCTCGTCTCAGAGCTTACTCGCGCTGGCCGAGGAGCTGCAGCAGCAGCGTGAACAGGTTGATGAAGTTCAGGTACAGCGACAGTGCGCCGGTGATGGCCGAACGCTCTGCGACGTCACCGCCGGCCGAGGCATAGCCGTAGATGTAGTCGTTCTTCAGCCGCTGGGTATCCCAGGCGGTCAGGCCCGAGAACACCAGCACGCCGACCACCGACACGATGAACTGCAGCATCGAGCTGGCCAGGAACAGGTTCACCAGGCTGGCGAGAACGATGCCGATCAGGCCCATGAACAGGAACGAGCCCATGCCGGTCAGGTCACGCTTGGTGGTGTAGCCGTAGAGGCTCAGCGCACCGAAGGTCGCCGCGGTGATGAAGAACACCCGCACGATCGAGGTGTGCGTGAACACCAGGAAGATCGACGACAGCGAGATGCCCATCAGCGCCGCGAACACCCAGAACAGGATCTGGGCGGTCGAGGGTGCCAGACGGTTGATGCCCGCCGAGATCACGAACACCATCGCGAGCGGCGCCAGGATGAACAGCCACTTCAGGGGGCTGACGAACATGGCGTAGCCGAACGGTGTCAGGAACACCTTGCCGACGCGGACGGCGTCCGCCGTCGGAACGTCGGTCACGGCGGCCATGTAGACGCCGAGCGCGGCAAGGCCGGTGATGGCCAGGCCAATGCTCATGTAGTTGTAGATGCGCAGCATATAGGCGCGCAGGCCGGCATCGACCGTCGCGGCGTCAACACGCCCGGCGGCCCTGCCGAAAGGAGAAGCGTAGTTACGGTCTAGGTCCGACATGGTCGAATTCCCGTTGGTTGGTCCGGTCCGGCACGAGGGTCGCCATGCCGCCGGTTCGTCAAATTCTATCTCGGAGACCGCTGCCAGCCGACTGAATTTTGGCTCACAATCGGGACTCCGAACCCATCCGATATGTGGGAAACTAACACATTCGCCGCAACCTTCCACGCGCGGCTGAATGTCGCCCTCGGCGTCAATCCTGACGCGAAGCTGACCGGTAGCGTGGTTAATCGCCGAAACCGGGCCGATTCCGCCCGGCACGATCTGCCGCTACATTTTGTCACAAATTTCGCAACACCGTCGCCGGCTTTTTGTTCAATGCCAGCAGCGTGCCGGCAAGCCCGAGCCCGACGGTCACGACCAGCGCGGCGGCGACCACGCCGGCGGCGCTGCCGGCCTGCCAGACGAAGCTCAGCGTCATCAGCCGCGTCACGATCAGCCAGGCCGCGATGCTGCCCGCGATCACCCCGAACACCGCGGTGGCAAGGCCGATCAGCAGGTATTCGAGGGCATAGGCGCCGAGCAGCCGCAGCCGCGTCGCGCCGAGGGTCTTGAGGATTACCGCATCATAGACGCGGTGGCGGTGGCCGGCGGCGAGCGCCCCGCCCAGCACCAGGATCGCGGAGATCAGCGTCACGGCGCTGGCGCCGCGGATCGCCAGGGCCAGATTGGTCACCACGGAGCCGACCGTCTCCATCACCTCGCGCACGCGCACGCTCGTCACCATCGGATAGGCGTCGGCGACCTCCTTGATGATCTTGCCGTCGCCCGCCGCCTTTCCGCCCGCTTCCGTCAGCGTCGCGATATGGGTGTGCGGCGCGCCCTTGAAGGCGTTGGGCGAGAACACCAGGACGAAATTGATGCCGAGACCCTGCCAGTCGATCGTGCGCAAATTGCTGATCTTGGCCGGAATGTCGCGGCCGAGCACGTTGACCACCACCTCGTCGCCGAGCTTGAGGCCGAGCCCGTCGGCGATCTTCTTCTCCATCGAGACCAGCGGCGGGCCGGAATAATCGGCGCGCCACCATTCGCCCTCGACCACCTTGGAGCCCTTCGGCAGCTCGGCGGTGTAGGTCAGGCCGCGATCGCTCTGCAGCACCCATTCGGAATCCGTGGTCGGCTTGAGCTCCTCGGCGCGCACCCCGCGCGCGGCGACGATGCGTCCGCGCAGCATCGGCACGTCCTCGATCCTGGCGCCGGGGGCGATCTGGCGCAGATACCCATCGAACTGCTCGGCCTGCGCGCTCGGAATGTCGATGAAGAAGAACGATGGCGCCTGGTCGGGGAGCGCCGCCAGGAACTGCCGGCGCAGATTGCCGTCGATCTGGGTGATGGTGACGAGCACGGCGAGCCCGAGCCCCAGCGACAGCACGACGGACGGCGTCAGCGCGCCCGGCCGGTGGATGTTGGCGATCGCAAGCCGCAGCATCGGCAGCCGCGTCCGTGGCAGCCGTCGTGCGATCGTCATCAGCAGGGCGGCGATGCCGCGCAGCAAGGCGAACACGACCACTGAGGAGGCCACGAACACCGCGGCGATGCGCCTGTCGAACGACAGGCCGATCACGACCGTGATGAGGAGTGCGATCACGACGGCCATGAACACGAGATAGCTCGCGCGTGGCCGGTGCCATTCGGAGCTGATGGTGTCGCGGAACAGCGCGGCTACCGGCACGTCGTGCACGCGCGCGAGCGGCCACAGGCCGAAGGCGAGCGCGGTGAGGAGGCCGTAGAGGAAGGACAGCGCGAGCTCGTCGGTGTGCACGGCCGGCACCACCGGCAGCGGCAACAGCTTGCCGAACAGGCCAACGATCGCAAAGGGCATCGCGGCGCCGAGCGCCAGGCCGATCACGGACCCGATCGCGGCCAGCAGGACCACTTGCGCCAGGTAGATGCCGAACACGTCCCGGCCGGTGGCCCCGACGGCCTTGAAGGCGGCGATCACCTCGAGCTTGCGGTCGATGTGACTCTTGACGGCATTGGCGACGCCGACGCCGCCGACCAGCAGCGCGGCAAGGCCGACCAGCGTCAGGAACTGCGTGAAGCGGTTGATGTTGCGCTCGAGCTGCGGCGAGGCGTTGGAGCGGCTGCGGATCTCCCAGCCGGCCTGCGGCGCGGCGCTGCGCGCATCCGCGATGAAGGCTTCGGTGGCGCGCTCGTTGTTCGCGGCCTCCGGCAGCTTGACCCGGTAGACCCAGCGCACCAGGCTGCCGGGCTGGATCAGGCCGGTGGCGCGCAAGGCCGCCTCGCTGATCAGAAAGCGCGGCCCGAAGCCGATGCCGCCGGCGAGCTTGTCCGGCTCGGCCTCGACGGTGGAGCGGATCTGGAACGTTGCGGACCCGATCGTGACGCGGTCGCCGGTCTTGAGCGAAAGCCGCGCCAGCAGCGTCGGATCGGCGGCGGCACCGAACGCGCCGTCACGCTCGGCGAGCAGATCGGCCATCGGCAGCTTTGGTGCCAGCGTCAGCTGTCCCAGCATCGGATAGGTGTTATCGACCGCCTTCATCTCGACCAGCGCCAGCTTGCCGTCAGCCGAACGCGCCATGCCGCGCAAGGTCGCAGCCGCCGACAGCGTGCCGCGCGAACGCAGGAACGCGACCTCTTCCGGCTTGGCCTCGCGCTGGAACAGCACGAAGGAGACGTCGCCGCCGAGCAGCGTGCGGCCCTCGCGTGCGAGACCGTCGCTCAGGCTCGCCGACACCGAGCCGACGCCGGCAATCGCCATCACGCCGAGCGCGATGCAGGCGATGAAGACGTAGAAGCCGCGCAGGCCGCCGCGCAATTCGCGCAAGGCGTAGCGCAGCGACAGCGCGACGGCGTTCGGCTTCGCGAACGATTCGGCCACGGCGCTCATGCGGGCGCAGACTGCGTGTCGATGCGCCCGGAGCGCAGGCGGATGACGCGATCGCAGCGATGCGCGAGCGAGGAATCGTGCGTCACCAGCACCAAGGTCATGCCGCGCTCGGCGTGCTTGCTGAACAGCAGATCGACGATCTGCTTACCGGTGGTCTCGTCGAGATTGCCGGTCGGCTCGTCAGCGACCAGGATCGCGGGATCGGGTGCCAGCGCGCGGGCGAGCGCGACGCGCTGCTGCTCGCCGCCGGAGAGCTGGGTCGGATAATGATGCAGGCGGTCACCGAGCCCGACCGATTGCAGCTCCTCTGCCGCGCGCTTGGCGGCATCGGGGTTGCCGGCGAGTTCGAGCGGCACAGCAACGTTCTCCAGCGCCGTCATGGTCGGGATCAGGTGGAAGGACTGGAAGACGATGCCGACCTGGCGGCCGCGGAAGCGCGCCAGCGCGTCCTCGTCGAGGGCATTGAAAGGCGTGCCATTCACCACCACCTCTCCGCTATCAGGACGTTCCAGCCCCGCCATCACCATCAGCAGCGTGGATTTGCCCGAGCCTGACGGGCCGATCAGGCCGATCGTCTCGCTCCGGCCGACCCGCAGGCTGATATCCTTGAGGATGTGAACGCGTGCCGCGCCCGTGCCCAATGAGAGGTTGACGTTGGAGATGGCGATGGTGTCCGCGGTAGCGGCGAGCGAAGAGGGGTCGATGCGAGTGTCCATGGTCCGGTCATATGGCAAGTCCGCACGCGGGGTCGAGAGGCGTTACGGATTGTTCATGCACATAGCCGTGTTGATGCTCGCCGTCATGACGATGGCGAATCCCGCTTGGGCGGGTGCGACAAAACCGGTCAAGCTGGTCGTCCTCGGCGATTCCTTGAGCGCGGGCCTTGGCCTTCCGGCCCAGGAGGCGTTCCCCCAACAGCTTCAAAAAGCCTTGCGGGCCAAAGGCATAGAGGTCGACATGACCAATGCCGGGGTGTCCGGCGACACCACCTCGGGCGGCCGCGACCGGCTCGATTGGTCGGTGCCCGATGGAACTGACGGTGTCATCGTCGAGCTCGGCGCCAATGACGCGTTGCGCGGCATCGATCCCGACGTGGCGCGCGCCGCGCTGACCGACATCGTCCAGCGGCTCAAGGCGCGCAAGATTGCGGTCTTGCTCTGCGGCATGCTGGCGCCGCCGAATTACGGCGCCGAATACGCCGCGCGCTTCAATTCGATTTATCCGGATCTGGCGAAGACATTCGACGTGCCGCTCTATCCGTTCTTCCTCGAAGGCGTCGCGGCGGAGGCCAAGCTCAACCAGGCCGACGGCATTCATCCGACCGCTGATGGCGTCGACATCATCGTCGGCAGGATCATGCCCATGGTGGAGGCATTCATTGGCACGATCGCTGAGCAACGGCGTTGAAAACCAGGCAGCGCTAAACCTAATTCCCAGGGTTTTACCGGGGTGAGGCGCGGTGTGCTTCGCAGAGTCACACAACTGCGATAGGAATCAGGGTACCGGTGATTCGTCGCCGGCTCTAATTTGGATATGGTTCTCGCTGTTCGAGCACCGTACCCAAGCATCGGGAGTGCGAAACGATGCCGCGTTTGTTCACGGGTCTGGAAATTCCGGCCGAAATCGGCCAGTCGCTTTCCAACTTGAGAGGTGGCCTCCCCGGCGCCCGCTGGATCGATCCCGAAAATTATCACGTCACCCTGCGCTTCATCGGCGACATTGACGGGGCTTCCGCCAACGAGATCGCTTCGATGCTGTTTCGCGTCGACCGCAAGCCGTTCGAGGTGAAGGTGCAGGGGCTCACCAGCTTCGGCGGCCGCAAGCCCCGCGCGGTGGTCGCCACGATTGCGCCGAGCAAGCCGCTGATGGAATTGCAGGCCGAGCTCGAGCGCATGATGCAGCGGATCGGCCTCGACCCGGAGGGACGCAAGTTCATCCCGCACGTCACGCTTGCGAGGCTGCACGATGCCTCCGACCGCGACGTCGCCGATTATCTCTCGCTGCGCGGCTATTTCCCGAGCAAGGCGTTCATGGCCGAACGCTTCGTGCTGTTCTCCTCGCGCGCGTCCACCGGCGGCGGCCCGTATGTGGTCGAGGATGCCTACGAGCTGTGTGAGTAATTTCTTTCTTAACCTCTCCCCGCTTGCGGGGAGAGGTCGGATCGCTCTCGCGATCCGGGTGAGGGGGGACAGGTCTTTCGATGGATCTCATACGCGGATAGAGCCCCTCACCCCGACCCTCCCAGCGCGAGCGAAGCTCGTCGCGCCCCGTAAGAACGGGGCGAGGGAGAAGAAACGCGCATACCTCTGACCCCATTTCACGGCTTGCAATTTCCGTCCGTCTCTGGCGGTAAAGAGCCATGCTCTCCACCCCAAATCCCTCATTCCGCGAGGCCTATCAGGCCGAGATCGCGTCCGGCGCGATCGAGCCGGATCCCGCGCAGGCCGAGGTCGCCGAGGCCTATGCGGCGCTGGACCTGCGGCTTTCGACCTACAAGCCCACCCGCAAGCAGGGCCTGCTCAGCCGCCTGTTCAGCTCTGGTGACAAGGACGAGGCGCCGCGCGGGCTTTACATCCACGGCGAGGTCGGCCGCGGCAAGACCATGCTGATGGACCTGTTCTTCCAGCACTCATCGGTCGAGCATAAGCGCCGCGCGCATTTCCACGAGTTCATGGCGGACGTGCACGAGCGCATCTACGATTATCGCCAGAGCATCGCGCGCGGCGAGATCGCCGACAGCGACGTCATCGCTCTGACGGCCAATGCGATCTTCGAGGAGAGCTGGCTGCTCTGCTTCGACGAATTCCACGTCACCGACATCGCGGACGCGATGATCCTGGGCCGCCTGTTCGCCAAATTGTTCGAGCTCGGCACCGTCGTGGTCGCGACCTCCAACGTCGCGCCCGACGATCTCTACAAGGGTGGCCTGAACCGCTCGCTGTTCCTGCCCTTCATCAAGCAGATCACCGACCACATGGACGTCGCGCGGCTCGATGCGCGCACCGACTTCCGCCTGGAGAAGCTGCAGGGCGTGCCGATGTGGCTGACACCGGCCGATGGCGATGCGGACGCCGCGCTCGATCGGGCCTGGAAGCGGATGACGGGCGGCGCCAAATGCCGCTCGCGTGACATTTCGATCAAGGGCCGCATTCTGCACGTGCCGTGCTCGGCCCATGGCGTGGCGCGATTCTCCTTCGCCGACCTCTGCGAGCAGCCGCTCGGTGCATCCGACTACCTCAGGCTGGCGCACGACTATCACACCCTCCTGGTCGACCATATTCCAGTGATGGACCTCTCCCAGCGCAACGCGGCCAAGCGCTTCATCACCCTGATCGATACGCTCTATGACAACGCCGTGAAGCTGATGGCCTCGGCCGACGCCAATCCGATCTCGCTCTACCTCGCGACCGATGGCGCCGAGGCCATGGAGTTCAACCGGACCGCCTCGCGCCTGATCGAAATGAGCTCGGAATCCTATCTGGCGCTGCCTCACGGCCGCAAGGATTCCACCGCCAGCGGCTCGACCAAGGGCTTGGTCGAGACTTAAGTCCTATCCCCGCCGTCATTCCGGGGCGTCGCAAAGCGACGAGCCCGGAATCCATACTCCGGATGGTGGTTATGGATTCCGGGCTCGCGCTTCGCGCGCCCCGGAATGACGGCCGGGGTATGCTGGCTGCTATCTCGGCAAGCCCGACAATTGGGCATTGGGCGACTTGAACGGGGGAGACGAAAGGGATAACCACCCGTCTCAGTTTCCCCTCCTTACGTGTCTAAAGGACAGGTTCACATGGCGCGCGACAAGATTGCTTTGATTGGCTCCGGCCAGATCGGCGGAACGCTGGCTCACCTCATCGGCCTGAAAGAACTGGGCGACGTCGTGATGTTCGACATCGCCGAGGGCGTGCCGCAGGGCAAGGCGCTCGACATCGCGCAGTCCTCGCCGGTCGACGGCTTCGACGCCCACTACACCGGCGCGAACTCCTATGAGGCGCTCGACAACGCCAAGGTCTGCATCGTCACCGCCGGCGTGCCGCGCAAGCCCGGCATGAGCCGCGACGACCTCCTCTCCATCAACCTCAAGGTCATGGAGCAGGTCGGCGCCGGCATCAAGAAGTACGCCCCCGACGCCTTCGTCATCTGCATCACCAACCCGCTCGACGCCATGGTCTGGGCGCTGCAGAAGGCTTCGGGCCTGCCGCACAAGAAGGTCGTCGGCATGGCCGGCGTGCTGGATTCGGCCCGCTTCCGCTACTTCCTCGCCGACGAGTTCAACGTCTCGGTCGAGGACGTCACCGCCTTCGTGCTCGGCGGCCACGGCGACACCATGGTGCCGCTGGTGAAGTACTCCACCGTCGCCGGCATCCCGCTGCCCGACCTCGTCAAGATGGGCTGGACCTCACAGGCGCGCCTCGACGAGATCGTCGACCGCACCCGCAATGGCGGCGCCGAGATCGTCAACCTGCTCAAGACCGGCTCGGCCTTCTACGCCCCTGCCGCCTCCGCGATCGCGATGGCCGAGAGCTATCTGAAGGACAAGAAGCGCGTGCTGCCCTGCGCCGCCTATCTCAACGGCGAGTACAGCGTGAAGGACATGTATGTCGGCGTGCCCGTCGTGATCGGCGCCAAGGGCGTCGAGCGCGTGGTCGAGATCGAACTCGCCGGCAAGGACCGCGAGGCGTTTGACAAGTCGGTCGGTGCCGTGCAGGGCTTGGTCGATGCCTGCAAGAAGATCGCACCCGATCTTCTCGGCCGCTAAGGCAAAGCAATACCCGCCGAAGATCGAAACCCGGTCTTCGGCGGTTTCACTTCCGGACCCCGGCTGACCGGGGTGGGGTTCCGGTCTCGGTAGATCTCGATTGTCAAAGAATCCGGGTTGCAGTTCCTGTGGTATATGGTATGCCAGCCACAAGACTGAGGTGGGCCCATGAGGTCACCGCCCGCGGGTTCAGGGAGCGACCATATGAATATCCATGAATATCAGGCCAAAGCGCTGCTGCATGAATTCGGCGTTCCGATTTCGCGCGGCGTAGCGGTTCTCAAGGCCTCGGACTCCGACGCCGCCGCAAGACAGCTTCCCGGCCCGGTTTGGGTGGTGAAGAGCCAGATCCATGCCGGCGGGCGCGGCAAGGGCAAGTTCAAGGAAGCATCCGCCGGCGACAAAGGCGGCGTCCGCATCGCCAAGTCGGTGGAAGAGGTCAACGAATTCGCCAAGCAGATGCTGGGCGCGACGCTGGTCACCGTGCAGACGGGACCTGCCGGCAAGCAGGTCAACCGCCTCTACATCGAGGACGGCTCCGACATCGACAAGGAATTCTACCTCTCGATCCTGGTCGACCGCGAGACCTCGCGCGTCTCCTTCGTGGTGTCGACCGAAGGCGGCGTCAACATCGAGGACGTCGCGCACAACACGCCGGAGAAGATCGTGACCTTCTCGGTCGATCCGGCGACCGGCATCATGGGCCATCACGGCCGCACGGTCGCGAAGGCGCTGAATCTGTCCGGCGACCTCGCCAAGCAGGCCGAGAAGCTCACCGCGCAGCTCTACGCGGCCTTCGTCGCCAAGGACATGTCGATGCTGGAGATCAATCCGCTGGTCGTGACCAAGCAGGGCGAGCTCCGCGTGCTCGATGCCAAGGTGTCCTTCGACGACAACGCCCTGTTCCGCCATCCCGAGATCGCGGTGTCGTTGCGCGATCTGACCGAGGAAGACGCCAAGGAAATCGAGGCGTCGAAATACGATCTCAACTACGTCACGCTCGACGGCAATATCGGCTGCATGGTCAACGGCGCCGGTCTCGCCATGGCGACGATGGACATCATCAAGCTCTACGGCATGGCGCCGGCCAACTTCCTCGACGTCGGCGGCAGCGCCAGCAAGGAGAAGGTCGCGGCCGCGTTCAAGATCATCACCGCCGATCCCAACGTGAAGGGCATCCTGGTCAACATCTTCGGCGGCATCATGAAGTGCGACGTGATCGCCGAGGGCGTCACTGCTGCGGTTCGCGAGGTCGGCCTGAGCGTGCCGCTGGTGGTCCGCCTCGAAGGCACCAATGTCGAGCTCGGCAAGAAGATCATCCGTGAATCCGGACTGAACGTGGTGCCCGCCGACAATCTCGACGACGCCGCGCAGAAGATCGTGAAGGCCGTCAAGGGAGGCTAGCGCCATGGCCCAGGACCATCTCGCCGCATCATCTCCGCTCCCCGAGCATGCGCGCCTCGCCGCGTTCGCCGGCGAATGGGATGGTGAGGAGATGGTCTTCCCGTCGCGCTGGACGGCGGGCGGGCCGGCGACCTCGCGCACCGTCGCGCGCATGGATCTCAACGGCTTTTATCTGATCCAGGACTCCGTCCAGATGCGCGACGGCAAGCAGGTCTTCGCCACCCACGGCATCTTCACCTTCGACCGCGACGACCGGACCTACAAATTGTTCTGGTACGATTCGCTCGGCTATACGCCGCCATCGCCCGCCTCGGGCGGCTGGGCCGGCAAGACCCTGACGCTGGTGCGCGGTTCGCTCCGCGGCAATGCGCGCCACGTCTACGAGATCATCA
The DNA here is from genome assembly GCF_020193615.1 of Bradyrhizobium sp. IC4059. Lineage (NCBI taxonomy): Bacteria > Pseudomonadati > Pseudomonadota > Alphaproteobacteria > Hyphomicrobiales > Nitrobacteraceae > Bradyrhizobium > Bradyrhizobium sp. IC4059. The sequence continues at coordinate 25,692 of NZ_JADYVH010000019.1, forward strand.
ATGAGGATTCCTACTCGTTGAAGATTCAATTCTCGCCGGACGCGGAAGGCTGGTCCGACGTCCTCACCGGCGTCTACCGCCGCATCCACTGACCCACTCACTCTGTTAGTTTCGCGAAAGCAGACCTCATGTCCATCCTGATCGACAAGAACACCAAGGTCATCTGCCAGGGCTTCACCGGCAAGAACGGCACCTTCCACTCGGAGGCCGCGATTGCCTACGGCACCAAGATGGTCGGCGGCACCTCGCCGGGCAAAGGCGGCTCAACGCATCTGGGCCTGCCGGTGTTCGACACCGTGCGCGAGGCGCGTGAGAAGACCGGCGCCGACGCGTCGGTGATCTACGTGCCGCCGCCGGGCGCGGCGGACGCGATCTGCGAGGCCATCGACGCCGAGGTCCCGCTGATCGTCTGCATCACCGAGGGCATTCCTGTGATCGACATGGTTCGCGTCAAGCGCTCGCTGCTCGGCTCCAAGTCGCGCCTGATCGGGCCGAACTGCCCGGGCGTCATGACCGCCGGCGAGTGCAAGATCGGCATCATGCCCGCCAACATCTTCAAGACCGGCTCGGTCGGCATCGTCTCCCGCTCGGGCACGCTGACCTATGAAGCCGTGTTCCAGACCTCCCAGGAAGGCCTCGGCCAGACCACCGCGGTCGGCATCGGCGGCGACCCGGTCAAGGGCACCGAGTTCATCGACGTGCTGGAGATGCTGCTCGCCGACCCCAAGACCGAATCGATCATCATGATCGGCGAGATCGGCGGTTCCGCCGAGGAGGACGCCGCCCAGTTCCTCAAGGACGAGGCCAAGCGCGGCCGCAAGAAGCCGATGGTCGGCTTCATCGCCGGCGTCACCGCCCCTCCCGGCCGCCGCATGGGTCATGCCGGCGCCATCATCTCCGGCGGCAAGGGCGATGCCGGTTCCAAGACCGAGGCGATGAAATCCGCAGGAATTACAGTGTCCCCGTCGCCCGCCCGCCTCGGCCACACGCTTGCCGAAAAGTTGAAAGGCTAATTCAGTTCTTCGTGCTTTTCCGGGCGAAGTTTCGCAGCAAATAGGGTAAAGGGTGCCTGTCGCGTCGAGCCCTGTCGGGGGAGCTCGGCGCCAGCGCCGTTTGTTATGCGCGAATCGAAATCGCCAGGAACTCAAGTATGTCTCGCCAAGACGCGAACGCAGCCTTTGCCCTGTCATCCTTTTTGCAGGGCACCAACGCCACCTACATCGACGAAATCTACGCCCGCTACCAGAAGGACCCGTCCTCGGTCGATGCCGAGTGGCAGGAGTTCTTCAAGAGCCTGAACGACGCGCCGGCTGACATCAGCAAGAACGCGGAAGGCCCGTCCTGGGAGCGCGACAACTGGCCGCTGACCCCGAAGGACGATCTGACCTCCGCCCTCGACGGCAACTGGGCCGAGGTCGAGAAGACGGTCAGTGGCAAGATCGCCGCCAAGGCGCAGGCCAAGGGGGCCGACATCTCCTCCGCCGACCTGCTTCAGGCGACGCGCGATTCCGTCCGCGCCCTGATGCTGATCCGCTCCTACCGCATGCGCGGCCACTTCCACGCCAAGCTCGATCCGCTCGGCATCGAAGCCCAGCGTAACCGCGAAGAGCTCGATCCGCGCACCTACGGCTTCAGCGAAGCCGATTTCGACCGCAAGATCTTCCTCGATCACGTGCTCGGCCTCGAATACGGCACGTTGCGCGAGATCACCGCGATCTGCGAGCGCACCTACTGCCAGACGCTCGGCGTCGAGTTCATGCACATCAGCAACGCGGCGCAGAAGGCCTGGATCCAGGAGCGCATCGAGGGACCCGACAAGGAGATCTCGTTCACGCGTGAAGGCCGCAGGGCCATCCTGCAGAAGCTGATCGAAGCCGAGGGTTTCGAAAAGTTCTGCGACACCAAGTTCACCGGCACCAAGCGCTTCGGCCTCGACGGCGGTGAAGCCCTGATCCCCGCGCTCGAGCAGATCATCAAGCGCGGCGGCAATCTCGGCGTGAAGGAAATCGTGCTCGGCATGCCGCATCGCGGCCGCCTCAACGTGCTGACCCAGGTGTTGGGCAAGGCCCATCGCGCACTATTCCACGAGTTCAAGGGCGGCTCGGCCAATCCCGACGCGGTCGAAGGCTCCGGCGACGTCAAGTATCACCTCGGCGCCTCCTCGGACCGCGAGTTCGACGGCAACCGCATCCACCTGTCGCTGACCGCCAACCCCTCGCATCTCGAGATCGTCGATCCCGTCGTGCTCGGCAAGGTCCGCGCCAAGCAGGACCAGCACGGCGATCCCCCTGACATGCGCATCTCCGTGATGCCGCTCCTGATGCACGGCGACGCCGCGTTCGCCGGCCAGGGCGTGGTTGCTGAATGCTTCGGCCTGTCCGACCTGAAGGGCTACCGCACCGGCGGCTCCGTGCACTTCATCGTCAACAACCAGATCGGCTTCACCACCTATCCGCGCTACTCGCGCTCCTCGCCCTATCCGTCGGATGTGGCGAAGATGATCGATGCGCCGATCTTCCACGTCAACGGCGACGATCCGGAAGCCGTCGTGTTCGCGGCCAAGGTCGCGACCGAATTCCGGCAGAAGTTCCACAAGCCCGTCGTCATCGACATGTGGTGCTACCGCCGCTACGGCCACAATGAGGGCGATGAGCCGGCCTTCACCCAGCCGGTGATGTACAAGCGGATCGCCGCCCATCCCTCGACGCTGACGCTCTACTCCAAGCGCCTGATCGCGGAAGGCGTCGTCACCGAGGGCGAGGTCGACAAGCTGAAGGCGGATTGGCGCACCCGGCTCGATGCCGAGTTCGAGGCCGGCACCTCCTACAAGCCGAACAAGGCCGACTGGCTCGACGGCAAGTGGGCGGGCTTCAAGATCGCCGACCAGGAAGAGGATGCGCGGCGCGGCGTCACCGGCGTCGACATCGCCACGCTGAAGGACATCGGCCGCAAGATCACCAAGGTGCCGGACGGTTTCCGCGTTCACCGCACCATTCAGCGCTTCCTCGATAACCGCGCCAAGGCGATCGAGAGCGGCAACGGCATCGACTGGGCGACCGGCGAGGCGCTGGCGTTCTGCTCGCTGCTCAACGAAAACCACCACGTCCGCCTGTCCGGACAGGATTCGGAACGCGGCACCTTCTCGCAGCGCCATTCGGTCCTGATCGATCAGGAGGACGAGAGCCGCTACACGCCGTTCAACCATCTCGGCCACGAGCAGGGCCATTACGAGGTCATCAACTCGCTGCTGTCGGAAGAAGCCGTGCTCGGTTTCGAATACGGCTATTCGCTCGCCGAGCCGAACACGCTGACGCTGTGGGAAGCCCAGTTCGGCGACTTCGCCAACGGCGCGCAGGTCGTGTTCGACCAGTTCATCTCCTCGGGCGAGCGCAAATGGCTGCGCATGTCCGGTCTGGTCTGCCTGTTGCCGCACGGCTATGAGGGCCAGGGGCCGGAGCACTCCTCGGCGCGCCTCGAGCGCTACTTGCAGATGTGCGCGGAAGACAACATGCAGGTGGTCTACCCGACCACGCCGGCGAACTATTTCCACGTGCTGCGCCGGCAGCTGCATCGCGAGATCCGCAAGCCGCTGATCATGATGACGCCGAAGTCGCTGCTGCGTCACAAGCGGGCGGTGTCGCGTCTCGACGAGCTCGCGAAGGGCACCACCTTCCACCGCATCCTCTATGATGACGCCCAGATGCTGCCGAACGAGGCGATCAAGCTCGTCCCCGACGAGAAGATCCGCCGCATCGTGCTGTGCTCCGGCAAGGTCTATTACGACCTCTACGAGGAGCGCGAGAAGCGCGGCATCGACGACATCTACCTGATGCGCGTCGAGCAGCTCTATCCGGTGCCGCTGAAGGCGCTGGTGGCCGAGCTGTCGCGCTTCAAGAAGGCCGAGATGGTGTGGTGCCAGGAAGAGCCCCGCAACATGGGGGCCTGGCACTTCATCGAGCCCTATCTGGAATGGGTGCTGAATCAGGTGAACGGCGCGAGCCGGCGTCCGCGTTATGTCGGCCGCGCCGCTTCCGCCGCGACCGCCACGGGTCTGATGTCCAAGCATCAGGCTCAGCTGAAGGCGTTCCTGGACGAAGCACTGAGCTGAACTTTTGACTGCGTCATGCCCGGCCTCTTGCGCAACCAGCGCACCGGGGCGGGGCATCCAGTAGCCGCGGCGTGACTGCAAGCGCCCCGGCTCGCTGGATGGCCTGCTTTTGGCCGGCCGATGACGCCTGAATTCATGACCGCTACCTGCGATCCCTTAAGGATGAGACCATGACTGAAATTCGTGTGCCGACGCTCGGCGAATCCGTCACCGAGGCCACCATCGGCCGCTGGTTCAAGAAGGCCGGCGACCCCGTCGCCGTCGACGAGCCCCTGGTGGAGCTCGAGACCGACAAGGTCACCATCGAAGTCCCCGCGCCGACCGCCGGCACGTTGAGCGAGATCATCGCCGCCGATGGTGCGACCGTTGCCGTGGGCGCGCTGCTCGGTCAGATCACCGATGGTGCCGGCGCAGCCAAGCCCGCCGCCGCGCCGGTCAAGGCTGCGGCGCCTGCCGCTGCCGCCGCTGCTCCCGCGCCGGCTCCTGCTGCCGCGAAGGCGCCGCCGGCCGATGCGCCGCTCGCGCCGTCGGTGCGCAAGCTCTCCGCCGAGACCGGCATCGACGCCTCGACCGTTCCGGGCTCGGGCAAGGACGGCCGCGTCACCAAGGGCGACATGCTGGCCGCGATCGAGCGCGCCGCCTCCGCGCCGACGCCGGTCAACCAGCCCGCCGCCGCGGTTCAGGTCCGCGCGCCGTCGCCGGCCGATGACGCCGCCCGCGAAGAGCGCGTCAAGATGACCCGGCTGCGCCAGACCATCGCGCGCCGCCTCAAGGACGTGCAGAACACCGCGGCCATGCTCACGACCTTCAACGAGGTCGACATGACCAACGTCATGGCGCTGCGCGCGCACTACAAGGACGCGTTCGAGAAGAAGCACGGCGCCAAGCTCGGCTTCATGGGCTTCTTCACCAAGGCCGTCGTGCAGGCGCTGAAGGACATCCCGGCCGTCAACGCCGAGATCGACGGCAGCGACCTCATCTACAAGAACTACTACCACATCGGCGTCGCCGTCGGCACCGACAAGGGCCTGGTCGTGCCCGTGGTGCGCGACTGCGACCACAAGTCGATCTCCGACATCGAGAAGAGCATCGCCGATTTCGGCCGCCGCGCCCGTGACGGCCAGCTCAAGATCGACGAGATGCAGGGCGGCACCTTCACCATCACCAATGGCGGCATCTACGGCTCGCTGATGTCGACCCCGATCCTGAATGCGCCGCAGTCCGGCATTTTGGGCATGCACAAGATCCAGGAGCGGCCGATGGTCGTCGGCGGCAAGATCGAGGTCCGCCCGATGATGTATCTGGCGCTGTCCTACGATCACCGCGTCATCGACGGCAAGGAAGCCGTCACCTTCCTGGTCCGCGTCAAGGAGAGCCTGGAAGATCCGGCGCGCCTGGTGCTGGACCTCTAAGGGAGGCGACGATGGGGGAGCCGTCGCTCGCGCATGCGCTCATCTCCATGGTGCCGCTCCTGCTGACCACCCTTATCTTTTTCTTCTTTGCGATTCCGATTAGTCGCAGGAAAGGTAAGGGGGTCGGCTTCGCGGCCTTGTGCCTGATCCCGTTTCTCACGCCCTTCATTCTGTTCCATTTGATCAGCTTGACGGACAAGTCCGTGCTTGATCGCTTGGCGGCTCTTGAGGGCAGGACGTCGTAGTGCGCTCGAACTCGTGGGGATTGATGTGACGGATAAAGTCGTTGTCATCACCGGCGGCAGCCGCGGCATCGGGCGGGCGACCGCGCTTGCGGCGGCCGCGCGCGGTTTTCGCGTCGTGGTTGGCTACGCCAGCAACAAGCAGGCGGCCGACGAGGTGGTAGCTACGATCGCGGCCAGCAACGGCAAGGCCATCGCGGTGAAATGCGATGTCGCCGAGGAAAGTGACATCCTCAATCTGTTCAAGGAGGCCGACAAGTTCGGCACGCTCGGCGCGCTCGTCAACAATGGCGGCATCGTCGGCAAGAGCGGCGTGCGCGTCGACGAGATGTCGGCCGAGCGCATCCAGCGCGTGATGGCGGTGAACGTCACCGGCTCGATCCTCTGCGCGCGCGAGGCGGTGAAGCGGATGTCGACCAAGCACGGCGGCGCGGGCGGCGTCATCGTCAACCTGTCCTCGGTCGCAGCGCGGCTCGGCGCACCCAACACCTATGTCGACTATGCCGCGTCCAAGGGCGCGGTCGATTCCTTCACCGTCGGCCTCGGTTATGAGGTCGCGGGCGAGGGCATCCGCGTCGCCGCGATCCGTCCCGGCCTGATCGACACCGACATCCACGCTGCCGGCGGCGAGCCCGACCGCGCCCATCGCCTGGCCCATCTGGTGCCGATGAAGCGCGTCGGCACCGCCGATGAAATCGCCAATGCCATCGTCTGGCTGATCTCGGACGAGGCCTCCTACGTCACCTCAGCCATTCTCGATGTGTCCGGCGGACGCTGACGCGCCGCGCGGACGCTGACACATCCTCACCACGCCTAACCTTACGGGACTTTCTCTCATGGCTACCTACGATCTCGTCGTCATCGGCACCGGACCGGGCGGTTATGTCTGCGCGGTACGCGCGAGCCAGCTCGGCATGAAGGTCGCCGTGGTCGAAAAGAACGCGACCCTCGGCGGCACCTGCCTCAATGTCGGCTGCATGCCGTCGAAGGCGCTGCTGCACGCCTCCGAAATGTTCGAGGAAGCCGGCCATTCCTTCGCCAAGATGGGCGTCAGCGTTTCCGCGCCGAAGCTCGATCTGCCCGCGATGATGAACTTCAAGCAGCAGGGCATCGACGGCAACGTCAAGGGCGTCGAGTTCCTGATGAAGAAGAACAAGATCGACGTGCTCAAGGGCACCGGCAAGATCCTCGGCACCGGCAAGGTCGAGGTCTCCGCCGACGGCAAGTCGCAGGTGGTCGAGACCAAGAACATCGTGATCGCCACCGGCTCGGACATCGCGCGCCTCAAGGGCATCGAGATCGATGAGAAGCGCATCGTGTCCTCGACCGGCGCGCTGGCGCTGGACAAGGTGCCAGGCCGATTGCTGGTCATTGGCGCCGGCGTGATCGGGCTCGAACTCGGCTCGGTGTGGCGCCGGCTCGGAGCCGAAGTCATGGTGGTCGAATTCCTCGATCGCATCCTGCCCGGCATGGATGGCGAGATCGCCAAGCAATTCCAGCGCATCCTTGAAAAGCAGGGATTTGCATTCAAGCTGGGCTCGAAGGTGACCGGCGTCGAGATGAACAGCAAGGCATTGCTTGCGAAAATCGAACCGGCTTCCGGCGGTGCCGCCGAGACCATCGAAGCCGACGTCGTGCTCGTCTGCATCGGCCGCGTGCCCTACACCGACGGTCTCGGCCTCAAGGAAGCCGGTGTCGCGCTGGACGCGCGCGGCCGGGTGCAGATCGATTCGCATTTCGCCACCAGCCTGAAGGGCGTCTATGCCATCGGCGATGTCGTCGCAGGCCCCATGCTCGCGCACAAGGCCGAGGACGAGGGCGTCGCGGTCGCCGAGATCATCGCAGGCCAAGCCGGCCACGTGAATTACGATGTGATCCCCGGCGTCGTGTATACCACGCCGGAAGTGTCCTCCGTCGGCAAGACCGAGGAGGAACTCAAGCAGGCGGGCGTGGCTTACACGGTCGGAAAGTTTCCGTTCACCGCCAACGGCCGCTCCAAGGTCAACCAGACCACCGACGGCTTTGTGAAGATTCTCGCGGATGCGAAGACCGATCGCGTGCTCGGCGTGCACATTATCGGCCGCGAAGCCGGCGAAATGATCCATGAAGCGTGTGTTCTCATGGAATTCGGCGGCAGTGCGGAAGATCTCGCGCGCACCTGCCACGCCCATCCGACGCGCTCGGAGGCCGTCAAGGAAGCCGCGCTTGCGGTCGGCAAGCGAGCCATCCATATGTAACGACGCGCCCAGCGCCGAACCGGGCGGGGAACACATGCTGCGCCGCCTTCTTCAACCGGTCTGGGTCCTGCTTGCGATCGTCTTCCTGATCGAAGCCTGGCTGTGGGATCATCTCGAGCCGATCGTCGCCAGGATCGTCGCAGCCATCCCGCTGGCGCGCTTCAAGCATTGGCTGACGGAGCGCGTCGATGCGCTCTCGCCGGCCATGACGCTGCTCGTGTTTGCGGTGCCCGTCGTCCCGCTGTTTCCGCTCAAGCTGGTCGGGCTGTGGCTGCTCGCGCATGAATACTGGACCGGCGCGTTCTTCACGATCGTGTTCGGAAAGCTTGTCGGCGTCGGCGTCACCGCCTTCGTGTTCGACGTCACGCGCGCCAAGCTTCTGGAGATGCGCTGGTTCGAGCGGATCTACGCCCTGGTGCTGAGGGTGCGCGCCAAGGCCGCCGAGCTGGTCGACCCGATCAAGCGCCGCATCCGCGAGCTGATCGCCGGCAACGGCGAGGGCTGGTCCTACCGCACGCTGCGTATGATCCAGCGCTTCAGGAAGAGCGTGCATCAGGCGCGGTGATCTTCGCCACCACAAGGACCGTCCGTAGCCCGGATGGAGCGCAGCGCAATCCGGGACAGGCGTCCCCGCTCTATCCTCCGTCATTGCGAGCGCAGCGAAGCAATCCAGTATCTTTCCCCGGAGGCAGTCTGGATTGCTTCGTCGCAAGGGCTCCTCGCAATGACGCGGTGAGAACCCGGCCTCAACACCTCAATGCAAATGCAGCAGATGTGGCCACCACAGGCCGAGCGCGGTCATGAACAGGCCGGCGATCGTCAGCGCGCCGCCGACATAGGCGAGCGCGATCATGCCGGTGATGATGGTGGCGGACGCCAGCACGATGCCGATCTGGAAGGCGGCCGAGGCCAGCTCGAAATGGTGGTACTTCGCGGTCGCCTCGTCGCGGGCGTGCTCGGCGTGCTTGGCCTTGTCCGCAAGCTGCTCGGTGCCTTCGCCGGTCTCGGGCTCGGAGCGGTAGCGCTGCGCGGTCTTGGTCCAGTCGTCGATCTGCTTCTGCACGGCGGGCTTCTGCGCCTCGGCCGCGGCGGCCAGTGTCAGCTTGCCCTGTTCCGCCGCGGTCACCACCACGGTGCGGCGGATGCTCTTGGCCTGGAAGAATGCCCAGAGATTGGCGGCCTCGACGTTCTTGCTGATCGATTCGGTCTGGGCACCCTTGCCGAGCGTCTCCGAGATCGCCAGGAACAGCGCCAGCACGGCGATCAGAAGAGCGATCTTCTTGTTCGAGCCGGACGCGTGTTCGGCGTGCTCGGCATGCTCCATGCTTTCATGTGCGCCCATATAATGTCCCTCCTGTGCCGGTTCCCACGATTTGACCGAACCGTGGGCGCTGTGCAAGAGGCACGCGAGCTATGACGAGAGTGTGTCAGCGCCGCGGATGGGCGCTGGCATACACCTCGAGCAGCCGCTCGGAATCGATGCCGGTATAGACCTGCGTGGTCGACAGCGAGGAATGGCCGAGCAATTCCTGGATGGCGCGCAGATCGCCGCCGCGCGAGAGCAGATGCGTGGCGAAGGAATGCCGCAGCGCGTGCGGCGTGGCGCTGTCGGGCAGCCCGAGCGCGCCGCGCAGCCGCTCCATCGCGAGCTGGATGATGCGCGGGCTCAAGGGGCCGCCGCGCGCGCCGACGAAGATCGGTCCTTCCGCCGGCAGCGGATAGGGGCACATCGCGACATATTCCTGCACCAGCGCGAGCACGTTCTGCAGCACCGGCACCATGCGGGTCTTGTTGCCTTTGCCTGTCACGACCAGCACGTCGCCTTCGCCGGGCTTCGGCACCTCGCGGCGCTTGAGACCCAGCGCCTCGGAGATGCGCAGGCCCGAGCCATAGAGCAGCGCCATCACCGCGGCATCGCGCGCCAGGATCCAGGTCTCGCGCTCCTCGCCGGCGCGCTCGTCGGCGTCGGCAAGACGTTTGGCCGATGCCATCGGCAGCGGCTTCGGCAGGCTCTTGGCGACCTTCGGCGCGCGGATCGCCGACAATGCACCGACCTTGCCCTTGCCCTCACGCTCCAGAAAACGTCCGAACGAGCGCAGGCCCGCCAGGGCGCGCATCAGGCTGCGGCCGGCGATGTCGTCGGCGCGGCGCATCGCCATGAAGGCGCGCACGTCGGTGGCTTCCAGCGCTGCAAACCGCTCGAGCGTGACGCGCTCGCCCCAATGGCCACAGAGGAAATCCAGGCATTGCCGCAGATCGCGGCCATAGGCCTCCAGCGTCTTCGGCGACAGCCGCCGCTCGGCGCCGAGATGCGCCAGCCAGCGCGCCATCTCCTGCGCGATCGAGGGATCGGCGCTGGCGAGCTCGATGTGTGGGGCGGCCGCTTTGCTCATGCGCTCTGGACGTGGTGATTCCGCACAGTATATCGCATCACACCAGTTTACTGTTCGCTAAGGCCGCCGCGCGGCGCTAGCCTCAAGGCCTCAAGGTTCCGATTCCCCGCTCATGGACCAATCGCCGCGCAACGACACCGCCCCCGCCACCCGCATGGTCGACGTGCTGGTGCCGGTCGCGCTCGACCAGACCTATTCCTACAAGGTGCCGCGCGGCATGGAGCTGAAGGCGGGCGACCTCGTCGGCGTGCCGCTCGGTCCGCGCGAGGTGCTGGCCGTGGTCTGGGGCGAGAACGCCAATCCCGATCCGCGCCTGCATAACCGCCTCAAGGAGGTCAGCGAGAAGCTCGACATTCCGCCGCTCAAGCCGGAGCTGCGCTCGGTGGTGGACTGGGTCGCAAACTACACGCTGAGCCCGCGCGGCATGGTGCTGCGCATGTGCCTGCGCATGGGCGAAAATCTCGGCCCGGAGCGGGTGCGCGCCGGCGTGCGCCTGACCGGCGATCCGCCGAAGCGCCTGACACCGGCGCGCCAGCGCGTTATCACGCTGCTGTCGGACCGGCTGCTGCACGGCAAGTCCGAGGCGGCCAAGGAGGCCGGCGTCTCCTCGGGCGTGATCGACGGTCTCGTCGATGAAGGCACGCTCACAGTGGAGCCGATGCCGCCGCCGCCTCCGCCGCCGGCGCCCGATCCGGAATTCGGCCGGCCGGATTTTTCGCTGCTACAGCGTGCCGGTGTCGATGCGATGCGCGCGCTCGCGGCCAATGGCACCTTCCATGTCGCGCTGCTCGACGGCGTCACCGGCTCGGGCAAGACCGAGGTCTATTTCGAAGCGGTCGCCGAGGTGGTCCGCCGCGGCAAGCAGGCGCTGATCCTGATGCCGGAGATCGCGCTGACCGGCCAGTTCCTCGATCGCTTCGCGCAGCGTTTTGGCGTGCGGCCGATCGAATGGCATTCCGAGCTCACCCCGCGCTCCCGCGCGCGCAATTGGGCCGCGATCTCCGAAGGTTCGGCGCCGGTCGTGGTCGGCGCGCGTTCGGCGCTGTTTCTCCCTTACGCCAATCTTGGCCTCATCGTCGTCGATGAGGAGCACGACCAGGCCTACAAGCAGGACGACGGCGTGCACTACCACGCCCGTGACATGGCGGTGGTGCGCGGACATATCGCAAAAATTCCGGTCGTGCTGGCCTCCGCGACGCCGTCGGTGGAATCCGAGGTCAATGCGCGCAAGAACCGCTATCAGCGCATCGCGCTGCCCTCGCGCTTCGGCGGCCAGCACATGCCGCATATCGAGGCCATCGATTTGCGCCGCGAGCCGCCCGCGCGCGGCCGCTTCATCTCGCCGCGGCTCGCCGGCGAGATCAGGACCGCGATCGAGCGGCGCGAGCAGGCGCTGCTCTTCCTCAATCGCCGCGGCTATGCGCCGCTGACGCTGTGCCGTGCCTGCGGCCATCGCTTCGCCTGCACCATCTGCGATGCCTGGCTGGTCGATCATCGCTTTCGCCAGCGCCTCGTCTGTCACCATTGCGGCTTCTCGATGCCGCGCCCGCACATCTGCCCGAACTGTTCGGCCGAGGAATCGCTGGTCGCGGTCGGACCCGGCGTCGAGCGCCTGCAGGAGGAGGCGGCCGCGTTGTTCCCGCAAGCGCGCACCATGGTGCTGTCGAGCGATCTCATCACCTCGATTGAGACGATGCGAAGCGAGCTCGCCGAGATCGCGGAGGGCCGCGTCGACATCATCATCGGCACGCAGCTCGTGGCCAAGGGCCACAACTTCCCGCGGCTCAATCTGGTCGGCGTGGTCGATGCCGATCTCGGCCTTTCCAACGGCGATCCGCGCGCGGCGGAGCGCACCTGGCAATTGCTCAATCAGGTAATCGGCCGCGCCGGCCGCGAGCAGGGCCGCGGCGTCGGCTATCTCCAGACCCATCAGCCCGACCATCCCGTGATGCGGGCGCTGATCGCCTGCGACCGCGAGGCCTTCTACGACAGCGAGATCGAGCTGCGCGAAAAGACGCTCTATCCGCCGTTCGGCCGGCTCGCCAGCCTCATCATCTCTGCCGGCGATCGCCCGGGCGCCGAAGGCTTCGGCCGCAAGCTCGTCGCGCTCGCGCCGCGCGACGAGCGCGTCGTCGTGCTCGGCCCCGCCGAAGCGCCGCTCGCCGTCATCAAGGGCCGCTACCGCTTCCGCATCCTGGTGAAATCGGCGCGCGGTTTCGACCTGTCGGACTATTTGCGCAACTGGCTCGCGGTCTGCCCGAAGCCGACAGGCAATCTGAAGCTGGAAGTCGACGTCGATCCGCAGAGCTTTTTGTAGGGCCACCGCAGCCATACCCTCTACTGTCATTCCGGGGCGCGCGTAGCGCGAGCCCGGAATCCATCGGGCGGCAGAGTTTGTGGATGAATGGATTCCGGGTTCGCGCTCCGCGCGCCCGGAATGACAAAACAAAAAAAGCCCGCGGTCCCCCAAGACCGCGGGCTTGTTTCACGTGCGCAGCAAACTGATGAAAACTGCGCGTTCGATCAGGCGCGGATCGCGCCTTTAGGAGACGACTTCCGCGGTGACGCGGCCGACGCCGCGGCTGGTGAGGCCGATGGCGCGGGCGGCACCCGTGGAGAGGTCGAGCACACGCCCGCGAATGAACGGGCCGCGGTCGTTGATGGTGACGATGACGCTCTGGCTGCCATGGGTGACGCGCAGCTTGGTGCCGAAGGGCAGCGAACGGTGCGCCGCGGTCATGGCGTTCTGGTTGAAGCGCTGGCCCGAGGCGGTCTTGCTACCGGACTCATTGCCGTAGAAGGACGCGATGCCGGAGAAGCTGCGGCCCGTGCCGGAGGTCGGTGTCATCGACGCATTGGCATTGCGCCAATCGGAGGTCGCGTTGGCCTCGGTCTGGGCGTGGTGGCGGTGGTGATGCCGATGCTTGGATTTGGCGGAAGCTTCGGTGGCAGTTCCACCGACGAGGAGAGTTGCGGCGACGAAAGCAATCGCCGTACGCGGCCGGGTCACAAAGCCCAGCGTCTTCAAAGACAGCATTTAATGGTCCCTAAGCTAGTATTGCCACATTTGTGGCAAGTGGAGCCCCCATCAGTTTGTGAGCGATTTGGCGTTTCGATTCCCAATGAGGCGTGAATTGGGCAGTAAATCCAGTATGTGTCGTCGTGAAATATCTTGTTACCGTCGCGAGATATTCATCCGATATCCCGTAATCTTCGCCTTTAACGATTTATTAACCTCTAATTTACTTGCGAATATTGTAAAGCGAAGTCATCGCCTCTAGCGTTTAGAATTCGATAAGTATTCGGGGGGTGGAACTGGCGGGAACGGATTCACGCTTCAGCGATCCGTGTTCATGGCCGCTATGCGCTGTGGGCAGGAACCAATGGGAGGTGTCGCGGCAGGGCTGGCGCTGAATTCCGTGACGTGGCAGGTCGCCGCCTCTGTCGGCCCCTCCCGCGCGCAATGTGTTGCGAGGCTGCGACGAACTGGCGACAGAACCTCATGCCTTTAGTTTGGCGTCATGTTGCACCTGCGCACCTGCTATGTTAGCAAAGCCGCGATTTTAACGAGCCCGGCACCTCCCGTGCTGGTCGGAAATCGAAGTCCCGCTTGAATTCCAAGGGCTTGGATCGCTAGGCGCCGCTTCGTGGCGACGGTTTTTCCCTTGCGAGTTTGACAGCAAAAAGAGCGCGTCTGTGGCTGCAGAAGATACGTCCGTTTCAGGTGTGTCCGGCCGTTATGCAACGGCCTTGTTCGAGCTGGCCCGCGACCAGAACGTGGTCGACGAGGTCAAAGCCGATCTTGATAAATTCGATGCCTTGCTGAACGAAAGCGCTGATCTCAAGCGCCTCGTCCGCAGCCCGGTGTTCGCCGCCGATGCCCAGTCCAAGGCCCTTTCGGCCGTGCTGGACAAGGCGGGCATCGCCGGCATCACCGCCAACTTTCTGAAAGTGCTGACCGCCAATCGCCGCCTGTTCGCGGTGGCCGACGTCAGCCGCGCCTACCGCGCCCTCGTGGCCCGGTTCAAGGGCGAGACGACGGCCGACGTCACGGTGGCGGAGGCGCTCTCAGACAAGAATCTCGATGCCCTCAAGGTTGCCCTGAAGTCGGTGACCGGCAAGGACGTCGCGCTGAACGTGAAAGTCGATCCCTCGATCATCGGTGGCCTCGTCGTCAAGCTGGGCAGCCGCATGGTGGATGGTTCGCTTCGCACCAAACTCAATTCGATCAAGCACGCGATGAAAGAGGCAGGCTGATGGACATCCGCGCCGCGGAAATTTCCGCGATCCTCAAGGACCAGATCAAGAATTTCGGCCAGGAAGCTGAAGTCTCCGAAGTCGGACAGGTGCTGTCCGTCGGCGACGGTATCGCCCGCGTCTACGGTCTGGACAACGTCCAGGCCGGTGAAATGGTCGAGTTCGAGAACGGCACCCGCGGCATGGCGCTGAACCTCGAAACCGACAACGTCGGTGTCGTTATTTTCGGTGCCGACCGCGAGATCAAGGAAGGCCAGACCGTCAAGCGCACCCGCGCCATCGTGGACGCGCCGGTCGGCAAGGGCCTGCTTGGCCGCGTCGTCGACGCGCTCGGCAATCCCATCGACGGCAAGGGCCCGATCCAGGCTGAGAAGCGCATGCGCGTCGACGTCAAGGCGCCCGGCATCATTCCGCGCAAGTCGGTGAACGAGCCGATGGCAACCGGCCTCAAGGCCATCGACGCCCTGATCCCGATCGGCCGCGGCCAGCGCGAGCTGATCATCGGCGACCGCCAGACCGGTAAGACCGCGATCGCGCTCGACACCATCCTGAACCAGAAGCCGCTCAACGCGCAGCCGGACGAGAACATCAAGCTGTACTGCGTCTACGTCGCGGTCGGCCAGAAGCGTTCGACCGTCGCCCAGTTCGTGAAGGTGCTGGAAGAGCAGGGCGCGCTCGAATACTCGATCGTCGTCGCCGCCACCGCCTCCGATCCGGCGCCGATGCAGTACATCGCGCCCTTTACCGGCTGCACCATGGGCGAGTACTTCCGCGACAACGGCATGCACGCGGTCATCATCTATGACGATCTGTCCAAGCAGGCCGTCGCCTACCGTCAGATGTCGCTGCTGCTGCGCCGCCCGCCGGGCCGCGAAGCCTATCCCGGCGACGTGTTCTATCTGCACTCCCGCCTGCTCGAGCGCGCGGCGAAGCTGAACAAGGACATGGGCTCGGGCTCGCTGACGGCGCTGCCTGTCATCGAAACCCAGGCCAACGACGTGTCGGCTTACATCCCGACCAACGTCATCTCGATCACCGACGGCCAGATCTTCCTGGAAACCGACCTGTTCTTCCAGGGCATCCGTCCTGCCGTGAACGTCGGTCTGTCGGTGTCGCGCGTCGGTTCGTCGGCGCAGACCAAGGCCACCAAGAAGGTCGCCGGCAAGATCAAGGGCGAGCTCGCGCAGTACCGCGAAATGGCGGCGTTCGCGCAGTTCGGCTCCGACCTCGACGCCTCGACCCAGCGCCTGCTCAACCGCGGCTCGCGCCTCACCGAGCTGCTCAAGCAGCCGCAGTTCTCGCCGCTGAAGATGGAAGAGCAGGTCTGCGTGATCTGGGCCGGCACCAACGGCTATCTCGATCCGCTCCCGCTCAACAAGGTGCGCGCGTTCGAGGACGGCCTGCTCTCGCTGCTGCGCGGCAAGCACGCCGACATCCTCAACGCGATTCGCGACAGCCGCGATCTCTCCGACGATACCGCTGCCAAGCTGAAGTCGGTGGTCGAGGGCTTCGCGAAGTCTTTCTCATAAGAAGGCTGTCATGGCCGGGCCAAAGCGCGAAGCGCGTCTTCGCAACTGAAGTCCCGGCCATCCACGTCTTGTGCGTGGAAGACGGAGAACGTGGATGCCCGGGACACGCCCGGGCATGACGAAAGGATAGGGTCGCGGTCGAGCCGCAGGCTGATCGCTGGGGACGAAGAATGGCGTCACTTAAAGACATGCGCGTCCGCATCGCCTCCACCAAGGCGACGCAAAAGATCACCAAGGCCATGCAGATGGTCGCGGCCTCCAAGCTGCGCCGCGCGCAGACCGCCGCGGAAGCGGCGCGTCCCTATGCCGACAAGATGAGCGCGGTGATCTCCAACATCGCCAGCGCCGCGGTCGGCTCGCCCGGCGCACCGGTGCTGCTGGCCGGCACCGGCCGGGACCAGGTTCATCTGCTGCTGGTCTGCACCGGCGAGCGCGGCCTGTCCGGCGCCTTCAACTCCTCGATCGTGCGTCTCGCCCGCGAGCGCGCTCTGGCGCTCGCTGCGCAGGGCAAGGAGGTGAAATTCTTCTGCGTCGGCCGCAAGGGTTACGAGCAGCTCCGCCGCCAGTTCGACAAGCAGATCGTCGAGCACATGGACCTGCGCAGCGTCCGCCAGCTCGGCTTCGTCAACGCCGAGGAGATCGCCAAGAAGGTTCTGGCGCGCTTCGACAACGGCGAATTCGACGTCTGCACGCTGTTCTATTCGCAATTCAAGTCGGTGATTGCACAGGTCCCCACCGCACAACAGATCATTCCGCTGGTTGTCGAGGAAGGCGCTGCGAATGGCAGCGCGACCTCTTACGAATATGAGCCGGAGGAGGACGAGATCCTCACGCGCCTGTTGCCGCGCAACCTCGCGGTGCAGATCTTCCGCGCCCTGCTCGAGAACAACGCATCGTTCTACGGTGCGCAGATGTCGGCGATGGACAACGCCACCCGCAACGCCGGGGAAATGATCCGCAAGCAGACGCTGGTCTACAACCGCACGCGTCAGGCTCAGATCACCAAGGAACTCATCGAAATCATCTCCGGCGCAGAAGCAGTCTGACCGGACACGAAATTCGGATCGAAGGAGACAGTAAATGGCTACAGCAGCCACACAGATCGGTCGCGTTACCCAGGTCATGGGCGCCGTCGTCGACGTGCAGTTCGAAGGCCACCTGCCGGCCATTCTCAACTCGCTCGAAACCAAGAACGGCAACAACCGCCTGGTGCTGGAAGTCGCGCAGCATCTCGGCGAGTCGACCGTCCGCACCATCGCGATGGACGCCACCGAAGGTCTGGTGCGCGGCCAGGAAGTGACCGACACCGGTCAGCCGATCTCGGTTCCCGTGGGGGACGGTACGCTGGGCCGCATCATGAACGTCATCGGCGAGCCGATCGACGAGGCCGGCCCGATCAAGTCGGAAGGCACCCGCGCCATCCACCAGGAAGCGCCGACCTACACCGACCAGTCGACTGAAGCCGAAATTCTCGTCACCGGCATCAAGGTCGTCGATCTGCTCGCTCCGTATGCGAAGGGCGGCAAGATCGGCCTGTTCGGCGGCGCCGGCGTCGGCAAGACCGTGCTGATTCAGGAGCTGATCAACAACGTCGCGAAGGCGCACGGCGGTTACTCCGTGTTCGCCGGCGTCGGCGAACGCACCCGCGAGGGCAACGACCTCTATCACGAGTTCATTGAGTCCAAGGTCAACGCCGATCCGCACAATCCGGATCCGAGCGTGAAGTCGAAGTGCGCGCTGGTGTTCGGTCAGATGAACGAGCCGCCGGGCGCCCGCGCCCGCGTCGGCCTGACCGGTCTGACCGTCGCCGAGCACTTCCGCGACCAGGGCCAGGACGTGCTGTTCTTCGTCGACAACATCTTCCGCTTCACGCAAGCGGGTTCGGAAGTGTCGGCGCTGCTCGGCCGCATTCCTTCGGCGGTGGGTTATCAGCCGACGCTCGCGACCGACATGGGCGCGCTGCAGGAGCGCATCACCACCACGCAAAAGGGCTCGATCACCTCGGTGCAGGCCATCTACGTGCCGGCCGACGACTTGACCGACCCGGCGCCCGCGACCTCGTTCGCGCACTTGGACGCCACCACGGTGCTGTCGCGCGCGATCTCGGAAAAGGGCATCTATCCGGCGGTGGACCCGCTCGACTCGACCTCGCGCATGCTCTCGCCGCTGGTCGTCGGCGAGGAGCACTACACCGTCGCCCGTCAGGTCCAGCAGGTGCTGCAGCGCTACAAGTCGCTCCAGGACATCATCGCCATTCTCGGCATGGACGAGCTTTCGGAAGAGGACAAGCTGACGGTGGCCCGCGCCCGCAAGATCGAGCGCTTCCTGTCGCAGCCGTTCCACGTCGCCGAAATCTTCACGGGTTCGCCGGGCAAGTTCGTGGACCTCGCCGACACCATCAAGGGCTTCAAGGGCCTGGTGGAAGGCAAGTACGATCACCTGCCGGAAGCTGCCTTCTACATGGTCGGCACCATCGAAGAAGCCGTCGAGAAAGGCAAGAAGCTGGCGGCGGAAGCCGCCTAAGAGGCGAATGGCGAATGGGAAGTGGCGAATAGAAGCTGCTCCCGTCCGCCACTCGCTATTCGCCACTCGCTACTCGCAGGTTTCCTATGGCCACCTTCCATTTCGATCTCGTCTCTCCGGAAAAGCTCGCCTTCTCGGGTGAGGTCGATCAGGTCGACATCCCCGGCGCCGAGGGTGATTTCGGCGTGCTGGCGGGGCATGCGCCGGTCGTGGCTGCGATCCGGCCCGGCATTCTCACCGTCACCACCGGCGGCCGCCACGAGAAGATCATCGTGCTCGGCGGCCTTGCCGAAGTCTCCGAAAAGGGTCTCACCGTGCTCGCCGACGTCGCGACCTCGCTGGACGAGCTCGACCGTGTCCAGTTCGCCGAGACGATCGCGGAGATGGAAGAGAACTTGAAGGAGCACGAAGGCACCGAGCTCGATCAGGCCATCGAGCGGCTCGACCACTTCAAGAGCATCCAGCATCAGCTCAACGCCACGGCTATGCACTAAGCCCCGGGGCACCGCTCCGGGGCTCGATCTCCAAATTCCTGAACAGTTTCAGCGCTCGTCACGGTCGTGGCGGGCGCTGAAACTTTATTGCGCTATCGCTGGCGCTGTCGCCTATTTTATCGCGGCGCGTCAGTCACTTCGCTACTGTGCATGGGGTTGTTTTCGAGAGTTCAGTCGGCGAGGTGCGCAAACTCCTGTGCCACCGCGCGGTAGACCTCGCGGCGGAACGGCACCACGAGGTCGGCGACACGGCCGAGGCGCTCCCAGCGCCAGGCGTCGAACTCGGCGGGCTGGCCGTTGCGCGGCGTCAGCGGATCGATCTCGTCGTCCGTGCCGGTGAAGCGCAGCGCGAACCATTTCTGGCGCTGGCCGCGAAATTTCGCCAGCCGGTGCGTCTGCGGTCCGTCGTAAGGCGGGAATTCATAGGTGAACCAGTCGGTCTCGCCGAGATAGTCGGCACTGACGACGTTGGTCTCCTCCCACAGCTCGCGCATCGCCGCATCACGCAGGTTCTCGCCCTCGTCGACGCCGCCCTGCGGCATCTGCCAGTCGAGCCCCGGCAGGATGATCTCGGGTCCGTCACCCTTGAAGCGATGGCCGATCAGCACGCGGCCGTCGGCGTTGAACAGCGCGATGCCGACGTTCGGGCGGTAGGGTTTGTGGGTCGTCACGCGTAACCTTCTCTCGTCATTCCGGGGCGCGCGAAGCGCGAGCTCTGGTGCGCAATTGCGCACCTGAGAATCCATAACCACAGGCCACAATGGGTTGAAAGGCCGTGGCTGCTATCCTTCGCACAGCTTCTGCCTGGGAGTATGGATCCCCGCCTTCGCGGGGATGACGACCGAGCGAGCCGCGACAGGTGATCTGATCACCCCTCCGCCAGCGCAGAAAATTCCTGCACCACGCGCTCATAGACTGGGCGCTTGAACGGGATGATCAACTCAGGGAGATTCTTCATCGACTCCCAGCGCCAGCTCACGAATTCCGCCTTGTGGCCGCCGCCGCCGGGATGCTCGACGTTGATCTCGCTGTCCTTGCCGGTGAAGCGCACCGCGTACCATTTCTGGCGCTGGCCGCGGTAGCGGCCCTTCCAGGCGCGCCCGGCAACGGTGCGCGGAATGTCGTAAGTGAGCCAGTCCGGGACCTCGCCGAGCCGCTCGACCGAGCGGACGCTGGTCTCCTCGTAGAGCTCGCGCTTGGCCGCTTCCCAGGTGTCCTCGCCGGGATCGACCCCGCCCTGCGGCATCTGCCAGACGTGGGTGTCGTCGACATGCTCGATGCCGCCGGCGCGGCGGCCGATGAACACCAGTCCCTTTGGATTGATCAGCATCACACCGACACAGGTCCGGTAGGGCAGATCCTCGTAACGCGCCATTCCGCCAGACCTCTTGCCTGCTTCTTGGGAAGGCATGCCGGCCCCGCGAGACCCGCGCCGAACCAATTCGTTGATTTAGCTGGATTTTGATTTCAGCATCGCGGTTGTCAATGGCACCAAAAGGATACCTCGGTCGCCCAGTGTCTTGGTCCAGGCGCTGATGCGCTCGATCGAGACGGGCAGGGCGGAGGCCGTGCCGACGGCGATGCCGCGCTCGCGCGCCGCCGATTCCAGCTTGTTGAGGGCGCGGTCGATCTCGGTCGCCGTCGGCACCGCGTCGATGGCGATATCGCCCTTGCCGAACGGCACGGCCTGGTTCGCCGCGGCCTGGGGCGCGATGCTGCGGGGCGAGGAGCCGTCGTCGAAGAAGCCGAGCCCGCGCTTGGCCGCCTCGCGGATGATCGGCTGCATCGCCGGCTCCGTGGCGATGAAGCGGGCGCCCATGAAATTGGTGAGGCCGGCATAGCCCTGCATCCGGCTGAGGTGCCAGTACAGGCGGTCCATGTTCTGGTCGGGGCTGAGCGAGGTCAGCAGCGTCTGCGGCCCCGGATCGTTGTCGGGGAAGTCGTAGGGCTCCATCGGGATCTGGAGGAAGATCTCGTGGCGCTGCGCCCGCGCCCGCTCGGCGAGCTTGCCGGGGTCGGAGCCGTAGGGCGTGAAGGCCAGCGTCACCGCCGGCGGCAGCTTCATGATGGCGTCCAGGGTCTTGGCGGCGCCGACGCCGAGGCCGCCGATCACGATCGCGACCACCGGCATCTTGGCGGCCTTGGCGCGGTCGGCGTCCGCCGCATAGACGTTGAACGGCCTCAGCCCGTCGGCGACCACCGGGATCATGCCGTAGCGCGATTTCTCCAGCAGCTTCGGATTGATCCCGGTCATGACGGGCGGCGGGGCGGATGCAGCCTCGCCCTTGTCGGCGGCATCGCCCCCGCCGATCACCACGTCGCGGCGGGCGCCGGTGGAGCCATCGATCATGGTGATGGTCCTCTGCTCGCCGGGCGCGGCCTGCTTCGGCGTTTCCTTGGTCTCGTGCTTGGTTTCCTGGCCTTGGCCGATGGCAGACTTGTCGTCCGTGGCCTTCTCGGCCGGCCTGAGCTGGTTGATCGCGATCCGGCTCATCGGCTCACCGCCGAGCGGGTCCTTGTTGAAGATGGCGAAGCCGGCAAAGGTAACCAGGAACAGGCCGAGCAGAACAGCGAGCAGCTGCATAGACGTGAACGGCAGCCGCAGCCGCCGTTTGCGGCGCGGCTTATCCTGTCCGAGCGGGGCGCTCAGATCATCGGCCGTTTCAGTCATGCGCGATCCCGAATCACTCCAGCCGACGATACCACGCCGAGGTCAAGCGGCGGCAGGCCGGGATAGGCCGGAGGCAGCAGCAGTTCCCAAGCAAAAAGGGCGGCTTCGGGAAGCCGCCCTTTCGCTGGATCGCGTGATACGCCGACCTAGTTCGCCGCTTTGGCCTTGTCGGTCGCCGCCTTGTTGTCGTTGCCGGGCGTCGGCGCCGCGGAGGCGCTGTTCTTGATGCCGTGGAGCAGGTCGCCGGCGAGCTTGAGCGCCTTGTCGTCCTTGGCGTCCGGCGGGACGTAGGACTGCGAGCCCGTCTTCTCGTCGCCGTCGTTCTTCAGGTGGCCGCGCAGCGAAGCCTCGCCCTTGGTGTCGGTGCGCGACTTCAGCTCGTCCGGCACGTCCTGCAGCACTTCGATATCGGGCACGATGCCCTTGGCCTGGATCGACTTGCCCGACGGCGTGTAATAGCGCGCGGTGGTCAGCCGCAGCGCGCCGTTGCCGCTGCCGAGCGGAATGATGGTCTGCACCGAGCCCTTGCCGAACGAGCGCGTGCCGACGATGGTCGCGCGCTTGTGGTCCTGCAGCGCGCCGGCGACGATTTCCGACGCCGAGGCCGAGCCGCCATTGACCAGCACGATGACCGGCCTGCCCTTGGTCAGGTCGCCCGTATGCGCGGCGCGGCGCTGGGTCTCCTCGGCATTGCGGCCGCGGGTCGAGACGATCTCGCCCTTCTCGAGGAACGAGTCGGAGACGGTGACCGCTTCCTCGAGCAGGCCGCCCGGATTGTTGCGGAGGTCGATGATGAAGCCCTTGAGCTTGTCGCCGCCGATCTGGTTCGTGAGGTTGCCGATCTCGCGCTTCAGGCCTTCGGTGGTCTGCTCGTTGAAGGTGGTGATGCGGATATAGCCGATGTCATCCTGCTCGACGCGCGCGCGCACCGAGCGGACGCGGATGTTGTCGCGCACCAACGTGACGTCGAGCGGATTGTCCTGGCCCTTGCGGATGATCTTGAGCTTGATCTTGGTGTTGACTGGACCGCGCATCTTCTCGACCGCCTGGTTCAGGGTCAGGCCCTGCACCGCCTCGTCGTCGAGATTGGTGATGATGTCGTTGGCCATGACGCCGGCGCGCGAGGCGGGCGTGTCGTCGATCGGCGAGACCACCTTGATCAGGCCGTCCTCCATCGTGACCTCGATGCCGAGGCCGCCGAACTCGCCGCGGGTCTGCACCTGCATGTCGCGGAAGCTCTTCGCGTCCATGTAGCTCGAGTGCGGATCGAGGCCGGTAAGCATGCCGCTGATGGCGGATTCGATCAGCTTGGTGTCATCGGGCTTCTCTACATAATCGGAGCGCACGCGCTCGAACACGTCGCCGAACAGGTTGAGCTGGCGATAGGTGTCCGCGGTGGCGGCTCGCGCGCTGGAGCCCATGAACACCGCGCGCGGCTGGGTCACGAACAGCGTCAGCGCTGCACCGGTGGCGGCGCTGAGGAGGATTACTGAAGTCTTGCGCATCATCCGCGAACCTTCTCGCCTTCATTTGCGGCCCACCATGGGCCTGGATCGATTGGAGTGCCGTCTTTACGGAACTCGACATACAGCACAGGTTGACTCGCATTGGTGGCGAGAATGGAAGCGACCTGAGAGGTCGACCCCATGGTCGCGACCGGCTCCCCCGTGAGCACAAACTGGCCGATGTTGACCGAAATGCGCTCCATCCCGGCGATCAGGACATGATACCCGCCCCCGGCGTTTAGGATCAAGAGTTGTCCATAGCTGCGGAATGGGCCGGCATACACAACCCAGCCATCACACGGCGTCGTGACCTGGGCGCCGGGCTTGGTCGCCAGCGAAATGCCCTTCTGGACGCCGCCGACCCCGTCGGAACCGCCAAAGTCCCTGATCTTGTTACCGTTAACCGGAAACGGCAGGAGGCCCTTGGCCGAAGCGAAGGCGATCGCCGGGGTGGTGCGGGACTTGTCCTTGAACGCGCCCGGGCCCTGTTTGGCGCTGGCGGCCGCGTTTGCCGCCGCCAGTTTGGCCTCCTTGGCCTCGGCCTGCCTTGCGGCCTCGGCAGCCTTCTCGGCCGCCCTGGCGGCGGTTTGCAGATCCTGCTCCATCTTGGCGATCAGCCCCTGAAGATCGCCGACCTGCCTTGACAGCGCGATCGCGCGCGCGCTTTCGGCGTCGAGGTCTTTTTCCCGCGCGGACTGCTGACGCTGCCGTTCCTCGATCAGGGCGGTGAGCCGGGTCTGGTCGCTCCTGACCTTGTCGCGGTCGGAGGCGAGCTGATCGCGCTCGGTGGCTATGGTCTTGCGCAAGGCCACGAGCTCGCCGAGCTCGCTTGCGATCTTCTCGGCGCGGCCGCGCAATTCCGGCACGACGGCGCCAAGCAGCATCGCGGTGCGCAAGGATTGCAGCGCATCTTCGGGCCGCACCAGCAGCGCCGGCGGCGTGCGCCGGCCGGCGCGCTGCAAGGCCGCCAGCACCTCGACGATGTCGGCCCGGCGCGAATCCAGCGAAGCGCGCATCTGCTGCTCGCGGCCGTTCAGAGTTCGCAGCCGCGCTTCGGCCTCGTCGATCTTGGCTTCCACGGCGCGCACATTGGCGGCGGTGTCGATCAGCTGCTGATTGAGCTGGGTGCGGTCCTGGCCGAGCGCGGTGATCTCGGCCTTCAGCTTGGCCTGCGCTTCTTCCGCGCTTCGTTGCCTCGCGCGCGCGGCCTCCAGCTCCTGCTCGCGCTGCTTGATCGCATCGGGC
This sequence comes from Bradyrhizobium sp. IC4059, assembly GCF_020193615.1. Taxonomy (NCBI): domain Bacteria; kingdom Pseudomonadati; phylum Pseudomonadota; class Alphaproteobacteria; order Hyphomicrobiales; family Nitrobacteraceae; genus Bradyrhizobium; species Bradyrhizobium sp. IC4059. The sequence continues at coordinate 50,308 of NZ_JADYVH010000019.1, forward strand.
GAGACCGCGGCAGTCTGCGGCGACGGCGCAACTGTCTGACCTTGCGTCTGAGCTTGCGCGAGGCTTTCTTCGGCGAAGAGGCTTGCGCCGGCAAGGCCGGTGATCAGCAGCAGGTTGAGGAGCGGCGCTCGCATCGTGTCGGCAAAGGTGCTCGTTGTGGCGCGCATCACGCGCGGTGATAGGGATGGCCGGCCAGGATGGTGGCGGCCCGATACAGCTGTTCCAGAAGCATGACGCGGACCATTTGGTGCGGCCAGGTCGCAGAGCCGAACGCGATCGCGAGCTTGGCCTTACGGCGCAATTCGGGCGAAAGTCCGTCCGCCCCTCCGATCACGAAAATAGTATGTCCGGCGCCCTCGTCGCGCCAGCGCGCCAGATGCCGTGCGAATACGGTGGACTCGAGATTCTGGCCGCGCTCGTCCAGCGCCACCAGGATCGCCTTATCAGGAATATGCGCCGAGATCGCCGCGGCCTCTTCGGCCATCCGTGTCGCGGCGTCGCGCGCGCGGCTTTCGGGAATTTCGTGGATGCCGAGCTCGCGGAATCCAAGCTTGCGGCCAGCCTCCTCGAACCGCTCGAAATAGCGGTCTGCAAGCTCCCGTTCGGGGCCCTGCTTCAGCCGGCCCACCGCAATGACAGCAACACGCATGATTCTTGAGTCGCGTTGACGAGACCGCGCGCAACAAGCGCGCGCACGACGCTAGCATGCGCGTCAGCCGATTCGAAATCGGCCTTCGAGCCTAGATCGCCTTCGCCGCCCCTGGGCCCTGCGTGTACAACCGCTCGAGGTTGTAGAACTCGCGGACCTCGGGTCTGAACACGTGCACGATCACGTCGCCGGAATCGATCAGCACCCAGTCGCAATTGGGCAAGCCCTCGACATGGATGTTTTTGATGCCGTTTTCCTTGAGGCTCTTGGTGACGTTTTCCGCGATCGCGCCGACGTGCCGGTTCACCCGGCCGGTGGTGACGATCATGTAGTCGGAGTACGCCGATTTGCCGCGAAGGTCGATGGTGACCGTCTCTTCCGCCTTCATGTCCTCGAGGCGGGAGAGGATCAGGCTCAGCGTCTTGTCGGCGTCGGGTTGCGCCTTCAAGGCCGCAGCTTTGGTCGATGTTTTACGCGTAGGCTTGGCAACCTTGGGTAAAACAGACTTGGACAATACAGATGCGGTCAGGGACCATTCCTTTCACTGTATCGCGAACGCCGAATCCGGGCGCCCACTGGTTACACTACATCATGTGGGGTTAAGGGTTTCAATATGCCAGAGAGACCGAAATCCCCACCAGGTCGGCACACTTCGTCTCACTTCGTACCTTTCCAGCTCCCGTCCGGGTTCCGTAGGCCGGTCGAGGACAGATTCAGCTTCAATCCGGTCAGGAACACCCAGGCCGGTGCCGGCCGATCCGCAAGCTGGACGGCCTTGTTCTCGGGCAGACGGTAGCGCGATAACGCCTGGGCCGCGGGCGAGCCGAGCGCGCGAAAACTCTGCGGGGGGCGATCGATCACGGCCATCGGCACCTGGGCGGCGATGCGCCGCCAGTCCTGCCAACGATGGAATTGAGCGAGATTGTCGGCGCCCATGATCCAGACGAAGCGCAAGCCAGGGAAGCGGCGGCGCAAGGTGTTGATCGTGTCGATAGTATAGCGGGTGCGAATGACGGATTCGAGACAGCTCACCTCGATGCGCGGATCATCGGCGACCTCGCGCGCGGCCTGCATGCGCTCGCCGAGCTCGTGCAGCGTGCCGTTCTCCTTGAGCGGATTGCCCGGCGTAACCAGCCACCAGACGCGATCGAGCTGCAATCGCTTCAGCGCGAAGCGGCTGATCGCGCGGTGCGCCTGATGCGGCGGGTTGAACGAGCCGCCGAGCAGGCCGATGCGCATGCCCGGCGTCGAGGCCGGAACCGCTTGCGCCACGAAGCGCGGCACGACGAGATTGTTGCTCAATGCCCGCGCCCCGCGACGTCTACGGCCGAGTCTGTCCGGTGCCGCGGACGCGATATTTGAAGCTCGTCAATTGCTCGGCGCCGACCGGGCCGCGGGCGTGGAAGCGGCCGGTGGCAATCCCGATCTCGGCGCCGAACCCGAACTCGCCGCCATCGGCAAACTGCGTCGAGGCGTTGTGGAGCACGATCGCGGAATCGACCTCGCTCAGGAACTTGCTCGCCGCAGCCTCATCCGCGCTCACGATGGCATCGGTATGATGCGAGCCGTGGTCCTGGATGTGCGCGATCGCGCCGTCGACGCCGTCCACCACCTTCGCCGCGATGATCGCGTCGAGATATTCGGTGTCCCAATCCTCCTCGCTCGCCGGCTTGACGCGCGCATCGGCCTTCTGCACGGCCTCGTCACCGCGCACCTCGCAGCCGGCATCGAGCAGCATCTCCACCAGCGGCTTCAGGTTCTTGCCAGCGGCGGCACGATCGACCAGCAGCGTCTCGGCCGCGCCGCAGACGCCGGTGCGTCGCATCTTGGCATTGAGCACGATCGACTTCGCCATGGCGAGGTCGGCGCTGCCATCGATATAGACGTGGTTGACGCCTTCGAGATGCGCGAAGACAGGCACGCGCGCCTCCTGCTCGACCCGCGCGACGAGGCTCTTGCCCCCGCGCGGCACGATCACGTCGATGGCGCCGTTGAGGCCCGACAGCATCATGCCGACCGCTGCGCGGTCGCGCGTCGGCACCAGCGTGATCGCAGCTTCCGGCAGGCCGGCTTCGCGCAGGCCCTGCACCAGGCACTCTTGGATGGCGCGGCACGAGCGGAAACTGTCGGAGCCGCCGCGCAGGATCACGGCATTGCCCGACTTCAGGCACAGCACGCCGGCATCGGCCGCGACATTGGGCCGGCTCTCAAAAATCACGCCGACGACGCCGAGCGGCACGCGCACGCGCTCGATGGACATGCCGTTCGGCCGCTGCCAGCGCTCGGTGACGACGCCGATGGGATCGGCGATGCCGCGCACAATGCCGATGCCTTCGGCCATTCCTTCGACCCGTGCCGGCGTCAGCGTCAGGCGATCGATGAAGGAGGAGGTGGCATTGCCGGCGGCACGGGCCTCCGCGACGTCCTCCGCATTGGCGGCGAGGATCGCGGCCGAGTCGGCGCGGATTGCCCGCTCCATGGCTTCCAGCGCACGGTTCTTCTGCTCCGGCGGCGCCAGTGCCAGCACGCGCGCGGCAGCGCGGGCACGGGTTCCGAGATCGGACATCAGCGCCTGAAGATCGGCATTGCCGTCTACGGCTTTGAGGGGGGCGGCCATGGGGTCAAAAACCTTCTGCTAAGGCGGTGTCCTAGCACGGAAATCCTGCTTCTGCGAAGGGCGGGGAGGGTATGGCTGGGGTTCGGTTTGCGTCGGCGGGTCGGCCAATGGCCGGTTTGGGGGTGCGCCTTGCGGGACGCCAAAATATCTCGGAATATCAATGGCCAATCATGGAGCCTGCGATGCCGACCATCGAAGAGCGGCGAAAGGCCAAGCTTGAGGCGCTGAGGGCCGAAATCCAGAAGGGTTTTGACAGCGGGCCGATGGAGGAGATCGGAGACCTCCATCAATGGTTCGAAGGTGTCAAGGCGCGGGGACGAGAACGGTTAGCCGCGCAGAAGCTCAGCAAGAAGGCTTGACCTTCTATATTCCGCTGCGCGCCTGTCGGCCTATCCGCCCACCACCAGATCGTCCCGGTGGATCATCTCGGCGCGGCCGCTGATGCCGAGGATGGTCATCACATCTGGGGAGGAGCGGCCCTTGATCCGCTCGGCATCATCGGCGTCATAGGCGATCAGGCCGCGGCCGACCTCGCTGCCGTCGGGGCCGCGCACGATCACGGCATCGCCACGGGCGAACTGGCCCTCGACCTTGTTCACGCCGGCCGGCAGCAGGCTGGCCCCGGCCCGTAGGGCGGTCACCGCGCCGGCATCGATGGTCAGCGTGCCCTTCGGCTCCAGCGTGCCCGCGATCCAGCGCTTTCGCGAGGTGATGGGATTGGCCGGCGTCAGGAACCAGGTGCAGCGGCCGCCATCGGCGATCGCCTGCAAGGGATGCTCGATCTTGCCGGAGGCGATCAGCATATGCGTGCCGCCGGTCGTCGCGATCTTGGCGGCCTCGACCTTGGTGCGCATGCCGCCACGCGACAGCTCGGACTCGGCATCGCCGGCCACCGCCTCGATCTCCGATGAGATGCTGTCGACCACGGGAATAAGCTTAGCGTTCGGATTGTTCTTCGGCGGGGCGTCGTAGAGCCCGTCGATGTCGGACAGCAGCACCAGCAAGTCGGCGCTCGCCATGGTCGCGACGCGCGCGGCGAGGCGATCGTTGTCGCCGTAGCGGATCTCGGTGGTCGCCACCGTGTCGTTCTCGTTGATCACGGGGATCGCGCGCCATTCCAGCAGCTTGCCGATGGTGGAGCGCGCGTTGAGATAGCGGCGGCGCTCCTCGGTGTCCTGCAGCGTCACCAGGATCTGGCCGGCGCCGATACCGTGGGCGCCAAGCACCTCCGACCAGATTCGCGCCAGCGCGATCTGACCGACGGCGGCCGCGGCCTGGCTCTCTTCCAGCTTCAGCGGGCCGCGCGGCAATTTCAGCCGGCTGCGGCCGAGTGCGATCGAGCCGGAGGAGACGACCAGCACGTCGCGCCCTTCCTTGTGCAGCTTGGCCATGTCGTCGGCCAGTGCAGCCAGCCAGGACGCACGCACCTCGCCCCTGTCGGAATCCACCAGCAGCGCTGAGCCGACCTTGACGACGATGCGGCGGAATTGGCTGAGTTCGGGGCTGGCCATGTCTCTTGTGTGCTGGCGCTGGATGCGAATGACGGCGGAGCGACAGGCGGCGCCGATGAGCCCTGCTTTTGCAGCAGGACGGTGACCGGCGCAAGTCAGCCGGGATGGTAAACGACGCATGTCGGCCTTGTGTCAGCCGTCCGTCTGGCTCTAATGGCGATCAACGATAAACGGGCCGAAAGAGGAAACGAATGGATCGCCGCAAATTCATGGCCGGATGCCTCGGCCTGCCGCTGTTCGCGCAGGCGGGTGGTGCGCGGGCGCAGGCCGGGCTGACGAAGATCATCTTCCCGTTTGCGGCCGGAGCCGGCGGCGACACGCTGTGCCGGCTGCTCGCGCAGGACATGGCTCCGCTGCTGCAGCGGACCGTCGTGGTCGAGAACCGCACCGGCGGCGACGGCCTGATCGGCATCAAGGCGGTGAAAGGCGCGAGCCCCGACGGCAGCATGGTGCTGGTGACGACAGGGCCGACCATGTATCTGCTGCCAATGGTGGAGGCGACGCCGAGCTTCGACACGGCCAGGGATTTCATGCCGGTCTCCTTGCTGGCACGGTTTGAATTCGCGCTGGTGATCGGCCCGGGCATCGATGCTGTCGATTTCAAAGCGTTCGTAGCGTGGCTGAAATCGCATCCGGACAAGACCTCGTTCGGAGTGCCGAGCAACGGCACCATTCCGCATTTCACCGGCTCCAAGCTCGAGAAGGATCTCGGTATTCCCCTGACCCGCGTGCCCTATCGCGGCAGCGCGCCGATCCTCAACGATCTCGTCGGCGCTCATATCTCGTTCGGGATCACCACGCTGGCGGACGCGCTGCCGCAGCACCGCGCCAAGGGCGTGAAGATCATCGCGGTCGCGAGCGCGGAACGTTCACCCTTCGCGCCTGACGTGCCCACGCTGAAGGAGAGCGGCATCGATCTCGTTGCCGACGCCTGGTACGGCATGTGGCTTCCCGCCGGCAGCCCGCCGGAGTTCGCGAGCAAGCTCGGGGCGGCGGCGAGCGCGGCGCTTGCCAAGCCGGAGGTGAAGGAGAAGTTGACGGCGATCGGGCTGATTCCGATCGGCAGCAATGCGGACGCGCTATCCAAGGAGCTCGCCGCGAACACCGCGCTGTGGCAGCCGATCGTGAAGGCGACGGGCTACAAGATCACGAATTGAAGGCTGCCTCTTCTCCCTCCCCCCGTTCTTACGGGGAGAGGGTTGGGGTGAGGGGCTGTCTCCGCGAAAGCGCTGGCAATTGGACTCGCGGAGAGTCCCCCCGGAATTTGCTCTCGCAAATTCCGGCCTCTCCCCGCAAGCGGGGAGAGGCCGCTTCACATCTTCGCGCGCTGGGCGATGCCGTCCTTGATCGCCGCGAGCTCTTGCTCGTCCCAGATGCCGATCAAGATCCCACCCTTCACCTGGAGCTGACTATCCGCATAGGCGGCGATCTTCTCGCGTGGTGTGGTGATGTGGCCGTTCGGATGCAGCGCCCAGTCGAACAGCTCGGCCTGGAGCCGCGCGATGATGCCGGCGCATTCCGGATCGTCGCCGCGATCCAGATATTCGTCCGGATCGGTTTCGAGGTCGTACAGCATCGGGCGGAAGCCGGAGGCGTGGATGTATTTCCAGCGCCCGTCGAACACCATGAACAGGCGGCAGCGCTCGATCGGCTGGTTCAGCTTCAGCCGCACGTCCTGCATGGAATAGTCGTATTCGGAGAATGCGACCTTGCGCCAGTCGCCCGGCTTCTCGCCGCGCAGCAGCGGCAGCAGCGAACGTCCTTCGAGGATATGGCCCGCCACCTTGCCCCCGAAATAGTCCACGAAAGTCGGCGCGAGATCGATCGCCTCAACCAGCGCATCGCTGCGCGTGCCGCGCGTCGCATCGGCCTCTTTCGAAGGATCGATGATGATCAGCGGGATCTTTGCCGATTGCTCGTGGAACAGGTCCTTCTCGCCCATCCAGTGATCGCCGAGATAGTCGCCGTGATCGGAGGTGAACACGATCATGGTGGTGTCGAGCAGGCCGCGCTCACCTAAAAACTTCATCAGCACGCCCATTTGGTCGTCGATCTGGGTGATCAGGCCCATATAGGTCGGGATCACCTTTTCGCGGGCATCGTCGCGCGCCATGTTGCGGGAATAGCGCATGTCCATGTAGGCGCCGAACACCGGATGCGGATTCTGCCGCTCGCGCTCCGAGCGGATCACCGGGATCATGTCATCCGTCGAATACATGCTGGCATAGGGCTCCGGCGCGATATAGGGCCAGTGCGGCTTGATGTAGGACAGATGCAAACACCAGGGGCGGCCGTCCGTTTCCGCCTCGCTGATGAAGTCCATCGCGCGCCGCGTCATGTAGGGCGTCTCGGAATGCTCTTCTGGCACGCGCGCGGCCTTGTCGGCGTGCACCAGCAGCCAGCCGTTCTGCAAGCTGCCATCCTCGGCAGCGCCGGAATTGGCCCAGTGCTCCCAGGGATTGGTGGCTTCAAAACCCTGCTTTCGCAGATATTCGTCGTATTTCGGGCGTGGCCGTCCGGTCGGATGCAGGCCGTCGTCGCGCTCGTAAGGCTCGAAGCCGCATTCGGCGACATGCACGCCGATCATCGATTCCGGCGGGATGCCGAGCGCCTTCATGCCTTCGATATCAGGCGCCATGTGGGTCTTGCCGACCAGCACGTTGCGCACGCCGATCTTGTTGAGGTGATCGCCGAGCGTGGGCTCCCCGACGCGCAGCGGCCAGCCGTTCCAGTGCGAGCCGTGCGAGCGCATGTAGCGCCCGGTGTAGAACGACATCCGCGACGGGCCGCAGATCGGCGATTGCACATACGCCTTGCTGAACAGCACGCCGCGCTTGGCCATGGCGTCGATGTTCGGTGTCTTCAGCGTGGGATGGCCGGTGCAGCCGAGATAATCGTAGCGAAGCTGGTCGCACATGATCCAGAGAACGTTCTTCGCGCGCGCCATGCGTTGTCCCTGCCGTTTCTTGATTGTTTGATGCTGCGCTATCGCGGGCGCGAAGACAAGCCGGTGATGCGCGCGCTCGCAGCGATAGACTCCGCTGTCGTCCCCGCGAAGGCGGGGACCCATAACCACAGGGAGTCGTTTGGCGAAGACTCGTCGTTCGGTACTTCGACCCTTCGCAACAGATAGATCACGCGGTATGGGTCCCCGCCTTCGCGGGGACGACGTTGGGGAGAGAGTTTAAGCCGACCACGGCTCCGCTTCGGCCGCGCTCTTGGCCTTGGCGGAGACCGGGCTTTCGCCGATCACATCGGCCAGCGCGCGCAACGCCTCCTTGACGCCCTGGCCGGTCGCGCCGGAGAGCAGCAGCGGCGTCTTCTTGGCGGCGCGCTTCAGGCGGTCCTTCTGCTTCTTCAGCTCGTCCGGCTCGACCGCGTCGATCTTGTTCAGCGCGACGATTTCGATCTTGTCGGTGAGCTGGCCGCCATAGGCGTCGAGCTCCTTGCGCACGGTCTTGTAGGCCTTGCCGGCGTGCTCGCAGGTGGCGTCGACCAGATGCAAGAGCACGCGGCAGCGCTCGACATGGCCGAGGAAGCGGTCGCCGAGGCCGGTGCCTTCATGCGCGCCCTCGATCAGGCCGGGAATGTCGGCCAGCACGAATTCGCGGCCGTCGGCGTTCACGACGCCGAGCTGGGGATGCAGCGTGGTGAAGGGATAATCGGCGATCTTCGGCTTTGCCGCGCTGACCTTGGAGAGGAACGTTGACTTGCCCGCATTGGGCATGCCGACGAGGCCGGCGTCCGCGATCAGCTTCAGCCGCAGCCAGATCCAGCGCTCCTCGCCGGGCTGGCCGGGATTGGCGTTGCGCGGCGCGCGGTTGGTCGAGGACTTGAAATGCGCATTGCCGAACCCGCCATTGCCGCCTTCGGCCAGCACGAACTTTTCGCCGACCTTGGTGAAGTCGTGGATCAAGGTCTCGCGATCCTCGTCGAAGATCTGCGTGCCGACCGGCACCTTCAGCACGATGTTCTTGCCGTTGGCGCCGTGGCGGTCCGAGCCCGAACCGTTCTCGCCCTTCTGCGCCTTGAAATGCTGCTGGTAGCGGTAGTCGATCAGCGTGTTGAGGCCGTCGGCGACCTCGATGATGACATTGCCGCCGCGGCCGCCATTGCCGCCGGAGGGACCGCCGAATTCGATGAACTTCTCGCGGCGGAACGCCACGCAGCCGTTCCCGCCGTCACCGGAGCGGATATAGACCTTTGCTTCGTCAAGGAATTTCATGGGCCATAGGTAGGCCAGCCGGCCCCCTGCGGCAACCCGGATTGACCCGCAAACCGGCTGAAATTCCGCCGACTGCTGCCCTTGCTTAACCGGTCGGTCGCCGCCGGATCAGGAATTTCTGCAGGCCGTCCAGCACCAGCTCCTTGCGCTGGTTGAACACGGTGCTGCGCAGCGTCACCACGCCGGTGGTGCGCCCCGGCACCAGCTCGGTGACTTCGAGCGCGGGATAGATGGTGTCGTCGGCGAACACCGGCTTGAGGAACCGGCTCGACTGCTCGAGGAAGCCGACCAGGGAGTCCTCGACCATGAACGGAAACAGGCCGGCGCCGGGCGCGGTGTGGATCAGGGTCTGGAAGCCGTGGGCGAGCAGATGCGGCATGCCGCGGGCGCGGCAATATTCCACGTCGTAATGCACGGGGTGGGTGTCGCCGCTCGCGGTCTGGAATGCGGCGAACAATGCCGAGGTTTGGGTGCGGCTCGGCAGCACGAAGCGTTCGCCGACGACGAAATCCTCAAACCAGCGTTGCGTCGGGATCATGCGATGCCGGGTGGGATCGAAGTCGGTCATGCGCTGCACCATCGTCACGGATTCGGATTGCGATCCGTATCGCGCCACGCGCAGTGCGACAATGCGTTCAATTCGGCGGAAGTGGGCTTGTCCCTGGTGCTCACGTCATTAAAACGACGGCAAGCGACTCTACCAGCCGATTCCTGACGCTCTCTCCCCGTCATTGCGAGCGCAGCGAAGCAATCCAGACTGCCGCTGCGAAAGCAGTCTGGATTGCTTCGTCGCACCAGCGCAAAATTGCTTCGCAATTTTGTCGCGGGCTCCTCGCAATGACGAGCCCCCGAACGCGTGTTGTCATGCCCCTGTTCAAGAATCTCTCCGCCTATGACGATCGCTCCGCGCGCCTGGCCGGCATCGGGCTCATGGTGCTGTCGATCTTCATGTTCTCGTTCGGCGACGCCATGGGCAAGTTCCTGGTCGGGACCTATTCGGTGGGGCAGCTGCTATTCCTGCGCGCCTGCGCGGCACTGCTCCTGCTGTCGCCGCTGATCTGGAAGCAGCGTCACCAGTTTCTGCATCTGGAGCGGCCGGGCCTGCAGCTGGTTCGCGTCGTGCTGTCGACGCTGGAAGTCGCGGCCTTCTTTCTCGCAACCGTCTATCTGCCGCTCGCCGACGTCATCACCTATTATCTCGCCGGCCCGATCTTCGTCACCGCGATGTCGGCAATCTTTCTGGGCGAGAAGGTCGGCTGGCGGCGCTGGACCGCGATCCTGATCGGCTTCTGCGGCGTCTTGATCGCGCTGCGCCCCTCGGCGCAGACCGTCAGCCTGCCGGCCCTGATCGCGCTCGGCGGCAGTCTTTCTTTCGCGACCCTGATGCTGATCACGCGCAGCCTGCGCAAGACGCCCGACATCGTGATGGCGTCCTCGCAATTCCTCGGCACGTTCTCGCTGGGCGCAGTGCTGTCGGTGTTCAACTGGGTGCCGCCGACGCCGGGCAGCCTCGCGATCTTCGCCGCCGCCGGGCTGGTTTCGGTCACCGCGCTGTTCTGCGTCAACCGTTCGCTCAAGCTGGCGCCGGCCAGCGTCGTGGTGCCCTACCAATATTCGATGATCGTCTGGGCGGTGATCTTCGGCTTCGTCGTGTTCGGCGACGTCCCATCCATCGCAACACTCGTCGGCGCCGCGATCATTATCGGCGCCGGGTTCTACATTTATCTTCGGGAGCGCGATTTGGGACGTGAGAGCGACGAGGTCAATCCGCCGGCGTAGCCACGACGTCGTCCCGGGGCGCGCGCAGCGCGAGCCCGGGACCCATAGCCCCAGGGAGCAATTGGACGACGACCCGGAGTGGGCGCTTTGCCCCGCACTGCGCTCCGGGATTATGGATCCCGGGCTCGCGCTACGCGCGCCCCGGGATGACAATTGCGAGTGCGGCGCCTCGCCCTACCGCACCCTCCTCGCACTGCTCCAGCTCTTCAGCGAGGCCCACACGCCGCGCGACAGGCGGAAGCAGTCGACGGGGGTCGAGGAGCCGAGCGCCAGGAAGCGGTGCAACTGCACGCCGCTCCACTGGAAGCCGCACTTCTCCAGCACCTTGCGCGAGGCCGGATTGGTAACGCGCGCGCCGGCGTAGAGATGCTCGTCCTCGAACTCCTCGAAGAAGAAATCGATCGCGCCGCGCGCCGCCTCGGTGGCAAAGCCCCGACCCCAATGCTCGACGCCGAGCCAGTAGCCGAGCTCGGCATTGCCGGGCTTGGAGCAATCGATGCCGACCATGCCGACCGGCCCGCTGTCGTGCTCGATCAGGAACACGGTCTCGCTGCCGAGTTCGGCGGTGGCGCGGATGAATTCGGCGGCGTCGTCCTGCGAATAGGGATGCGGCAGGCGGCGCGTGTTCTCGGCGACGCGGCGGTCGTTGGCGAGCCGGGCGATGGTCCTGACGTCGGCCAGCGTCGGCCGCCGCAAGGTCAGCCGCTCGGTGGCGACGACGCTTGGTCTCGCCTCGGCCAAGGTCACGCTCGAGAAATCCTGCAACATGTCCGGCTCCGTGAAAGTCACTAAGTCAAAGTGCAAAGAACAAAGTGAGCAAAGAAAAGGGGAGGCCGGTTTCCCGCCTCCCCTTGGAGCCTTCGATCTCTTGCGATCTCTAGGACTCCGCCGGTTCAGTCGGGACCGGCGGACTCCGTTTTTGTCCACCGTCTATTCAGCAGCCTCGGCAAGCGGGAGCACCGATACGAAGGTGCGGCCGTTGGCTTTGGCTTGGAACGCAACGCGGCCCTCGATCTTGGCGAACAGAGTGTGGTCCGTACCCATGCCGACATTGAGGCCGGGGTGCCAGGTCGTGCCGCGCTGACGCGCAATGATGTTGCCGGGCGTGACGATCTCGCCGCCGAACGCCTTGATACCGAGGCGCTTGCCCTTGGAATCGCGACCGTTGCGCGATGAACCGCCTGCTTTTTTGTGAGCCATGGCTCGTCTCCGAAATCCTGCGTAGTTCTAGGTCAATTCCTTGACGGAATCATTTCAAAACGTCGCACGCATCAATTCGTGAATTGGCGTGATCGGTTTTGCGTTACTCGGCGGCTTCCGCTGCCGGCTCCTTCGTCACCTTTTCCTTCTTCGGACGCGGGCCCTTGGTGGGCTTGGCGCCGTCCGTCAGAATCTCGCTGATGCGCAGAACCGTGATCTCGTCGCGATAGCCGCGCTTGCGGCGCGAGTTCTTGCGGCGGCGCTTCTTGAACGCGATGACCTTCGGTCCGCGCTTGTGGTCGAGCACCTCGACCGCGACGGACGCGCCTGCGACCGTCGGGACGCCCAGCACCGGCGTGTCGCCGCCGACCACGAGCACTTCATTCAGCTGCACGATCGAGCCGACTTCGCCTTCGATCTTGCCTACTTCGAGAACATCATCCGGCACGACGCGGTATTGCTTGCCGCCGGTTTTGATGACTGCGAACATCGTTCTTTCTCCGTGTTCAATCCCGGCCTCGGGACGAGCGTCGTCCGGGCCGGCTTTTTGTCAGTCGCTATGGTTTATGCGAGTCTGCGTGGGCGGGAGTTATCCCTTTGAAAACCCAAGCAAAAACAAGCGGCGCGAGAAACGCCCCGCGCCGGCTGTGGGACTTATAGCGGCCAAGCGCGCCAAGTCAAGGAAAACTGGGCGAAAACCGCCCGGATTTGAAGGCTTTGGCCGCGCTGAAAGCGCGCAGCCGAATCTCGGGTGGGCTTTGCAACAAACGGGTTCCCCCGCAGTTGTCCCGGCCGGAACAGGAAAGCGGGGCAAGGGCTCTCATGGCAACAGACGAATTGGTCAAAACAACGGGCATTGCCCAGCATGGCGCCGAACGGCTGCCATCGGTCGATGTCGACAGCTTCAACATCGAGATCAAGGACGAGGACGGCTTTCTCGGCGACCGCGCCAGCAAGGGCGCGTTCCGGGAGGTGCTCGAGCGCTGGCGCAAGCCGCTGCGCAAGACGGGGGAGGACCCGTTCGGGAAGGTGCCGACCGAGGAGATCAACAAGAAGACGCTGGACGCCATCCTGATCGGCGACGACACCGAGGCCTCGGCCGTGGTGCACAGCGCGATCGAGGATTTCTCCCAGGAGCTCGCTTATGTCACGCGCCGATTCCTCAAGACCAAGGCCTGGGCCAAGACCGAGCGCATCGTCGTCGGCGGCGGCTTTCGCGATTCAAGGCTCGGCGAGCTCGTGATCGCCCGCGCCGAGATCATCCTGAAATCCGAGGGCTTCAAGATCGACCTGCAGCCGATCCGCCATCATCCTGACGAGGCCGGCCTGATCGGCGCGCTGCACCTGGCGCCGTCCTGGATCTTCGAGGCTCATGACAGCATTCTCGCCGTCGACATCGGCGGCACCAACATCCGCTGCGGCGTGGTGGAAACCGGCTGGAAGAAAGCCAAGGATCTGTCCAAGGCCAAGGTGGTGCATGCGGAGCTGTGGCGTCACGCCGACGACGAGCCGACGCGCGAAGGCGCGGTGAAGCGGCTGACCAAGATGCTGAAAGGGCTGATCACGGAGGCCGAGGCCGAAGGCTACAAGCTCGCGCCGTTCATCGGCATCGCCTGTCCCGGTGTGATCAACCCGGACGGCTCGATCGAGAAGGGCGCGCAGAATCTGCCGGGCAATTGGGAGAGCAGCAAGTTCAACCTGCCGGCGAGCCTGATCGAGGGCATCCCCGCCATTGGCGAGCATGACACCGCGATCCTGATGCACAATGACGGCGTGGTGCAGGGGCTCTCGGAAGTACCGTTCATGCAGGACGTTGACCGCTGGGGCGTGCTCACCATCGGCACCGGACTTGGCAATGCGCGCTTCACCAATCGCCGCAAGGAAGGCAACGGCAAGGACCGGGATTCCACGGAGAACGGGAAGAAAAAAGGTAAAGCGGACAAGGAGTAACCTTGACCGGTTAGGTTAAGGACCGGATTGCGTTGCGGACCGCCCGTCGCACGCTAGGGTCGAATCGTCGCTTCCACTCGGCCGGCGAAGCCGCCCTTCACGGCCAGTATTTCAATAAGCGGCACGGGACCGCCAGTGTTTACCGCGTCTGGCGGTCCCACCCCGTTTTTCTCCTCAGCTCCAGCCGATGCGCGCAAAGAACGCGGCGATCTCGCGTGCCGCGCGATCCGGATTTTCCCGATGCGGGAAGTGGCCGACGCCGGGAAACATCTCGAGGTCGAGATCGCTGAAGGTCTCGGACAGCCGGTCGGTCCAGCCAAAGGGAAACAGCGGATCGTGCTCGGCCCAGCGCACGCAGGTCGGCACCGCGATCGGCGGAAGTGGCGGCGCTTCGCCCTTCATCATCGCCACGCGCCCGGCATGCGAGGCGCGGTAATGCGCAAAGCCGCCGGCGAGGTTGCCGGCTTTCAGGAAATTGTCCGTGAAGGCGTCCAGCACGTCGTCGAAGGCGTTTGTCCGGTGCGCCCAGCCTTTGAGGAAATGGCTGATGTAGAGCCGGCAGCTCTCCCGGCTCGCACCGACGAGCTGTGGCGCCATCTCCATCTGGTGAAAGGACTGGTACCAGATGTGGTTGAGCCTATCGGGCGCGGCCATGCGCGGCCCGATCCCGGGATAGACGAAATCGAAGAAGAAGAGGCCCGCCATCCGCTCGGGCGCCTGCCGGGCCAGCGGCTGCATGACAGCGCCGCCGACATCGTGGCCGACGACGCCGAATCGGTCGATGCCGAGCCGGTCCATCAGCGCCAGCATATCGGCGGCATGGCCGTCCGGTCCGTAAGGTCCACCTGGCTTGTCGCTGTCGCCGAAGCCGCGGAGGTCAGGCGCGACAAGCGTGAACCGGTCCGAAAGCCTCGATATCACCGGCTCCCAGGTCAGCCAGAATTCGGGCCAACCATGCAGCAAAAGCAGCGGTTTTCCCTGTCCGGCGCGGACCAGGTGGAAATCGGCGCCGTTGGCCGAGATCGTGAGATGCTCCATGGCAGTTCCTTCCAGGGGCGGCCGCGCGGGGGCAAAAGAGGCAGCGGATTTTGCTCTTTCGCGCCTTGTCTGGCCCGCCATCCTCGCCTATTAACGCCCCCAACCACAGGGGCCCAGCTCCTAATATGGCGCCTTCAGGAGAGGTGGCAGAGTGGTTGAATGCACCGCACTCGAAATGCGGCATAGGTGCAAGCCTATCGGGGGTTCGAATCCCTCCCTCTCCGCCAGCTATTTTCAGCAGTGCAGAAGTCCTTCAATGACAAGCGTTTTTACCTGCCGGCTCTGGGCGATAGAGCGCTAGCGAGGACCGATAGCGCGCCACAAGGAGTCAGATGGTGGCCGCCGGCTTTGCGGCACATCACGTAGACCTGCAAATGCAGCCGTTCGCCCGACGGATGGGCGCAGGCTGCAAAACGGTCGTCCCTAGTTATCCCAGCGCACTGCGAGGATTGCGGGGGAAAGACTCGTTTAGGATTTCGACCTGCCCTTGGCAAAGGTTCGGGCCGCTATGGTCGGTCTCGAGGTTCGCAGTGCATCGATGTTCTCATCTGACAGAGTCATGCTTTTTTCGAGCCAGCGACCCTTTCGCTCGCGCTGGATAAGAAGCCGCACAAGCTCGGATGCGTTCAATTTCATCGACTTTGCATACCGATCGAGCCACCTACGTGTTTCCGCATCGATATGGGAGGTGACCTGAGGGCGCGATGTCGGTGGGCGGTTCCGCATAGTGTTCTGTGGAGTCAGAGCGACTCCGCAATGAAGACCGGAAAAACGACTTCCTGCAATCATTAATAGAAGCTAATTTGCGGATGCCTCCGGCAGGGGCGAGCGGAGCTGTGGCTTGTTGTCGCTATTCGAGAATGACACCGTGGAGCTGGGAACGGCGACTGCGCGAGAGGGAGCGGTCGCGCGCAAATCGATCGCGTTGGACAAAGGGCTTCCCGCCGCTCTTTCCGATGAGGCCCGCGTCTTGTTCTTGGACGTAGAGACGACCGGCCTAAGCTGGTTCTATGACGAGATCACTATCGTCGGATGGGCGGTAAACGGCGAATACAAGGCGCTAATCGCTGGCGACGATCCGAAGGTCCTGATCGAGGATTTGGCCGCAGCGAAGGTGATTGTAACGTTCAACGGCACGCTCTTCGATCTGCGGTTTCTACGAAAGAAGTACGGTTATATCCGGCTGCCAGAAACCCACATTGATCTGCGTTTCCTTTCACGACGTGCGGGCTTGTCCGGCGGCCAAAAACATATCGAGCGCCTTCTGGACGTTCGTTTGCGAGAAGGTCTCGAGGATATTGACGGCGCGGCCGCGGTTCTGCTTTGGCACGAGCACCTGCGCGGAAGTGATGAGGCCTTGAAGTCGCTCATCATGTACAATCGCAGCGACGTGCTTGCGATGATGATCATTCTTGATCGCATTGTTGCCAAGCTTCAGGTGCAGGCCGACTTCTGGCTTCGACTCCCGAATTTTTGCGAGTCCGCGAACCGTGCTCTCAAGAAGTCGCTGCCTACTTTCCAGCTGAAGCAAGCGGCCGAAAGGCGGATCTTCCGTTCGTTCGCATCGATTTTCAGCGGTACGCGAGCCGAAGCCGCTCGTATCGTAGGTATAGATCTCACAGGTTCGGAAAAGCGTGGATCAGGGTGGTGCCTCCTGATTGGATCAGAGGCGCACATCTCGACAAAGTTCACCGATCAGGAAATGATCGAGGCGATAGTAGAGGCGCGCCCGGATCTAGTTTCAATCGATTCACCGCTCTCCATCCCGTTCGGACGTAGGACTGTCTCGGACGACGATCCTACGCGCGCCGAGTTCGGCATCATGCGAAGGTGCGAG
Source organism: Bradyrhizobium sp. IC4059 (assembly GCF_020193615.1). Lineage (NCBI taxonomy): Bacteria > Pseudomonadati > Pseudomonadota > Alphaproteobacteria > Hyphomicrobiales > Nitrobacteraceae > Bradyrhizobium > Bradyrhizobium sp. IC4059. The sequence goes on from NZ_JADYVH010000019.1 coordinate 67,114, forward strand.
CGGGAGCTCAAGCGCAGAGGGATCAACGTCTATCCCTCCCTGCTTCCCAGCATGCAGGGCCTTACCCGGCGGGGTATGTCACTGGCCGCGCGCATTCGCGAACACGGCATTCCGGTAATCGAAAGCTACCCGGGCGCAGCCCAGGACATTATAGGTATTCCCAGAAAGGGCGCGGGTATCGAATATCTTGAGCGTGGCCTTTCGGAGTTTGGTATAGAAGGCTTTGAAGGCGCAGGTGCATCGCACGACGAACTGGACGCCATCACAGCCGCGCTTGTCGGATCGTTCTTCCTGGCCGGCAAATTCGAGGCCTTAAGTGGACCGACTGAGGGAGCGTTGATCGTGCCCGACCTTAGTTCAAACGATCAAAGGCTTGTCGTCGTCGGGATCAGCGGCCGCATTTGTGCCGGCAAGACCACGGCGGCCCAGAGACTTGAAAGGCAGGGCTTTGCCTATTCCCGGTTCAGCATGGTGATCGACGATCAGATCCGCTCGGCCGGGGGTGTATTAGATCGGCAGTCTAGGCAGACGGTCGGAGAAGAGATACACCGCGTCAAAGGGCAACGTTGGCTCTGTGAGAAAGTGCTCGAAAAAGTGGCAGGTAAGCGGCTCATTGTCATCGATGGCCTACGCTTTCCTGAGGATCATGCGTTTCTATTGGAAACTTTTGGCGCAAGTTTTCTTCACGTCCACATCTCGGCCTCAACGCACTTGCGTCAGATGCGGTATCAAGACACTCAGCAGGGCCCGGTCTCATTCAACGAGGCGGATAGACAGCCTGTCGAGTCGAAGATCGAGCTTCTTGAAAAGCTCGCTCATAAGACTATCACGAATGATGGCTCGATCGCCGAACTCGAAGAAGAGCTTGGCGTTGTCGTCGAGGCGATATGGAAGGACGCGGCATGCCTCTCTCAGTTGTCGTAGGAGGGCAATTCGGCTCCGAGGGCAAAGGAAAAGTAGCCTTGCATGCTGCACGCGAAAAGCGGGCGGCATTTGTTGTCCGAGTAGGCGGGACGAACTCAGGGCACACCGGTGTCGATGGCTCGGGTCGGATCTTTGCCCTACGGCAGCTTCCGGTCTCGGTTCTCGCTCCAAACTCAATAGCGGTGTTGCCGCCCGGAGCAATCATCGATCCCGAAATATTCATCCGCGAAGTGGAAATGCTAGGGCTGGATGCCGGCCGGGTAGCCGTCAGTCCGTTTGCCTCGATCATTTCTCAAGAAGACAAGGACAATGAGGGTTCATCAGGACTAGTTAGCGGAATCGGTTCGACCGGATCAGGAACCGGGGCGGCTCTGCTACGTAGGGTGAGCCGAAGCAAGGATACCCAGCTTGCTCGCGATTACGAGGTACTCAAGCCATTTATTCGTTCGACTACGGATTTGATGCGAGAGGCTCTAAATCGAAACGAATGGGTTATTATAGAGGGATCGCAAGGTTTTGGTTTGTCGCTGCTGCATGGCGGCTTTTATCCGCATGCGACCAGCCGGGACACCACCGCAGCCGCTTTTGTTGGCGAAGCTGGGCTAAGTCCCATTGACGTTAGAGAGATTGTCCTCGTCATTCGTACTTATCCAATCCGCGTGGCAGGCAATTCCGGTCCTCTTGCAGGCGAAATCGATTGGCAGACCATCGCTCGGCAGGCGCAGTTGCCCGAAGGTTACCGTGAACTCACGACAGCCACGCGAAAAGTCAGGCGTGTTGGAACCTTTGACGCCGGCTTGGTGCGCAATGCGATCGCGGTTAACAACCCGACGGGAATCGTCCTAAATCACTTCGATTACGTCGATCCAAATGTTCATGATCATCGGGTGGGTTTCCAGGGGTTAAACTTCTTGAAGGAGGTCGAAGACGGAATTGGCCGCCGAGTTGACTTAGTCGGAACGGGCCCTGACGTTCTCCTGCGACGAGAGGATCTCGGTGGGAGTCAGCCGACCTCGAAATATTCGCGCCAATCCGAGCGCTGAAGATAATCTATAGCTCTTCGGAGAACATCCGCGTGGTGCTTTTGCGCTACTAGCCAAAAATGTCTGCAGGATCCTTTTCGAAACAGGAAGTAGTTCAGAAGGCCTGCGTTCGGAAATCGCTCTTCGAATCTCATCTTCAGCAAGGCTGACTGTTGAGATACTGGCGCAGTTCTGTTCAAATGATGGTAAATGAGCAACGACTGTCCTCGGTCCCAAAAGGGCAACAATTCCTCCCAGTAGACATACTTCCCGCTCTTTGGAGAGTGCCGTTGCACGGATATCGTCTCGATGCCGTTGTCAGGATCCAGGAACACTAGCTCTGCAGATGATGTCGATCTGAGCGCATGTTTGAGCCAACGCATTCTGGATGACGCTCGACCTCGCTTAGTGATGATCCCTCCCTTAGGGTCAGAGATGACGCCCCTAAAGAAGATCGTTTCGGAGGGAAGTATTCCAGATCTCTCTACGGCTTTGACCGTTCTCCGTCCGCGTTGTACCAATCTGTCTAATGCTGCATGCAGCACAGGGTCAGGTGCCGCAAATCGCGGTTTGCGAAGGTAGCTTATATGCCGCCCGTCAAAATTGTGACTTTCGTCTGCGAAGAGATACCAAACAATACCAAACCGAAGATTAGTTTGCGTTGAGAGTAATCGCAGAAGACCGTACTTGCTGAAGTCGCCCACGTCCCCTACGTATCTGTCCTGCATTCTTTGGTGTCTTTCTGAGCGTAGGTGTATTCTTCGAGGTGTACGCAGCTTTAAGAGCGGCCAATTCATCTCGAAGCGATTGGATCTGTTTGCTCGAATCATTGAGGACCTTATTTGATTCGTCGCTAGACTTTCGCGCTTCTTCGATCGCCTTCTTTGCCTCGTCGAGCGACTTGCGATCGTCGTCGGTTCTGTTTGTCAACATTTCGACCTTCGCGAGAGCGCTGCTCGCCTTGTCTTGAACTGTGTCCGCCAGCTGCGTCATCGTTCCGAAATAAGAGTGAAGCGCGAGTACCAATGTGGCCGTGGCGACGGCCGCGCCCGCGATACCAAATCCAGCTAACGTATTGGCCCATGCCCGAGCAGATCTTGCGGATTTCTCGGCCTGTATTGAGCGCGACCTCGCTTCTACGAGAACGCCTTCCAAAGAACTTCGGATGGGGTTGTTCTTATTTGCGCGATCAAGATAGTCAGTAGGTGAGAGGCCAGCCTTGCGACGCTCGAATCGGTATGGGCGGGTCGCATCTGGTGGTGCGGATGTCTTCGTGAACTCGACCCAAATTAGACCCTCTTTCTGTGCTACGTAGTAATCCTCGTCCGTTAGATTGTGGATCGGAATGAGGATCTCGCCGTCGAATTCTGGATCGATAAGAGGCCCGGTACCTAGCAGCAGCCCGCGATGAACGTGACTAATCCGGAGGTTGAAGCGGATCGCAATGTACTGCGGCAGCCGAATCTTCGATTCGATTTGAACGAATGTGATCGAATTCTTGGGTAGATAAATCGTTGAGCCGTCTTCGATCTTGGTGACGACTTTCTGTCCTGCAGAATCCCACCGTATCGTACTTCCTTTTGCCCTTACCTCGTAAGAGGCCGCTTTGATTCGGCCTTCCTCTTCGTAGAAGGGATAAAGGAGAGCCGTGGCTTTGATGTACTTTATGAAGTGATTGGAAGAGAGCAGCGCCGGTGGAATGCCCTCGTCTTGAAGCGGGTCGACGTATTTGTAGCGCTCGGCCCGAGCTTCCGCTTCAGCGTCATTGGCCGCGTATTTCTGTAGATCGAACTTCGTCAAGTCAGCCCCGCTCACGAGCTTCAGCCCCGTTTCAAAGCTCATTACCTATCGGTTCGCGCTGCCCCCCTCAAAGTATCGACCTCCGACTTAAGCCTCTCGATTTCCGCTCTTGCTTGTTGCGCCGCTGACTCGGCAGCGACCAGCCGCCCCTCAATTTGCTGGACCGGAATCGAAGGAGCATGGGAGGCGTCCCCCACAACATTTTTTCGAATCATTTCGAAATATGGGTCAACAACCGTATAGACCAAGGCCCCGATTGCGATGCTGACGATCAGCATCGCATAGAAGCCCCACAACCAGTAGAACCTCAGGAAGCGGCGAGCCTCGATGGCGCGTTTCGACATCATGGCCCCATATCTGTCTGGGATGAGACGAGTAAGCCGATACTGAAGATGTGTGAAGCCCGCCATGAGGAAGGTCATGACGGAGAGCGCGACCAGCCCGGACCCCACCAGTGATGCAGAAGTCTCGATCAGGTTTAGGCCAACCTTTGTGTATATCGTAAGGAGAGTAAGGAAGATGGCAAACATCGCAAACGATATTTGGGTGAACGTTATGAAGCGTGTCTCCAAATTGCGAATGCTTTCGCCGAATTCCTCGATCTTTCTTCCAGCGCGAGTGAACAGTGCGCTCTGAAAATCGCGGATATCGTAGTCTTGGAGGATCAGTCGCCGGGGCGGATGCGGATAGCGCTTGAGCTCTTCCTCCGTCTTTCTTTTGTCGAAAACAGTTGTCCTCTGAAAATCCATAAGCGCTAACGTCTCGCCACGACTTAGCGTGACCGGTTTGTCCGAGAGATTGTAAATCGGGCAAAAGAGATGACCCGAATATCCGGGGTCCACCTGAGGGCCCCCAACCCACAGCAAACCCTCGTATGCGTGCGTCACTCGAATATTCCATCGAGCGATCATGAACCGTGGTAGTCGCAGTATTTCCCCCGTCTTTATGACGGCGACTTCGAAGGGGAGAATCGTCAAGGTGTCGGTCAGATCGAGGAATTCGCCAGACATAAAGTACTCGTCGCCCACGGTGAGCTCGTATCCAGCCGGCTTGAGATTCCGGGCGTCAAACGGCTCTATCATATGGTGATGAGTCGCAAAGTATGTAATCTGATCGCTTAGTAGGATCCCGTGTTCGCCTGGCTTCGGGTCATCTTCAAGGGGTGGATACTTGTCGATCCGTGCCTTTTGCTCCGCGCGTTTCGTCGCAATATTCGCCATCTATCCGTGCCCTCTTACTTCCAAGATGGTATATTACACGCCATGCGTGCAAGGAAGATTTTCGAAGGCTTCATTGGCAAGTTTCGGATTTCATTGGAGGAGATCTCCGTGGGCCTCCCGAGGGGTCTCTCGCTCCCCGCTCGCTCCAATCAAGCCGGCTATCCTGCGTAGAGCGTTCCGTTTCCTTGCCGGCGTCTATTGATAGGCAAAGGTCGTGAATTGGTGGGTCCTTTCGGGCTTATCGCGTGAGCTCTCGGCCGCTTCATTCCAGACGGAAAGCATGAAATGGGGCAAGCTGATCAGTGAGGCTGGCAAGCCCACATTCATCTGAAAACCTCATGAATTGATGAGTATTTTCCGGCTTATCTCATAAACGGACCTGCAATAAAATGCATGCTGTGCGGACGGAAAGAATCCGCGGCAAGGATTGGAGCGAGCATGAGAGCGCAAGTGCTGGTGGTGGGGGCCGGGCCCGTCGGATTGACCGCGGCGATGGATCTCGCTTCGCGCGGAATCGACGTCGTCGTCGCGGAGATCCGCCACGCCGGCGATCCGCCCAGCGTCAAGTGCAATCACGTGTCGGCGCGCTCGATGGAGATTTTTCGACGGCTCGGAATAGCCGCCCGCTTGCGCGATGCGGGGCTCCCTGCGGACTTTCCCAACGATTGCTCCTACCGGACCACGGCGACCGGGATCGAGCTTTGCCGCATCGACATTCCCTCCCGCGCGCGCCGCTATAGCGCGACCGGCGGCCCCGACACCTGGTGGCCGACGCCCGAGCCGCCGCACCGGATCAACCAGGTCTATCTCGAGCCGATCCTGTTCAGCCATGCCGCTGCCCAATCACGCATCAAGATCCTGGCGCGCACGGAAATCACCGACATCGAGCAGCACGACGACCATGTCGTCGCGCTGGCGCGCGATCTCGACAGCGGACATTCGCTCCGCATCGAAGCCAGCTTCGTGATCGGCTGCGACGGCAGCCGATCCCTCGTCAGAAAAGCAATCGGTGCCAGCCTGTCCGGCACGCCGGTGATCCAGCGCGTGCAGTCGACCTTCATCGAAGCGCCGCAACTTAAAGAGCTGATGGGGGCGCACAAGCCGGCCTGGATGGTGCTCTCGCTCAATCCGCGCCGCTCCGGCACTGTTGTTGCCATTGACGGTCACGACCGCTGGCTGATCCACAATCATCTGAAGCCGGACGAGCCCGAGTTCGACTCGGTCGATCGCGACTGGGCCATCCGTGCCATCCTCGGCGTCGACGAGCGCTTCGAATACCGCGTGCTCAGCAAGGAGGATTGGGTCGGACGGCGCCTCGTGGCTGACCGCTTCCGCGACCGCAGGGTCTTCATCTGCGGCGACGCCGCGCATCTGTGGATGCCCTATGCCGGCTACGGCATGAATGCGGGCATCGCGGATGCCGTCGATCTCTGCTGGCAATTGGCGGCGCATCTGAACGGCTGGGCGCCGGCTGCGATCCTCGATGCCTATGAGGCGGAGCGCCAGCCCATCACCGAGCAGGTGTCGCGCTTTGCGATGGACCATGCGATGAAGATGATGGCGCAGCGCGGCGGCGTGTCCGCCGAGATCGAGGACGACACGCCGCGCGGCCAGGCGGCGCGCGCGGCGCTGGCGAAAGCGGCCTACGATCTCAACGTGCAGCAATATTGCTGCGCCGGCCTCAACTTTGGCTACTATTACGACGCCTCGCCGATCATCGCCTATGACGGCGAGACGCCGCCGCCTTACGCGATGGGCAGCTTCACGCCATCCACCGTGCCGGGCGCCCGCGCGCCGCATTTGTTCTTGCGCGACGGACGCTCGCTCTACGACGCCTTCGGCCCCGGCTACACATTGCTGCGGTTCGATCCGGCAATCGGTGTGACGCGGCTGCAGGACGCCGCAAAGGCGCGCGGCGTGCCGCTCGCGCTGGTCGACGTCGCGCCGGAGGAGGCGAACGGCGCCTATGCCGAGAAGCTCGTGCTGGCGCGGCCCGACCAGCACATCGCCTGGCGCGGGCAGTCGGCGCCGGAGAACGCGCAGGGCCTGCTGGCCCGTATCACTGGCGCTGCGGCGTAGGACGACATCGAGCGGACGGCCTGGCGACGTAGCTCGCCAAGCCGAGTTTCAAAAACAGAATACATGGAGGAGACCGTGTTTCACGTTGCAAGACGCCGCATCCTGGCCGCGCTGACGGCCGCCGCTTTCGCACTGTTGCCGGTGGCGGCGGCCCGAGCCGCCTATCCCGAGCAATTGATCAAGATCATCGTGACCTTCCCGCCCGGCGGCAGCGCCGACACGGTCATCCGCGCGCTCGAGCCGCTGGTCACCGCCGAGCTCAAGCAGGGCCTGGTGATCGAGAACCGCGCCGGCGCCGGCGGCAACATCGGCATGGCCGCGGTCGCGCAGGCCAAGCCCGACGGTTATACGCTCGGCGTGGCGCCGGCGGGTGCGTTGACCGTGAATCCGCACCTCAATGCCTCGATGCCGTTCGCGCTGAAGGATCTCGCGCCCATCACCCTGCTCGCGGAAATTCCCTTTGTACTGGTCGCGTCCGCGAATATTCCGGCGCGCACACCTGCGGAGACCATCGCGCTCGCCAAGGCGAAGCCGGGTGGGCTCTCGATCGGGCATGGCGGCAACTCGACTGCGATGCATTTGACCGCCGCGCTGTTCACGCAGAGAAGCGGGATCGCGATGGAGCTGGTGCCGTATCGCGGGACGGCGCCGGCGGCGGTCGATGTTCTCGCAGGCCATGTCCCGTTCGCGGTGCTGGATATTCCGGCATCGCGACAATTGATCCTCGAGGGCAAGCTCAACGCGATCGGCGTGTCCTCCGCGCGCCGTCTTGCGTCGCTGCCCGATGTGCCGACTCTGGCCGAGAGCGGCCTTGCCGGTTTCGAATCCGTCGGCTGGTTCGGGCTCGTTGCTCCCGCCGGCACGCCTGCGGATGTCATCGCCCGACTGAACGAGGCCTTCACCAAGGCGCTGAAGGACCCTGCCGTAGCGGAGAAGATCCGCACCCTCGGCGCGGAGCCTGCGCCGACCTCGCCCGAGCAGTTCGGCCGCTTCATTCAGGACGAAAGCGCGAAATGGGGCAAGCTGATCAGCGAGGCCGGCATCAAGGCAAACTAGAGCGGATCGATTCGATCTAAAGCCATTCCGCTTTAGCGCTTTCCGCTTCCACGATAACGCACGTGATCGACCAGCGCGCGCAGCTTCGGCGGAAGATTCCGCCGATCCGGAAAGTAGAGGAAGAAGCCGGGGAAGAACGGGCAGAATTCCTCCAGCACGGGTACCAGCTCTCCTCGCTCGATATACGGCTTGAACGTCTCTTCCATGCCGAATGTCAGGCCGCCGCCCGCGCAGGCGGTCCGCACCATGACCCACATGTCGTTGGTCGTGATCCTCGGCTCCACCGCGACGTCGAACTCGCGCCCTCCTTCCGCAAATTCCCAGCGGTAGGGCGCAACATGCGGCGCCGGCCGCCACCCGATGCAGCAATGCTGCGAAAGCTCGCGCGGGTGCGAGGGCGCGCCGAACCGCTGCAGATAGGCGGGAGCTGCCACGACCAGCTGGCGCTGGTCGCCCGAAACCGGCACGGCGATCATGTCCTGCTCGATCACCTCGCCGAGCCGGACGCCGGCATCAAAGCCCTCGGCCACGATGTCGAATTCCTCATCGGTCACGGTGACGTCGACCTGCACGCCGGGATTGGCCTGCGCGAATTCGGCCAGCAATGGACCGCGAATGAATCGCTCGGCGATGGACGAGACGGCAAGACGCAGCTGCCCCGTCGGCTGCGCGTCACGGTCGCGGGCGCCATTGATCGCCTGTTCGACTTCGGCGAGCGCCGGGGTCACGCGCTCATGCAGGCGCAGGCCGGCTTCGGTCAGACTGACGCTGCGCGTCGTTCGCTGCACGAGAGCCACGCCCAACTGGTCTTCCATGCGTCGGATAGCCTGGCTCACGGCGGATCGGGTCACCCCGAGCCGCTCGGCGGCGCCACGGAAGCTCTTGGCTTCCGCGACCGCGATGAAGACGGCAACGAGGTTCAGGTCCGTGGTCATTGGTTAGCTAGGCTTACCACCCCAGTCATCATTGGCCAACTTTTCTCACCTCTCGCCGGGGGCTATCTCCGACCCATACGAAGGAGGCTCTGATGACGTCGCTCGATCAATACCGCCTGCTTGGCCGTTCCGGCCTGCGCATTTCCCCCCTTGCCCTGGGCACGATGACTTTCGGGACCGAGTGGGGATGGGGAGCCGATGCCGGCGAGGCCCGGCGCATCTTCGACCTCTATGTCGACCGCGGCGGCAATTTCATCGACACCTCGGTGAATTACACCAACGGCGCCTCCGAGCGCCTGCTCAGCCAGTTCGCCCGCGACAAGCGCGATCGCCTCGTGCTCGCCACCAAATTCACCATGGCCCGCGATCCCGGCAACCCCAATTCGGGCGGCAACCACCGGCTCAACATGCTTCGTTCCGTGGAGCAGAGCCTGCGGCAGCTCGAGACCGACCGCATCGACCTGCTTTACCTCCACGCCTGGGATGCGACGACGCAGCCGGATGAGGTGATGCGCGGCCTCGACGATCTCGTTCGCACCGGCAAGGTTCTGTATGTCGGCATTTGCAACACGCCGGCCTGGCGCATTGCACAGCTGCAGACGATCGCGGACCTGCGCGGCTGGTCGCCCTTCGTGGCCCTGCAGATCGAATACAATCTGGTCGAGCGCACCGTCGAGCATGAGCTCATTCCGCTGGCGGCCAGCCTTGGCCTCGGCGTGCTGCCCTGGTCGCCTCTCGGCGGCGGCGTGCTCACCGGCAAGTACACCAAGGCCGACCTCAGGGATTCCCAGGAACGCGCCGTCGGCACGACACGCGCCTCGATCATCGCGTCATCCGGCCTTCTCAACGAGCGATCGCTGGACGCGGCCGAGACGGTGCGATCCGTCGCCTGGGAGCTCGGCGCAACGTCTTCGCAGGTGGCCATCGCATGGACGCTGGCGAATCCCGCGGTCACCGCGCCCGTGATCGGGGCCCGCACGCTGGAGCAGGCGGAAGACAATTTCGGTGCGGTCGGGATATCGCTGTCGCCTGAACAGATGGCGCGCCTCGACCAGGCGACCGCGCCCGATCCCATTTTCCCAGGCCGCTTTGTGCGCCGCCCGATGGTGGAGCAGCTCATCTTCGGCGGCGCCACCGTCGCGCGGCGCGGGTAGGTCGAGCAACAACGCGACCGACCTGCGTGCATCACTTCGGGGCAGACGACATGTTGCACCAGAAAGGAAGACACCAATGGCAACCATGCTCAATCGCGCACTTGCGTCGTGCGTCTACGCGGTCATCGTGACGGCATCCACCCTGACGACGGCCGCACCCTGCGGACAGGCCAATTCCGTGCAGGACGACAACAAGCGCATCGTCACCGATGCGTTCGATCGCTGGGCGGCGGGAGGCACCACTTTCTTTAATGACCTGCTGCACGAGAGCGTGGTCTGGCGCATCAGGGGATCCGGTCCAAGCGCCGGCGAGTTCAGAGGCCGCGATGTCTTCATTGATCGCGCGGTCCGCCCATTTGCCAGCCGGTTGTCGACCCCGGTCCGCCCCACTTCCGTGCGGATCTACGCTGATGGTGACCACGTCATCGCGCATTGGGAAGGCAGCGGCGTCGCGCGTGACGGCAAGCCCTACGCGAACTCTTACGCGTGGATACTGCTCATGCAGGACGGCAAGGCGGCAGAGGTCACGGCCTATCTCGACCTCGCCCCCTATGACGACGTCCTGCGGCGCATTCCTCTGCCGGCGCAATAGGCCGCAGAAAAGAGTGATGTCTGTGGCCATCCTTCGAGACGCCCGCCCTTGGCGGGCCCTCAAGATGAGGACCGAGTGTGTGGCGCGAGTTTAGCGGGCTCCGATGCCGCTTAGCCTCATCCTGAGGAGGCGCGTAGCGCCGTCTCGAAGGACGACGCGCGCGCTCAGCTCGCGCAAAGAGCCATATGCGATCACCCCCGGCCACGAGGAGGAGCTTGAACCCATCGCCTGTACGATCCGACCTAGCAAGGTCCCGCCATCCGGCGGGCGCCAGGTGATCCCAGGACGATGTTCGACAAAACCTACCGGCAGCGCCTCGAAGCCGATCTTGCGCGATGGGAGGCCGACGGCGTGATTGCGCCGGCGGCGGCCGTCGCGATCCGCAGCGCGCTGCCGCCGCTTCCGCCCGGCATCAATATCGCGGTGGTCGTCGCCATCGTCGGCGGCCTGCTGATCGCGGCCGCGTTCCTCGCCTTCGTCGCCGCGCACTGGACCGAGATCGCGCGCCTGGCACGGTTCGCGATCCTGATCGCCGGCATGACTGTTGCCGGCGGTCTCGGCGCCTGGTTCGCCGCGAGGCAGCGCACAATTCTCGCCGATCTCTGTGCCAGCGTCGGTGCGATCATCTTCGGCGCGGGCATCGCGCTGGTCGGGCAGATGTACCACCTCGGCGACGACTTCGCCGGCGGCATGCTGCTGTGGTCGATCGGCGCGTTCGCCGCGGCCCTGCTGACCGGCTCGCGCGGCGCGCTCGCGGTCGGTCTCGTCGCCGCCTCGATCTGGACCTGCATGCGGATCACCGACGCGTCCGACGTGCTGCATCTTCCGTACGTCTTGGTCTGGCTCATCGCCGCCGCACTCGCCTTCGCCTGGAATTCCCGCGTCGCCGCTCATCTCGTCGCGCTGGCGCTGCTGCCGTGGTGGATCGCGACCTCGCTCCGCTTCGAATTCGAGGGCACCCAGCCGTCCTTCGTGCTCGCGAGCGGTGCGGCGCTGCTGTTCGGCGCCGGGCTCGCGATCGCCGCCGCGCCGTCGCCGCGAGCGCTCCGGCTCGGCAACGTCCTGTCGGTTTACGGCGCGTTTTCATTGGCCATTGCCGCGTTCCTGGAGGTGACGACGGTCGACGATCTCGTCCGCTTTCGCGAAGGGTCTCTTGCGGGCCAGCCGCTTTGGGCGATCGCGTGCGGAAATGCCGGCGTGATCCTCGCGCTGGCCTCGGCTGCGATCACCCGGCGCGCGGGAGAGCTGCTTGCAGCCGCTGCGATCGCCCTGGTCCTGCTCGCGGCGCCGGTCTGGCCGGCATCCATGGCCGGCGAATCCTGGCTCGCCTATGCCGCGCTGCTCTCGGCCATGCTGTGTCTCGTCGTCTCCGGCATGCTCGACGACGTGCGCCCGCGTATCGTCGCGGGCTGGCTCGGGATCGCCGGCGTCATCGCCGGCATCACCTGGGCCGTGAAGGGCTCGCTGCTGCGCCGCTCGGCCTTCCTGGCAGTGGCGGGCGTCGCGGCCGTCGCCTTTGCCACCGCGCTGGGCCGCATGCTGCCGAGGGCCGCGCGATGAACGCCCTGATCGCATCTTTGGCCGCGTTCTGGCGGCGCATCCCGAATGCCGTGCTGTTCGGCGTCGCCGTCCTGCTGCAATGTGCGCTGCTGGTCATGATGGTGGCCGACCGCATGCAGATCCTGCGTAACGGCGTCGAGGTCACCCTGCAGACGCAGCCGGTCGACCCCCGCGATCTCCTGCGCGGCGACTATGTCGTGCTCAGCTACGACATCTCGCAAGTGCCGGCCGGCGCGCTCAAAGGCAAGCTCGCCGACGCGCGCCACCCGACCGTGTTCGTCAAGCTCGCGCCCAAGGCCGACGGCGTCTATCAGGCGGTCTCGGTGCATGCCGAGCGGGTCAAGGTCACCGCGCCCGAAGTGCTGATCCGCGGCCGCGTCGGAAATTATGGCGGCTCCTGCGGTGACGACCGCCGCCGCTTCTGCGACAAGCTGCCGATCAAATACGGCCTCGAGCGCTATTTCGTGCCCGAAGGCGAGGGCAGGAAGCTCGAGAATGCCCGCAACCAGCAGAAGCTGCGCATCGTCGCCGCCGTGCTGCCCTCAGGCCGCGCGGCGATCAAGCGGCTGCTGCTGGATGGGGAGAAGGTGTATGAGGAGCCGCTGTATTAGGGCGGGATGCTGCTGGGACAAATCGATTGCCGTCGCGCTCGTGCGCCTCTTCCGCTGCGGGAGGGGCAGCAGCCAATAGCCTATGAAGATCACGGGGAGGATCGAATGGCCAAAGAAGCAAATGGTCCGAACAGTACAATCCTGGGAGCTGCCGGCGAGCATTTCGTAATGTCACAGCTTCTGCGCCGAAATATGATAGCGGCGCTTGCTCCGACCGGAGTGCCGAATGCGGACATTGTCGTGACCGATAAGTTGGGCGATCGCCTCTGCGCCATCCAAGTAAAAGTGCGGCGCGACATCGGTTCAGACGGCGGGTGGCATATGGGACAGAAGCACGAAGAACTCGTGTCGCCGAATCTATTCTATAGTTTTGTCGATTTTGGGAAGTCGCTCGCCGACCAGCCGAAAACATGGGTCGTGCCGAGCGGAATCGTTGCCCAATCTCTTCAGGAAATTCATAAGGATTGGCTGCACACGCCCGGAAAGAAGGGGCAGCAGCGCAATGACAGCACCTTCCGGCGCTTCATGCCCGATTACCATCCCCTGCCTCAGTACAAATTGGGATGGCTCAACCCTTACTTTGAAAATTGGGCAAGTCTCGAGGCCGCGTCTAAACAGTGAGCCAGGAGAAGAGCGGCACGGGGAAAGCTTGCAGCTGTCGCCACGAGGTTACATCTCAAATTTTAGGCCCTCGAACGGGAAGCGACCGAAGGCGGCATCGGCGGAAAATACTCCGAACGGCCAATAAGATTGGAGCTAGACGTATCGGTCTTTATGCTCTTGGCAATGCGCCCTGACGCGGGTGAGCCAAGAATCATACCAAACCCATGTGTTAGGATAATCGCCGGTTCTTCCAAAACCTTTTGCAGGATTTCTGGCGTCTAGTTCTTGCCAGAGGACAGTGTGAGCATGCTGTCCAAATTTCTGAAAGCCTTCTTCACGCATCATTTTGACGATCTGCGATGCGGTAAAGCGCCGCTTGTCCACCTCTTTAAGCAACACGCTGTTGATCTCGCGGCCCTCTGCGGAGTCAGGCTTAACGAATTCGACTGCCACATCAGCGTTAGATGCACGATTGCCTGTCTTCGGGATGAAGGCAACCCGGTATGCAAAGCGCGGGTCGGCCTGCTGTTCTTCCGTTAGAGTCTGATGAAACGCATCCATCATGGTCGCAATGTGCTGCGGCAGATCGCTCGCCTTTTTGAGGATTGAGCGCTGGTCGGCACTGAAGGTGACAAATTGGAGCGCTATAGGTAGTCGCCGCTCTAATCCAAATTGAGCTCCGAACAGTGATTTCATGGAGTCGTTGAAGTTGATGCAGCAAGCTTGAAGCTTCGCGCTGACGGCGTCGTCTATTCGGTTGGTAGATCGATGCTCGATCTCGTGACGAAGCGATAGTAGAAACTCTAGATTAGCAATCGCTCCCTTGGGCACGGGGCATCGCGCGTGACGTAGACACTTCCCCAGCTCCCAATAGCAATCTTCTCCCTGCTTGGTCTTCTTTACTGTGCCGTCCGCCTCGATATAACGATAGTCAATTCTCTCCCTGCGAAACCACGCGTGCAAAAGATAGGTCCATGCAATGATGCTGGTTACGATGAAGAGTTCGGCACGAAAAGTAAGCCCGGCGCTATTGAAGATATGAACCGCAGCAATCATCGCCTCACGAGCTTTGATTAGCAACTCGTCGCCTCTCAAACTTAGTCCCGTCTGCGGGTCGATGTCAGGCCATGTCGCTATAAATTCCTCTAGCTCCGCCTCGCTTGCTGCCTTTACCAGCTTGTGCTTTTTCTCTGTTCTGATCTCGCCAATTGCGCGATGGTTGATCGAACGCGTCGGGCGGGTGAAGTATGCCAGTATGTCTTGATCGTTCGAGCCGGCTTTTATGAGCATCGCCTTAATCAAAGCGACTTCCCACCTCTCCAGCCGATTGCCCCGCTTGCGGATGGCCATATCTTCCCCCTAACTTCATCAAGTAGATTCGCGACGGCGCTGCAAGTATACAGTCGCCCTGGGATTGTAGTCTTCCGGAAGACATCGGGGTTTTGCCAAAAGGCGGCAAGAGCGAAAGCCCGAGCGAATCGCTGGGATGACTAGGTAGCGTCAATGGAGACAAAGCGGTGGCTAAGCTAAAAACGCCAGTAGCGCTGGAGACCGCCTTCGCGGCCTACACTCTGGATGAAGTCTTGGGCGAAGGAGGTGCCGGGAGGGTTTACGGCGGTAAGAGCGCCGAAGGCACGCCGGTAGCAATAAGGTTCTTACCAACACCCCCGAGACAAACGGGCGCGGTTTAAGAACGAGATAGCTTTTCTTTCGCGCAATCGGCACCCAAACATCGTTACCGTATCCGATTATGGCATCCCGAACGAGGGAAGTATCTCAGGTCCATTCTACGTTATGTCACGGTTCGCTTCGAACCTGCGCTCCTTGATGACCACAGGCATTTCGCCTGGATCGGTTCTGTCGGTCTTCGAGAAGGTATTGGACGGCGTTGAAGCCGCACATCTGCAAGAGTTGTTCACCGTGACCTGAAGCCGGAAAACGTGCTCAGCGATTCGACGGGCAGCGTTCTGGCCGTTGCTGATTTTGGGATTGCGAGCTTTACAGAGAGCTTACTTGTGACAGCCGCTCAGACAGGTCCGACACAACGGCTCGCCAAAAGCAGTACCGGCGCCGACCGCGCAATTCGGTTGCGTTCGAGAGGTGGGCCAAAACCCGCCAATAAGACCTCCTGCAACTATGAAACTAGGCTCCCGTTTTGCCCGACGGGTCCGAAGTAAGCCGAGATCAGGATCAATTCTCATCTCCTCCACCCCAAACGGATTCATCATCCTCGCTCTCAGCGCCGCAACATCGCGATCATTGCACGTCACCAGCGTCTGATCGTGCACCAACGCGGTTGCCCCGAGCAGACCGTCGTCCCGTCGACCTTGCAAACCCGCGAAATCACCACGATGATCTCCGCGTCGTAGCATCGCTCGCGAGGTCTTCATGCGAAAATGCGAAGTCGCCGTGCTGGGTCTGGGGCTCATGGGCGGAGCAGCGCTGGGCGCATTGCTGGATGCCGGCGTCGATGCGCTCGGCTTCGACCCTGTCGCAGCGGGTTCGGATCGAGGCTCGTCACATGGTTCATGTCGCATTTTCCGTCGCTTCAATTTCGAAAACCCCAACTACACCAGCCTGAGCGACGAGGCTCATGCCGGCTGGATCCGGCTGCAGAGCGAAAGCGGTCAAACAATTCTGACGGAGACCCCTGTTCTGGAGGCCGGCCGCCCCGGCTCAGCCATGGTGGCGTCCTCGCGCGCGGCCGCGATCG